>DBYK01000007.1:4086-5933 GCA_002310135.1 Caryophanales bacterium UBA1188 | reverse complement strand
TTTTCTAATGTTTCACGTGAAACATTATCTTCGTCTTCTTTTTGAATAATTGCGATTGTTGCGACTTTTTGTTCATCTTTTAAATTAATCAATTTAACACCTTGTGCAACTCTACCAGTAGTTGATATTTGCTCAACGCCTATTCTAATGATTATACCAATATCTGTAATAATCATAAGATCTTCATTACCATGAACATTTTTAAATGTAACAATTGATCCATTCTTTTCAGTAATATTAAGAGCTTTTACTCCTTTACTACCTCTATGAGTCATTCTGTATTCATCAAGACTTGTTCTTTTTCCATAACCTTTTTCTGTTACAACTAATACTTCTTGTCCTTCTTCAGCAATTTCACAACCAACACATTTAGATTCTTCTACTTCAATACCTTTAACACCTGAAGCAGTTCTTCCCATTATTCTAATTTCGTTTTCATCAAATCTAATCATACGACCATCTGATGTTGCGATTAATATTTCATTATTTCCCGTAGTCTTCTTAACGGATAAAAGTTCATCATCATCACGCATAGTAATTGCTAACTTACCATTTGTACGTATATTATCGAATTCTTCTATCTTAGTACGCTTAACAACACCATTTTGTGTACAAAATACAATATATTTTGCGTACTCTTGTACATTAATTTTAAGCATTGTTTTAACCGTTTCTTCCTTTTCAAGTGGAAGCAAATTGATAATAGGTAAGCCTTTAGATTGGCGACTAAATAATGGAACCTCATAACCTTTCATTCTATATACTCTACCTTTGTTAGTAAAGAACAATAAATAATCATGAGTTGTCATTGAAATAAGATTTTCAACAAAATCTTCTTCATTGGTAGCCATTCCTTTAACTCCAACTCCACCACGATTTTGTGATTTATATGTTTCACTTGTAGTACGTTTAATATACCCTTTATTAGTTAAAGCAATTACAATATCTTCAACTGGTATTAAAGATTCATCTTCAATATAATCAATTGCTGTCATATCAATATGTGTACGTCTCTCATCACTATATTTTTTCTTAATTTCTAACATTTCTTCTTTGATTATATTTAATATTCTCTCTTCAGAAGCTAAGATATCTTTGTAATCAGCAATCTTAACTAATAAATCAGCAAGTTCACTTTCTATTTTACCACGCTCTAAACCAGTTAAACGACGTAATCTCATCTCTAAAATACTATTAGCTTGAATATCATCTAAAGCAAATCTACTCATTAATTTTTCTTTAGCTTCTTCATCACTATTCGCATTTCTAATTATATGAACTACTTCATCTATATTATCTAAGGCAATTTTTAAACCTTCTAAAATGTGTACTCTTTCTTCAGCTTTTCTTAAATCATATCTTGTTCTTCGAATAATTACTTCCTTTTGAAAATCAATATATTTAGAAATAATATCCTTTAAACCTAATGTTCTAGGTATTTGATTATCAATCATCATTAGATTTATACCATAAGATATTTGAAAATTAGTATGTTTATAAAGATTATTTAATACAACTTGGGGATTAGCGTCTTTCTTTAACGTAATTGTTATCTTAACACCATCTTTTAAGTCTGTATGATAATCTGAAATACCATCTATTATCTTATTATGTACAAGTTCAGCTACTTTATTTTTTAAATCTAAAGTATTAACACCATAAGGAACTTCAGTTATTACAATACTAGAATGATTTTTATGCTCTTCTATTTCGGCTCTACTTCGTATTGTAATTGTACCTTTTCCTGTTTCATAGGCTTTTTTTATACCTGAATTACCTAATATAATACCTCCTGTAGGAAAATCTGGTCCTTTTATATATTCCATTAAACCTAACGTATCAATATT
>DBYK01000007.1:3764-3988 GCA_002310135.1 Caryophanales bacterium UBA1188 | reverse complement strand
AAACGTGATGGTAAAACTTCAGGTTCATCTAAAGACTCATCAAAGTTTTTACCCATTGGAACAGTTTCTTTATTAATATCTTTTAATAATTCTAAAGATATCTTAGATAATCTTGATTCAGTATAACGCATTGCTGCTGGTCCATCACCTTCAATATTACCAAAGTTACCATGTCCATCAATAAGTAAATATCTTTGATTGAACTCTTGTGCCATACGAACCAT
>DBYK01000007.1:1962-3734 GCA_002310135.1 Caryophanales bacterium UBA1188 | reverse complement strand
AATTACCCATAACTTCTCCGACTGTTTTGGCACTCTTTCGATGTGGTTTATCAGGTGTATAACCAGAATTATACATAGACCATAAAATACGTCTGTGAACAGGTTTTAAACCATCTCTAAGGTCAGGTAAAGCACGTGATGTAATAACACTCATCGCATAATCCATAAATGAATCTTTTACTTCTGTTACAATATTATTTTCAGCTAAACTATCTCTTTCATGAAAAGAATCACTATTTTCAACAATATTTTCTTGTTCTTCATTAATATTTTCATTTACATTATTATCCATAGTTCACCTCCTATATATCCAAGTTTTGCACATATCCAGCATTTTCTTCAATAAATTGTCTTCTAGGTTCTACCTCATCACCCATTAATTTTTCGAATATTTCATCTGCTGCGATACAATCATCTAATGTAATTTTTCTTAAAATTCTCTTTTCAATATCCATAGTAGTTTCATTTAATTCTTCAGCATCCATCTCTCCTAACCCTTTCATACGAGCTATTTCAGCACGATTTCTAGTGTTTTCAGGAAGGGTTGCTAAATACTTTTCTTTTTCTTCTTCATCCAAAACATACTTTCTAACCTTACCATGCGTAATTCTAAAAAGTGGTGGTTGAGCAGCATATACATGCCCTGCTTCAACTATTGGTCTAAAGAATCTATAGAAAAGTGTTAACAATAATACTCTAATATGAGCCCCATCAACATCGGCATCGGTCATTATAATGATTTTATCATATCTTAATTTAGATAAATCAAACTCTTGTCCAATACCAGTACCAAAAGCTGTTATTATGGTTCTAATTTCTTCATTTCCCAAAGCTCTATCAAGTCTTGCTTTTTCAACATTCAAGATTTTTCCCCTTAAAGGAAGTATAGCTTGTGTCATTGAATCTCTTCCTTTTTTCGCAGAACCACCAGCTGAATCCCCTTCGACTATAAATATCTCAGATACTTTTGGATCTTTACTCTTACAATCAGATAATTTTCCATAAAAATTGGTTGTGGATAAATCACTTTTTCTTGTAATTTCTCTTGCTTTTTTTGCTGCATTTCTAGCACGTGAAGCTAGTATTGCTTTATTAACAATAATTTTAGCTTCTTCCGGATTTTCCATTAAAAATCTATCAAATCCTTGTGAAAAAACACTATCAGCTAATTTTCTAACCTCTGAATTTCCAAGTCTACCCTTAGTCTGTCCTTCAAATTGTGGATTTGGATGTTTACAAGAAACAATCATTGTTAAGCCTTCTTTAACATCATCACCTATTAAAGCTTCATCTTTTTCTTTTAATAATCCAACTTTTTTGGCGTAATTATTTATTAATCTTGTAAGAGCTCTTCTTACACCTTCTTCATGTGTACCACCATCATGAGTATTTATGTTGTTAACGAATGAATAGATATTACTATTATAACTATCATTATATTGTAATGCGACCTCAAACATTACTCCATCTTCTTCACCTTCAAAATGAATTATTTGTTCATGAATTGGATTTTTATTTTTATTAATAAATTTAACATATTCGCTAATACCACCTTCATAAAGGAAAGTCTCTCCAGTAGTATCTTCCATATCTCTATCATCCCTAATATTGATAGATAATCCACGATTTAAAAAAGCTAATTCTCGAATTCTAGTTTTTAATGTTTCATAATCATATATATCTGTATCAAAAATATCAGGATCTGGTTTAAATGTTACTGTTGTACCTGTTCTATTTTCTTCACAATCTCCTATTACTTGTAATGGTTTAGT
>DBYK01000007.1:0-1818 GCA_002310135.1 Caryophanales bacterium UBA1188 | reverse complement strand
AGTACTGTATAAACAGTTTCAACGGTTGATATTTTTGTCTTAGGATGAACATCTGTTGGTATACCACGACCATCATCTTTTACAGTAATTGAATTATCTTTATTAATTACTACTTCAATATTTTTACAATATCCAGCTAATGCTTCATCAATAGCGTTATCAACTATTTCCCAAACTAAATGATGAAGACCTTTAACATCAGTTGTACCAATATACATACCAGGTCTTTTTCTAACAGCTTCTAAGCCTTCTAAGACTTGTATATCGGATGCATCATAATGTTCTTTTTCTTGATTCATTTATTCCACCTCTTTTATTTGTACTATATTACCATTACTAATTTCTATTAATTTAGCTTGTTTCATTATTGACTCATCAATATTATTTAAATCTGTTGTTGTAATTATTGTTTGAATACCTTTTTTTATATATTGTAATAAATTATTTTTTTTACTATCATCTAATTCACTAAAAACATCATCTAAAAGTAAAATTGGATTATAACCAGTATTCTTTTTTATTATTTCAATTTCCGCTAATTTAACAGCTAAAACCGCAACTCTTTGTTGTCCTTGTGAACCATAATTTTTTAGATTTTTATCACCTAAATAGAACTCTAAATCATCTTTATGTGGTCCAAACATAGTTGTGGATAATTTTAATTCCACATCATATAAATGATTTAAACGTTCTTTCATTTGTATTTTAATATTTTCTCTTTTATCAAAAGTTATGGGTGATTTATAAATAAGATGAAAATCATTTAAATTCATAATATCTTTAAAAATATTATCAACATAATTATTTAACTTTTCCACAAATTTATAGCGATAATAATAAATATAACTAGCTTTATCTATTAAATGTTCAGTAAGTGTATCAAAATAATTTTTATCAAAGTTATAAGACATACTATATTTTTTTAGATAATCATTTCGCATTTTTAATAATTTATTATAATCACTTAGTATTTTCAAATAATCTTTATTTATTTGACTAATTTCAAAATTTAAAAATTTTCTTCTTTCAATTGGTGAACCTTTAATAAGTTCTAAATCATCAGGATAAAAAATAATAATATTCATTAAAGTAATGTAATCACTGACAGTCCTAATTAAATCTTGATCAATTTTTAATTTTTTTTTATTTAAATCAAATTCAATTTCTAGATTACTGTTAATACTATCTTTAACAACAACTCCTCTAATTTTACAATTATCACACCCATTCTTAATCAAATTATTATCAATAAAAGAACGATGTGACTTTGTAAAAGCTAAAACGTATATACTTTCTAGTAAATTGGTTTTCCCTTGAGCGTTATTACCATATATAATATTAATATGTTTATCTAAATCTAATGATAAGGTATTATAATTGCGAAAATTACTTAAAAAAATACTTTTTAAATACATAATACACCCTCATTTCCATTTAATTAACCTATTTTAAATAAATATATGGTTTTAATACTCCTATACATACATTTATATTTTATCATAATCTAGGTCGAAATAAAAGAAAAATGGTTAAATTTAGGATTATTTTCATATTTAGTATACTTTTACTAAATAACAATTTTATGATATACTATTTTTGTTGGAGGTGTGGGCTATGAAAAATGAAAAGCAAACTTATAGTGCTGGTTTGGTTCTTGGAATTCTATCCATTCCATGTGGAATAATTATCGCACTAAGTGGATGGATTCTTGGTATAATAGGTATTGTTTTAAATGCTAAAAACAAAGATAAATATAAAACAACTGCTGGACTTGTTCTAAGCATTATTGGATTAGTTTTATCAGTTCTTAATTCAATA
>DBYK01000005.1 GCA_002310135.1 Caryophanales bacterium UBA1188 | reverse complement strand
CCTAACTTTTCACCTAGTAATTATCAAAATTATACTATTGAACAAATTAATCGTAACCTTCCTATTTGGGCAACTTATGAACCAGGTTCTACTTTCAAAGTTGTAACTCCAGCTTTTATTCATAATTGAAAAATGAAAGCGTAATATTAATTGGTGATATTTTTGAATAACGAAATCTTTATAACAAATTTAGAAATTATAATTAACAGAAATTTAAACAAAAAAGGAATTATAGATGATAATACCTATATAAAAGCAAATGAAAAACTTCTAAAAAAAATAAAAGAATTACAATTTTAAAGGAGACGTTTATGAATTTTATAGAAGTATCAAAAACGATAGCAAGTGGTGAAAAAATTTACAATATTCCACTTAGAGTATGCTTTTATGCAAGAGTTTCAACAGATAGTGATGTTCAACTTAATTCTTTAGAGAATCAGCTTAATTACTATGAGAACTATATTAAATCTAAACAAAATTGGATATATATTAATGGATATATTGATGAAGGTATATCTGGTGTTCGGGTAGAAAAACGAGAAGCATTTAAAAAAATGATAATTGATGCTAAATTAGGTAATTTTGATTTAATTATTACCAAGGAAGTTTCAAGATTTGCAAGAGATCTTGAAGATAGCATTCATTATATTAGAATTTTAAAAGAAGCAAATGTTGGTGTATATTTTGAAAATCAAAATCTTAGTACCTTTGATTCTAATTCAGAGTTAATTTTAAATATTATGTTTAATTTAGCCCAAGATGAATCAAGGAAATTGTCATCGCGCGTTAAATTTGGTCATAGAGAAGCTATTAAAAAAGGACATGTTTTGGGTTCGTCAAATATTATTGGATATAAAAAAGATAAATGTAAATTAATTATTGTTCCTAAAGAAGCGGAATTTATAAAAAAAGTATATGAATTGTATTCTACTGGTGAATATGGTTTTTATAAATTATCTAAAGAATTAGGTAAATTAGGGTTTTATAATAAAATAGGAAATTTATACGATAAAGACACTTTAAAGCGAATAATTGAAAATCCAAAATATAAAGGCTTTTATCGCGGAAAAACAACAGAAACAATTGATTACAGAACTAAAAAAAGAATTAAAATAGAAAAAGAACATCAAGTTATGTATAAATGTAATGATGAGACAATTCCAGCAATAGTATCAGAAGAATTGTGGAATAAAACTAATGATATTTTAAATGCTAGAACTAAAAATCATATTAATACCATAGCTTTTAACGGGAGTTTAAAATATCCTTTTTCATCAAAGATATATTGTGGTGAACATAATACAAGCTTTCAAAGGTCGCATGGTAGTAGAAGAAAAAACAGACCTACTTGGAGCTGTGGACTCTATCTACAATATAGACTTGATGCTTGTGCTTCTCCTATTATCGCTGAGTATGATTTATACAACATATTTAAACATATCATGAATAGTATCATGCCTGAAAAGAATAGAATTATAGACAATATGCTTAAGTTATATGAAAGTATAGATAAAACTAATCAATTTGATTCAGAACTTAATGATATTGATGAGCAATTAAAGTTAGTTGAGAGTAAAAAGTCTATGGCTTTAGACCTAGTCTTTACTGGTGAGTTAAGAAGAGATGAATTGAAAGTTCAATTTGAACAATTTGAAAGAGACATAAATTTATTAAATCAGAAACGTAAAAAAGTAGTTGAGCAAATGAAGATATTAAGTCAAAACAAAGATAATGTTGAAAAATTAACTAAAGCTATTCAAGAAGAAATAGAAGGTGGTTCATTAGAAGAATTTATAAGAAAGTTTGTTGATGAAATTATTGTATCTAAAGTAGATGAAGATAGATACAATATTAAATTAGATATATATCTTAACTTGCTTGGAAATGAATTACCTAAAATTAAAGGTGCCAGACATATAGATAGTGCTACTGATAATGATGTTCCATACTTGTCAAATCAAGAGTATGTTAGTATAGAAAATCTAAGAGAAGATAGAAAACTAAATAAGTTCACTTACAATGTTTATGTAGAATCATTGTAATTTGACTTATTTTTTTAGTTGTTTTATGGTACAATAGATATGTACTTAAAACTTGAAACGATGAATGGAGATGATAAAGTGGATTTAAATAAGCTAAAATTAGAACTGATTGAACAAAGAAAGTCAAAATTCAAAGGAAATATATATCATTATTCTCAAGTTAACTTTGCTTATAACTCAAATAAAATTGAGGGTGGTAAACTAACCGAAGATGAAACAGAAGAAATATTTGAAACAGATTCTTTTATTCCTAAGAGTGATGATGCAATTAAGTTTGATGACTTAACTGAAATGAAAAATCATTTTAGATTGTTTGATTATTGTCTTGATACTATAGATGAGCCATTATCAAAAGATATGATGATTGAGATGAATAAGATTTTAAAAAGAAATACAACAGATGAAGAAAATCCTAGATATAATGTTGGTGGATTTAAAGTTGTTCCTAATAAAATTGGCCTTATAAATGTAATCAATACTTCTGCTCCTGAAGATGTAGAAAATGATTTAGATGAATTACTTGATGAGTACCATAAATTAAAAAATATTACTATAGAAGATATAATAGATTTTCATTATAGATTTGAAAGAATACATCCTTTCGGAGACGGAAATGGTCGTGTTGGTAGAATGATAATGTTTAAAGAATGTTTAAAAAACAACATAATGCCATTTATTGTACTTGATAATGATAAACCTTATTACATGAGAGGACTAAAAAATTATAAAGAAGATAAAATGTTCTTGATAGATACAATTAAACATGAGCAAGATTTATACGAAAGTGTTGCAAGTGAAATGTTAGATTTTGATTTAGAGGATAAGTAAATAATACTTATCTTTTTATGTGTCAAAATGGTAGGTACGTTCAAGATTATAACACT
>DBYK01000002.1 GCA_002310135.1 Caryophanales bacterium UBA1188 | reverse complement strand
GGCGCTTTTAACTAACTTATTTACCTTCTTTGATACCGTATTTACGATTGAATTTATCAACACGACCATCTGATTGAACAAATCTTTGTTTGCCTGTGTAGAATGGATGGCAGTTAGCACATGTATCAACTTTAATTTCTTTTAATGTTGAACCTGTTTCGAATGTGTTACCACATGAGATACAAGTAACTGTGCAACGGTGGTATTCTGGATGAATTCCTTTTTTCATAAATGTTTCTCCTTCCGCCTTAGATATTTAATATCCAAAGTAAGTTTGCTTTATGATTATATCAATAATATGAATATTAACAATAGAAAAATATAGATTTTTTAAATATTTATTCAATAAACACTTATTAAACAAAGATTTTGTAATTAAATCCTTTCTTATATCTATTTAAACTACACAATATATTCTTCTTCCATTTTATTCAAAATACCAGCGTTCTCTCTTAAAGAAAATGGCATTTCATAAATGTATACTTCATTAGAAGAAGTTACTTCATATATTTTTCCTGATAGACAAAAGTACAATGTTTTATATCTTCTTTTGCTTGAAGGATAATCCTTTTTTAAAACTTCTATATCCTTTAATAAATTATCTTTGCCCTCTTCGTAGTTAGCAGAATAAACAAAACAAAAATATATCGAAATATCCGCTAGTCTTCGATATTTCAAGGATTCACTTTCAGCCTTTTCATATTTAGAAATTAAATCGGATTTATTTTTATCAAAAATAACATCTCCTTTAATCCCATAAGTATAGTCATCGTCAACGAAATCATAGTTGTCAGTATCACCCACATATTTCATTTGCTTGAACACTTCATTCTTCTTTAACTTATAAATTGCTCTAAGAGCTCGGAAAGAATAATATGTTGGATTATCATTATGAGCTTTATAACTATACTTGTTCTCATTTTTACGATGGCAATTTCTAGATAGGTTGTATAGCCTCTTGCACTTTTCGATAGCCTCTATCTCATCTACTTGATGCAAAGAATAATAATCCTTTAACCCTTTTATAGGTTTAAGAAATCTAAGAATAGTTTTTGATGGTTCTCCTGTTAAAAAATGCCATTTAGAATAAAAGAAACCTAACCACTCAACTGCATCTCTATTAACTGTTTGATTCTTTATTTTCTTCAATGAACTATTTTCAGTAAGTACTTCTTCAAAGATTCTGTAAGATGTTTGATTGTGCCAGCTAGAATATGGTTTATCCATTTCTTTACGTACATTACTTTTCATGTATGAAGAAATAAACTGCACGATTTCATAACGAGAATCATAGGCTACTAAAAATATATCTTTTTGTAAATTATTTATGTAGTTCTCAAAATAAACGTTTCTTTCCATATTCTTTTAATAGTTCAACAAACTTCTTTCCATTATCTTTTTGTAAATTAATCATTTCAGCATGTTTGCTTGCTTTTTGGCTAGATTCAAAGGCGTACTCCCTAATAAGTTTTCTTAATCCATCGTCAAAACAACTATAGATAGCTTCGCACTTTAAGTTATTGCAAGCCTTCTTTGTTTTTAGGCAATATTGATCCCCAATATCTAATTGAGTTAGGCATCTAATTAATTGTCCATACGAAATATTGTTATTAAAGAAATTGTCCATAGAGATAGCCATCTTATCATCTGCGATAGGCCCTATTATAACGTCATATCCATGATTTATAACTTTTCTAACTTGTCTAATTAAATGTTGATTCTCAGGTGTATCTGGAATCTTTTTTCTGTTATAAGCGACAAAAAATACCCATCCTATATCTCTCAGTTCTAAAAAATCTAATCCATCTAAAGAGAAAGAAAACTTATACACTCTATCTTTGCCTTCACTTTCAGCTGCAACAAATGTGGAAGATTGTTTAAAAGTGGTTCCTAAATAGAAGCCATGTCCAAAATCAAGTGTCTTTTCTTTATTTCTTTCAACATCTATTTCGCCTTCTATACCATGCCTAGAACCATGATAAAATCCAATTGGAAAAAAATTAAATACATAATCGAATATGTTTTTATTCTCAATAGTTGCTAGGGATTGTTTTAAATAAGTTATCTTGTCAAATCCTACTAAAGACTTTTTATTTAGGTATAAAGAAACAGCACTTTCTGTACAATTCATATACGATGCCAAAGTTGAATTCGAAAAGTGCTCTTTATCTTTGATATCTTTTAAAAATGTTGAAAACAATAACTTCTCTTCCATACATTAATATTTTAATCCTTTTTCGTTTATATTCAAGTAAATGTACTTTGATTTTCATCAATATTATATATTAAATTTTATAAATAAACATTAATGTTTAACTATAGAGTCCTTTTTTGTATGCACTTAAACTGATATCGAATATATAAAGAAGAATAGAAAAGCGCCCTAAATAAGTGGGCGCTTAAATAATGAAATATATTATTTAATCAGATAAGATATTATCAAGGATGATTTTTCCGTATGCCATTCCTAATCTAAATGAATCTTTAGTATTGTAGTGAACACCTTGAGTGGATCC
>DBYK01000004.1 GCA_002310135.1 Caryophanales bacterium UBA1188 | reverse complement strand
TCATCAACGCATAATCTTTGCTCATTATTTCTTTCCATTCTAAAAGCTTAGCGTATATTTTTCTTTTCAGTTCCATATATGTATCTCCTTTCGCTATCATTATACACCCTAATTGCATAATGCGCAAGATATTTTTTTATCATTTCGCGGATAATACGCAATATATTTTTTGGATATAATATGTATATTGCGCAAAGTCACCTTTTTTATATATCAGCAATATAAAAAAGGATTTTGATTATCAGCAAAACCCCTTTCTATTTCGTTTTATTTATTAGTTATATTTAGCGTTCCCATTCCGCTTCGTTAAAAGGCAGACACTCTCAAGTGTCTACTAATCAAGAGAATCGCTATTATTGCATCTAATTTGTTAGACAAATATATTATTATAACAACGATATCAAAAAAAATAAAAGAGCTAGCATTTCCTTAAATTTAAGGTACTAGCTCAACTCTTTTTTTAAATACTAATAATTTGATTATGCTTTATTTTCTGAACCTAAAACATCTTTAATCTTATGAGCAACTAATTCTTTAATGTTAGCTCTTGCATCAGTTAAATATTGTCTTGGGTCAAAGTGATCTGGATGATCGTTGAAGTGTTTTCTGATTGCTGCAGTTAATGCAACTCTTAAATCTGAATCAATATTTATCTTGCATACTGCACGTTTTGCAGCTTCTCTTAGTTGATCTTCTGGAATGCCTATTGCATTTGGCATTGCTCCACCATTTTCATTAATTATCTTAACGAATTCTTGTGGAACGCTTGATGCACCATGAAGAACTATTGGAAAACCTGGGAGTCTTCTTGAAACTTCTTCTAAGATATCTAAACGTAATCTAGGTTTTTGTCCAGGTTTAAATTTATATGCACCATGAGATGTTCCAATAGCGATTGCTAAAGAATCTACACCAGTACGCTTAACGAATTCTTCTACTTCATCAGGATTAGTGAATTGTGCATCTTCATCTTTAACGTTTACTGCATCTTCAATTCCTGCGAGTTTACCGAGTTCTCCTTCTACAGTAATGTATCTTCCACGTGCTTTAACATCGTGAGCATAATCACAAACCATCTTAGTAACTTTGATGTTTTCTTCAAAATCAAGTTTTGATCCATCAATCATTACTGATGAAAAGCCATCATCGATACATGATTTACAAATTTCAAATGAATCACCATGGTCTAAGTGAAGAGCAATTGGTATATTTGGATAATTCTCAATCGCAGCTTCAACTAAATGCTTCAAATATTTAGGATTAGCGTATTTTCTAGCTCCTGCAGAAACTTGAAGTATTACTGGTGAGTTTAATTCTCCTGCAGCTTCAGTAATTCCTTGAACAATTTCCATGTTGTTAACGTTGAATGCGCCTATAGCGTATCCTTCTTTATATGCTTTTTCAAACATTTCTTTAGTGTTTACTAATGGCATATTAATATCTCCTTCTTTTTTATTTCCTTTTTTATTATATCATATAAACGCAATAAAAAAGGCCAAGAAATTCATGACCTTCTTAAAGTGTAAGTTATTTTTTATTTTTTTGTTTAGCTTCAAGTTTTTCTTCTTCAGCTTTTCTTTCGTAATAATTCTTGTATCCTTTATCGTGGTTGTCGCCTTCATCCCATCTTCTGCGAGATTTAAATAAATAAATAAATACAATAACAGCTGCAATAACTATTAAAATGATTGGTAAAACTAAATCAGCAGGAATAATAATACCCCATACTAAAGCAGCAATAGCAATAGCAACAAATATAATTCCTACAAGGAATCTAGTTTTTTGCATTACCACATCTTTTCTATAGAATGCACCTTTTAAAAGGAATGAGATTCCCCAAACGCCAGAGATTAAGGCAACCATATATGCTAAAGTGAAATATGAATATTGTTCAGGCTTTAAAAATGATAGAGCGTATAATACTAAGCCAAAGGCAGTGCCAACTATACCTAATAATGAAAATAAACTTTTTTTCATAAAATCCTCCTATTAACTAATATAAACTAAATATCCTATAAGGAATAATACTGCAAGTATTAAAATTACAGTTATTCCAACCTTAATGATAGAAAGTGGTGTCTTTCCTGTAACAGTTCCATTAAAACCATTTACAAAGAAGTTGAACAATTTCTTATTATAATTGTAGAAACCAACATATATTGGAAGTAATAAATTCTTATATGTTATTTCATCAAATATGGTATCAATGTTTATATAATCTATAACATCATAATTATATTGTTTTAAAATAGCTTTTTTAATTCTTTCATTCATTATTCTTTTTGCATCTTCATAGCATTCCATTCCACTTCTATCTGCGCTATTTGCGCTAAAGCCATGAAGGAATGAAGAATTATAAAGCATAGAATTATTGGTATCAAAATTTCCAAGTTTCTCTAAATTCTTCTGCGATATAGAATCAGTCGCATGAATTAATAGATCATCGAAATCAAGATTATACGTTCCACTGATATTAAACCATTTAGTATATCTCTTTTGAACTGTTTTACCGTTTCTAGTTACTGTTTCATAGTGATATTCACCAAGTCTTCCTTTATAATGCGATTCAGTTTTTGAATCAAAAGAATATGATGGTGAATATGTGCTACTCACAGATTCAGTTGAAACAGATTTTTTGAATTTTCTTGGTGCATAAAATCTTTTCTTAGCCCACGTAATTGCACAACTAATTGCTTCATCCTTTTCAATCTTAAATGGTACTATACCATTAGGTTTAGAACCAGGAAGTTCTTCTATTTCTACAACATTAGTTGTACCACAAAATGGACATTTGGTAGCTAAGTCAGTTCTATTTAAAACTTCTTTTGCACCACAGTTATTGCACCTAAAAACATGAGTTTCATCATTCCAAGAATTTGAAGACTCTTTGAATAAATTCTCAATTTGTATTTCAGAACTTACATCATTTAGATTTACAGCTTTAGTTGCGCCACAATATGGGCAAAGAAGAGAGCTCCTACTTGGTGAATACTCCATATTTGCCCCACATGATGGGCATTTCGCAATTTCAGTTGTGCTTTCTAAAGCATCATATATATTATCATTAGACACTTTTTATTTTACCTTTGTACCACATTCAGGGCAGAACTTAGCCCCCGCTTTAAGTTCAGCACCACACTTAGAACAAGTTAATACTAGCTTTTGACCACATTCAGGGCAGAACTTAGCATCTTTTCCTACACTTGCACCACACTTAGGACATACATTTCCCATAGGGCTTCCACATTCAGGGCAGAATTTTGCACCTTTCTTTACACTTGCACCACACTTAGGACAAGTATCTTTTTCTTCAGGAGCACTCGCAATATCTTGAGACATATCACCAAACGCTCTACCCATATTAGCGCCAAGTCCGAGTCCAATACCTGCGCCCATCATAGTTCCTGCAGCACCTGGGTTCTTCGCAGCTTCTTTTAAAGCCTCTACTCTACCCATTTGAGTGTATACATCTAAGTTCTTTCTCATCATACCAAGTTTAGTTTGTTCATCAAGAGCTTTTTCTAGTTCTTCTGGTAATGAGAAGTTTTCAAAATTGAATTTAACTAATTCAATACCGATTGCTTTGAAATCATCGCTTATTGTGTTCTTAACGATATCACCAAATTCATTTAGGTTAGCAGCCATATCAAGAATTGGAATCTTGAGTTCTCCGATTGCATCAGTTAATTTAGTTATTAGCATTGATTTTAGATAGTCTATGATATCATCGGTTTTATATGATGAATTAGTTCCAGATAATTCTTGCATAAAAATGAATGCATCTTTAACTTTGAAAGAATAAGTACCAAATCCTCTTATTCTTACAGCGCCATAATCAGCATCCCTAATTATGATTGGATTGGATGTTCCCCATCTGCAGTTTGTGAATTGTTTAGTATTTACAAAATATAAATCAGATTTAAAAGGACTTTCAAATCCATATTTCCATGATAATAATTTTGTAATAATTGGAATATTGTTAGTGTCTAGAGAATATGTTCCAGGTAAGAACACATCTGCCATTCTGCCTTTATCTGCAAAGATACAAACTTGGCTATCCCTAACAATTAGTTTTGAACCACGATTGATATAATCTTTTGATAAATCAACCTTATAAACAATTTGATTTGAAGAATTATCTTTCCATTCAACTATTTTTAATAATCCCATAAGAACCTCCATTTGTTTTATTAATCTATATTATACTATAAGAATTGTAATTTTTATAGTATCCATATTATTCATTTAAAAAATCTTTGATTCTTGTTTTTCTATCTAAAGATTCAATTTTGATAGCTCTGTTGAGCGTTCTAATATCCCCTATTATAACTAAATAATTCTTTGCCCTCGTTACCGCAGTATACAACAATTTCTTATTTATTACTGGATGATATTGATTAAATATTGGTAGAATAACCACAGGGAATTCGGAACCCTGACTTTTGTGAACGCTTATTGCGTAAGCTAATGAGATATTTGATATATCTTTTCCTTTATATGTAACTATATTGCCTTGATAATCAACTGATAATTCTTTTTCTCCTAAAAAATCCGATATTACACCCATATCACCATTCATTACGAAATCTTCATATTGATTCACAAGTTGTATAACTTTGTCATCGATGAAAAAGGTATTTGATTCAACTTCTATGTTGTTGTTGAAATTTGAATTATATGTTTCTTGAATGAATTTATTCACATAATCTATTCCAACACCGCTCTTATAAATTGGAATTAAGATTTGAATATCTGAAAGTAATGAATATCCTTTTCCTAAAAAATGATTGATGGTTTGATAAAGACATTCTAAAAGATGATTTTGAGTTGATGGAATATAAGTCAACTCTTCGTGTTCTTTATCTAGTTCTGTTTTTATATCTTCATCTAAAATATCATAAGCTAGAGAAATGATTTTTGAATCTTTTTTCTGTCTATGTATTTTATTAAGCAAAGTAGTTGAAATCATCTTTGAATCTATTAGATCTTTTAATACTTGACCTGGGCCTATTGATGGAAGCTGATTGCTGTCTCCTACTATCACAAGTTTTGTATCATTATTTAATGCTTCAAGTAGTCTTTTAAATAGGTATGTATCTATCATTGATGCTTCATCTATAATCATGAGTTTCGCAGGAAGAGGATTGAGCCTATTATATGTGAAAATACCACTTCTACTATACCCAAGGGTTCTATGTATTGTAAATGCGCTATAACCTGTCGATTCTTCTATTCTCTTCGCAGCTTTTCCAGTTGGAGCAGCAAGATAGATAAATTCCGTATTGTTCCTAACTAATTGACTATATACATAAATGATACCTTTTTCGATTGTTGTTTTGCCTGTTCCTGGTCCACCAGTAATGATAGAAACATTATTTGTTAAGGCATTATATATTGCATCTTTTTGCCTATCTTCATATTCTATATCTAACTCTTTTTCAAGTTCACTAATCAGTCTTTTTATTTCTTCTTTAAAGAATGCTGTTTTAGGCTCTTTTTCCATAAGCATTATTTTGTTTGCGATATATTGTTCTGAATAATATAAAGCTGAAAGAGATAGTGTATCATCTTTTTTCACTATCCTTCCTCTAAATATTAAACTTTCAATAGATGCTTTTATAATATCTAATTCGTCTCTATCAAATGCTAAATAGTTCTTAGCTTTTTCTATTAGTTCTACTTCATCAAGATATGTATTTCCCGTATCTTCTGAATCACTTCCAAGAAGATATTCTATACAAGCTTCTATTCTCATAGTGCTTTTAGGGTTAATTCCTGTAGACATCGCTATTTTGTCTGCTTTTAAAAACGCAATTCCTTCTACATCATCAATGAGTTTATATGGATTCTCTTTTATTATTTTTAAAGTATCCATCTTATATTTTTCATATATCCTCATTGATATTTTAGGAGTTATTCCATATGAATATAGAGTTACTAATATCTCTTCTATTCCTTCTGTCTCAAGGAGCACTTCATAAATCGTATCTTTATTTGATTCTGATAAGCCTTTAACTTTGTCAAGTTCGCCTCTATCATTAAGAATAATCTTCACACAATCTAAACCTAATTCATCAACTATTAAAGATGCTTTCTTCTTCCCTATTCCTCTAAAAGCATCCCCAGATAAGAATTCAATCAAGCCTTCTTTAGATGATGGGAGTACTCTTTCAAATGTTTCACTTTGGAATGTGAAACCATATTTTTTTGAAATGATAGTTTTACCTTTGAATATATAAGTTGAATTTATTTCAAGCATATTAAAATAACCTGCGACTGATATAGTCCCATAATTTTTAAATGCATCTTCATCGGTTTCATCTATTAATACTTTATAGATGCCATATAAGGATTCATTATCATAATATAGTCTGTATTTTACTTCGCCTTTAACGTATCCCATAACCTAATTATATACTATGATTATTATTTTTTTAATAAAAATAATTTTAGGACAATAGATGTGTTATAATCATAAAAGATGGAGGAATTTATTGTGGATATTGTTAAGAGATTTTTAAAATATGTATCATATGAAACAACTTCGGATGAATTTAGTAAAACTAAGCCATCCACTCAATCACAAGTGGTTCTTTTAAAAGAATTAGTTGAGGAATTAAAAGAACTAGGTGTAGATGCATTCTATAAAGATGGTTATACATATGGAAAGGTAAAAAGTGACTGCGCTAAAAATGACACTCTATTTCTTATGGCTCACGTAGATACATCTAGTGATGCGAGTGGAAAAGACATAAAAGCGAGAATAGTTCATTTCACTGGTGAAGATATCATCCTTAACGATAAAAAGAAATTATCGATAGATGAATTTCCACTTATGAAATATCATCTAAATCATGATTTAATAGTCACTGATGGAACTACACTTCTTGGCGCAGATGATAAAGCGGGAGTCGCAATTATCATGGACGTTCTTGAAAAAGCTCTTAAAAAGGGAGGATATCCTAATATAACTATTTGTTTCTCAAGCGATGAAGAAATAGGAAGAGGCACAGAAAATATAGATATAGATTACATAAAAGAAACTAATGGAAAAATGTATGCATATACATTAGATGGTGGATGTATTCAAGCTTTCCAAAATGAGACTTTTAACGCTAAACAAGCAAAAGTGGAAATTGATGGTGTATCTATTCACCCATCAATGGGCAAAAATAAATTGATCAATTCACAAGAAGTATTTATGAAATTCCATTCACTTCTTCCGCTTAATAGGCCTGAGAACACTGAAGGAAGAGAAGGTTTTATTCATCTAACTAATACAACTGGCATCACAGAACATTCTACTTCGATATACATTCTTAGAAGTTTTGAAAGTTGCGAACTTGAAAGATTTGAAAATTCATTCTACCATGCAAGAGACGAAATCAATAAACTATATAATAAAGAATTAGTAAATGTTTTCATTAAAGATCAATATAGAAATATGTATGATATTATTAAAAACAATCATCATGTAGTAGATTTAGTTCATGAAGTATATAAAGAATTAGATATCAATTTAGTAGATGTACCTATTAGAGGTGGAACTGATGGTGCACTACTTTCATATCTTGGGCTTCCATGTCCTAACCTTGGGACAGGTGGAGATAATTTCCATGGTGTATTAGAATATTTAGATATAGACGAAATGAAAATGATGACAAATATCATTTCAAAAATGATGGAACATTTAAAATGATAAATCCAATTAATCTCTTGAATAATAAATATAAACATATAATATTATCTCCATTTTTAAGGGCACTTAAAAAATATAATCTTTTAAATGAAAATGATAAAGTTGCGGTATGTATAAGTGGAGGAAAAGATTCTTTTCTTATGGCTTTATGTTTTTCTGAATTGTCTAAATTTAGCGATATTCCTTTTGAAGCTAAATATATTTTAATGAATCCTGGGTATGAAAATTCTGATTTAGAAAAAATAAAAGAAAACGCTAAAACATTAGGTATTGATTTAATAATTAAAGATACTAATATTTTTAAAATCTCATCTATGCAAGATAAAAATAAATGTTATATATGCGCTAAGATGAGAAGGGGAGCTCTTTATAAAATTGCGAAGGATGAGGGCTGTAATAAGATAGCGCTTGCGCATCACTATAATGATGTAATAGAAACTACTTTAATGTCTATCCTGTATTCTGGCGAAGTATCTTCTATGAGGCCTAAAGTTAAAAGTCAAAATTATGAAGGAATGGAATTAATTAGACCAATGTATTTCATTAAAGAAGATGATATAATAAACTTTTTTAATGAAGTTGGGATTAAGTTATTAAAATGTGGATGTTTCTTAACTAAAGATAAGGTATTGTGTGAAGAATCTAAAAGACAAAAAATAAAAAAACTTATCAAAAATCTAGATGATGATAATATGTATGTATCTAAAAATATATTCTCATCAATTTCAAATGTTAACCTTGATAAGTTATTATCTTATAAACTTAATGGTGAAATAATAGATTTAATAAATAAGAAGGACTGATAGTCCTTCTTATTTTATATTATTTATTACATCTTTTGAATCTATAATTATTTTTTCTAAAGTTGATCTAAATTTGAATTCAACTTTTTTTATTGCGGCATCACGACCTACTATAATGTGGTATGGAATACCAATTAATTCCCAGTCATGAGCTTTTACACCAAATGATAAGTTTCTATCATCTAATATTACATCTATACCTTTAGATTTTAACTCTTCATATAACTCTAAAGATAAGTCTTTCATTTCATTATCATATTTAACTGGGATTATTACTGCCTTATATGGGGCTAGATCAGCTGGGAATTTGATACCATATTCATCATGATATTCTTCTACTATTGCTTGAAGAGTTCTAGAAACACCTATCCCATAACAGCCCATAACCATAGGTACGCTTTCACCTTTTTCATTGACATATACACAGTTCATAGGAAGGGAATATTTAGTCCCAAGTTTGAATACTTGACCTACTTCAATTCCTTTTTCTTCTTTAAGTTTTTCGCCTTTAATTATATCTAAATCTCCAGCTTTAACTACCCTTATATCTTTTACTATTCCATCGAAATCTCTTTTAAAGTTTACATTCTTTAAATGTATATCCTTTTTATTAGAACCTGCATACGCATTTATCATATGTGTAACTTCTTCATCTACGACAGTCAATAAATTGAGACTTATTGGACCTACAAAACCAAAAGTTGAATTAATTCCGGATAAATCTTCTAGAGTTGCGAAATCGAGATCGAATTCACTGACATCTAGAGCATTCGCAAGTTTTATTTTATTGATATCTCTATCACCTCTTACAAGCGCTAAGATGAGTCTTTTATTTAAGAAGTCTTTATAAACTATAGATTTGATTATTCTCTTTTTTGAAGTCTTTAAGAATCCTTCTAATTCTTCAATAGTTTTAACATTTGGAGTAGATACTTCTTCTATTTCTTTTAGTTCATTATCTTCATTATAAATATCTACTAAAGCTTCAGCTTTTTCTTGGTCAGCACTATAATTAGCGTTATATATAATAGTTGATTCACCGATATCAGATAACGCCATAAATTGATGGCTTACTGAACCACCTATATTACCACTATCCGCAAGGACAGGAGTGAAATTTAGGTGTAATCTTTTAAAGATATTATTATAAGCTTTAAAGAAATTATCATATGATTTTTCAAGCCCAACTTCATCTATATCAAAAGAATATGCATCTTTCATAATGAATTCTCTTGACCTAATAAGACCAAATCTAGGACGCATTTCATCTCTATATTTAGTTTGGATTTGGAATAAAGATATAGGTAATTCTTTATATGAACGAATAGACTCTTTAACTATAGTTGTGAATACTTCTTCATGAGTTGGGCCTAGACAAAATTCTCTATCATTCCTATCTTTTAATCTCATGAGTTCAGGACCATATTTATCCCATCTACCAGATTCAACCCATAATTCTTTTGGTTGTATAGCACTGCATAATATTTCTTCACAACCAATATTTTCCATCTCTTCTCTAATGATATCTTCTATTTTCTTGATAACTTTTAAGCCAAGAGGCATATATGTATAAATACCAGCGACATTCTTTTTTATCATGCCACTTCTAAGGAGCAAAATATGAGAAGCAATTACTGCTTCTTGTGGAGCTTCTTTTAAGGTTTTTAAACACATTCTAGTTGCCTTCATATACATCTCTCCTTTTTGACAATTAGAATTATATAACTAATTTTATTTTATATCAATTAAAAAAGCAATGATGGACATTGCTTTTAAGTGTTTTATATTTTTAATAGTTTTCTGCCCTAACTTCGAAGAATGATTTTGGATGAGCACAAACTGGACATACTTCTGGAGCTTTAACGCCCATTACTAAGTGTCCACAGTTACGACATTTCCACATAGTTACTTCACTCTTTTCAAATACTTTTTGCATTTCTATATTTTCTAGTAACTTGAGATATCTTTGTTCATGTGTTCTTTCGATTTCACCAACCATTTCAAATTGTTTAGCGATTCCTAAGAAACCTTCTTCTTTAGCTTCTTGTGCCATTCTCTTATACATATCTGTATATTCGAAGTTTTCACCACTTGCAGCAGCCTTTAAATTTTCTAAAGTATTCCCTATTCCTTTTAAATGTTTGAACCAAATCTTAGCGTGTTCTTTTTCATTTAGTGCAGTTTCTTCAAAGATTTCGGCTATTTGTTCATAACCTTCTTTTCTTGCTACACTAGCAAAATAAGTGTACTTATTTCTTGCTTGGCTTTCTCCAGCAAATGCTTCCATTAAATTTTTTTCTGTTTTACTTCCTTTTAATTCCATTTTTATATCTCCTTTTTTATTATCATCATAATCTAGACATATCTTATGTATTTAACATCAGATATGATAATTCAAAAAACCTTATAAAACTATTATAATATTTTTAGTTTTAAAAGTAAAATAAAGTGATTACAATTTTATGATATCTTCTAAAGAATACAATCTGAAATTGTTTCTAAATGATAAATTATTACCTATATTATCTCCATCAGTTAAGACTATCTCAGTTTTATTAATAGATGATAGACCATTTAAGAAGTGTTTTTCAAATTCAGTATTCTTATTATTAAAGAAGATTACTTTAAATTTGTTTATTGAATCAAAAGATAATTGATTTATGGATGTCGCAAGTTTTAGGCCGGAATTGATCATTGAATCTATGCCTTTTTTAAAACTATTGTTATCTATATAATCTGTATAAATGATAACCTTTCCAAATAAATCATTTTCTTTGAATTGAACTGATAACCTCTTTATGAAATTTGTGTTCATAACTGATTCTTTATGGATTGGAATGATGTATCTTATATCCTTCTTTATTTTTTTATGATTTTGGAAAGTTAAAGATATGAGTTCAAAATCGGCTCTTGATTCTAAATCATATTTGTTTAATATTCTTTCAAAGATTGAGTGATTTATTTCTTTTGGAAGTCTAAATTGTGGGAAGAAATAATGAATTGAATTATTCTTTTCATCTATTATTGGATAATAATCAATCTTTAAGCTGTTTTCTTTTATTTTTGTCTCTACATCTTTTGCGTATATTTGGAATAGAGAATAATCTCTTTTTTCATCATTATCTATAACTAATAAATCATTCTTTTCAAATGAGTTATAGAAACCATATTCAATTAAAGATTTAACTTCATCAAAAGATTTGCCTTTTAATGATTTAGATATAAATCCATTTATATCTTTATATCTCAATGACTGAGATATTCTATATAATGATTGAATATTGTCTTTGATTTTTCTATATAGGGACTCTAGAGTTCTTTTATCAATTGAATCATGCATAATGATGAAATGATTCAAAGATACCATATATATTTTTAATTCTTTTTGAACGGAATCAAAATATTTAGATAATTCTTTTAGCTTTTTATTTTTGAGATCGAAAGTATCCATCTCTTCAACAATTGGAATATAAAGACCTATTATTGCATAACTTGAAGATTTGATATCTATATCTTTCTTTAAAGAATTTTCATTATAGAAAGATGTATCTGAATAATAATAGAAATTTTCTAATCTTTCTTTTCTTTCCTTCTTCAAAGTTACATCACTTACAAGAGCATATAAATTATCATCTATTAAAGTGGATTTGAATTCTATATATTTAGTTTCAAAATCATTTATTATTCTTAAGGATTGTTTCTTGACTTTTTCTAGATATGGAATATCAAATTCATCAAAAAAGATAGAACTGAAATCTTCAGTCTTCATTACATCTAGTTTAGAATTAAATAATTTTTTAGAATATGAATCTTTGAATTCTACAAAATTATTATTGATTTTAATTAAACCAGTATTCTCATTTTCAAGAAGCATTAAAAGATTATTATAATCATCATTCTTAGTACAGATTGAATCTAGTCTTAAGAATAATTCAAATAATGAATTCTTAAGTACTTTATAGATGTAGTCATAGTTTTCATCATATGAGACCATGAAGAAACCATATTTAATATACTCATTTCCTATGAAATAACATTTAACTTTTTCTTCAACCTTTTCGAGTTTATCATTATAATAATAATTCAATATTTTATCTTCATTTAAATCAAAATATTCAACTAATGATTTCTCTATAACGTCTACTTTTAATATCTCTTTTTCTTTTAATTGTGTGTTATTGAATTTCGAATATTTATATCCATCTATATAATATTCTATAAACACTAAAGTGTTTTTTTCTATCTTATTTAAAAGTTTAAAGAACTTATTTGCGATATTTTTCCTTTTATCATATTTAGTTAAAGGAAGAGTCATATTTTGAGTAATAGTGTCTATTATGCTTAAATTATCGTTTTCAATTCTTTTAAAATAAATAGGTTTTATTCTTTCGAGTTCACATTTTATTTCATCTAGTTCTTTTTCTTTTCCCATCTTTTCAAAAAGAAGGGCTACACTTTTTAAGAATTGATATCTGTTTCCGCTTGATAATCTTAAAGATGGCTTATCTATATAATTCATATAGAATTTATATGCGTCATCATATCTTTTAAGAGCGATGTTTATTAGTATATATCTATCTAAATATTTATATCTATTATTGCTTCTTAAGAAAAATGATTCAAATGATTCTAAAGCATCTAGATATTTAGATGATTTATAAAATAAATCAGATTCCACAAGATAGAACATATCATTGGAATGTGAGTGGTCAACTAAAGATGCATAATCATATGCTTCTTTAGCTTTATCTACCTTTGATACTTTAAGATAAAGCATTGATAATTTTAAATATTTATTGATTAGGCTATATTTTGGAATATTATCGAGGATAGCTTCTAGAGATTCTATAGATAAATCTATCTCATCTAAAGCTTCATATGCGATGGCTTTATAAAATAAAATATTAGTTTTTTGAGTTTGATCTAAACCTTTTATTGCTTCTTTTTCATTCAAAGTTTTAAGAAGTTCATTGTAGTCTTCAAGCTTTAAAAGAGCATTTATTTTTTTATTTATTATTTCAGTTTTATATTTAGCATCATTAATAGATGAAATATTTTCATCAATCACTTCTACTATAGAAACATAATCATATTCTTTTTCGAATAAAGAGATTGCGGAAATGAGAGATTCATATATCTCTTTTTCTCCTTTTCCTTTCGCATCTTCTATACTGAAAAGAATATCTATTTCATTTTTAGGAGTGTTCAAATCATCTTTCATTTTTTTATTTTAATCTCACTAAACACACTAAAAGTTACTGCATCTAATATTTCAATAGTTGCGCTTCTTTCTTCTATATCCATAATTATGAAGGTTGGAAAAGATGGATAATATGGGATAGAAATAGAGCCTGGATTAATCAAATATATTCCATCACTTTCTTCGATTAATGCGATGTGGGTATGACCATAAAATACTATATCTACACCTTTTTCTTGGGCGAATAATTTGAGCCTTAATCTTGAGTTTCTAACATTATGAGTATGACCATGAGTTAATAATATTTTAAATCCTTCAATTTCAATTATTCTATCTATCTCATAATCTGGGTCAAAGTAGGCATTTCCTCTAACTCCAAATACATCTCTTGAATTTAATTCTTCAAGATAGGCGCCATAGTCTCCAAGACCAAATATTCTATCAAATTTAAAATTAGATAAAACGTTATCTAAATTTTCAAGAGAACCATGCAAATCTGAAAAAACTAATATTTTCATTTTTGTAGTTCCTCAATTAGATTCATTATAGCCATATGCCTATGAGATAATCCGTTTTTTTCATCTTGAGTCAATTCCGCTAAAGTTTTAGCTTTATCTTTTAGATAAAATATTGAATCATATCCAAAACCATTATTTCCTCTTTCTTCAAGTATTATTTCTCCATCAAGTCTTCCCTTAGCTTTTATTACTTTATCATTATCCATATAGATAATTGATGTTTCAAAATGAGCTTTAAAAGGACCAGATCCATATTTCTTTAAAATTGAGATTAGATAATCTCTATTTTCTTTATCATTTGCATCTTCTTTTGCGAATCTATGTGAATGAACTCCTGGAAGATTAACGAGCACATCAACAATTAGTCCAGAATCATCGCTTATTACACTTGATTTATAATAATCATAGATTGTCTTAGCTTTGATTAATGCATTATCTTCAAATGTATCTTTATCTTCAATAATATCATTATTATATCCAAGATCTCTTAAAGATATGCATTCATAGCCTAGTGGACTAAGCATTTTACTTATTTCACTAAACTTGAAGAAATTGTGAGTTGCGATAATAATCCTTTTCTTTTTCATGTTTTTATTTTATCATATTAGTTGTGATAAAAACCTAATGTTTTTATTTTTTATGAGGTGTTTAATTGAAATGAATGAAAAAGGAGATATTATAACAACTAAAAAAATAGATTTTATACCACTACTTCTAATTGTTGTTTTTCAGTTATTAGAAGCTGTTTTAACTATTTTAATTGCGCCTTATACTCAAGATATTGAATTTAGATATTCTCTTGTTTGGTTTATTTCTAAATTAATACCTCTTATTATTGGAATTATTATTTACAGAAAGAGGTTTATTGAAGAAGGGAAAAAGACATTCAAAAATATATTCAAATTTTTAATGTATGTATTAGTTTCATATTTTGTATTCTACCTCTTTCAACTTGCGGCTTCTTATTATCAAACATTTATGGATAAATTATTTGAAATAGGTGAATCTACTAATCAAAACACAATAATCGATTATTTTGAGGCATCTAATACTACTATCAATTATGTACTTTTATTCTTAGTAGTTGTGATTCTAGCTCCACTTCTTGAAGAATTATTATTTAGAGAACTAATTTTTAGTGCATTCAAAGGAACAAAACAAATCATTCCAATAATCTTATCTGCGGTTCTTTTTGGAATTCTTCACTTATCTAGTTTTTCATTAATAGAGCTCGCATATTTCCCATTATATTTCATCCCTGGTTTTGCGTTTGCGTTAATTTATCACTATAGTAATCATAATATATACACAAATTTTTTGGTTCATTCAGTATCAAATCTTATAAGCTTTATAGTAATAATGGCATCTTTAGGAATGTAATATGAAGAATAGAATTAAAGAACTTAGAATTAATAGTGATATAAGGCTAGAAGCATTGTCTAAAATACTTGGAATAACTACTACATCTTTAAGAAAATTTGAAAAAGGTGAAGGAGATATTCCATCAAGCATAATCATAAAGGTGAGTAAATTATTTGATAAGTCAACTGATTATATATTATGCCAAACAACTTATCAAACTGAAGAGAATACACAAGAAATAAATAAAATAAAAATGATTGAAAAATTAAAGAGTGTAGTTTTATATGAAAAAACCTAGGAGTTTAGACCTAGGTTTTTCATATTATAAAGCATCCAATTGAACGCCGTTATTATCTTACTCTTTCTCTTAATTCTTTTCCAACTTTAAATGTTGCAGCCTTCATTTCAGGAATATGAATCTTCTCTTTTGTACGAGGGTCATGCCCTTCATGAGATTTTCTTTTCTTAACTTCAAATGTTCCGAATCCAGAAATGATAACTTTTTCGCCTTCTTCAAGTGCTTCCATTATTACGTCAAATACGCTATCGAATGCTTTTTCAGCTTCTTGCTTTGTAAGACCTGTTTTTTTAGCGAGTCCTGCAACTAATTCAACTTTATTCATAATGTTCCTCCATTTTGATTTAATTATATTTTATATTATTGTAAAAATCAACAGAATAATGAAATTAAGTTCTCTTTCTAAAGATTAATTTGATAGGTGTACCTGTGAAATCAAATGATTCTCTTATTTTGTTTTCTAAATATCTTTCATATGAGAAATGAATGCATTCAGTATCATTTACAAAGAAGACGAATGTTGGAGGATTTACTGATACTTGAGAAGAATAAAATACTTTAAGTTGGACACCTTTATATTGTTTAGGCTCATTTAAAAGCATCGCATCAACAATACAATCATTAATTAAAGATGTGGAAATCCTCTTATTTATATTTTGATATACTTGATCTATTATTGGAAATAAAGTGTGAACTCTTTGTTTAGTAAGGCTTGAAACAAATACTATAGGTGCAAAATCGATGAATCTAAAAGCATCTTTTACTTTTAGTTTCCATTCATCCATAGTTCTATCATTCTTTTCTATTAAATCCCATTTATTGACAACTATTATTATTCCTTTTCCAGATTCTTTAGCATATCCAGCAATATGTGTGTCGTTTTCTAAAATGCCTTTAGATGCATCAATTACAACTAGGCAGATATTCGCTCTATCAATTGCTTGATAAGCTCTTAGAACTGAATATTTTTCAATAGATTCAAATATTTTACCTTTTTTTCTCATTCCAGCTGTATCAATGATACGGTATTTTTTATCATCTTTTATAAATAAAGTATCAATTGAATCGGTTGTGGTTCCTTCCACACTTGAAACTATTACTCTTTCTTTATTTAAAATAGCATTTGTGAGACTGCTTTTTCCAACATTAGGCCTTCCTATAATTGCGACATCAATTGAATCATCGTCTTTATCTTCTTCTATCTTTTTAGGAGCAAAATGTGAGATGACAGAATCTAGCATATCGCCTATTCCAATAGAGTGTATCCCAGATACAGCGAAAAGATCAGAAAAACCAAGCCCATAAAAATCATAGAGATTAGTCATCAAATCTTGGTTATCAGCCTTATTTAGGGCAACCACCACAGGCTTATTTGATTTCTTCAATAATTTAGATATTTTTAAGTCATCATCAGAAATAGG
The DNA here is from genome assembly GCA_002310135.1 of Caryophanales bacterium UBA1188. Classification (GTDB taxonomy): domain Bacteria; phylum Bacillota_I; class Bacilli_A; order Izemoplasmatales; family UBA1188; genus UBA1188. The sequence continues at coordinate 36,991 of DBYK01000004.1, read as the reverse complement.
GGTTCTAATATCTAAAACAAAGATAATTACATCGGCTTCTTCTATTGCGATTTCAACCTGAGTTTGAATCTCTTTTTGAAAAGTGGTATTTTTAACTTCAATTCCCCCAGTATCTATTATTTTAAATTCTTTAGTATTCCATTCAGCGCTTCCATAGATTCTATCTCTTGTTAGACCATAAAAATCATCAACTATTGATTGACGTGTACCAACTATTCTATTGAAGATTTGACTTTTACCAACATTTGGTCTACCAACTATCGCAACAACTGGAAGCATAATACCCTCTATAATAAGAAAAGGCCTATCTGGCCTATTCTATTTTTCTTCTTCTTTAAATAAATCTTCTAATGTTGAAGAGCTTGAAACGTTTTCTTCAATAAACTTTTCAACATATTTCCTCTTTTCTCTTTCCTCTATAGTTCTAATTGATAAAGTTAAAAGCCAACGTTGTGGATTAACAGCAACTACCTCAGCATTTATAACATCACCAACTTTTAGTACTTCTTGAGCATCTTTTCCTTCATCACTAGCATCTTTATTAGATAAGAAACCTTCCACGTTTCCAACCTTAATAATAGCGCCAGTGTTTGTGAATCTTTCAACTGTTCCAGATACTATCTCATGAACATGAAGATGAACATCATGCCATGGATTGTATTCTAGGTGTTTCTTAGAAAGAGTCATTTTATTTTTGTCTTTGTCTATGTATGTTATTTGAAGATTTATTTTATCTCCTTCTTCTACTGAACCTGCGAAGTTTTCATCTCTATTCCATGAATAATCAGATTGATTGAGTATACCAACTATGTCTCTTTCAGGAGAACATAACATAAACTTTTCACTCTTTTTGATTATTTCACATTCAACAACATCGCCAACTTTATGGTTCTCTAAGAATTGTTCCCAAGGAGTTTTCTTTAATGCTTTAATGGATAAATGAAGTTTTGTATCAGTTTTCTTAATTACTTTACATTCAACTGATTGTCCAATTTCAAGTTCTTCACTTGGATTTTTAATTCTATAATGTGATACTTCACTTATATGACATAATCCTTCTACACTTTTGAATTTAATGAATGCACCAAAATCAGTTATTCTTTCTACAGTTCCAGTTAATACATCACCTGTGTTAATAGAGCTGAATTCTTCTTCTCTAGCTTTTCTCTCTTCATTGTATTGAACTTGTTTACGACTAACAACGAAACGAGTTTTTCCTCTTTCATCAACTTCACTCTTAACGAATACTACTTTTTGTTCTGTACCGATAATAGAATCTTTATCAAAATCAGCTTTTAGATCAACATAGTTATCTGGAAGAATTAACCTAACTCCATCTTTAGATAAAACAAATTCATTATTTTTATTTTTAGATACAACTTGAGCCATAAATGGTTTATGGTTCATAATCTTACGAATTATCTTATCTCTTTTCTCTTTTTCTTCTATATCTAATCTTGAAAGGAGAATTAACCCATCAGAATTCTTAGTCACTTGGACTTTTATCTGGGCGCCCTCTTTCAAAACTTCTTTTAGATTTTTCACATCTTTATCAGATGTGTAATGCTCAAGGTAGATACGACCTTCAGATTTTCCTCCAACAGCAACATATGCAAGATTGTCTTCTACAGATACGACTTCTCCTGTCACAGTTGTTCCAACTCTTAAATTACTCATGTTTAAGCTCCTTAAATAAATTAATAATCATTTGTGAAATTTCTTCTATTGTAAGTGAAGATGTATCAATTTCTATCGCATCTTCGGCCTTCCTTAGTGGATTGTGCTTTCTAGTTGAATCATAGGTGTCCCTTCTAATGACATCATTAATTACATCATCTAGAGTCATAGTTGAACCAGCATCTTTGAGTTCAAGATATCTTCTATAAGCTCTAACCTCAACTTTTGCAGTTAAATAGATTTTTAAATCTGCATCAGTTAAGACATTAGTGCCTATATCTCTTCCGTCCATTATGACATTAGCACGTTTTGCTAGGTTTCTCTGTTCTCTAACAAGAGCTTCTCTAACATATAAAAGGGATGAAACAAGTGAAACATGTTTAACAACTTCTTCACTTCTTATTTCTTTTGATACATCTCTACCATCCATATGCATTTTACCATCAATGAAATCAAGCCTTGTATCATTGATGAATTCATAATTCTTTTCATCACCTAAATCAGAAATATTCAATTCTAAGGCTTTTAAAGTGATAGCTCTATACATTGCACCAGTATCAATATATGTAAATCCTATCGTCCTTGCAATACTTTTAGCAACTGTTGATTTACCGCTTCCAGCAGGACCATCTATTGCGATAGCAGAGTACTTCATTTTTTCACCCTCCAAAAATGTATTATATCATAATTATTTAAAGTTTTAAATAATTTTATATTTAAGCCTATAATTATATAAAAAATCCTTATAGCAAACGAGCTATAAGAATTCTTTATAACTAAACTATATCTATTTTAGGTATGTACAATTAAAGAATGCATTTTCATCTACTATAGTTGTTTTTGGAATAATTGCATATTCAAGATTATAACAAAACTGGAATGCATAAGCATCAATTGATTGTACTCCTTCTTCTACAACTACTCTAACAACACTCATGCAATTACGTATTGCATCTCCATATGCTTTAGAGGCAACCCTTGCATCTGTTGGGACTGTTATCCTAGTTAATAGTTTATAGTTATTATTTTTATAAGTATACGTGCCAAGAGAATCTAGGATATATAGATTATTAATTTTTCTAAAAAAAGACTCAGTTACATAAAATGGCCACCCAAAACGATCATAATAAAACTCGAATGAACCAGCTTCTAATAATTTGAATGGACCAGCTTCTAATAATTCTTCAAGAGTACCATTATAATAGAAATTTTCTGTTTCTACAATAAAAGCGCTATCATCTATCTTTTTAATTCCACCATTTAATTCTATGCTTTCTATATTAGCATTATAGAAAGCGTGATGCCCTATTTTTAATATATTATCTGAAAGAGTTATACTATTAAACGCATCAGAATATGAAAAAGCATAAGAACCAATGCTTTTGACTGATGATGGTATTTCTATTTCTGTTTTTGTTTTCTGGCTAAAATAGCTAAAAACGTTACTAAAAATGAATTTACAACCATCTTTTATTTCAAAAACCCCATCATAATCAACATCTTTATCAATTTTATATAAAACTAAATATGGGTTTTCTTCATTACCAAAATAATATCCATTTTTATATTCATATAATCTTTCGATGGCATAGTTGTGTTTATATGAATAAAAGAAATTATTGCCTAAATAATCCAAAGTACTTGGAATAGTAACTGAATTAAATGAAAGCCCTATAAACGCAAATTCTCCTATAGAAGTTACACTATCTGGAATAACTAAATCAGCAGTTACTAATTCATTATTTAAATAAAACGTACTATTTAAATTATACTCGCTCGTTAAATATAATGGATTTGAATACTCATTAGCAAATTCAATATTACACCATGATTCTAAACTTGATATGTATACACTTTTTATTTTGTTTACATTAAATGCGTATTCACCAACTGTTTTTAAACTCTTAGGAAGATAAACATAGTTTAAAAGACCGCATAGATGAAAAGCTTCTTTTTTAATGGATGTGACACCATCAGAAATATAGACATATTTTATTCTGTTATCACAAAAGCCTCTCTCTTTTATTTCTTTAACTGGTTTATCGTTATATGTTGATGGGATGACTACGATATCATAAGAATAATCACTAATACATGAAACTATATAATATGATTCGTCTATAGAAAGCTCAAAAACTAATTGATCTATATATCGATCTATATTTATTTCTTCTTCTTTTTCATAACCACATACATCGCATTTTTTATGTATTAGACCATAATATGTTTCTGTAGGTTTTTCTAGTATGGTTATTGTATATGAATGTGGTTCAGCTTCCATCACATCTCCACATTCACAAACTTTAAAATGATGATCACTACCATAAGATAATACATAATTGTGTTCATGAATAGTTGAAGTAGGAATATCAGTAACTGTAGTAGGAGTATCGGTAGTAGATTCAGTAGTAACTGAAATAGTACTAGTACTAGTACAACCAACCAACATTAAAATTAATAATGGTACAATTATTTTTTTCATTTTTACCTCCTACTTACAATTATTATTTATGAAATTGATGAATATGGTTCTATAATTGTTTGTGTTATTTAAAAAATAATTTACATATCCACTATGATTTGTTTTCACAAATATAGATGTTAAAAAATCACTATATATAGTAATATGATTTATAAAATCCGTAACATCATTAACAGGAACTGTAGAATCTCCAGTTTTATCATCTTGAGGTTGAGAATCGCCATCAAGAAATCTAAAACCAGTACCTTGAACAAACAAAAACTTTGGTACAGGATCTAAATTGCTAATGTCATAGGTCTGTGGTCTAATAAGATCAGCATCACTAAGACTAATAACATTTGATAAGCCTAATAAACCCTTTATTAAGTCATTTATATTTGTTATTTGAGTGTACGCATTTGTAGGAAAACCAAACTCATCACTATTATCAACACCATAAATTAATTCACTGAATGTAGGTGCACCTTCAGTTATAATTGCTACAATAGAATAAGAATTTGAATTATTTCCCTCTAAGATTAATTTTATACCTGTGGTTAGTGCTAAATTGCCTCCTGCACTATAACCCATTAAGGTAATCTTATTGACATCTACTTTATAATAATTATTGTTTGAAACTAAGTAATTGATAATGGTTTGTATATCATTTTGCATCAATTCATAATAAGATACATTACTAACAATTACATTTTCCGGCATTAATGTATAATTCATATTAACATGAATGAACCCGTTTTGAATAAGATAAGGAGCGATATAACTATAATTGCTTTTACTTTCGCCAGTAAAACTTCCTCCATGAATAGTAATAATCACAGGAAGTGGTCCATTTATATTTGGTGGACAATAAATATCCATCTTATGATAATTAGAGTCATCATTAACGTAATTAACATCTAATGCATAAACAGTTAGTGGAATAATTGCGGTTTTTGTGATTCCCAAATCATAATAATAAACAATTACTAATCTATTATTTATCGAAACAGGTGTATTAACTGGAACACTATATGTTTGTCCTGTTATAGAAGAGACAACATATCCATTTTCATATGTTGCACTGATCACAATACCTGAGTCAGTAAATAGTTCACTAGATTGATAATAAGTCTTGTTAGGATAATGAATTATACTAATATTTGTGAGTTTTATGAACTTTAGGGTCAACTTCAAGTTAGACGTATCAAGAACACTATAATAAATTGCGTTTGGAGCACTTATTTTAAATGTTATATATTCGTGACCACTTGAGTAAGACATATTAACAAAATCATATAGTGGAATGTTATATGTGGAAGAGTCTGTTTGAGTGTATGATGGATATACTTCCGTATTATTAACATCATAGAAAACAAGATTATCTACACTATGTGTGCCACTTATCGAAAGAACTGCAAGCGTCACTTGTTGTGATGTAATATCAAGGTTATTCAAAATTGATGTTACATCAAAATTAACACCTAAAGAATACCAAGAGTTATTGTTCTGACCTAGACCAAGAGGCAAAGATGTCACTATATTATTGTTTGAATCCAATGTAACAAAACTGTTTGAACTTAGAAATATTTCTCTTGTTGATATTTTATCAGTTGGCATAAGATAGTTCCTTTTAAATAGAATGATACTGCTCAACTCTATTATATCATAATAATTATAATAAAAGAAGAATTCTTGAATTGAATTCTTCATTATGCAGTTTTTGCCCCAGTCTTCTTTGCTTCATTGATCACATTATCGATTTCAGAATTTGCTTCATTAACTGCCTCTTCTAGAATCTCTTCATTTATAGTTTCTGGATCTTCAATCATAGCTTGAATATCAAATTCTTCATATAAATATTTTCTTGTGATAGCTCCAATCCTCAAAGTTAGAAGAGCATTTGCTGCTCCTTGAGTTAAACTCTTAGTTACATCTTTTAAGATTGGAATCGATGAAAGGGCGCCATTCACTAATCTGTTTATTCCATTAAATATTAGTTCATCAATACCAATTGATTGTATTGCATAAGCAATTAATGCATTCCTAAAAACTTTAATGATTAGTTTATATAGTTGTGGGTATGTAGGATGATAACCACATGCACACACTATTCTCATTATCATTCTTATATTAATTAAAATCACTGTGGCAGAATCAAATTTACTATTCTGGCTTATGGCTGTAGAAACTAGTACCTTTACTGCTGATGAATTGACAATTTCTTTTATCTTGTTTCTGATTTCTTTATCATAGATTTCTCTTAATGTTAAATTTAATTCATCTCTATTATTGATAGTTCTTTTGAGTCTATCTTTTGATTCAGGAGAAATATTATCTGATTCAATTAAATTATTCGCAACTTTTTTAAGTTTGTTAAAATTTAATCTATTTAGAGATGATTTAGATTTTTCGTTCGCAATATCAAGAGTAAAACAAGGTGTTGATAATGCAACAATTATAGGTCTTAAGACAAATATTATGAGAAGCAATACTATGATTGCGATTGATGCATAACCTACATATTCATTTAAATCATAGAAGAATTTGTAGATATCAATTATACATGCGAGTAAGATAATTGACATAAGGATGATTGCAGTAATCGCAATTATCTTTATTATCTTTCTGTTTTCTTTTCTTATAATGGAAGTTTCTTTGTTTGATAACAATTCTTCTCTTCTTTTGCTTTTTTTAATAAGTGGTTTATATTCTTTATTCATTTGAACCTCCTTAGATGATTAACCCTATAGGACAGTGATCTGAACCCATAACTTGATCATATATAATTGAATCTTTAATGAATGGGGTAAAATCTTTATCAACTAAAAAATAATCTATTCTCCATCCTTTATTTCTTTCTCTTGCAAATGTTCTATAACTCCACCAAGAATATTGTATTTTTTCAGGATAGAAATATCTAAAAGTATCGATGAAGCCAGATTCCAAAAGTTCGCTAAATTTACCTCTTTCCTCATCACTAAAACCTGCGTCGTGGTGATGAAGCTCTGGGTTTACTAAATCTATTTCATTATGGGCTACATTTAAGTCTCCACAAAGAACAACGTGTTTATTCTTTTTAAGTGAATTGAGATAAGACCTTAATGCATCTTCAAACTCCATTCTATATGGAATTCTTAAAAGACCTTCTTTGGCATTAGGTGAATAAAGTGTTACATAATAAAAATCATCAAACTCTAAAGTGATAGTTCTTCCCTCATCATTATGTGAACCACCATCTAATCCATAGTGAACACTTAATGGTTTTTCTTTTGTTAATATTAAAGTTCCAGAATATCCTTTCTTTATTGCACTATTCCAAAAAAGATGATATCCACAAGAATCAATATCGATTTGATTCTCTTGCATCTTTGTTTCTTGAAGTCCAATTATATCTGGGTTTTCTTTTTTTAAGAAGTCATAAAAGCCTTTATTAATACAAGCCCTTAGACCATTAACATTCCAACTAATTAGTTTCATTGTTTTTCTCTTTTTCAATAATATATTTATTTAAAAATTTAAGTGTCCTTCTATCGCTCTTATGAGTCAATATTTTTAATGCTTCATTATATTTATAATAACGAGCTTCTTTAACTTCAATTTCTTGAGGTATTATCTCACCATCAAATATTCTTCCTGTATAGAATGTCACATATTTCTTTACACCCTTTTTAGGATGATAATTGATTGTATAGGAAACACTAAAATCTATTTCTGGGGTAAGATTGAGTTCTTCTTTGATTTCTCTTCTTACACATTCTTCTTTTGTTTCACCAGCTTCTATATGGCCTTTTGGAAGTGAGTTATGGCCTAAAACCATATGTTCAACGAGGTAATATATTTCATTATCTATTATTTTATACAAAACTGCGCCATAACTATATTCAATTTTCATTTATATTCTCCTTAACCTCATAAATAGTAGCTTGATATGGATAAAGTGTGATTGAACCATCTTTTATTGAAGTATTTGTATAATTTGATAAAAGTGAAGATAGACTATGGTTGTTGAAATTTTTAGGGAATTTATATTTTATTTTTTTATCTTTGAAATTTCCAATTATAAAATATTCAACTCCTTTATATATTCTAGAATAAGCAATAAGATTTTTATTATTATGACTATATTCTTTTACTCTTCCATAAATAATTGCATCTTTTTCTTCTCTTAATTTAAATACTTTTTGATAGAACTTATAGATGGATTTATCACTTTCTAAATCTTTTAAAACATTTATTTCTTTATAATTTGGATTGACCATCATCCAAGGATTTGCGCCAGTATTAAACCCAGCATTCACGCTATCATCCCATTGCATTGGAACTCTCGCATGATCTCTTGAACCATATGAAACCATGTTAAAGACTTTTTTATGGGAATGGAATATCTTCATTCCAAGATTATATACGAAATGACTAACTGGATCTTTCATTTCATCTAGATTTGAAAATTCTACATTGGTCATACCTATTTCTTCACCTTGGTAGATGAATGGAGTACCAAAGCCCATAAACATAATGAGCGCTAACATAGTTGCGCATTCATATCTAAATTCTTTAGAATTCAATGAAAATCTAGAAATGCTTCTTGGATTATCATGGTTTTCAAGAACTAATGAATTCCAACCATTATTATAATAATCATTTTGTGGGCCAAAGAACCCATCTTTAAATTGCATTATATTAAATTTCTTCTTAAAGAATTTAAGTCCAAATTTATTATCACTAACAAGGTGGGCAAAATTGAATAGCATATCAACTTCTTCATTGTTTTTATCGACATATCTTAAGGCATCTTCTTTACTTGGAGTAAAAGATTCACCTACAGTCATTGAATCGTATTTGCCATATGATTTATTATTAAGTTCATGAAGATATTCATGCATTTTAGGACCATCGATATAATATTTACCACCTTTTGGAACCGCAAATGGATTATGATCATTTGGTAAGCCCTCAACTTTACTAAAAACATTGAATACATCAAATCTAAATCCATCAACACCCATATCTAAATAAAATTTTAGAATATTTTGAGCTTCTTCTCTCACTTTAGGATTATCCCAATTTAAGTCTGGCTGTTCCTTAGTGAAAAGATGAAGATAGAATTCATCAGTTCCCTCAATTCTTTCCCAAGCAGAACCTGTGAAAGTTGATGTCCAGTTGTTTGGCGCTATATATTTATTTCCTCTTTTTCTTCCTTTCCTAATGATATAGTAATCTCTATATTTACTATCTTTATCTTTAATAGCTTCAACAAACCACTTATGTTCATTAGATGTATGATTTAGGACCATATCCATTACAACTTTGATATCTCTTTTGTGACATTCATTAAGAAGTTCTTTGAATCCATTCATAGTACCAAATGTTGGAGAAATCTTTTTGTAATCTCTTACATCATATCCATAATCATGGTTTGGCGAATCATAAAGTGGGCTAAACCAAATTGCATTAACCCCAAGACCTTTAATATAATCTAATTTTGATAGTATCCCTTTTATATCTCCAACACCATCATTATTAGCATCCATATAGCTAAATGGATATATTTGATATATAACTGCATGCTTATACCAATCAGTTTTATTCATTGGAAATGCCTCCTATTTTCTCTATTATTATATCATAAATAATAATCTATAAATAAAAATCCAATCAAAGATTGGAAATTTATTTATTCTTTTTATTAATAATATTTCTTGCGATATATACACCAGATGCTCCAGCTTGAGCTAAGCCTCTTGTAAGACCTGCACCATCACCACCAACATAAAGGTTTTCAATTTCACAAACCTCTAATTCGTTAGTGATCTCTGGATGTGCGCTGTAATATTTTGCTTCAATTCCGTAAAGCAAAGTGTGTTCAGTTGCGATACCTGGAGTAATATTATCTAGTACTTTAATCATTTCTACAATAGCTTCCATTGTCTTAAATGGAAGGCATAATGCTAAATCACCAGGTACAGCTTCTTTTAAAGTTGGTTTTACAAATCCATCTTTTAATCTCTTTTCATTAGTTCTTCTATTTCTAATGATATCGCCAAATTTTTGAACGATTACTGAACCACATGCAAGTTGATTAGCTAAAGATGAAAGCTTAAGTGCATATTCATTTGGTTTTTTAAATGGTTCACTGAATGAATGTGATACTAGAATTGCGAAGTTGGTATTATTAGATGCATATTTTTCATTACTATAAGAATGACCATTAACATTTACTACACCTTCATAATTCTCAACAACTACGTGACCTGATGGATTATTACAGAATGTTCTAACTCTTAATCCAGATGATGATGAATAAATAAATTTTCCTTCATAAAGGTTTTTATTTATTTCTTCCATAACTAGGTTAGGACATTCCACTCTAACACCTATATCAACTTGATTAGACATCATCTCAACATTGTGTTTTTCGAAGATATCATTCAACCATTTAGATCCTTCTCTACCAACACCTAACACACAATAATCGCATTCGATTTCTCTATCATCATCTAAAACGACACCTTTTATTCTTTTATCTTCAACAACTATATCTTTAACAGAATGCGAGAATATCATATCTATTTTTTCTTTTAAGTGCATATAAATCTTTGTTAAGATTTTTAAGTTCTCTTCAGTTCCTAAGTGTCTTACTTTACTTCTTAAAAGTTTTACCCCAACAGACATAGCTTTTCTTTCTATATCTTTAACTTCTTTAGTTGTTGGGTCAGTGATAACTGGAGTAGCACCAAAACTTAAATTCACATCATCAACATAATTTATTATATCTAGGAGTTCATCATCACTCATATATTGAGTTAGCCATCCACCAAATTCAGTTGTGATATTGAATTTTCCATCAGAATAAGCACCTGAACCACCAAATCCACTAGTAATTGAACATGCAGGATAACATTCTCTAAATCCTTTTTGGTTGACTGGACATTTATCTAATTTGTGCTCTAAAACAGGGCATCTTCTTTTTGTGATATCGTGTCCTTTATCTATTAATAAAACCTTTAATGAAGGGTCTTTTTTGATTAATTCATAGCTACAGAAATATCCGTTTGGTCCTGCACCAACTACAATTACATCGTATTTCATAGTCTCACCTCAAAACAAATATGATTATATCATATTATTCTTATTTATCAAATATTTTATCTAATGATAAGATTTAAGTTTTTGTATTAAAATATTCTACTTTATACCAAGATAATCAATTATTTCATCAAATTGTATTTTTATATTTGTAATGTTATAAAATTTTAAAGAATTCTTCTTACATTCATCTTCAATCAGTTTTGATTCTTCAATTTTATTTCTTATAAATTCTTTGAAAGCTTCATCGTTTAGAGTTTTATACCACTTGTTTGTTTCATTGCTTTCAAATTTTAATATTTCTTCAAATTTGTATTCGCTGTCTATTGTAGGATAGCCTAAGAAACAAGCCTTTACTTCATCTTTATATAATTCTTTTAATTCCATAAATAGAGATGGCGTTATATGAGTGCCTTCTATTAAATAATCAGTTTTATTCCTGATTAGAAATGATATTATTTTTAAAATATAAGGCTTTAATATTTTAGATACATGGAAATCAGGATCGCTATAACTAAATAAGCCATCATCTCCTCCTAGACTCCAAAGAAGAAAATCAGTTGAAAAATAAGGAATATCTTTTTCCTTCATAACTTTAGATGCTATATAGCTTTTTCCTGATTTAGATACACCACCTATTAAATAAATCATATTATTCTTCCCTAAATACCTTAATAATATTTGATTTTTTGAATGCCTTCATAAATTGTTTATGTGCTTGTGGAAAATTGGTTCTTGTGAAATGAAATTTATTTGATACAACATAGATATTCTCAATATTAACATCTTTGAATATTCTCTTAATTTTAAAGGCATTACCTCTTGTAGTTAATGATTTATCTTCAACTACTATTAATTCTTCTTGAATATTGTGCTCTATTAGATATGAATACATTTGACTAGCCTCAGTAAGCCCAGCTTTAAAATTAGCCATTCCTCCACTTATAACTAAATAATCTGGCTTAACCTTATTAAATGTTTCAATGCCTAAATCAAGTCTTTCAATCAACTCTTTTCTCATTGAACCATCATTATTCAATCTATAACCTAATATCACAACTATATTCATATAACTCCTTCTTATAAATAATTTAATATATCAAGAGGTTCATCAACTAATAATTTAATTTTATATTTTTCTAATTCTTTCCTTTCCTTAAAACCATATGTACAAATTATATGTTTTAAATTGGAATTTAAGGCAGTATTTAAATCTACTAAAGAATCTCCGATATATAAACATTCATCATTTTTGATATTTAAACTATTTAATGATAAATCTACCAAATCTTTTTCTGGTTTAAGTTTATAATTCTTTTTAGCTCCAGTAATATAATCAAAAATATTAGGAAAAAAATGATTTATTAATCTTTGAACTAATTCATCTTTTTTATTTGACACTACAGCTAATTTATATCCTTTTTGTTTTAAAGAATTTAGTAGAAGCATAATCCCATCATATGGTTTAGTATAATCCATTAAATGATTAGAGTAATAATCATTAAAATAGGAAAGGGCTTCTTCTATTTTTTCTTTATTTCCTAAAGAATCATAAACAAGCCTTCTAATTCCGTTTCCTGTATTTCTTACCACATCTTCTAGGAGCACTTCTTTTTCATTAGTCATTCTTAAACTATAATTCACTGAATGTGATAAGTCTAATCTTGTATCGAGGAGAGTCCCATCTAAATCGAAGATGATTCCTTTAATTCCTTTAATCATTTATCTTTTATAACATTTAGAGTTGTGATTGATGGAATATCAATCTTGTTCTTTCTAAACTCTAATAATATCTTTTCACTTAGTGAATTATAGAAATCCCAATAATAATTAGTATCTATCCAAGTTTTGATAACTACATCAACTTTATAGTCACCTAAACTATTCACGTGAATATTTGTTTCGTGTTCTTTTGATACTCTGTTATCTTGGGTTATGATTTCACCTAATACATTCTTAACAAGTTCTATATCTGAATCATAAGATACACCAACTGTATATACAACTCTTCTAAATTTTTCTCTTGTAAAATTAGTTATATTAGATTTGATTATGTTGTAGTTGTTGATGAAGACAACTTGACCATTAACCGTACGAAGAGATGTGTAAATCAAGCTTATTTTAATAACTTTTCCTTCGATTTGACCAAAACTATTAGAGACTAAGATGTATTCATCGGTTAAAAAATATTTTTGGTTTAAAATGATAACTCCAGATGCAAAAGATGCAATCACATCTTGTAAAGAAAGACCTAGTGCAACAGTCACTGCAGATAAGATACCTGCGAATGAAGTTATATTTATCCCAAGGATTGATATAACGAGGAATGCGACGAAAAGCCACAACATAAATTTAATGATGCTTATAATAAATGATTTTGCGCTTTTATCTATAGAACTAGCTTTTTTAAGACCTAGTGCTTTTTTTAAAATTGCACAGATGAGTTTTATTATAAGCCAAGAAATAAGAATTAAAACAATGCACATTATAATTCTTTCAAGAGTTGAAAAACTTCCTGTGCCATCAGACTCTGTGAATGCTTCACCTATAGATTTAAATAAGTTTTGAAACCATTCTCCTATTTTTTCAAACATATTTTTACCTCACTCATACAAAACATACATATTTATTATAAATCATTTTTATTAAAAATGACATTTGAGTCTCTTTTAAAAATATAAAGAAGCGAATTAATCGCTTCCTTAATCGCGTTTTATTATTCTAAGATATTAACTATATTATCAAACAATTCTTTATTTGATTCTATTACATTCTCATTTCCTAAAACACAATAAACATTTTGATTAAATAAATCTTTATAAATAGGTTTTAAAGCTTTCAAGTCTTCAAGTTTCGTATTAATTATTTCATCTCTTGTCTTCTTCATCAGTTTATTTGAAATATGAGATAAATATGCATTAAATGATACATCACCTAATTGTCTTCTAGTAAGTGGTGAATCGAATTGTCCTATAGTACCAATTATGAATTGAGTGATTTGATCTTCTGTATAATCGAGTGAATCTATGAAATTAGGTACATCATCATATACATCAAGTGTTTCTTTTAGTTTAGGATCTCTATATGATGAGAAGATAATACTACCTCTTCTTGGAGTTGAAAATACTCCATAAGCTCCACCAAGTACTCTAACCTTAACATACAAATATTCATATCCTAAAATGAGATTTAAAGTTAACATGTGACCACTATATTTAGCTTTATCAACAAGTCCCACTTTAGACACATATTGAACTTGTCCAGGTGTTTTGAATGCTTCTTTTTTAATATTTTTCTTAAAGATGAATTCGTGTTTTTCAATTAATGAATTATTTAAAGAATCTTTAAATTCTTTAATATAATCTCTATAATAACATTCATCTCCAGTATAAGAAATAATTAAATTGTCTTTTCTAAATAAAGCTTTCATTAATTCTAATAATGATGATTTAAGTGGCTCATATTTATCATCATAATTACTTAAAATATCTTTTATTAGTTCATATAAACTAATACCGCTGAATAAATCATTAAAATATCCAGCTTTATCAATATATGATAGGGCTCTTTGATAAGAGACGATGTGCCCCGCACTCATTATCATATTTTCAAGCATTATTTTCTTCTCTTGGAGTAATTCTTTTACTCTATTTTTATTATCGAATGATGAAGTTAAAATTACGTCTTTAATTACATCAAATACAAATTTTTCCCTCTTATATAAAAATCTTGCATCAACTGAAATATATGGGTGTACTTCATCATTATCATAATTAGTAAAATTCGATACACTAGTATTTATTCCACCAGTATTAAGATTAATTTCTTTTGCGAGTTCAGTATATGAATATTTTGATGTATCAACCATTAAAAGAAGAGTTGAAAGAATTGGCATATATTTGTATAAAGAATCGTCAATATAAGATGCATCGAATAGTAATTTCAAATATCCTATACCATTAGTTAAAATATTGTGTTCAACTATTTTAACACCATCTATTTCTTTCAATTCATTGATATATAAATCCTTTGATTCACCTATATCACTTCTTGAAAGACGTGGTAACTTTTCTAAATCTTCCTTGCTTGATGGAAGCCCTGAGAATTCTTTTTGTTTCTTTGTGCTTAAAATTAAAGCATCCAATTCTTCTTCACTTAGAGATGCTTTATATTCTTTAAGTATTTCTTTAACTTTTGATTCTTCTTCTTCAAGTAAAGTCTTACTAGGAGACGCTATAACTAAACTTGAATGAGGGTTATTTAAAATATATTTATCGATTAATTCTTCATAATAATTAGTATCAATTTTCTTTCTCAATTCTTCAAATATTTGACCTAACTCAAGTTTTGATGTGGAATCATTATCATCATATAGCCAAGTTGATAATGATTGAATAGAATATACTAATCCTTTTGGAAGACCACCGAAATCAGCTTCTCTATATTTGAATTCAAGATAATTGATTGCGGATAATAATGTCTTTTTATCTATTCCTTCATCTTTTATCTTTTTTAATGTTGAAGTTATAACTTCTAAAAATTTATTCTCCATATTATCTTTGGATTCTTTGATAGTTATATTTAGTATTGGTTGAAGAATGCCATCTTCAAAAGTCCCATCA
Source organism: Caryophanales bacterium UBA1188 (assembly GCA_002310135.1). Taxonomy (GTDB): domain Bacteria; phylum Bacillota_I; class Bacilli_A; order Izemoplasmatales; family UBA1188; genus UBA1188. The sequence continues at coordinate 21,145 of DBYK01000004.1, read as the reverse complement.
ACATCTTTACCTATTTTTGAATCTAAGAGAGCTTGTTTTAAAGGGGCTCCAGGAATATCTAGAAGAGAATATTCGATAATTGAAAATGCGCTACTCAATAATTTGTCTTTAGAGCTTCCTAGACACACATTATATGTATAATAAGTTTTATCCTCAAGTGATGAATCTTTACTTATAGGATAATCGATTTTCTCTATATGCATCTTATCAAATGGTTTTTGAAGTTTTATTTCTGAATCAACATCAACGATATCGAATTTAGATAAATATTCTTTATCTAGATATTCTAATCTTTCATCCATATCTAAATCACCATAGATGATAATATATGAATTGGATGGTGAATAATATTTCTTATGGAAATCTAAGAATTCTTTATAAGTTAGGCTTGGAATATATTTAGGATCTCCACCAGATTCAAAACTATATGTTGTATCAGGAAAAAGCGTTCTAAAAGATTCCAATTCTACTCTTGCTTCTGAATTAGAAAAACTACCTTTCATCTCATTATATACAACACCATTAAATACTATATCTTGGTCTTTATCTTGAAGTTCATAGCGCCATCCTTCTTGTTTGAAGATTTCTTCATGGTCGTATACTTTTGGATAAAATACTGCATCTAGATAAACATCCATTAAATTTTTGAAATCCTTTAGATTACAACTTGCGACTGGATAAACTGTTTTATCAGGATATGTCATAGCATTTAAGAATGTATTTAAACTTGATTTTAATAATTCAACAAATGGATCTTTTACAGGATATTTCTTTGAACCACAAAGAGTTGAATGTTCTAATATATGAGGAACTCCTGTATCATCAACTGGAGGAGTTCTAAAACCAACTAAAAATGTTTTATTATCATCATCACATTTTAGAGTTAGTACTCTTGCCCCGCTTTTTATGTGCTTATATTCTTTTGCATTAATTCCAAGTTCACCTAAGTACTCTTCTTTTATAAAATTGTATTGTGTCATAAAACCTCCATAATATATTAAGATAACATCATTTCATAAAAAAACAATAAAGATAAGAAAAATGTACAAAAAAAGATAAGAAACCTTATCTTTTATGTCTTATTCTTTATCTTTATGTGTTGTATTATATATTTCAATTGAATTAGAAATGGAATCGAGTGCTGCCTCATGACCTTTTACATCATCAACGATTGTTTTTTTGCCTTCTAGTGTCTTATATACTTTAAAGAAATGTTGTATTTCATCAAATATATGTTGTGGAAGGTCAGAAATATCTTTATATGTGTTATACATCGGGTCAGCATAAGGTATAGCTATTATTTTTTCATCTAAACATCCTTGATCTATCATCCTGACAACACCAATTGGATAACATCTAACCATTACTAGTGGATCTAATGATTCACTACATAAAACTAGGCAATCAAGTGGGTCTTTATCATCACAAAGTGTCCTTGGGATAAAGCCATAATTTGCTGGGTAATGAGTAGATGTATAAAGAATTCTATCTAGAATTATAAAGCCAGTTGTCTTATCTAATTCGTATTTCTTTTTTGAGCCCTTAGGTATTTCTATTACTGCAATAAAATCATTTGGTTTAATTCTCTCTTTGCTCACTGCATGCCATATATTCTTCATAATTATTCCTCACATAGTATATAATAAATGATATTTGCATTTTAATCAATTAATAAAAAAAGAGGATAATCCCTTTTTAATCTAATGGTTCATCCTCTCTTCTTTTCATAAACAGGCCATAGCCACTTAAATATGGGCCTGTATGACAACCTGTGACTGGAGACGCTATGACATCTTCATGATTGCATTTGATTCCTCTTTCTTCTTCTATTTCCTTTAACAAATCCATAGAAGATTCTCCAGTATAGTTATGCCACAAATAATAATCATTAGGATCTCTGTTTCCTATTTTTTCTTCTAGCACATCTATAACTGTATTAATTCCTTTTCTAAGGCCTAATGCAGAACCTATTGGTTCTAAAACACCTTCTCTTGAGAAATGCATTACTGGAACAATTGAAAGCATTTTACCCATAAATGCTTTACCACCTTTTAATCTTCCGTTATAGATTAAATAATCCAGTTTATTGCATGTTCCAAGAAACTCTTGATGATTAATAGACCAGTTGAGTTCTTTAATGATTTGTTCTGTAGGAACTCCTTTGTTTACAAGTTCTTGAGCTTGTATAGCGAGCATTCCTTCACAAAAACAGGTTGTTTTAGAATCAATCATAGTTATTTTGAGTTTATCTTCAAATTCTTTTCCTACAAGCTTTATGGCATTAAATGTTCCACCTAAATAACTACTTAAAGTTATGATTATAGCCTCAGTATAACCCCTCTTAACAATAGATTCAAACTTCTCCCTTATCGATTCCATTGGTGGAATAGCACTATGTGGAAGATGATTTTTAGGATCTTCTATTGTTTCAAGTGTTTTAAAGAAATCGTATGGGTTTAAATCAAGGCCTTCATAATAATCCTTATTATTATAGTTAACTATAATATGGAAAAATTCTATTCCTAAATCTTTATACCTATTAGGACCATATTCTATACATCCAGTAGATGTACAACAAACTATTCTTTTTTCCATTATACTGCCTCCATCAAAGATGATATCACCTAATTCAATAGAAAAAAGATAATAAATGATGATTTATTCTCTCTTAAAATGAGATTATTTTATAAATAGCAAAAGAGAGCAAGTATGCTCTCTATTAATAAGAGAATTAGATGGTTTTACCACCAATTTGTAACTACTTCCGCAAATGAAATAGCATTTTCAATCTTCGCAGTGACATCACCAACTTTTATTTCTCCATTATATACTCCAAATACTTGATGTTGAAGTGATTTAATGATTAATACATCTGTTAAATCAGATCTATCTAAAATAGGGGTAAATCTTAAATTAATTGAACCATCTTTAGATGTGAAAGTCCATTCATCTAAAAATTTATAATTACCTTTTTCATCTTTTGGAATATTGAATACTACATCTTCAAGTTTATATGCTTTATTATCATAAAAAAGCATATTCTCACTAGCTTTACTTGTATCTCCAAAACCATAACCTAAATTGAAACCAACTTCATGACCTAGTGTTTTAGTTGAAAGGGATGCCCAAAACCAAGTATTTTTATAAGTCCATACGCCTCTTCCCCAATCTAAAACCGCTCTTGTATCGTCTTTACTAAATTTATATGAAGAAGAGCCAAATTCGTAATAACCTTCAGCTTTCATACAATTAATCTTTTGGTTATAGTAGAAATGTTTTTTCTTCTCAAATGGTGTCGCAATTACCATAGATTCATCCATCATCTCTTCGAGTTCAAAATGAGCTTTAAATGGTAAATTATCGGAATAATTCAAGACACTAATATCTAATATTCTCTTCTTATTTTCCACTTTAAAAGATAAAGAATAATTCTTATCAATCCATTCAGTCTTTCCACTAACTGATGAACTAGGCAAACCAACTTTGCCATTTGTGAATGCTTTCATCGAACTCTTAGTGATGTATTTTTTAGCTTTAAAATCAAGGATAGATACACTAGAGAGTCCCATATATGAATTATCATCAATTGTGAAAGCTACTCCTCTTTCATTGTTCCCTATATAGTAATAATCCCATTCTTTGATTCTCAATTTTGGAGCTTTTATACTTCTTCTATCATATTCTTTAACTAAACTAAATGCATAACCAGCCTCTACTAAATTACCAGATTCATCAAGTAGTGGACCATTCTTCATTTTAAACTGCATAACTTTCTCCTTAAAAAGTATTATCAATAATATTTTACTATAATTCTCATTCAAATGAGAATGATATTTGAAAATATGATAAAATATCAAATATGAAGATAGAAAAAGAAATGATTAAAAAAGTATTTAATTTGGATTCAATAATTCCAAGATTAATCGCATCTTGGATGGTTGTGGTTAGTTTTTTGTTATTTAAAAATGTTGATTATACAAATATTGAATTTTCACAAAATGAATCTTTAATAGCTGTGGCTATTCTTTTAATAGTTTCTTTTATATTTCTATCTTTTCTTAAAATAATTATTAAAAAAATAGAGTCAGATTCACTCTTTCTTTTCATCTTCTCTACAATCAATATCTTATTTTGGATATTAAATAAAATAAATGGTTTAGAAAATGTACTTCTTCTATTTGGTTTTTCTATCATTTATTTTTTAGTTATTTTCTATTTCTATAGAAAAAATAAAGTATTATTTGATGACTTAGAAATTAACAAAGTATTAACATACGCTATATGCATAATGATTGTATTCATAACATTCACGATTCTAAACGTTATTCTTTCACTTAAATATTTATCTTATGGATCGCCTAATTTTGATTTTGGAATATTCGTTAATACGATGTACAACATAAAAACTAAAGGATTACCTCTTGTGACATGCGAAAGAGATGTGCTTATGTCTCATTTTAGTGTTCATATATCTCCAGTTCTTTATCTTGTATATCCTTTTTATTTATTATTTCCAAATCCTATCACAATTCAAATCGTGGGTTCACTATTTTCTTTTTTAGGTATTATTCCTATTCTTCTTATTTCAAATAAATTAAATAAAAGTAGCCTTGAAACCATTATCATCACAATAATTTTTGCACTCTATCCAGCATTATCATCTGGTTCTTTTTATGATTTTCATGAGAACTGTTTCTTGAGTTTCTTCCTTCTTATGGCGTTTTCTATGTTAGAACTTGAAAAGCCAGTATTAATGTTCATCTTCTCGTTACTCGTTTTAACAGTTAAGGAAGATGCCTCAGTATATCTCGCTATATTTTCTTTATTTATAATATTTGACAAGAAAAAATATGTTCAAGGTTCAATCCTCTTTGTAGTATCTGTTGTATATTTCATTATCGCAGTTCATATTTTAAATACTACTGGCTATGGCGCAATGACTTATAGATATGATAATTTGATATATAATGATGGTGGACTTTTAGGAATGATTAAGACTATTCTATTAAATCCAGGATATGCGATAAGAGAATTGTTTATGACAAATAGTGGGGCGTGGGATAAACTTCAATATTTCATAATAATGATGTTGCCTCTTGGTTTTACACCTTTAATCACAAAAAAACCATCAAGACTTATACTCGTTCTTCCACTTCTACTTAATCTTCTCACAAGATACATTTATCAATACAACATCAATTTCCAATACAATTATGGAATACTAAGCTTCTTGATTTACGCATCTATATTGAATGTTGAAGATTTCAATTTAGATTTTAAATCAATCGTTCATACTATATCTTTATCCTCTGTGTTTATCTTCTATCTTGCTCTAGTACTTCCTCCTTTCTATTCAAATATAAGGAATTATAAAGCAAATAAGGAAATATATGAATCGTTTGACACAGCGCTTGAATCAATTCCTAAAGATGCGAGTGTCTTAGCCTCAACATTCATTTTACCTCATATCGCAGATAGAGATATTATATATGAACTTGAATATCACGATTATAAAACCGATATTGAATATGTGGTTATAGATCTAAGATATAGTGCTTATAATGCATATAGAAATTGGTATAGATCAAAAGGTTATACTGAATATTATAGAAGCGATTATCTAATAATCCTAAAAATAGAATAAGAGATGAAATTCATCTCTTATTTTTTATTAATTGTTTAGATAAGACCTCTATCAAAATAGATATAATTATTAATATTATTGTCCAAGCGAACACATAATTATAATCTAGATTCGCCTTTGCGTTTAATAAAGAATATCCTATTGATGTTTGAGTCTGTGAAACATATTCAGCCATCACCATCGCTTTAAAAGATAGGCCAACTGATTGAACTATAGCTATAGATAATTCATTTCTAATAAGTGGAATATATACTCTTTTTGCCATATCAAATTTATTTTTAGTATATAGTCTCCCAACATTAATCAAATCTACATCTATATTTTTAATTCCTCTATACACTGCCTCAAAGACTATCGGAATAACAAGTAATAGAGTCACTATTATAGGAGAAAAAGTTAAATCTCCAAAACCTCTATAACCAAATAATATTAGAATAATAAGAATAATAGACGCTATAGGGAGCGCTCTCATTATTTTAATAAATGGCGAAATAAAATAATAGAACCAATCATAAAAAGCTGACAAAACTCCTAAAACTATTCCAAATAATATACCTAAGATAAGTGATATTATTATCCTAAGTAATGTATATAGTAAAATAATATATGTATTACCATTAATAGAAAGATTTTTAAGTGCACTAAACACTTTTCCAATAGATGGTAAAGCTATTTCATTGTTTATTATTAAAGAGGCAAATAACCATATTAAGAATATGGTTATAATTCCAAGAGTAATGAATATGTAATCTCTTTTTTTAATTATAATAGAATTGTTCATCAACATCCCCACCTAAAAATTGACTATTATATTCATTGAGGAAATTGAAAAAGTCTTCACATTTTTCTTTAGAATCTTGTGCTTTAGTGAATTTGATTTCAGATCTTGGGATAGCCTTAATTAAATCTTCTTCTTTAAAGAGTGAATAAAGTGTTGCGCCTAATTTAGCTGATCCTTTAACATTTGAATTAACTTTTTTGATTGATTCTTCTAAATATTTAGAATATCTTTCCACTATTTCTTTTTCTAAATCACTTCTTACAAAGACTGCAGCTTGTGGAATATTAGATTTTCCAGTAATTCTTTCATATTCTTCTTTTAGTGAGAATAGTTTGATTCCCTCTACTCTTGATTCAAGTGTAGATATTTGTGGTTCAGATAAGAGAACGCAAATATCATTATCAACAATAAATGCGCTCAATGCATCTTGTACAGAATTAACATATTCAATTCGAAGATTTTCTAAATCTAGATTGTTTGAAGAAAGAATATATCTTGATATTATTCCGCTCATCGCAGTCTGACCAAATATAACTATTTTTTTATTTTGAATATCTTGAAGATTAAATGAAGAATTAGATTTCATCACAAAATAATAATTACAATCAACAACTGTAGCGAGTAATTTGTAATTTTGATTATTGATATACATCTTTGCGCCTATATTAAGTGGTGCATAAATGAAATCATATGATTTACTGATAAATGCTGCACTCAAAGAATCTGCGCCTTGAGCTAAATCAATTTTATAATTATATTCGCTCTTCTTTTCCTCGATATACATTTGGCTTAATGCAGGTGAACCATTTGGAACTAAAATAGTAACTGTATTTTCTTCCTTAAATGGTTTACATGACATAAGTAATATTATAGATAATAACGATACTATAGTTAAAATAATCTTTTTCATTTTAGTTTCTCCTAATCCTTGTATATTTTAATATAATTAGTTAAAATATTATGTAACATATGTTACGGAGGATAATAATATGTTTTTAAATATGTGGGAAGGAATTAATATTACAGTTGAATATAAAATAAAGAATTATACTGAGAAAACTCAAATATTTGATGAAGATGAAGAACTTAATTATGTGGGAATTATTCTTAATGGAGCAGTTCACATTAGAACAACCACAATTGATGGGTTTGAATTTGAAATATCAACCCTTAAAAAAGGTGAAATGTTTGGTGATGCGCTTATATTTAATGATGATAGATTGCTTCCGGGATATATAAGCGTAGATGCGCTCACATCAATTCTTTTTATTGAAAAACTTAATTTCAAAAAACTCCTATCAACTAATAAAGATTTTCTTTTTAAATACCTTGAATATCAAGCAAAAAGAAACACTCATCAACACTATATGATAAAGCTTCTTGGTCAACCATCGATAAGAGAAAAAATATTATTCTTCTTGAAAGAAGAAATTAAGAAAACTAAATCTAAAAGAATAATATTGAATATGACAAAAGAAAACTTGGCTGTCCTAATGGGATTAAACAGGCCAAGTTTATCAAGAGAATTGATGAGGCTTAAAAAAGAAGGTAAAATCGATTACGATAGATATTCGATTACTTATCTTGAATGATTTTGACTTCTCCTTCTTTTTTAAACTCATCCATTATTATAGACCCTATTTTCTTCGCTTTAATAGTGCCAGAAATAGGGTTTTTTATTGAAATGATTTCAGTTGTAATATCCGCATCAATAATTGAGTTTTCAAACGCAAAATCACAATCTATCATTTCACAATTAATGAGTTTAATATTCTCTGAATAACATAGAGGTTGAGTACCAATAATCTTACAATTTACGAATTTAATGTTTTTAGCATACCAAGCTAAATATTCACCTTTTATAATACTATTTTCAATTACTACATTTTGTGTATGCCAGAAAGCATCTTTTGTGTCTAAATTAGAATTTTTGATTTTTAAGCCATCGACATATTGAAAAGAATATTTTCCAGTAAGTTTAACATTATCTAAAAATAGATTTTTAACTTCAAAGAAAGGATAGACAGAATTGATTGTAGAATTTTTTACAGTAATATTTTTTGATTTCCAACAAAATTCTAAAGAATTGAAGGTAGATGAATCTATATCAACATTTTCACATTCTCTTAAGAATTTGATTCCTTCAATTCTAGATGATTGAATTAATACATCTTTTGAATACCAAAGAGGGGCTCTTGAATTGATAGTAAGTAAACTATTTTTGAGTGTTAGATTCTTTGCATGCCATAAAGGGTATCTTAAATCAAATGTTGAGTCATCAATTAAAACGTTAGTAGTCTCTTTTATTGGCGATTCACCATCTACTTCTCCAGCAAAAACACAGGATATTACTTCTGCATCTTTAATACCGTATAAAGCTCTTTCCTCTTCGTATTTTTCGTTTACATATCTCTTCATTGAGTCTTTCCTTTTAGTTATACTTCTATTAATTCGTATTCTCTACTTCCAAATCCTAATTCATGAGACGCTTCTATCGTATGAATCCCATTTCTTGTTTCTATTCTTTCAACAAAATGATCTCTTCCTTTATCTTTCGACTTATATATTAAATCAATGCAAGCTTGATCTAAGGCAACCGGATCTAAAGAAGATAAGATTCCAATATCTTCCATACAAGGGTCTTCTGCGATGCTACAACAATCGCAATCAACTGATAAATTGCACATAATAGATACAAATGCGATGTTTCCTTTGAAATGATTAACTACCGCAGATGCTGCATCTGCCATAGATTCTAAGAATACATCTTGAGGAGCGATATTACTCCACAATATTTTTTGATCAGTAGTTTTTGAGCCTGAATGGATATATGCTTTTCCGCTTGATGATGCACAACCAATTGATAGTTGTTTGAGTGCTCCACCAAATCCTCCCATTGGATGACCCTTAAAATGGGATAATACAAGCATAGATTTATAATTGAATAAATTCTTTCCAACTATATCTTTTTTAAGGATTTTGCCATTTGGAATTTCAATTATAGCATCTTCATCTTTATCCATTAAATCAACATAAAAATACTTATTCCAACCGTGATTTTCAAGTAACTTTAGGTGCTTTTCAGATGTATTTCTTTCTCCACCATAAGCTGTGTTGCATTCAACCACAGTTCCATTAACGTATTCAACCATAGGAACCATAAATTCAGGATGAAGATAGTTTTGATTTCCTTCTTCACCAGAATGTACCTTCACAGCCACTGGCTCTTCTAATTTGATGCCTAATAATTTATACATCTCAACTACTTTTTCTTTTGAAATTTCTCTTGTAAAATATACCTTAGATTTCATAATTCCTCCCATATACCTATTAATTAATAATTTGTTCTTTGTTTGCCTCTTCTTTATCCATCTTATAAATAGTATATAAGATATGGATTCCTGCGATTAAGCCAAATACAATAGTCATAATCCAAAAAATTATATCTTGAAAAGGACCACTTCCAAGTTTTAATACTATCATTCCACCAAAATCAAATAACATATGGATGATGATAGAAAACCAAATGTTTTTTGTTTTAATAAAGATAGTTGTGAATAATGCACCCATTAAAAATGTATATCCAACCTGAAGAAGAGTTGATGGAATAGATGCACCTGTAGCCAAATTAAATAAATGACTAAGCCCAAATAATAAAGCGGTTAAAAGGATTGTATAAAATGTTAGATGTTTGGTGTTCTTCTTTTCTAAAATTTCATAAATTATAGTTCTAAATAACCCAACAAATAATAAATCCTCAACTAGTCCTACAGAAAAACATTTCAATAAGAGTAATGGTATTAATTCTACTCTTTCTATAGTTGCAAGCCCAGTTATTAATGCAGAAAAAGGAAAATTCGCAATAGCAACAAACAAAGCAGGTATTAGCCAAAGCAAATCTTTTTTTTCATTCAACTTAAAACTTAAATTACATACATTTTTTAATACTAATAATATACTTAAGAATACTCCTATTGTAATTCTTGAAATTATTTCTTTCAATAAATCATTGATTAATTCATCAGAAGATAATATTATTCCTGGAATTTGAAATACTATTAAAATAGCTAGTGATATAAAAAATGAAATAATTATGATAATATTATTCTTTTTCATTAGCTATTTTAACCTTCTTCTTTCTATATTCAAGAATAAATATGATAACTCCAGCAATAATTAATAAAAGAGCAATTACTTGAGATGGGGAGAGGAAAGAGATGCCAAGCGAACCTCTATCATCATCTCTAATAAATTCTATTAAAAATCTAAATACACCATATAAAACCATATAAAATGATGGAATAGTTCTTAGATTTAATTTTAAAAGTAGGAAAACTAAGAACCCATATAACAAGAATAAGAATATAGATTCGATTAATTGAGTTGGAACTCTTTTTTCAAGAGCTCCATTTATATACATATTGATTCCATACCAAGCGTCAGTTTTTATTCCATAACAACATCCATCAAATAGGCATCCTATTCTTCCAAATGCATGCGCTATCACAATTGAAATAATAATCAAACTTATTAAATCTTTATATCCTTTAATATTTTCTCCTTCTTTAAAAATCTTTTTACCTAATAAGAAATAAATAAGATGGAAGAAAAATAGGCCACCTATCACCCCGCCATAGAAAGTTGAACCAGAACCAAAATTCCATTCACCAGTTTCAATAAATTCGTAAAAATCTTCAAATAATATTGAAGATAAATATCCTATTACTATTGCGAAGAAAGCACTGATAAGTGTGAAATTGTACAGTTTACTACTTAAGTTGATTTTAGGAGATAAAACTCGAAAAGAAATAATTGCGGCAAGTACCCCAATTAAAATCATCCAATAATATAATCCTAAACCTAAAAAACTGATATATGGAAACACAAAAAACCTCTCTTCCTATTGCATTTTATCATATTATCATTAAATTTATATAGAATATGATTAAAAAATGCTAGAAAATTCTAGCATTAATTAAATTTAATCACACTGTGACTTAGCCAATACAAGAAACGACAGAAGCCTCTTGAGAGGAAATTGTTTCCCATAATTAATCTTATGAAAGAACGATATCTCATCTTTTTTCCAACTATAGGATCGAATTCAATAAATTCATCCCACATTTTAGATAATTTAGAATAAGATTCTTTATCATCACTGATTTGACCTAAAATACATACAATGCCATACATCATATATGTTTCATGATAGAAATATTTTTGTTGCATCTTTGAGAAAGATGGATCAAATATATGATGATGCGTTCCAATCAAACTCGAAACTAATAATTGTTGTTCATATTTTTTAACTATATTGATTTTTGATGTTGATTGTTCTAGTCTGCCTATAGAATATTGATATAGATTAATATCTAAATAATACATCTTTTTAACAAGTGGAAGTGGAGCATATATATAATAATTATCTTCATAAGAAATATGCTTTGGAAGAACGACTTTAGATTCTCTTAAAACATCAGTTTTAAATGTTGTTGTGTGTATTGTTATAAAGTGACTAGCGGTGAATTTTTTAGTATCTTCCCAACCAAACACTCTATCTTTAGGCATAAATCTATTATATCTAACTGCTCTATCATTTTTTCCATCATCGTGAACATAATAATAGTTTGTTAAAAATAAGTCAACTCCACCTTCTTTATCTACTTCTTCTAATCTATCTAAGAATAATTTATAATCTTCATTGAAATGGTCATCACTATCTAATACTTTAAAATATTTACCTATAGCATTTTTAATACCTTGGTTTATTCCTTCACCATGTCCACCATTTTCTTGATGAATTACTCTAACAATAGATGGATATTTTTCTTTATAACTTTCTAATATTTCATAAGTTCTATCAGTCGAACCATCATCAACCATTAAAATGTCGACTCTTTCGTCAAACAAATTTTTAACACAATTATCAATATATTTTTCTGAATTATAGCATGGGATTAAGATTGTAAGTAGCTTCATAATTATGCTCCTCTTTTCATATATTGCGCTTATAGATGATACCATAATTGTCCATCTTTTACAAGTAAAAGATGTGATATATGAAGCCGTTGTGAATTAAATACCAATAAAAAGAAAAAAATATGATATGATATAAATAAAAGAGGTAATAATGATGAAATATGACTATTTGATTGTTGGGATAGGCCTATATGGAGCTATCTGTGCCCATGAATTAAAGAAAAAAGGATATAAAACTCTACTCATTGATAAAAGAGATCATATCGCTGGAAACATTTATACTGAGGAAATAGAAGGGATAAATGTTCATAAATATGGAGCGCATATTTTCCATACATCAAATAAAGTTGTATGGGATTATATCAGCCAGTTTGCTGAATTCAACAATTACATCAATTCTCCAATCGCAAGATATAAAAATGAATGTTATAATCTTCCATTCAATATGAATACATTCTCTAAACTTTGGAATGATGTTTTCACACCCAAAGATGCACTGAAGAAAATTGAGGAAGAAAGAAAAGATTCATATAAAGAAAACCCTAAAAATCTTGAAGAACAAGCAATTAACTTAGTTGGTAAAACTATATATGAAAAATTGATTAAAGGATATACTGAAAAACAATGGGGAAAAGCATGCACAGAACTTCCTCCATTCATCATAAAAAGACTTCCAGTAAGATTCACATATGACAACAATTATTTTAATGATAGGTATCAAGGAATACCTATTGGTGGTTATACAAAAATCATTGAGAAATTGATAGATGGAATAGATGTTAGATTAAATTGTGATTTTAAAGATAATAAAAAAGAATTATTAAAAATTGTAGATAAGATTATATATACAGGACCAATAGATGAGTATTATGACTATATCTTTGGACCGCTTGAATATAGAAGTGTTAGATTTGAAAATGAAATATTAGATATTGAGAATTATCAAGGATGTGCTGTAGTTAATTATACTGAAAGAGAAATTCCATATACAAGAATAATAGAACACAAACATTTCGAATTTGGAAAAGGAAATAAGACTATCATATCAAAAGAATATTCCTGCAAATGGGAACTAGGAATAGAACCATATTATCCAGTTAATGATGATAAAAATAATAATCTATATTCCAAATATAAAGAATTATCAAGCAGGGAAAATAAGGTATCATTCGGTGGTAGATTAGGTCTTTTTAAATACTACGATATGGATGATATAATAGAGGTTGCATTAGCATTTATTGATACAATTCCAAACAAATAAAAGGGCTCAAGTGAGCCCTTTTCTATTTTTTAAAACTATTTTTTACCTTTAGAAGCTTTTGCTTGAAGTTTAGCTTGATATTTTGCTTCTTCTTCTTCAAAATTCAAACCTTTCTTTTCGCAACGTTCTTTTAATTCTTTAATACGGTTTTCTTCTGCTTCTTGGTCAGCTTTTTCTTGTTCAAGACGTAATCTTTCAGCAGGTTCAATCCATTCAATTCCAGCTGCAGCAGCTTCTGCTTTTTGTCTTTCAACGATAGCTTCTTGGTCAGCTTTAAGACCTTTTTCAACACCGAAGAATAATAATAGTATGAAGCTTACAGCATAAATAATTGTATCAACCCAAATGAATGAGAATTCAATACCTGGTAAATATGTCTTAGCTTGAGATACAGCCATGAACATACCTTGTCCAATTGGTTGAGCAATAATTCTGAATGCACTATATAAACTCATAGTGAGAGCTGCACATCTAAATCCGTTAACTGCTTCATCGTGGTCGTTAACATCTGAAATCATTGACATGATGAATAAGCATACTACACCACGACCTAATTGTTTGAATAAGAAACCGATGATGATGAAGATTGGATTTGATTTTAATAAACCTTGAATAATACCACCAACAAATGCAACTACCATTGCACCACCAACAACTTGTTGTTTGTTGAATTTCTTTAAGAGTGGCCATGCAATTACACCAGCAAGTGCCATTGGTACAGCACCAATAATACCGAGAGCTGACATAGTTAAGTTACCAGCTTGTTCTGGAGTTTCAACTAAATGCATATTAATCCAGATTGAGTTATCAATTGAGTTTTGGCAGAATGGGTCAAATGCATTATTTAAGAATTGTCCACTTGTTTCGAAAATCAAGAAGAATATAAGAATAATCCACCAGAAATGATCTTTAGAAACAGCTTTGAATTGTTTTCCAAGTGGGAGTTTTGCTTCTTCACTTTGAATCTTAGGTTGGTTGATTTCTTCTTCTGTAACTCTTTCACGAGTGAAATAGAATTGAAGAACTGTAGTTACGAGTGATAATACACCAACGATAACTGCAAGAACGAACCAGAATTGTGGAACAGTGTCTTGTTGGAAGATTGCAAGCACAATTGGGAAGAACATTTGTGCGATACCAACAGCGGCTGTTGAAGCAAGTCCTGCTGCGCCTGATAATAAATCTCTTTGTTTTATATTTCTAGTAGATTGTGATAGTAGTGTACTATTAGCAGTATAATACAAAGGATAAGAGAAAGCATAATACAAATTGTAAGTAATAGCAGCATAGATGTATTTGAATGTTGTAGATCCTTGTGGAACTAAGAACATTAAAATAGTTGAGATTGCTAGGAATACAGCAGAAATTGGAATCCAAGGTCTTGCTTTACCTGCTTTTGTATTAGTCTTTTGAATTAATTGACCAAGTAAGATATTACCAAGTAAGATAGTGATAACTGAGATAAGTGGTAATAGAGTAAGGAAAACTGTAATATCTACTCCAGCTGCTTTTTCTTCAGCAAACATAATGTCTGGATAGAATCTACCAAATAGATAGAACGCAAATACAGCACTAGCAAGCATTCCACCAATTGGGCCGAGCATATAACCGACTATAGTTTCCCAAAATGTGACATTCGCACTTCTAATTTTAGATTTAACTAAACTAGATTCGAAAAATGATTTTTTTTCTTGAGTACCCTCCATAAATTCTCCTTTTTTTGAAATGCAATATTAAATTAATTATGCAATGAATGCATCTACTTTATTATACAATAAAATCATAATTTTTTCACAACAAAAAAAGTACACTTATCATCATTTGTCGAAATCTTTACATTTTCATACATTTAAGAGCCAATTTAGGGAATAAAAAAGTAGAACATAGTTCTACTTTGTATATAATCTTTTGGCGTAACTTATAGGTTCTTCTGTCACATCAACACCAAGTTTTTTGAATGTATTTAGGTCAACTAAAGATAATATTGCAGAACAGTGCGCTTGACATCCTTTTAATTTTGGAATTTGTTTTAACGCAATCTCCGCAAGAGGGTTAGTTGTTGCCTGAAGAGCGAGCGCTATTAATATTTCTTCTGCGTGTAATCTTGGGTTGTGGTTGCCAAGTTGCCCAACTTTAAGTTCTATAATAGGCTCTATTACAGTAGGTGAGATTAAAGGTAGTTGATCATCTATTTTCGCAAGAGCTTTTAAGGCATTTAGAAGCACTGCTGCTGGAGACGATAATAATTTAGTTCTTCTTCCTGTAATCATCTTCTTATTTGGAAGTTCAAGCGCTATAGATGGTTCGCCAGATTCTTTTGCTTTATCTAGTGCGGCTTTCACACATTTTCTATCATCTATGGAAATATTTAACTGATTCATTAGGAGTTCAACTTTTCCTATTGTATCATCATTATATTTCCCGTAGAATACATTTTTCTTTGTTTGATAATATCTTCTTATTATTTCATTTTTACTTGCTTCACAAGCTAATTTATCATCTATTATCGCAAAGCCAACCATATTAACGCCCATATCTGTAGGTGAATTGTATGGACTAACGCCATAAATCTTTTCAAATATTGCTTTTAATAGAGGGAATGTTTCAACATCTCTATTATAGTTAACTGTTAATTCACCATAATGTTCTAGATGATATGGGTCTATCATATTAACATCTTTTAAATCAATTGTTGCGGCTTCATATGCAAGGTTTACAGGATGTTTAAGTGGAAGATTCCAAATAGGGAATGTTTCATACTTTGCATATCCAGCTCTTATTCCATTTTTATTATCGTGATATAGTTGAGAGAGGCATGTTGCCATTTTACCACTTCCAGGTCCTGGAGCGGTTACGACAACTAATGGTCTAGTTGTTTTGACATATTCATTCTTCCCTAATCCTTCATCACTAACGATTAGAGGAATGTTTTGAGGATAACCATTAATCTTATAATGTTTATATATTTTTATATTGTTATGAAGAAGTTTTGATACAAATTGATCAACAAGTGGTACAGATTTATAGAATGATAATACAACGCTACTTACATATAGACCAGAATCATTGAATGCATCAATCAATCTTTCAACTTCTGCTTCATATGTAATACCAGTATCATTCCTAACCTTATATGAGTTGATATCATCGGAATTCACAACAATTACTATTTCAACCTTATTCTTAATACTTAATAACATTTTAAGTTTAGAATCTGGTTCAAATCCAGGAAGAACTCTAGATGCATGGTAATCATCGAATAATTTTCCACCAAATTCTAGATATAATTTATCATCGAAATTGGAAATTCTCTTCATGATTTCTTCTCTTTGAATTTTTAAATACTTATTGTTATCAAATGCCTTTTTCATGTCCCTCTCCCAAACCAAAATTAACATTTCTTATTTTATCATACAAAATACAATTTTGATAAACAAAAATAATATATGTTTATTTACTAATATAACTATTACTCTTTTTATGTATTATACTATATTTTTTTAATTCAATGTAGTACCAATTATTGTTATTCTAAATAAAAAGGTTAGGAATCTATAGAGAAACCTAACCTTAATAATTATAAGCTAGAACTAATTATTCAAATACATCTACATAGTCCCAGTTACATCCGCCACCACCATTAGCAGTGATTACGATAGTATTAGTACCAACTTGAACATTACCTTTAGCAGCGAGTTCATGAACATTCCAGTAGTTAGCATTACTATTTCCTGGAAGTGAACCTTCAGTTGCAGTAATAGTTCGACCATTTAGAGTAACTGTGTAGCATGAATTGAATTGTTCAACTGTCATTGCGCTGATGTTTGGATAACTTCCTGATGCAGATGCAACACCGAATCTGATGTCAGCATTGTCCTTAGCAGCAGTTGCAGTGAATGTTAAAGTTACAGAGTCACCAGCTTGTTGGAAATATCCTACGCCTCCACCATTAGAAGCATTAGCATTAGTTTCAGTTCTAACATAGTTGCTTGCAGCTTGAGGGTCTAATTCGCCTTCTTCAACTTCAAGTCTTTGTTTAGCACCTGTTAATGGTTCGAGTGTATCTCCACCAGTTTGTTGTTGACCTCCACCTTGGCTTCCACCACCTTGGCTTCCACCACCTTGAGCAGGAGTAACAGTAACTTCGCCATAATATACATCTACGTAGTCCCAGTTACATCCGCCAGCACCATTAGCAGTGATTACGATAGTATTAGGACCAGCTTGTAAGTTGCCTCTAGCACCAATTTCTTGAACATTCCAGAAATTAAATGAATTATTGCCAGTTAATGAACCTTCATCTGGTGTTAGTACATCACCATTTAATGTGATAGTGTATGCAGCTTTGAATGCATCTAATGACATATCATTGATAGCATAAGTTTGGTAGTTAAGTGAAGCAGATGCAACACCAAATCTGATGTAAGCATTTTGTTTAGCAGCAGTAACATTGAATGTAAGAGTTACAGAGTCACCAGCTTGTTGGAAATATCCTACGCCTCCACCATTAGAAGCATTAGCATTAGTTTCAGTTCTAACATAGTTTTCTGCAGCTTGAGGGTCTAATTCGCCTTCTTCAACTTCAAGTCTTGTCTTTTCACCAGTTAATGTAGAGATAGAACCACCATTTCCTCCACCTTGTGATTCAGCTGGAATAGTTTCATCTAGAACAGCACTTCCGTGTTTTTCGCCTTTCTTTTGAGCAGCCATCCATCCGAAGATAGTTTGAGCTTCATCATCAATCATGACGTTATAAGTACCACCACCATTAGCATTTGAAGCTTTGATATCTGATGATGTAGCAGCAGCTGGGTTTTGAACTCTTTCGCACTTATCTTGTAATACGTAAATCCAAGAATAGTGACCCATATAGCTGTTACCAGGTTGATCAGTACCTTTAACTGATTCGAAATAGCTGAAGTATACATTTTGAGCACCAGCTTGAACTAATCTTAAGTATGTAGCTACTGTGTAGTTAGCTGGTCTAACAGTTGTATCATCTGCTGAATGAGTGAACCAAATATTGTATTCTTTGAGTACATTGATTTGGTCATTAGTAATCCATGAATCTGTGTAAGCTTCACAAACTGGATATGCAGCTGCGAAATATGTACCATGTTGGATCATCATATTAACAGTCATATATCCACCGTTTGAGCATCCACCGATATAGATTCTATCTAAGTCAACATCTGTGTTTTCTTCTTCACAGTAATGTTTAATTAACTTGAATAATGTTTCTGTGAACATTGAATAACCGTCTTGAGTATAAGCACCAGTTCCGTTGTTCATCCACATAGTTGGAGTTTGGCATGCAAGTACATATGCACCGTTAGCGAAATGAGCTTGAACTGTTTCTTCAGTTAAGTTAGTTACATCGTTACCGAGTAATGCGATATCGATATCAGTTCCGCCTTCACCAGCACCATGTAACCAGATGATTAATGGATTTTGTCCTTCATCTTCTTTCATAGCTTGAGTTCCCCAAGAACCATATGTTAAAGTGATGTTTTCATCAGTGAAAGTTCTCTTATCGAATGTAGCAGTTGAAGGAACAACTCTATTAGCGATTGGCATTTGTTCACTATAAGTGAATGAAGCATATTTAACGATGTTTTCACCTTCATCAACTTTTAGAATGCTTCCGCTCTTTAATGAAGCTTGCATTGCAATTCTTCCATTAACTGTCCAGTTGTTTACACTGTTAGCATAAGTGAATGGATTACGTTGGTTTGCTCTTGCAGCAATTTTAACAGCGAAGTATTGACTTGGAGTATTAACTTTAATACCGTTTTCATCACATACGAATGCATCAACTACAGATGCTGTTGAAGATGAGAACATATCTGCATTAATATCAGCAGGTTTAACAGTTCCATCAACTTCGAACATAATCATATCAGCTGCAGGACCCCATTCATATCCGCCGATACCAATCTTAGCAGATACTAATTCTAATGCACCTTCTGCATCAACTTCTTCTTTTACGATAACTGGAATAGTTTCAGTAATTCTATTTCCGCATCTAGTACATACTTTTTCTTTAAGTCCTTCTTGAGTTTCAGTAGCTGGATTAACGATACTCCATTCATCTGGATAAGCATGTCCTAATTCTGGTATAGGAGTTTCATCAATTTTACTATCACAGCCATCATTTAAACAGTGATGAGATTTGCTACCAGGATTTGTACAATCTGGTTGAACATCAACTGTCCAATCAGTTGAATAATTGTGGTTTAGAGCTGAAATAGTTTGAGTTTCTCTTTCTCCACAAGCACAAGTTCTTTCTTCTAGACCATCTTCAGTGCAACTAGCAGGAGTTAGTTGTGACCATTGGCCGAATGAGTGAACGTGTTCAGTTGTAGTTACTTCTGTTTCTCTATTAGCACATGCAACTAGTGCAAATAAGAACAAAAAAACTAGTACAAATGTCGAAAAAATCTTTTTCATTCTTTAAATCCCCTTTTTAAATATTTTTGTCATTTTTTCACTTATATTATACGTTATGAATAAAAAAATAACAACATTTTTTTATGTGAAATAAACATTTTTATCGCATATTAATTCATAAATAATACACTTCATTATTATATATACTTGTATTAAATAAAAAATACAACTAAATATGGTCATTTTTTGACTAATTAAAAGAAAAAAAGATTGACTATAGTCAATCTTTTAATTCTATTTTGGTGGCGAGTATGGGATTCGAACCCATAAATGCAAGCGTGAAAGGCTTGTGAGTTAACCGTTTCTCCAACTCGTCTTATTTACATAAAGTGGCGCCCAATGTAGGACTCGAACCTACGACCCCCTGATTAACAGTNNGATGCTCTAACCAACTGAGCTAATTAGGCGTCTATAAAGAAAGAGCCTAGCGGTGTCCTATTCTCGCACAAATGTACTACCTTCGGCGCTGAGGTGCTTAACTTCCGTGTTCGGTATGGGAACGGGTGTACCCACCTCGCCATCATCACTAGGCATTCTTTCAAAACTGGATATATTAAAAATTACAAAGTTAAGTCTTCGATCTATTAGTACTGGTCAGCTTAACACGTCACCGTGCTTACACACCCAGCCTATCAACCACGTGTTCTTCATGGGATCTTAATCCTTGCGGATGGGAAATCTCATCTTGAGGGAGGCTTCACGCTTAGATGCTTTCAGCGTTTATCCCTGCCAATCTTAGCTACCCGGCAATAGCCCTGGCGGACTAACCGGTACACCATTGGATTGTCCATCCCGGTCCTCTCGTACTAGGGACAGCTCCTCTCAAATTTCCAACGATTGCGACAGATAGGGACCAAACTGTCTCACGACGTTTTGAACCCAGCTCGCGTAACGCTTTAATGGGCGAACAGCCCAACCCTTGGAAGCTTATCCACCTCCAGGATGCGCCGAGCCGACATCGAGGTGCCAAACAACACCGTCTATATGAACTATTGGGTGTAATCAGCCTGTTATCCCCAGGGTAACTTTT
>DBYK01000006.1 GCA_002310135.1 Caryophanales bacterium UBA1188 | reverse complement strand
GTTTTTTGAAAAAAGTGACGAAAAAAATTGGAGCGTAATAGTTTTTTGCACTATCTTTGCACCGCTAAAAGCAATTGGTGCGTTAGTTCAGTTGGTTAGAATGCCTGCCTGTCACGCAGGAGGTCACGAGTTCGAGTCTCGTACGTTCCGCCATCTTATGTTGGCTCGGTAGCTCAGTTGGTAGAGCAACGGACTGAAAATCCGTGTGTCGACAGTTCAATTCTGTCCTGAGCCACCATATAATTTAAAAAATAAGATGCCTAGGGCATCTTTTTTATTTATTATGTTTCTTATAAAATTTATCAATTTCATCCATCAATTCTTCATTCGCAATATTATATTTAAATACATCAATATTTTTAAGCATAATGTTTCTTGCTTCTTGATTATTATGACCTTCTTTTATAGCTTCATCATATATTTTTTGTATTTCATTTTGATATAATACACATTCAGTTGATGCAATGATTGAGTTGTGCAGATTGTGAAGTGGGTCATCTATTGTTATATACTCAACTAGTTCATTTTTTATTAAATCTTTTTTTGAATTAATAGAATTATTTTCAAATGATATTATTTCATCAGCGCTTCCGTGAATAATTAAAGTAGGAGTAGAAGTGTTTTTTAATATATTTGAGGCTTTAGGATTATAATTAATCCCACGATCTATGAAATACTTAAACCTAATCATAAAAGATGAGAACCCCTTAAATAATCTACTTTTATCTTTAGTAAAATAAGATAATAATGTATCTATTTGATTATCAAAACCAGAGATACATACTTTTGATGAAATAATATCATCTTCAGTTACAGCTACAGCGTATGCGCCCATTGAGTGACCATATAGATGTACGTTATTAAAGCCAAAATATTTATTTTCTTTAAGATATGACATCGCAGATTTTAAATCATAAACTTGTTGATCTAGTCCTGAATAGGTTTTACCTGTAGATTCTCCTGTTGCGCTAAAATCATAAGTAAATATGTTATATCCTCTATCGATTAAAGATGTGATATCAGACATATATCCTTGATGGCCAGGGCACATTCCATGGACATATACGATTAGTGGATAATTATCCCTACCTCTATATAGAAAAGCTTTTAATGTGTTTCTTTTTGACCTAAATTCATATTCTTTTCTTTCATATTTATCTTTGATATCATCATATGAAATAAGCCCATTACCTTTTTCAAAATTCATCCTTACAAAAAACTTATTTAATAGAATAGATGCGAATATATAAATAGTTAATAAGATGAAGAATAAAATCGCAGTAATAATTATTAATATTTTTAAAAACATATAATTTTCCTCTTTTTTGCTGAAACTTTAAAACTCAGTATAGTTCTCTTTTTTGAATATAAGTTATACATTATTTTACTAAATATATTCCTTGAGAAAAAACTTTTTTAAATCCTAATGATTCATATAAATGATTCGAAATAGGATTTTTTTGGTCTACATTTAATGTGGCATATTTTCCCATCTTTAATATCTCATTCTTTATATTATTTACTATTTTTCTCGCAAAACCACTTCCTCTATATTGTGGTTTTGTATAAACATGAGAAATCTTATAGGAATTATCTGTCTCTTTTGATAAAGATGCCATGCTAACTATTTCATCATTAATCCTAATGATTCTATAATTTGAAATATTATTCTTTATTTTATCTTTATTTGGTTTATCTAAAAGCCCACAATCTTTTAAAAAATTAATAGATAAATCATATATTGCATCAACATCACTTAAAGAAGGAATAGTAACGATAGAAGAAGATTCCTCTAAAAAATCTCTTGCTTCCATAAAGTCCATACCAATAGATTTATAATATTCTTTATTAATTAAATATGTGCTCTTGCTAATTAGATAGTCACCTATATCAATAGAACACATTATTCCATCAATCTCATAATCGTTTTCTTTAATAAATAAAAGTAATTCTTCTAAACATTCTTTATCACCATATAGTAATAAATTATATGGTTCTACTTTAATCGCTAAAAGCGTTTTATCATCTATGTTCACTTTAATTGCATAATTTGTCTTATTTGTTTCATTTAATAATTTTGAATCAATATAAAAAAATGATGACATGTATTTGTTTAAGTCAAGAAAAGCAGAATTATCTTCTATGAATGATTTACCATTTAAATAATCTTTTATCATTTTTATTCCTCTTTTAATATAATAATACTACTTTTATGGTATAAATACCAAATACGGTATAAAAAAAGCCGACATTTTTGATATCGACTTATTTTTATCATATTGGTGGGGATGATGAGATTCGAACTCACACGCCTGTTGGTACTACCCCCTCAAGATAGCGCGTCTACCAGTTCCGCCACAGCCCCATATTTTTGCAATTCTGGGGCGGCTGGTCAGACTCGAACCGACGGAATGCCGGAGCCACAATCCGGTGCGTTAACCAACTTCGCCACAGTCGCCATAAGAATCGCATAAATATAATAACATTATTCTATTTTTTAATCAAGAAAAGAATATTTAAGTTAGGTTAATTTCATTATTTAAAACTATTGAAATTTCTTTAATTTCATTATTTCTTAAGATAGTGAATATTATAGTGTCTCCTTTTGATAATCTAAGAAGTGTATCTTCTATTACTGAAATATGATCAACAATTATTGTTTCATTATTTATTTTTATATTAACTATTACATCTTTCTTATTTAATTTTCCGTTTGCAACACTTAATAATTCTATATCAGACACTGAAATAGTTTGAACTATCTTAGTTCTTTTTTGTTCAGAACTATACTCTGATTTTGATTCTGATACTACAAATTCTACTCCAAGAGTCACAATAGAAGTAGTGGTTTTAGTTTCGCCATCACAAGTACTGATGATTTTTTTCGCAATCGCACTGACTATATTTGATGGAATAGCGTAACCCATTCCTTCAATTTCAGTATCGACTTCTTTAGCATTAACTATTCCTACTAGTTCTCCGTTTGTATTGAATATACCACCACCTGAGTTACCTCCATTTACCGCAGCGTCTATTCTTATTACTCTGAAGTTATCTTGGACTCTATTGTTTGGATTTGTGATTTCTATTGTTTCATCTTCAACCGAAACTATTCCAGATGTAACACTAATTCCTTCAGCTTCAGGATTTCCTATTGCGAGTATTGTATCACCCGCAGTTATATTTCTTGAATTTCCTATAGTTGCCTTATATGCCCCACTATTTTTATAGATATCTGATTCAATTTTTATGACTGCGATATCATATGTTTGTGATCCACCTATAAATTTCGCATCTATTTCATATTGTGAATATTCCATTCCATATAAATAAACGCTTATTGTTTCGGCCATTCCTGTTTTGCTTGTTGAATCATATATTACGTGAAGATTAGTAACGATATAGGCTATTCCCTCTTCTTTATTATCATCAATTATTACACCACTTCCTGCGGTCATATATTCATCATCTCTTGGACCGCCGAACCAGTTAACCACAGTTTTTGTGAATTTACTATAAATACTACATATAGAATTAATCGCAAAAGAAGATGCTTCTTGAATGTTTATATTTCCCGTTTCGCCTTTTAAATTTTTTATGAATTCTTCAAGCGTGCCATTAAATAAGCCTTGTTCAACAGCTTGTTCATAGACGCTTTTTTGTTCGCCTGTGTTAAAAAGCGATAGTATCCATTCATCTAATGTCCCTTCAAACCCTTCTTCAACCGCTAAATCATACAAATTCTTTGGTTGTTTTTCTGTTGTAACGCTTGGATTTGTAACGTTAAAACATCCGATTAACGAAAAAGAGATAAAGAGCACAATCACAAAAGATATTATTCTGTTAATAATTGTCTTCATATAAACCTCCAAAATTACAAGTATTATTATAACCCTAAATTGTGATAAATTTTTGATACTTTTATTTAGATTATATAAAACTTTAAGGATTATGGGAAAATACTTTCTCATTATGATATAATTAATGAGAAAGAAAAATAAGAAATATGAAACTAATTATTAATAATTTAGACGAATTAAAAATGCTAGGAGAAAAAATTGGAAAAAGCCTTAAAGGAGGAGAATTAATTGGCCTTAAAGGTAATCTTGGTGTTGGGAAAACCACCCTCACTAAATACATCGCAAAATCAATAGGTGTAAAAGAAGAAGTTATCTCTCCAACCTTCAATATAGTTAAAGTCTATGAATCAAATAAAGGAATGCTTTATCACATTGATGCATATAGATTAGAAGAATTAAAATATGATCCTATTTTAGATGATTATCTTTTTGATGATTCTGCGATAAAGATAGTTGAGTGGTACAACTTTATAGAAGAAAATTTATATGATTTTAAAATTGTAATCGATATTAAATTATTACCTGACTCTAAAAGAGAGATAAATATAATGGGGGATTTATGTATAGATTAATAATTGATACAGCCCTAGATTATTCATATCTTGGAATATTAAAAGATAGAGACATCATATTTGAATCTTATGATAAAGGATCAAATAATCATTCAGAAACATTGATGCCTAAACTTGAGAAAGCATTAAAAGATTTAAATTTAGAATTAAAAGATATGAATGAGTTATATATAGGCATTGGGCCAGGCTCATATACTGGTGTTAGAATAGCGGTAGTAATAGGAAAAATGCTTGCGGTGATGAATAATACACCTCTTTTTGAAGTGTCCTCTTTAGCTCTTCTTGCTTCATCTAAATTAACTGAATCGTATCCATTTATAGATTCAAGAAGAGGAAACGCTTATACGACCCACTTTACTATAAAAGATAATAATTTAGTGAGATTAGAAGATGATAAGCTTGTCTCTATTTCTTCATATTTTACTGATGAGATGAAAGAAAAGATAATTAATGAAGGAAAACCTAATCCTATTTTAATTATCGATTCTAATTTATTTATGAAAGTTGAAGATATAAACAATCTATCTCCAAATTATATACAACTCGTTGAAGCGGAAAGAATAAGGCTAGGATTAAAATGAAAGTAGTTAATTTAAAAGATGAGAATGTTTTAATAAAGAATCAAGCTAAAAATAATGAAAACGAAATCAATGATGTTGATTTTATCTGCTATGATGAAAACACCATCAATTATTCATTAATTGAGAGTGACATAGTAATAGGTGGAATTGATTTTAGAGTAGTTCTTGATTCTGCGGATATACTTTTTATTTATATCAGAAAAGAAAATAGAGGATATGGTTATTCTAAAACTCTTTTTAATGAAAGCATAAAAGAATTAAAAGAATTAGGTGTAAAAGAAATCTTCCTAGAAGTTAAAGAATCAAATGTTGTCGCATATAATCTATATAAGACATTAGGTTTTATTGAAATAGGAAGAAGAAATAAATATTATAAAGATGGAATAGATGCTATCAGTATGAAAATGGTGATATAGATGTATATATTAAGTTTTGAATCATCTTGTGATGAAACTAGTGTTTCAGTAACTAAAGATGGAAAACATGTTTTATCAAATGAAATATTATCTCAAATAGATATATTCAAGGAATATGGTGGAGTTGTCCCTGAAATATCTTCAAGAGAACACGTTAAAGGCATTACATATGTCTATTTAAACGCACTCAAAAACGCAAATTTAAAGATTGATGATATAGATTATATCGCTGTGACAGAAGGCCCTGGATTAATTGGTTCTTTATTAACTGGAATAAATGCTGCAAAAATAGTATCAATAAATACCCATAAACCACTAGTTGGAGTAAACCATTTATCTGGGCATATTTATGCAGGAATGATAGAACATGATGTTGAGTTCCCTCTTCTAGCTATAATTATATCTGGTGGACATACTGAATTTGTAGTAATGAAAGATCACTATGATTTTCAAAAAATAGGTTCAACCCTTGATGATGCAGTAGGAGAAGTATTTGATAAGGTCGCAAGAATACTTGGTATTCCATATCCTGGAGGGCCTCTTTTAGATAAAATAGGAAAAGAAGGAAAAGATATATACAAGCTACCACGCCCTATGATAGATTCAAAAGACTACTCTTTTTCTTTTTCTGGATTAAAAAGTGCAACTTTAGGACTAGTTCAAGAACTTGAAAACAAGAATATTGAATATAAAAACAGTGATATCGCAAGAAGTTTTGAAGAAGCAGTCGCAGATGTCTTATTAAAAAAAGCTAAAACAGCGATAAAAGAATTTGGAATAAAAGAAGTTTTAGTTGTTGGAGGAAGCGCCGCAAATTCTGTAATAAGAGAAAAATTAGAAAAAGGGATTAAATCCGCAAAAGTGACTTTAGCGGATAAAAAATATTGCGGTGATAATGCCGCTATGATAGGAATAAGTGCATATTATAAAATTAAAAATGGCTTAATTGATGATGTAACACTTACTCCTAAATCAAGATTAGATTTATAATGAATAGCAAATTAAGAATAGCATTAAAGACAACTTCAATAATATTTTTAAGTATAGTGTCTATGCTTTTTTTAATATTCCTTTTAACTTTAGATTTAGAAAATCCAAAATCATATAGATATGACATTACTAAAGAATCTATTAGAGAAGAATTGATAGATAAACTTGAAAATTCTTTAGATGAATCTAAAACAGTAAACCTATTTAATCTTGAATTAGACAGCGAACTTCTAAATAAATTCGCTTATTCAACGTTCTTTTTAGAAGATGATGGTTCAAAAAAAGAATATGTAGTACTATCTAAAGCGTGGGCTCTTAAAGGCCTTGAAGTAGGATTCCAAGATGAAAAAATAGTAATATCATTTCATGTATATTTTTCCGCATCCATAAGATATAACTTCAAATTGAGCTTATATTTAAAAGTATCTGAAAATAAAGATTCATATTCACTCGAACTTGAAAACATATCTTTAGGCTTGATTCTTCTTCCTAGAACCTTGATCAAATCAACATTGATGAAAGATGAAGAAGATTCAATAGGATATGTTATATCTAATTTTTTATCAAACCTTTCATTTGCAGTATATGATAAAGATTTAATGACTATAACTATCTATAAAAGAAAAATTGTAGATTTATTATCATCTGGAGAACTTGGTAATTTAATATTTAAAGATAAAGACAATGAAAAAAATATTTTTTCATCAGTTGCCTTAATTCTTTATAAAAACGAATTAATCACTACTTCAATCAAAAACAAACTAATATTTAAAATAGATTATTCAAAAATATTAAGCGAAGAAGATGAATTCGTATATTATTCTTCTGATTATCAAAATACCAAATATGATTTTGCTTTTTTAAAGTTTTTAGGAAATGAAA
This sequence comes from Caryophanales bacterium UBA1188, assembly GCA_002310135.1. Lineage (GTDB taxonomy): Bacteria > Bacillota_I > Bacilli_A > Izemoplasmatales > UBA1188 > UBA1188. The sequence continues at coordinate 89,044 of DBYK01000006.1, read as the reverse complement.
GCATCTCTTTAACCGACATTCAAAGAAGCACATTCTTATCAAATCTAGTAATAAGGGATACATCTAGTAGTATTAGGCTATATAAAGCGTCTGATGAAGTATATCAAGATGAAGTTCATTTCCTTTTTAAATTTTTAATATTTGATAGACCCGTAAACATCAATTTAATATATTTTAAAGATAATGATTCGTTATCATTAAGAGAAATAGAAATAGGAAAAGATATAGGAGAAAGAGAAGAATCTTATATTAAAACATCTGATCAAGAAACAATAAATAAGATTTTAACGATTTTATCGAGTTATGGCTTCTATAATCGTATCAATCTAAGAAACCTATATCTTCCTTTAACTAAAGAATTATCACAAATAAGCTTAAGTTTTAATAATATAGAAATAGCACTTCAAACAAATGAATTAATTGATGAAATTAAAACTGTACTTTTTAGTGATGATTTCTATAATTCATTTAGTACAGAATTAAAAGAATTAATTAATTATCAAACTGAAGAACAATTAATTCAGTCTTTTACTAGTCTTGAATTATCTCAAAAAATATTATTTTACAATAATTTAAAATATTATTTTAATGATAATGCTTTAGTGTATAATTATATTTGTAATATTTTAGATTAAGGATGGGAATATTATGATTTCTAATTTTATAAAAACCATAATGGAAGAAGATTTAGCAAGCGGTAAACACAAAGAGATTATCACTCGTTTTCCTCCAGAACCAAACGCTTTCTTACATATAGGTCACGCTAGAGCGATAGTTACTAATTTTGAACTCGCGAAATGTTTCGGTGGAAAAACAATCTTAAGATTTGATGACACAAACCCAGCTAAAGAAGAAAAAAGATTTATGGACGCCATTATTAATGACATTAAATGGCTTGGATATGAACCTTATAAAATCACTTTTGGAAGTGATTATTTTGATACAGATTATGAGCTTGCGGTAGGATTAATAAAAAGCGGTCTTGCTTATGTAGACGATCTTACAAAAGAAGAGATGAAAGAATACAGAGGCACTCTTGAAGAAAAAGGAAAAGAATCTCCATATAGAAATAGAAGCATTGAAGAAAACTTAAAACTGTTTGAAGAGATGAAAGAAGGAAAATATGAAGAAGGTGAAAAAACTTTAAGAGTAAAGATTGATATGGCATCCTCAAATTTAAACATGAGAGATCCTGCAATCTATAGAATAATTAAAAAACCACATCCACATACTGGTGATAAATGGAACATCTATCCACTATATGACTATGCTCATCCACTTCAAGATGCTATGGAATATATCACACATTCTCTATGTTCTCTTGAATACGTTGAACACAGACCACTCTACGATTGGGTGATAGAAAACACACATCCAATTTCTACTCCAAGACAGATTGAATTTGGAAGATTAAATATAGAAGGAACCATTCTATCTAAAAGATTCTTAAAAGAATTAGTTGATAGTAAATTAGTAGATGATTATGACGACCCTAGAATGCCAACACTTGTTGGACTTAAAAGAAGAGGCTTCACTAAAGAATCTATAAGAGAATTCGTTTTATCAACTGGTCTTTCAAGAATCAATTCAGAAATACCATTTAATGTATTAGATCATTTTTTAATGGAAGATTTAAAATTAAAAGTTCCAAGAAGAATGGCTGTTTTAAACCCACTTAAAGTTATAATAACAAATTATGATGAAAACAAAATTGAACATTTTGATTTCCTAAATAATTTAGAAAATGAAGAATTAGGTTATAGAAAGATATCATTTTCAAATACCCTCTATATAGAAAAAGAAGACTTCACTCCAGTTAAACCAAACAACAAATATAAGAGATTATCTTTAGGTGCAGAAGTAAGATTAATGGGCGCATACTTTATAAAAGCAAACGATTGTAAATATGATGAAAACGGAGAAGTAATTGAAGTTTTATGCACATATGACCCTAATACTTTATCTGGTTCGGGTTTTAATGAAAGAAAACCACAAGGAACTATCCAATACGTTGATGCGAAGACCTGCAAAAAAGCAACATTTAATCTATTCGATTCATTAATTGATAGCAATGTTGATGAAGATCTGCCTCTTAAAGATAGATTCAACAAGAATTCAAAAGTATCTTTAGAAGGTTTTGTTGAGGAAGCATATGATCCAACTAGTGAATCTAAGACTCAACTTATGAGAAATGGTTATTATTCAAATGATTATGATTCAAAAGAAGATAACATCATAATCAATAGAACAGTTTCTTTAAAACAATCTTTTAATAAATAAATAATATTTTTAATAAACTAAAGAGGTTAAAGCCTCTTTTGTTTATTATTATGATATAATTTAAATATGAATGATTATCTAGCAAAACTTAACCCTAAACAACTTGAGGCATGTAAGGACATAATTGGTCCTTCTTTAATAGTTGCGGGAGCTGGAAGTGGAAAGACTAGAGTTTTAACTTCAAGAATAGCTTATATGATACTTGAAAACGGAATTAGTCCAACAAATATCTTAGCTATTACTTTCACGAACAAAGCCGCAAAAGAGATGAAAGAAAGATTAAATCAATTGATTGGTTTTGAATCCAATCAAGTAACATGTAAAACATTTCATTCCTTTTGTGCACAGATATTAAGATTTGACATAGGGGCATTAAATAGAAAATCAAATTTCCAAATAATAGATGACGATGATTCCTTAAAGCTTATAAAAGAAGCAATGACTGAACTTAATTTGGATACAAAATTATTAAATCCAAAATCTTTTTATGATTATATCTCAGCTTTAAAAGCTAGAATTTATACTATAGATAATTTTAAAGATCCACTAAAAGAAACAGTTGAAAATGTCTATAAAAAATACAATAGCCTCCTTCTTCAAGACAACCTAGTTGATTTTGATGACCTTATGCTTCTTTCTATGGAAATATTTGAAAATAATCCATCTATCTTAGAAAAATATCAAGATAGATATAGATATATCCTTGTAGATGAATTCCAAGATACATCAAATATTCAGTATGATTTCATAAGACTATTAGGTAAAAAATATCTAAATGTGTTTATAGTAGGTGACGAAGACCAATCTATTTATTCATTTAGAGGCGCAAATATAACTAACATAAGAAAATTCATGAAAGATTTTGATGGCTATAATGAGCATATTTTAGATGAAAATTATAGGTCATCATCCAACATTTTAGAATGCGCCAACAAATTAATATCAAACAACAAAAACAGAATTAAAAAAGATTTATGGACTAAAAAACCTGAAGGAAGCACTATCACATATAGAAGATTTGACTCAGATAGGTCTGAGGCAAGGTTCGTGGCAGAAAGCATAAAAAAACAGGTTGAAAATGGATATAGTTACAAAGATTTCGCAGTTCTCTATAGAAACAATAGTATTTCACGAAACTTCGAAAACGCCTTTCTCTCTTACAACATACCATATGTTGTATATAGTGGCCTTTCATTCTACAAAAGAATGGAAGTGAAAGATATGATAGCTCATTTAAGAATGATAGTTAATCCTGATGACTTCCATTCTTTTAAAAGAGCAATCAATTCACCAAAAAGAGGAATAGGTGAAAAGACTATTGAGAAGATTAAAGAAGAATTCATATCTAATGATTCAAATCTTCAAGATGCAGTATTAAACGCTAGTATTTCAAAACTCGCAAAAAGTACCATTCTTGAATATTTTGATGTTTTATCTCAACTTAGAGCTAGTTTGGATAAATTAGATTTGAGAGAATTCTTCTATAGTGTCTATGAGAAAACATCTTATAAAGCCTTCATCGAATCTATAGTAGATGAAGAAGAGAAGTTTTCAAGAAGTGAAAACATCAATGAATTATTAAATTCGATAATAGAGGTTGAAAGTGAAGGAACTAACACCGAAACACTAACTGATTTCCTTGACAACATTACTCTATTTACCGATATGGATTTAGAATCCAAAGATTTAAATCATGTTTCACTTATTACTATGCATAGCGCTAAAGGATTAGAATTTAAGAATGTTTACGTCGTATCTTTAGAAAACGACATCATCCCTGGTTCTAAGAATATTGCTTCAAACGTAGAAGAAGAAAGAAGACTACTTTATGTATCTATCACAAGAGCCATGGATAATCTTACCTTATCCCACGCAGACTCAAGATTTAGATATGGTTTAGTAAGTAGTGCTTATCCTTCTATCTTTCTAAAAGAGATAATTGTGAAAGATAACAATAAGTCTATTGATGTCTTAAGCGATAATAGACCAAAAAAAGAAATTATAGGAGATATTAAGACTGGGGAAAAAGTATATCACGAAATGTATAAAGAAGGAGTAGTGTTAGGACAAATTGAAGGCTTCTATATCATCAAATTTGATAATTTCCAAACTCCTAAAAAAGTGATAGTCAATCACCCATTTTTGAAGAAATTATGAGAATCCAAGTATGTGGATATAGTGGAAGTGGAAAGAGTACGCTTTCCAAGAAGTTAGGACAAATATATAATGTAAAAGTTCTTCATATTGATACTATCCACTTTGAACCCAACTGGGTGATAAGAGATAATAATCTTATGGAGGAAGATATAAAGAAATTCCTTGAAGAAAACGATTCATGGGTAATAGATGGGAATTATTATAGGCATAATAAAGAAAGATTTGATTTAGCCGATAAAATTATCTATCTTAAATTCAATAGATGGACATGCTTCTTTAGAACTTTATTTAGATCTATCAGAAATAAAGGAGTTCAGCGTGATGATATGGCTGAAGGTTGTCTAGATAAACCTTCTTTCTCGTTTTCAATGTGGGTTCTTTTTGGTGTAAGAAAAAAGAAAATCACAAAAAGGTTTTTTGATATCGTGAAAAATTATAAAGAAAAAGTCGTTATCTTAAAAAACAGAAAACAATTAGATAACTATTTAAAAGGAATTATAGATGATAAAGAAAAGAATTGATGAATTAAAAGAAATCATTAATAAAGCGAATTATGAGTACTACACTCTAGATAATCCTACAATCTCAGACTATGAATATGATATGGCTATGGCTGAGCTTATTAAGCTTGAAGAAGAAAATCCTTCACTTAAAACTTTAGATTCACCTACAAATAGAGTGGGAGGAGAAGTACTAGATAAATTCCAAAAAGTAACTCACAGTAAAGAGATGAAATCTTTAGGTGATCTTTTTTCATACGACGAAGTATTATCATACATAGAATCAGTGAAAAAAGTAACTGGTGACGTTAAATACTCAATGGAATTAAAAATAGATGGACTCGCTCTATCGCTAATATATAAAAATGGTTACCTATTACAAGCCTCCACAAGGGGCGATGGCTTAGTAGGAGAAGATATTACTAATAACGCAAAAACTATTTCATCAATTCCACTTAAATTAACTAAAGATATAGATATAGAAGTAAGAGGTGAAATCTTCTTATCTAAATCTAGATTTGAAAAAATCAATAATGAAAGAATTAAAAATGGTGAAGAAATATTCAAAAATGAAAGAAACTGTGCAGCAGGTACAATGAGGCAACTAGACCCTGAAGTCGTAAGGAAAAGAGGCCTTGATTCTTTCATCTATTATATAGTTGACCCAGAAGAATATAATTTAAAAACTCAAACAGAAGCTTTATCATTCTTAAAAGAATTAGGCTTTAATGTTAATCCTGAATCAAAATCAGTTAAAAATTTAGAAGAATTATTAGATTACATCTCAACTATAGATGATAAAAGACTAGATTATAACTACCCTATAGATGGAGTAGTTATGAAATATGAAAATTTCAGTGAATACAATAGGATTGGAGAAACTGTGAAATCTCCAAAGTGGGCTATCGCATATAAATTCGCTCCACTTGAAGTAAAAACTAAGGTATTAGGTATTGATTTCCAAGTAGGACGCAGTGGAGTAATAACTCCAGTCGCTATATTATCCCCTGTTTTAATTAGTGGTTCTACTGTATCAAGAGCGACTTTAAACAATGAAGACTTCATCAAAGAAAAAGATATCAGAATTGGAGATTATGTATATGTGAGAAAAGCTGCGGAAATAATTCCAGAAGTAGTATCTGTGGTACTTGATGAAAGAGCTGAAGGCCTTAATCCGTTTAAGATGATAGATAGATGCCCTAAGTGTGGAGCGCCACTTGAAAGAAAAGAAGGAGAAGCTGATTATTATTGTAATAATGATAAATGCCCAGCAAGAATCATCGAACAAATCATCCATTTCGCAAGCAGAGATGCTTACGATATAGCTGGCCTTGGAGATAAGATTTCAGCATTCCTCTATAATGAAGGGTTCGTGAATAAGATTAGCGACATCTTTAAACTTAAAGATTACGCTCAAATCTTATTAACTAAAGAAGGATTCAAAGAAAGAAAAGTAACATCTTTAATAGATGCGATAGAAAACTCTAAACAAAACAACTTCGATAGATTAATTTATGGTCTTGGGATAAAGAACGTGGGGAAAAAGATCGCAAGAATCCTAACGGAAAAATATCCTGATATAGATAAATTAATGGAAGCTAAAGAAGAAGACATATCGTCTATTCCAGATATAGGTGATGTAATCGCAAAGAATGTAGTAGATTATTTTAAAAATGAAGAAAATATAAAAACCATTAATATTCTAAAAGAAAATGGATTAAATATGGTATATACATCTACTAAATCTAAGAACGAATCTATCTTTACAGGCAAAACAGTAGTTTTAACTGGAAGCTTAGTGAACTACACAAGAGACGAAGCATCTAAGATTATCGAAGACTTAGGAGGTAAAACTTCATCAAGCGTATCCAAAAAGACTGATTATTGCCTTTATGGAAGCGATGCAGGTTCAAAACTAACTAAAGCTCAAGCTTTAGGAGTAAAACTTATTACAGAAGAAGAATTTCAAGAAATGATAAAGGAATAAAATGGATTACATAAAAGTTAAAGGCGCAAAAGAAAACAACTTAAAGAATATAGATTGTGTTTTTCCTAAAAATAAACTCGTTCTCCTAACAGGAGTATCAGGAAGTGGGAAAACATCTTTTGCGTTCGATACAATCTATAAAGAGGGTCAAAGAAGGTATCTAGAATCTTTATCATCATATGCGAGACAATTTATAGGTGATATGGGTAAACCAGATGTCGAACAAGTTGAAGGATTAAGCCCTGCGATATCGATTGATCAAAAAAGTGGTTCTAAAAATCCAAGATCTACTGTAGGTACAGTCACAGAAATCGCAGATTATATGAGACTTTTATTCGCAAGAATAGGTGTGCCACACTGTCCTCATCACCACATACCTATATCTCCACTTTCTATCGATGAGATGGTTGATAGAGTTTTATCTCATGAAAATAAGAAAGCAATGATATTATCACCAATAGTTAGAGGTGATAAAGGAACATTCGAGAACACTTTTGAACATTTAAGACATGAAGGTTTTCAAAGAGTATTTGTGGATTCTATTCTCCTATCATTAGATGATGATATTAAACTCAAAAAAACAGTTAAACACAATATATCCGTAGTAGTGGATAGACTTGTCGTAAATAAGGAAGACAGAAATAGGATAGTAGATGCCCTAGAACTTTCAATCAAATTATCTGATGGTCTTGCGGTATTAAAATTAGATGATGAAGAATTATTATTTTCATCTAAACATTCATGTCCTATTTGTGGTTTCACTATTCCAGATTTAGATCCTAAACTATTCTCATTCAATTCTCCAGCTGGAGCTTGTGATGCTTGTGGTGGATTAGGCTTTAAAAGACACATAAATCCAGATTTATTAATCCCAGACCAAGATATCTCAATAGAAGAAGGTGCGCTTAGAAAATGGGCTAAGGAAGACACTATGTCCATGATTACACTTCTTTCTTTCTTAGAATCCAATAATATTAAAACAAACATTCCTTTCAAAGATTATACTGATGAAGAAAAGAATATGATTTATTATGGTTCTGACAAGACTTTTTCATACACTTATAAATCAAAATCTACAGCTTCAGTATTTAAAATTGCATCTTCAACTTTTGAAGGTGTAGTTGGAAACCTTGAAAGAAGATATATAGAAACTGAATCCAGATTTATTCGTGAATGGCTAGAACAGTATATGGTTGATGATATTTGTCCTAAATGTCACGGAAAAAGGCTAAATGAAGCCGCTTTATCAGTATTAATAGATGGATATAATATAGATGATTTCCAAAAATCATCAGTAGAAGATTTAAAAGAATTAATAAGCAATATCAAATTGAATGAAAGAGATAAAAAGATCTCTAATATGATAATAAAAGAAATACTCACAAGGCTTGATTTCCTTGTGAATGTTGGACTTGGGTATTTAACTTTAGATAGACCTAGTCAAACTTTGTCTGGAGGAGAATCTCAACGTATTAGACTCGCAACTCAAATAGGTTCTAAATTAACTGGGATTATCTATGTTTTAGATGAACCATCTATTGGTCTACATCAAAAAGATAATCAAAAATTAATTTCAACTCTTAAAAAGATGAGAGATCTAGGTAACACTCTTTTAGTGGTTGAACACGATATAGACACCATAAAAAGCGCAGACTATATTCTAGATTTTGGTCCTTATGCAGGAGTTAATGGTGGAGAGCTTATATTTAGTGGTACTTATGATGAGATGATTAAATCATCTAACAGTCTCACCGCTAAATATTTAAGAGGAGATTTATTCATCAAAGAAAAAACAACTCCAAGAAACGCAAATAGAGGTTATATTGAGATTAAAGGCGCAAGATGTCATAATCTTAAAAATATAGACGCTAAATTCCAAATAGGCCTAATCACTTATGTGACTGGTGTATCAGGTTCTGGAAAGAGTAGTCTCGTAAACGACTGTCTCGCAAAAGGGATGCAAGCATTAGTCACAAAGAAAAAGGTAGTACCTGGAGAATTTGATTCTATTGATCCTAGTATAATAGAAAAAGTTATAGTAGTAGATCAATCACCTATTGGAAGAACTCCAAGGTCAAATCCATCTACTTATATAGGTGTATTTGATGATATAAGAGATTTATTCAGTGAAACAGTGGAAGCTAAAGCACGTGGATATTCTAAATCTAGATTTAGTTTCAATGTGCCTGGTGGAAGATGTGAAGCTTGCCAGGGTGATGGCGTAACTAAGATTGAAATGCATTTCTTGCCTGATGTATATGTTGAATGTCCTATATGCAGAGGCAAAAAATATAACCAAGATACACTTGAAATTAAATTTAAAGGTAAATCTATTTCTGATGTGCTTGATTTGACTGTAGATGAAGCTAGAGATTTCTTTAAAAATCAACCTAAAATATTAAAACAACTAAACACTATGAGTGAGGTTGGTCTAGGTTATATTAAATTAGGTCAAAATTCAACTACTTTATCAGGTGGTGAAGCACAACGTATTAAACTTGCCTATGAACTCAATAGACAAATTTCAAGTAATGCATTATATATTCTTGATGAACCTTCTACTGGCCTTCATCAAGATGATGTGAAGAAATTACTAAATTGTTTTGAAAGGATAGCGGAAAAAGGAGCTACTTTAGTAATCATAGAACACAACCTAGATATGATTAAAACTGCGGACCATATAATAGATTTAGGTCCTCAAGGAGGAGATAAAGGAGGATATATTCTCTGTGAAGGTAGTCCTCTTGAAGTATCTAGAAACAAAAAATCTGATACAGGTAAGTTCTTAAAAGAATTTTATAAATAAAGGAGGAAATACTAATGCTTAATTATTTGTTTGCGGAAGTATGGGATATAGATAGAACTAATGTCTTCATTAATTGGTTCTATAGCCCAGAATTTTTCTTTGGTATCGCAAAATACGCAATATGTATTATGACTGGTGTTATAGTCGCATATTTTGTATGCACAAAAGAAGGCGAAAGACTAGGCGTTAATAAAGATGATGTATTAGTCTGCCTAACAATAGTATTACCACTTGCGATTTTAGGAGCTAGAATTTGGTATATGTGCGGAGACGGCGTTCCAAGTTTTAAAAACTATATGGATGATTATGGATTCTTTAAAGCCGTTTTATATATCGTTTTATACACTATAGGTTTTGAACCAGTATCTATGGTTTATATGGGCTTATCGGGTCTTGCGATACATGGTGGAATTGTGGTTGCGGCTATAATGATATTTGTGTGTTGCAAATGGAAGAAATTCCAGCTCACATGTATTTTAGATATGGTCGCTCCAGGATTTCTTTTTGGACAGATGTTTGGAAGATGGGGAAATTTCTTCAACCAAGAAGCCCATGGTACTGTAGTTGGTGGATGGGATACAGTTAATAACTGTGCTAATTTAACTCTTGCAGAACAATATGAAACCCTAACTAAAACATATCTAGTTCCACCATTCATCGCTAAAAACATGAGAATGTATAACCAAAGTTACTATTATGGAGTAGTTGATGGCGTACAAAAATGGTCGACTTATGCAGGAGAAAATTTCTTCCACCCAACATTCTTATATGAATCATTACTCAACTTCATTGGTTTAATTCTTTATTTCGTCTTAAGAAGAACTAAAATTATTAGAAGTGGTTATTTTGCAGGACTATATTTAATATGGTATGGAATAGTTAGATTTTTCATCGAATTCATCAGAACTGATTCATTGTATGTTGGAAATACTGGAATTAAATCAGCTCAATTAACATCCATTGTTATGGTTGTTATTGGAATTCTTCTAATCCTTTACTTGAGATTTATCTACAAGAGTGAAAGATATGTAGATATATTAGAGAAAATCAAAAGAGCGAAAGAATCAGCTCAAAAAGAATTAAAAGAAGAAGGAACTAGTAATTAGGAGGAGACAATATGCCTTTATCTTTTGCGATGAAACTAAAAGATGAACTGACATCTTTAACACTTGAAAAGAACGAAGAGAAGATTCTGCTTATGGGCATGCTTCAAGTGAATGCTTCTATCGGTTTTTCATCAAATGGATTATATTTAGAATTTAAAACTAAAAATGAATCTGTCGCATCAAAAGTTTATGATCTCATTTTAAAATTCTATAATTTAGAACCATCTCTTTTGAAAAGCAAAGAAGTAAGACTCAAAAAAGAAGACATCTTCTTCACTAGACTTGAAAGAAACGCTCTTGTTGTTTTAGAAGATTTAAAAGTTCTTCAAGCTAAAGAAGATAGTCAATACAACCTCAAAAAAGAATTAGATAGAACAGAAGATAGAATAGCCTATATTAGAGGTGCTTTTCTTGCATCTGGTTCTCTAAATGATCCAACATCCAACACCTACCACTTAGAAATTCAAACATTCTCTCCAAATGTTGCCTACAACCTTAGAGATTTGATGAATACATTTAATTTAAATTCTAAGATATCTAAAAATAGAAGAGGCTATATCGTCTATTTAAAAAGCGCAGATAAGATAGGTGACTTTATTAGAATACTAGGTTCTCAAGAAGGATTATTTCAATTCGAAGATCACAGAATTGAAAAAGATTTATCTAACTCAATAAATAGAGTTATGAACTGTGAAATCGCAAACGAAAAGAAAACAATAAATGCCGCAAAAAGACAACTAGATGAAATAGAAGTAGTGAAGAAATATTATGGTGAAAGATTAAAAAAATCTCTTTTAGAAGCATCTATACTTAGAGAAAAACATAAAGAAGATAATTTAAATGAGCTATCTAATCAGTCTATTAATGATGTAGGTAAATTCATTTCAAGATCTGCCCTAAATCATAGATTTAGAGAAATTCATGAATTATACCTAGAAATTACTACCAAAAATTAATAATTTATGACTATTTACATAACAACATTTATTTTCTTATAAAATAAATACATATCATAAATTAGGACTTGAAAAATAAAACGATTTCTTTTACAATAGATAAGGCGAGGTGAAATATATGGCCAAATATGCTCAAGGGTTTGAAAGAAAAAGCTCAGATACTAAGAATTTAATATTGCTAGTGGTAATAATTGTTGCTGCAGTAGCTTTAGTTTTAGGAGCTGTTGCTATAATCAATAAAACAACAGATTTTTCAGTTAAAACTTATAGCGACTCCAAATATCAACAATATTTTATTGGTAGTGATAACTATAATAAATTATTAAAACAACAAGAAAGAGATTATGTTATTTATGTTTGTGACAAATCTGTTACATACACAGATAAAAATGCAGTAGATCCAAACATGAATGCAATATTAACTTATATCGATAAGTATGAAGAAGGCAAAGTAAATATTAAACTATATTTAATAGATTATTCAGTTTTCAGTAGTGATGATACAGCTGTTAGAGAAGGTTTAGAACTTACAAGTGATATAAGCATTGGTGCAAAATACTTAATTGCAGTTACTGATAGCAGAACTGAGTTAAGTCAAATTTATACCGATTCAACAACATCTTCAACTTCAATTAAAGATATCATAAACAAATTATCAAAAAACGAACCTTGGTTAACATATAATAATGAATAAAAAAAGCCCACACGGCTTTTTTTATATCTAAGGAGGTATTCAAGTGGAATATATCAACGATAAATTAATAAATAATATCGCTCAACAACTTAAAATAACTTCAAATCAAGTTAAATCAGTTTTAACTTTATTAAGTGAAGGAGGAACTATTCCTTTTATCGCAAGATATAGAAAAGAAGTAACTGGTTCACTTGATGAAGATCAAATAAGAGAAATATCAAAAGAATATGAATATGGTCAAGCATTAGATAAAAGAAAAGAAGATATCATCAGATTAATTGATGAAAAAGGTATGCTCACAGATGAACTAAAAGAAGAAATTTTAGCTGCTGAAAAATTGATTACTCTAGAAGATATCTATAGACCATTTAAAGAAAAGAAAAAGACTAAGGCAACTGAAGCCATTAAAAATGGTCTTGAACCACTATCTAAATATATTATGTCTTTCCCTATTGAAGGAGGCCCTACTAAAGAAGCAGAAAAATATATTACTGAAGTAGTTAAGACTAAAGAAGAAGCTTTAGAAGGAGCAAAATATATTATCGCAGAACAAATCTCAGATAATAAAGATTATAGAACCTATATTAGAGAAGATGTTTTATCTAAAGGCTTTATTTCATCAACCAAAAAGAAAAACGCAGTAGATGAAAGAGAAACATATAGAGATTATTACGACTATAACGAACAAATCTCAAGAGCTAAATCATATAGAATACTTGCGATTAATAGAGCTGAAGATGAAAAGATAGTAACTGTAGCTATAAATGGAGATAAAGATAAACATATCATCTATTTAAATAGGCACGTAATAGGTAAAAATGAAAACTCAGTTACTGCATATTTAGTTGAAGAAGCTATAATCGATTCTTATGATAGATTAATATTCCCATCAATAGAAAGAGAAATAAGAAGCATTCTAACTGAAGAGGCAGAAGATAACGCAATAGAATTATTCGGCTCAAACTTAGAACACTTACTCTTGTCTGCACCACTAAAAGGAAAGAATGTATTAGGTGTAGACCCATCATTTAGAACCGGTTGTAAGATTGCAGCATTAGATAAGACAGGTAAAGTATTAGCTAAAGATGTAATATATCAAAACCAAAAAAGCGTTGATGAAGTAGTCCCAGAATCAAGAATTAGAGATGCTGAACAAAAAGTCTTAATCATGTGTAAGAAATATGCGATAGATATCATCGCAATCGGTAATGGTACTGCATCAAGAGAGACAGAAAAATTTATCGCAGATACAATCAAAAAATATAACTTAAACACTAAATATATAATAGTATCTGAAGCTGGCGCTTCAGTCTATTCCGCATCTAAAATAGCTCAAGAAGAATTCCCAGATTATCACGTTGAAGAAAGAAGTGCGGTATCAATAGGAAGAAGAATCCAAGACCCACTTGCGGAACTCGTTAAAATCGACCCACAATCAATAGGTGTAGGCCAATATCAACACGACGTATCACAAAACAAACTAAAAGAAACCCTAGATTATGTAGTTGAAAAAGCGGTTAACCAAATCGGTGTAAATGTTAATACTGCAAGCAAATCACTTCTTCAATATGTATCTGGCTTAAACAAGGCAACTGCTCAATCTATTGTCACATATAGAGAGGCTCATGGAGAATTCAAAAATAGAAACGAAATTAGATCAGTTCCAAAAATTGGAGATAAAGCATTTGAGCTTTGTATAGGCTTCTTAAGAATCCCAGAATCTATAAATCCTCTAGATAAAACCTCAATACACCCAGAATCATATAGTATCGCAGAAAGCGTTTTAAAATATTTAGGTTTTAGAAGTGAAGATTTAGGTTCAAAAGAATTAATCGCTAAAATTAATTCAACTAAACCAGAATTAATAGAAAAAGATTTAAACATCAACCCAATAACTCTAGACGATATCTTAAAATCATTTATAGCCCCTATGAGAGATCCACGTGATGAACTCCCTCAACCATTACTAAAAAGTGATATTCTTCACCTAGAAGATTTAAAACCTGATATGGAACTAGAAGGCACAGTTAGAAACATCACAGATTTTGGAGCCTTCATAGATGTAGGTATTAAAGAAAGTGGGCTTGTCCACATATCAAAGATGAGTAAAAAAAGAATTAATCATCCAAGCGAAATACTAAAAGTTGGTGATATAGTAACTGTATATGTATTAAACACAGATATAGAAAGAAAAAGACTCGCCTTATCTTTATTAAAACCAGAAAACTAAAATAGAGCTGGACATCCAGCTCTATTAATTTTCCCTAATTTATTTCTTGATTTTTATAACTATATAATATACAATATTCTTGCGTTTGGAGCAGTACTCAAGTGGTTGAAGAGGCGCGCTTGCTAAGCGTGTAGATCGGGAGACCGGTGCGGGAGTTCAAACCTCCCCTGCTCCGCCAAGAGATATAATAGTTGATACAAAGGTATCAACTTTTTTATTAATTTGATGAAGTAAAGGGATATTGTTGCAAAAGGAAGATTATAATTAGTATAATATGATTATAGAGATTAGCCTTTCTAAAACACAACTAGATTAGGTAATATTTTCAGGCGAAGCTATAGATCAAAAAGGAAGGAGGCTCTACAATGGTTGATGGCATCGATAATACAAGTAAAGAAACTACTTCTGATATTGCTACAAACGAAAGTCTTGTTGAATCGAAAGACGAAAAATTTATTGCCTCAAACGAAACAGGTGAAACCGAACTTGGAAGTGTTGAAGTAAAAGCAATAAAAGAAGTGGCAGGTAAAATTCCAGGTCCAGGCAAAGTAATAGGTTATGGCTTTAAGTCGCTTGGAATGTCTTTTAAGCGCGTTTTGAAAAAACCGCTTAGTTTGTTACCAGCGCTCATTTTAGTAATTATGTGGCTAGTTATTAATATTCTTCAATCCAGTGGTATTGATAATTTGGCTATTAAAACTATTTCCTTTTTAACATTCGCTGATGCGGGAACGCATGGTGGATTTATTGGTGCAGTTGGCGGCATTATTGGTAAAGGACTTTTTGCAGGGGTAGTAGTTGTTTTCGTTGATCTTTTTAAGCATAAAAATAAAGGTGAGAAAAGAAGTTTTAAAGAAACGATTATAGGTTCTTTTGGCGTCGGAAAAGATACTTTGTGGGTATACCTTCTAGGTATTGGCGTAGCAATGTTTTTCTTCCTCTTTATTTCAGGAGGAGCAACAAGAATATCATTCATGGGAGGAATCGCAACCGCATATTTAGCAGCTAGAGCTGCCCTAAACTGTGGCTTTCTTCAAATGTTTATTGCTTCCTTTGTTTCCAAAGGAAAGGAAAAAGCATCCCCAGAGGTTGCTGGGTGTGTGCGTGGGCTATCAACTGGCCTTATGGCTTCAGCTTTAATTGGCTTAATTAATGTTAATCTTGTTTTGATTATCCTTGGTTCTATTTTAGTTGTTGGCGGTACTGTTATGACGATTCTTCAAGCTACAGGCGCCGTTAAACTAGGAAAGGAGCAAGCAAAATGAGACTAAGGTTTATTTTAATGTCAATTGTATTAGGTATCTTTATTTGCGTTGTTCCGTTGACAGTTGTACATGCGGAAGAAGAAGTAAGTCTACCTAAAGGCTTTGTAACTCCTCAATCTATGTTTGGATATAGAGAAGAGTATAAAACTGATGTACAAACTGTAAATCAATTATTTAACTATGCTTTAATTGATGGCGTGTATCTTGTCTTTGATTATGTAAAGGATAATGATGGCTATATATATGGAAAGAAAGCGGAAGAAACTCAAAATACTCAAATCACTCAAACAATGACTAGCACTCCATCTTCTTTTGCTGTAACTTTAAAACAAAAACATGCAGGTGGAGTTACAGCATCCGGCACTTATTATCGAAAACATACTTATCCTGAAGGTAGTATGATGGCAGGAGATACGCGCGAATATAAAAATGAAATGACTATTACGGTATCAAATGTTACTTTTAAACAAGTACCTGGTGTTACACATGATTGCTATAGCATTTATGCTGATACAAAGGGAAGATTTAGCAAAACAAAAGCATATAATGGCACTTGGGATGAAGAGCCAAAGGTCTATGATCTCATTACACGTGATGACGGAAGATGCTATAGCAGTTATTATGATTATGAAGATGATAATGGTAATAAAATTTTCTATGCTGCATTTCATACTAGAACAAAAGAGGTTAATAATTCTTATCTTACTATTTATTTTAGAATCGCAGGTGTGCTTCCTAAAGGTGCTAAAACTGGTGCTATATCAAATGCACTTGTTACAACAGGTGAAGATGGTGGCGTATCAATTCCTGGCGCAATAGTAATTGGTGTTTTAACAGCAGGCACTGCCTTAATTGGCATAGCTATTGCTAGTGGTGCTGCTGGTGGTCAAAGTGGTGATGCCACTGAAGCTGATAAAAAGCGTAAATCATATAAGATGTATGTTCAAAAAGATTTTGGTGATGCAATAAGGAAGGGTTCTAAGAAACCATCCATCATTAGAGCTAGAATGGCCGAAATTGATGAGTTTGGTAAAGAGCACGAGCGTAATGATTTAACTCGTAAAATTACCGTCAGTGCTGATGGAATGGTAATTGAAAAAGTTGATTATGTTGGCAAGTATTGTGAGGCAACAGTTAGGGTTGAAGAAAACTATGATAAAGATATAGCCGCAATTAACTTTACATTTACTGGTGAAGGTGGAGTTTTTGAAAACACAATTAACTTTAGAGTAGTTGATAGTGCGAATCTAGAATTCTTGCTTGAGGCTCAAGATGGTAATGTTTACCGAAATATAAATCTTGGACTTTATATGATAACTGGTGATAACTTCACATATGATGCCAAGTTTATTGTTAACGATGTAGTAACACCACCAGAATTAAAAGATATTCGTGCTGTTAATGCTAATAATTATGAAGTCGAGTTTGCTACAACAGAAGAACCTTATGTTTATAAGATGTCAGTTAAGAATAAAACGAAAGCCGAAGTAGAAGATGATATCTTTACAGGCGTCAAAGAAGACCGTTTTGAAGTTGAAGTGACTGCGGAAGGTGAAAAAGAACCAATTAAAGGTTATGTTGTTGTAAAACTATATCCAGAAGGCATTAGTGTTGTTTCTAAGGATATAGAAAAGAAAAATGATAAGCAGTTTATCCACGTTCAAGCCTTTGTTAAGGAAAGCCGTGGTGACCTTGATAGCGAATATCAAGCTAGCCAGTTTACACTTAATCTAGCAATCAAAGCTAAGGATCACTCAATTATTAATCCAGAAGGAAAAGAATTCACTTTTGAAAAATTAGTTGGTGGTGGTGGAATTGGATCTAAGGTAGATGTGGAAGAATCAATTGCCCAAAAATATGAGTATAAAGGTGAAGGCGAGATTTGGAACGATGAATATCGTTACACATTTATGCCACAAGCCGTTTTATGCGAACCAACTGATGGATCTTACTTTGTTGTTATGCTACCAGTAGAAGGTAAATTCCAAGATTATTCATATAAAGCCGAGATCCCTCTTCGCTTAGAAGGTAAGAATATGGATGCGATGGAAGCTTGGGATAAAGAATATCAAAAGCTTAAAGAAAGAGTAGAACAATATACTACTCCTGAAAATAGGGGTAAATGGCTTTGCAAGTTAGAAGAAGTAGCTTGTAAAGATCCAAAGCCAGATGTTAAAGATTTAAGACTAGCAAGCAAATACGTTATCCGCCAATATATGGACTATTGGACTAGTATGGGCCATGCGGCACGTAATGATGCGGAATTGTATGATAAGATTGTTAACCAACTCGAATGGGTAAAATTTGTTGGTGATTGTGCATTCTCTTATCTTGTTAGTACCTATGCAGGCCCAGTAGCTGAAGCAATCATTACCCCAACAAAAGATTTTCTAGTTAGTGCAATTGGGGAAACAGTTGCTGCAGTTGTTAGACACGAATCGATCGACTTCGATAAATTTGAATTTTCCAAGAATTTCTTTGCTGCTGGTGAAAACCTAATTCTTAAAGATTTAAAACTAACTGATATGAAGAAGGCAGCTCAAATCCTTGGAATGTATTGTGTTTGGGCAGCTATGAAGAATTTCTATATGATCTTGCGCGAAGAAGACAAGTTCGATATTTATGGAGCATTAATGAAGACATTCTCTGATTTAACATCAACTGGTCTTAAAGCGATAGCATCACATCTACTTGGAGCTATGACTGAGTATAGTCCTCAGTGGCGAACAAAATTAGGAGAATACTGTTACGCATTTCTTAAAAAGAATTTATCATCTGCTACTTTAGGAAAACTAACTTCTAAAGCAATTATAACCAATGAGTTTCTTCAAAAAGTTATTGAAGGATTATTCGGTAAAGGTGTTGAAAAACTTATGGAAATAACAGGTGAAATCCATGATGAATTTATTCAATCTGAATCAGGATTCCAAATTAAGGATAATCGCCTCCTTATAAATCTACATTTCACAGTTTTCGAACAAGAGTATTCTCTATCAATCGATGTCTTAAAATCATTAGAATATACTGCTAATATGATGAATCCTAATGCATTCTTCTATTATATTTATGATTCACTATTTAGCAGTGTCCCTTGTGCTACAGTTACAATGACACCTCCAAAAGATCCTCCTCTAATGGATAATAAGGAGTAACTCAATCTAATTGAATTAATAAAATACATAGATAATAATTTTGAATTAGATGTTAAAGTATCTCCTTTAGAAAACACAATTTGGCTAACGATTGATGAAATGAGCAAATTGTTTTTAAGAGATAAGTCTGTTATATCTCGACATATAAGTAATATATTTAAATCAGGTGAATTAAGTGAAGCCAGCTGTGTTGCATTTTTTGCAACTGAGCTAAATAAATATGATCCAAGGACAAATAACGATAGAAAAACCATAGTAAATGTAAAATATTTTAATTTAGATGTTATTATTTCTGTTGGATATAGAGTTAACTCTATTGTTGGTGTTCATTTTCGACAATGGGCCAATACTATTTTACGAGATTACTTATTAAAAGGCTATGTAATTGACGAAAATAGAACGCTAATAACCAATGACAATTATGCTAGATTAATAAACAAAGTTGAATCACTCGATGAAAGAGTAAGTGTGATTGAAAAAGGGAATAGAGGTTTAGATGGTAAGAAGTCTCAATTATTCTTCAATGGAGACTTTTATGACGCGTATTCTTTTGTTCAATCTTTATTTGAAAATATATGATACTAAAATTGTCCATGATAGATATATTATTATAGATAGATGCAAAATATATCATTTAGGATATTCAATAAAAGATTTAGGAAAAAAGATTTTTAGTATTAGCGAATCTGACAATAATATAATAGATGAATTATTAAAATCATTATTAAATTGTAATTAATATAGGTTAAATTAACAGCTAAGGATGGTAGTGCACATACTGCAAATGTTATAATTGTTGCAAAAAAGAAGCTTCTAAAGAAGGCCTTACAACAATTCCAATAAAAAAATAAACCTAAAAGTTTAAAGGGTTTATAAACATACATTTGCTTCAAGATTCTTTAACTGATAATCAAATATTTGTGTTAGAAGATTTATTAAGGTGAAATATATGAAAAACATTATAATTACTGGCGCATCAGGCGGAATAGGAAAAGAAGTTACTAAATTATTCGCATCAAATAATTATTTTGTTTATGCACTTGATATTAAAGAATTAGAAGATATAGAAAATGTTAAATTCTTTAAATGTGATTTAACTAATCCTAAAGAAATTAATAAGGTGTATGAAGAAATTAAGGGTGAATGTATGATAGATGCCATAATACATTTAAGTGGCACATATTATATGGATAGTTTTATTGAAATTAGTGAAGATAAACTTAAAAAAGTATTCGATATTAATTTCTTCAGTGTATATCTAGTTAATAAACATTTCTTTCCTTTAATTAAAAAGAATGGAAAAATAATTATTATATCTAGTGAAGTTGCGCCACTTGATCCGCTTCCATTTAATGGTATATATTCTTTAACAAAAAACACTTTAGAAAATTATGCTATATCTTTAAGACAAGAATTAAATTTATTAGATATAAAAGTTGTGGTTGTAAGACCTGGGGCAATTGATACAGGATTAATTGATGATTCTATCAGAAATGTCGAAAGAATAGAAAAGGAGACAATCCTTTACAAAGAAAATGCTTCAAAGTTTATGAAGATAGTTAAAAATAATGAATCTAAAACTATTAAACCAATTAAACTTGCGAAGCTACTTCTTAAAATTGAAAACAAAGATAAACCTAAACTACTATATAAAATTAATTTAAATTTTAAATTATTACTTTTATCTATGCTTCCAAAGAGAGTTCAATTAGCGATTATTAAGAAATTAATTAAGAAATAGGAGTTTTATGCAAGTATTTAATCCATATCTTCCATCATATGAATATATTCCAGATGCTGAACCACATATATTTGATGGAAGAGTTTATATCTATGGTTCTCATGATAAATTCAATGGTAAGTCATTTTGCTTAAATGACTATGTTTCATATAGCGCAAGCATAGATAATTTAAAAGAATGGAGATATGAAGGAATAATCTATAAGAAAAGTCAAGATCCAAGAAAAAATAAAGGCATTATTAATTCTATGTACGCTCCTGATGTAGTAAAAGGTAAAGATAATAAATATTACCTTTATTATTTCATTGGATTTAGAGGAATTATATCCTGTGCTGTATCAAATAGTCCAAGTGGAAAATTTGAATATTATGGTGATTTAAGATATAAAGATGGGACAATACTTGGAAGTAAAAATGAACCATTATTATTTGATCCTGGATTATTTAGAGATGATGACGATAAGATTTATATTTATTTAGGATTTGGAATAGATAAAAAAACTCCACTAATGGGAAAGAAGAATCCTACTAAGATGGGTGCATTCGTTTTTGAACTTGAAGATGATATGTTGACAGTTAAAGGAGATTTAGAATATATAGGTGTACCATCAAAATGTAATAGTATGGGTTCATCTTTTAAAGATCATCCTTTCTTTGAAGCATCTTCAATGAGAAAATTTAATAATAAATATTATTTTATATATTCTTCAAGCCTAGGTCATGAACTATGTTATGGAATATCTTCTAATCCTAAAGGACCATTTGAATTTGGTGGAACTTTAGTTTCAAATGGTGATATTGGTCTTTTTGGATATACTAACCCTAAAAATGCAGGTGATTTTACTGGAAACACTCATGGTTCCCTAATCAAGATTAAAGATAAATATTATGTTTTTTATCATAGACAAACAAATAAACATGATTTCTCAAGACAAGCATGTGCTGAAGAAATAAAGATGGATGAGAATGGATACTTCATTCAAGCAGAAAGAACATCACTTAGTTTTAATGGCGATGTGCTTAGTGGACATGGAACATATGAAGCAAGAATCGCATCATCTTTAATCAAAAAAGGTGGAAATAGGTTTTATGGTGTATTTAGATTCACGCATTTTAATGAACCTCATTTCACTCAAACTGGGAAAGACAGAGAGAGTGATGGAGATCAATATATTAAAGATATAAGTGATGGGACTATTGTAGGTTTTAAATATTTTGATTTAAGCAAAACAAAAGAGATATCTGTGTTAGTTAAGGGAAGAGCCAAAGGAAGGTTTTTAATATCCTTAGAAAAAGATAGTGAACCTATAACTATAATAGATATAAATAAATCTTTAGAATATGTATCATTTAGTAATAAAATAAATGTGAGCAGCAATAGATGTGCACTATATTTTAAATATCAAGGAAAAGGCAAATTAGATTTTAAAGAATTTACTTTAATAGAATAAAAAAAGAAGATTTCAAGCGAAATCTTCTTTATTTTTTATATGTGTTATTTTTCTTCTTTAAACATATCAGGTTTAATCTTTTTTGCAACATTAGATTCAACTACACTTCTAATAATATTAGCGCATGCTCTATCTAATTGTTCTTGAGTGATTACACCTTTTCTAACGCCTGATGCAACTTTGTTTACACATCCGCCACCACCTGGCATGATGTAGTCGTTACCAATTGCAACAGCAACATCTGTTTGACCATGTCCACCAACTGTACTAGACCAGTCAGTCATAACAACGCCATCAAATCCCCATTCATTTCTAAGTGCCATTGTGCATAAATCATATGAATCTGGAGTATATACACCATTGATTAGGTTATATGATGTCATTACTGATTTAACATGAGATTCTTTAACACAAATTTCAAAGCCCTTTAAGTAAATTTCTCTTAAAGCTCTTTCATGAACACGTGAGTTAGAATTGTTTCTGTTGTCTTCTTGGTTATTACATGCGAAGTGTTTGATTGTTGTGTAGTTACCAGGAATAGTATGAACACCTCTTGTAATAGCAGCAGCAGTTTTACCAGATACAACTGGATCTTCAGAATAATATTCAAAGTTACGTCCACAAAGTGGGTTTCTATGAATATTTAATGCAGGAGCAAGCCAATATGTGATATTGTATTCATCCATTTCTTTAGATACTGCAGCACCAATTTCTTCACATAATTCTTCGTTCCAAGTTTGAGCGATAGAAGTACCTACTGGGAATGAAGTACAATATTGATACATTCTTTCATCTCTTCCTTCTTTTTCAAGAACGAATTTGAGAATGAATTCTGGCATAGTATTCCAGAAACTCATTAGATAACTTCCTCTTACGAATTTGAGCTTTCCTTTTGGAGTGATTGCTGATTCTCTTAATAATCTAAGTCCAGCAGGACCATCAGCCATATTGATGTTGATTAAGCCTTTATCATAGAATTTATCTGTAGATCTTCCAACAGCACCAGGAGTAAATAGTTTATCTGTTGACATCATACCACCAAATCCCATACCACAGCAGATAGTAGCTTTATCTTTATTATTTAATTTAGCCATTATCTCATCAACTTCTTTGCTGTGATAGATTTCTGGGTCTTTATATTCAACAACTTTAGTGTTGATATCATCAGCTTTAACTTCGAGTTTGAAAGCTTCATCTAAGCTATCTTCGTTTTCTCTTGTAACTGGAGTTAATTCTTCAAATTCTGATTGAATCTTGCAGATGTTTTTGAGTTTTTGAGTTACTTTAGTTTCATCAAGAGTAATTACTGCACCAACTTTAGTATTATTAGATGCATTACCAACTCTTATGATATAATCACCTTTTTCAAGGATGTATTCAGCAGTAGCTTCTTTGTATGATGATAATTCACACATACAGAATTCAAAACTTAATGTTTGTTTTTCGCCAGGTTTTAATTCTTTAGTCTTCTTGTATGTAACTAATCTTTGATATTCTTTAGGAAGTTCTCCACTTGGAGCGCTTGCATAGATTTGTACAACTTCTTTACCAGCGAATTTTCCAGTATTAGACACTTCAACATCTAATTTAACTTTAGCGCCATCAAGATTAGCTGCTACAGTCTTTATATCAAATGTAGTATAAGATAAGCCAAATCCAAAATGATAACGTGGTTCAACCTTATATGTGTCATAATAACGATAACCTACATAGATGCCTTCATGATAATATTCATTCTTTGTATCACCATTTCTATATGAGAATTCATCAGCATATGGAATATCTTTATAATCTTTTGCCCAAGAGTCAGTTAGTTTACCACTTGGTGAAACTTTACCGCTAACGAGGTCAGCAAAAGCTCTACCACCTTCTTGGCCTTGTTGACAGAAGAAGATAATAGCAGATAAGTTAACATCATCAATAGTTGATAAACTCATATAAGAACCAGAGTTGATAACTAAAACTGAATTCTTATAAGATTCTGCCATCTTTTTAATTGAATTAATTTCAATTTCTTGAAGATCAAATTCACCTTTCTCAATCTTCTTATCAGCGCCTTCACCTGCTTGACGAGATACAACATAAATTGCAGTATCGCAATCACTTGCCTTGATTTCTTCATCAGTGATTTCTTTTCCTGCTGGAGGTGTAAATGGGTTAGCCATTGAGTTAATTAATGAAATTAAACCTCTGTGATGTTTCTTGTAGTATACATATGCATCTTCACATTCTTTTTCAAATGCTTCAATCCATGGCATAGAAGCAATTTCAAAACCTGCATTTTGCATACCTTCAAGAATAGTAATTGGATGTCTTTCATTAACTTCACCAGATCCACTACCGCCTTTAATAGTTTGTGATACACCTGCTCCATAAAGAGCAACTTTCTTTCCTTTTAGAGGAAGAGCACCATCGTTTTTAAGCAAAACGATGCTTTCAAGAGCGGCTCTATAAGAAACTTCTTTGTTCTCAAGTTCCCTCTTGCTTACATCAGCGTTCTTTTGAACATTTGCAAATCTTTGCATCAAACTTTTCTCCTTATTTTTAAAAATATCTATATCCAAAAAATATTATATATTATATTTTTATAAATATCAAAGAAAAAGTGAATGCACATATGTATATGACACATTATTAATTATTTAGATAAAAAAATCCTACCGTTCACACGATAGGATTTTAAGTGATTATTTCTTATAGATAAGCTCTCTTGCGCTTTCTAACTTTAGTTCACCTTTTTCATAAAGATTTAATACAGTTAAGAAACGATATATCTTCATTCTTGCTTTTACAGGAGGAATGTCTCCTTCACACTGACAACCAAACATCTTTCTTAGTCTATTTGATAATTCTATTGCAAACTGAGGATTATAACTATCAGTTAATTCTATTAAGTATTGGCGGAATCTAGGACTTTCGTTTTGAATTAAATTTTCAAATAAGATTTCTAAAGCTTCTTGAAGATTTGCATCTTCCTTAGTTTTCTTTACTAGTTCTTGAAAGTTTTCTAGAACACCATTATAGATATCGTCTTTATCAAGGAAGTAGTAATAAAAATCGGTTCTTAATATTTTCATTGTAGCCGTTAAACTTTGAACGGTAATTTTTTCATATGGTTTTTTCACAAATTCCTTGAGCGCAGGTTTTATTAACTTCATTTGCCTATCTTTCGATATTTTATAAAACACTTGTTTCGGCATAATAATTGCCCCCTTAAATTTGACACAATTAAATATTTTTTACTACTTAAGATTATAGATAATTAAAAACGATTTGTCAATGTATCTTCTTAAGAAGTTTTAATATTTTTTTTATTTGATTAAAAATATGACGATAGAAGAAGATGACAAATAATTTATAAAAAACCTTATTTTATATAACGCCCTCTTGTATCATTGCATCATAGACTTTTAAAAATCCACTTATATTTGCTCCAAGAGCTAAATTTGTTGGAACATTAAATTCTTTTGCTTTTTTATAACATTCATTAAATATATTAACCATAATATCTTTAAGCTTACTATCAACTTCTTCAAATGTCCAAGTGAGATGCATTGCATTTTGAGACATTTCAAGGCCTGATACAGCAACACCACCAGCATTAGACGCTTTACCTGGCGCAAAGAGCACTCCGTTTTCGTTGAAATATCTAATTGCATCAATATTGCATGGCATATTTGCTCCTTCAGCAACTAAATAGCATCCATTTTCTTTTAATTCTTTAGCATTTATAATGCTAATTTCAGCTTGTGTTGCACAAGGAAGGGCGATATCACATTTAATTTTCCAAAGATCATTTGGATTTGAACTATGTTTAACATCGCTGTGTTTTTTAATATATTCTTTTTCAAGATTTCCTCTATTATTCGCTATTGAATATATTTCATCATAATCAAGAGCTTTATCACTACCAATATAACCAGAAGTATCGCTCATTCCAACAACTATAGCGCCTAGTTCAACAGCTTTCTTTAATGCCATAATTGATACTTTGCCTTTACCAGAGATGATAACTTTCTTTCCTTTGAAATCTGTGTTTTTATAAGTTTTAAGCATTTCTTCAACGAAATAACATAATCCATAACCAGTAGATTCAGGTCTTGCAAGTGATCCACCATAAGACATTCCTTTACCTGTGAAAACCCTACCCCATTTATGTGTTAATTTCTTATATTCTCCTACCATATAGCCTATTTCTCTTGCGCCAAAGCCTAAATCTCCAGCAGGAACATCCATATCTGGACCTATGAAATGATAGAATTCACTCATGAAAGATTGACAAAATCTCATAACTTCAGCATCTGATTTATTCTTAGGGTCAAAATCACTTCCACCTTTACCTCCACCCATAGGCAATCCAGTTAAACTATTTTTAAAGGTTTGTTCGAAACCCAAGAATTTTAATACAGATAAGTTAACACTTTTATCAAATCTCATCCCACCTTTATATGGACCTATAGCTGAATTGAATTGTACTCTATAACCTGTATTAACTTGAATTTTTCCATTATCATCTACCCACGGAACTCTAAATTGAATAATTCTTTCTGGAACAATGAGTCTTTCTAATACTGCGCTCTTTTCAATGTTTGGATCTTTTTCAACTAAGAAATCCATTGAATCAAAAAATTCTTCAACTGCTTGAATAAATTCTGGTTCATTTGAATATTTAGTTTTAACACCATCAAATAATTCATTTAAGTATTTACTTTTATACATATTTTATGTACCCCCTATAGATATAGATATATTTAAATCTTTTGTTTACTATTTTTCAATGACTTTTCTAAAGATTCTTAATTTTATTTTATTATAAACAACATTTATAGTAAAATATATTTAGACAAACTTAAGATAATTAAATAAAAGAGAGGAAAATATGAAACTTGATTATAAGAAAACCATATTTGTTGGTTTTGCATTTTTAATCATTTGCATGTTTTGGCAAGTCTACGACACAGTTCTTGCGAGAGTACTTGTCAATTCATTTGGTTTGAACCAAACATGGAGCGGCGTTGTCCTTGCGATTGATAATGTTGTTGCTCTATTCTTAATCCCTGTGTTTGGAGTTATCTCTGATAAGACATCAACTAAATACGGAAGAAGAACGCCATTTATCGTAATTGGTACAGTTGTGGCTGCTTGCGTATTCTTGTTAGTTGGTATGTTCACTCAACTTCAAGATAACAAAATCAAAGATGCAAATATTGAACCAGTTTACACATGCGTAGTTGAAAGTAGCGACTATACTCCTAAAGAAACTGATGAACTCTATAAAACATATGTTTTAGCGGATGTTGATGGAGTGTATAGAGAACATGATGTTCTTGTTGAAAAGAAGAGTGGAGATTGGGATATAGTTGAATCATTCAAAAACATTATATCTCGTACAGAAAAAGAAACAATCAATTCTGAAAAAGAATTCAAAGTCGGAGATAAAGTATACTGCTTTACTAATGGTGGAGAAACTAAAGTATATGGTGAAAAAGTTTTGGCATCTGATGCTAGAAGTTTCTTAGCACAGGATGTAAGAGGCGCAAACATTGGATACTTTATAGGATTTATGATAATTTTATGCATTGTACTAGTCGCAATGGGGTCATACAGAAGTCCTGCGGTAGCGTTAATGCCAGATGTTACACCAAAACCACTAAGAAGTAAAGCTAACGCAGTTATCAATCTCGCAGGATCAGTAGGTGGTGTAATCGCTCTTGGATTCTTAACTTTCCTTGATTCAGATTATAAACCTCATATTTGGTCATTCGTTGTATTGTCTATTTTAATGATTGTATTCTTAGTATTATTCATCATTCTAGTTAAAGAGCCTAAACTTGTTCAAGAAAGAATTGCTCTTGAAAAAGAATATGGCATATTAGAAGAAGAAGCTGAATCTGTAGAAGATTTAGGTAAAGCTGCGAAGAGTGAAAGCGGTGAAGAAAGAATGCCTAAAGATGTTAGAAAATCATTTGGCTTAATTCTTGCATCTATTGTTCTTTGGTTCTTCGCTTATAATGCTGCAACTTCTAAATTCAGTGTTTATGCAACAAATGTGCTCAATACATCATATTCAGTTCAATTAATAGTTGCTCAAGCTGCAGCTATCATATCATATATTCCAATTGGTCTTATTTCTTCTAAATTAGGAAGAAAGAAAACAATAATTATAGGTATATGCATTCTATTTGCTGCGTTCTTGATTGGTGCTTTCTTAACAGAAAAGAGTGCGGCTTTAACATATGCAGTTATGGCTCTTGCGGGTATAGGATGGGCTACAATCAATGTTAACTCATTCCCTATGGTTGTTGAAATGTGTAAAGGCGCAGATGTCGGAAGATATACTGGATATTATTACACTGCATCTATGGCCGCTCAAATCGCAACTCCTATCTTCTCAGGTATGATGATGGATATGTTTGGTATGACTGCCCTCTTCCCATATTGTTGCCTATTTTCAATTTGTGCCCTCTTCACAATGTTATTCGTTAAACATGGTGATGCTAAACCAATCCCAGTTTCAAATATTGAAGCTTTAGCGGGCGCAGAAGACGACTAAAAATTTGAATAATTAAATATCTCCAAGGCTTATTCGCTTGGAGATATTTTTATTTTCAATAAAATCTTATATAATAAGATATAGGAGTTATTATTATGTTAGATTTAATGAAATTAAAAAATGGAAGTGATATTAGAGGCACTGCAGTATCAAAAGATGGTTCCTCATATGAACTTCAAGATGAAGTAGTAGAAAAAATTATAAAAGCCTTTTATTATTGGTTGAAAGAAAAAACAGGCAAGTCTAATTTAAAAATTTCTATAGGATATGATTCAAGAATAAGCGCAAAGCGAATAGAAGAAGCATCTATAAAAGCGCTTCTTTCATCTGGCGCTAAAGTTATTAGATGTCATCTATCCACAACTCCTAGTATGTTTATGACCACAAAATTAATAGGTTGCGATGCAGGAATAGAGATTACCGCATCTCACCTTCCATATGATAGGAATGGATTAAAATTCTTCACTCAAGAAGGCGGACTTGAAGGTGATGATATCACAAAAGTTTTAAATTACGCAAAAGAATCTAAATCCATAGAAGGAAAAGGCTCAATTGAAGAATTTGATTTTATGAAGATTTATAGCGAATCTTTAAGAAATTTCATAAAAGAAAAAACTGGAAAAGAAAAGCCGCTTGAAGGTTTCAAGATTGTGGTAGATGCTGGAGGTGGGGCAGGAGGTTTTTATGCATATGATGTATTATCTCCACTTGGCGCAGATGTGAGTGATAGTCAATTTTTAGAACCTGATGGATATTTTAAAAACCATATCCCAAACCCTGAAGATAAAGACGCTATGAAATCTATTCAAAAAAAGGTTATAGAAGCCAAAGCTGATTTAGGCATCATATTTGATACAGATGTTGATAGAGTGGGGGCTGTAGATGATCTTGGAAATGAAATAAATAGAAACAAACTAATTGCCCTTATATCTAAAATATTATTAGATGAAAAGAAAGGATATATCGTTACTGATTCTATTACCAGTGATGGCTTAAAAAAGTTTATAGAAGCAAATGGAGGAGTTCATTATAGATATAAAAGAGGATACAAAAACGTTATTAATAAGGCAATTGAATTAAATGAAAAAGGATTATATACTCCTCTTGCGATAGAAACTAGTGGACACGCAGCTTTAATGGAAAACTATTTTTTAGATGATGGAGCCTACCTTATCACAAGATTACTAATTCAAATGGCTTTATTAAAAGAAAAAGATCTTAAATTAAGAGATTTAATAAAAGATCTTAAAACTCCAGAAGAATCTTGTGAATTTAGAATTAGTTTTAAAGACCCATCAAATTTCAAAGAATATGGTTTGTCTATCATAGATGATTTAATAGAATATTCTAAAAATAATGATTTTATTTTAGAAAAACCAAATTATGAAGGTGTAAGAGCTCACCTTAAAGAAGAAGAAGGCTGGTTCTTATTAAGAATGAGCCTACATGACCCAATAATGCCACTAAATGTTGAAAGCGATATAAAAGGTGGAGTTAAAGGAATAGTTGAAAAACTATATATATTCTTAAAGAAGTATAAGAAATTAAATTTAGAGAAAATAGAAGAATATATAAAATAATCGAGGAAACTCCTCGATTATTTTATTTCATCATTACCATTTCTTTGGCGTATTCGATTTGGTTCTCTGTGACTTTACCACCGCTTATCATAGATGCGATTTCATATATTTTTTCATCTAATGACAATTCTTTGATATTGGTATACGTTCTACCATTTTTCACTTGTTTACTAATCTTTAGACTATTATTACTGAAGGACGCAACTTGTGGTAAGTGGGTAATCGCAATTACTTGAGTTGATAAAGATATTTCATATATCTTCTCTGCGACCTTTCTTGCAATTTCACCACTAATACCAGTATCTATTTCATCAAATATCACAGTAGATATTTTTTCAGATTTAATAAATAGTGCTTTAAGAGCCAACATTATTCTTGAAGTTTCACCACCAGAAATTGTTTTAGATAGACTCTTTAATCCTTCTCCTATGTTCGTTTCAATTAAGAACTCTATTTCATCTATTCCGTTATTATTAAATATTGAGCCACTTAAATCTTTTTCCTTTTCATACGTATTAACTAATACTTTGAATCTAGCTTTAAGTGATAAATCAAGCATATTCTTTTCAAGCTCTTTTTCTATAGATTTTGCGATTTCTTTTCTTATCTTAGATAGTTCTAAACCTTTTTCATAAGTATTATCATATGAAATCTTAACTTCACTTTTTAATTCTTCAATTAAATCATCATAATTTTCATCGATATTAAGCATCTCCTTAAGTGAATTAACATAACTGATAAGTTCGTTTAAAGACATCTTATATTTTTTCTTTAAATTATCTAAATCATTTAATCTTGTTTCATAATTATTGAGTTCATTTGGATTATAATCTAAGTTATTATAATCTTTTTTGATTTCATCAAATATATTTTCAATTTCATAATAATAATCATTAAGGGCGTTATATTTTGTAGAGTACTCTTTTAAAAATTTGCTTAAAGATAATATATTTTCTTTAACCTCATACAGTTTATCTAAGAAATCTTCATGAATAAGTGAATTTGTCTCTTCTAGAATGTTGTAAATTTTGTCATAATTTTTAAGATAATCAATTTTGTTTTGTAACTCATTTTCTTCGTTTTCTTTTAAATCTGCATCAGTTAATTCTTTTAAATGATATTCATATATATCTTTTTTCTCTTTAATCTCTTTAGCTTTTTTAATTGTATCATTGTAGATTTTAAGTTTATCTTTAAAAATAGAAAGAGAAGAAATATAATTATTTTCATATTCTTTAACTAAATCATATTTAAAACCATCAATTATTTCTATGTAATTTTCTGGATTTAATATCTTTTGTGAATCGAATTGCATATGAATATCCGCAAGATATTTACTGATTTTCTTTAAATCGCTTAAAGTAACTGTCACACCATTGATTTTAATATATGATTTATTTGTGCTTATTACTCTATCTATTTCAATAGTTGAATCAATTGATGGGATATTTAGAGAATCAAGAAGTGAAAGAAGTCTTTTATTATTTATAGAAAAATAACCGATTATTTCAGCTTTATCAAATCCAGTTCTAATTAGTTCAACTTGAGCTCTTTCTCCAAGTAATAAACTCAAAGAATCTATTATTAAGCTTTTACCAGCTCCAGTTTCACCGGTTAAAACAGTAAGCCCATTCTTAAATGAAATATCTATATTTTCTATTATTGCAAAATTTGAAACAACTAATCTTTGAAGCATATAATTCTCCTTAATTCATAATCTAATATTACACCATTTTTAAAGCGCTCACAAGCAATATTATTAATCATTTTTTTATTTGAAATAAAGGACACATTAGTTAAATAAAAATAAAAAAAGAAGAAATATTTTTTCTATTTCTTCTTAGTTTAAATTATTTATGATGTCTACTATCTTCGCTTAGGTCAAGTCCAAGTGTTCCACCTGGATTCATCATATAGTCTTTATCAAAATAATCTTTTAATGCTCTATATACACCAAATTCTTTTTCTCCAGTATAGCTCTTAAGCCATGGGCCAAAGAATTTACCAATTCCATGATGGTGTGATATAGCGGCACCACTTCTTAGAATTGCATCTAGAATTGATGCATGGTATTTTCTAAATTCTTCACTATCTGTCATAGGAGTGATAAAGATGAAGTAGAGGTTTGCGCCTTGTGGATAACAATGTGACATATGTGTTGTGACTACAGTGTGCGGGTGTTTTTTGCATACTTCTCTAACACTCAAGTGAACATCTTCCATATTAGACCAATTCACACTGCATTCCATTGTATCGGTTACTATACCGAAGTCCATAAGTGTATCTCTTAAATAAGGATCTGTGAACCTTCCTTTTTCCCATGATTTACATACATAACCAGTGAGACTTAAACCTTTATATTTTCTTGCGATTCTTTTAATATTTTTATAAACATTTTTTGAATACCCTTTTTCACCGTCTGTGAATCCTAAGAATAGACATCTTTCCATATCTTTATATCCTAAGGCATTCATTATTCCTTCAAGTGGAGTATCATCAACGTTATATAATCTCATCATTAAAGATGTTTCTTCTTGATCACTTAACCTAAAGACAGAAGAAAAACCACATTCTTTCTGCATCATTTCTCTTGCGGCATCCATCGCAGTCTCCCAGTTCTTAAACATAAAGGAGAATCGCTTTCTATTTTCAGGCATAAACCTAAATATTCTTAAAGTTACTTCACACAATACTCCAAATGTACCTTCACTTCCTATCATTATTTGATTTAAAGATGGACCAGTAGCTTCTCTTGGGTATGGGGATGTTTTAATAGTGCCTATTGGGGTTGCGTAAACTTGTTTAGTTACTAGGTCTTCAATTTTACCATAGTATGTTGAATTTTGACCTGCCCCACGTGTCACAACCCATCCACCAACACTTGAATATTCAAAAGACTGTGGGAAATGACCACAGGTATAATTTCTCTTTGCGTTAAATAATTTAATCGCATTATTTAAAGTTTCTTCTAGTTTAGGTCCGCTCATTCCTGATTCAACAGTAATGGTTTGGTCTATCTCATTAAACGATATAACTTTATTATAGTTTTTGCGTAAATCTAGCGATATTCCACCAAGAGTAGGTTCAACTCCTCTTGTGACACTTGAACCTCCACCATAGACATATAGTGGTATTTTTTCTTTAGTTGCATAATTTACAATTTCTTCAATTTCTTTGGTACTACTTGGATATAAAACTACATCTGGAAGAGAATCAAATTTATGTTCTCTCATTCTCATGATGTCATATGCAGTTTTACCATATGAGACTTGTAATCTATCGTAATCTTCTAAAGATATGTTATCTTTTCCAACAATCTTAGTTAAGTTATCTATGTGAATTTTGTCTATGTTTGGTTTTCTTAAATCTTTAACTTCTTCGAACCCTATTGTTCCTTTATAATCTTTAAAATCTTCATCTTTTAAATCAAACTCTTTCTTCATAAGATTATAAAGAGATTCTTTAGGATATTTAACAAATTTTGGATCTCCCCACCTATAAATAGATCTTAGGCTATTTTTAGGCGCTTCTTCCTTAACCCATTTAGGTTCAAAACCTTTATATGGTTTCACTATATTTTTACCTCCTTCAATTTCTTATTAAGTGGATAAAGCCTTTTTTCCATTTTAGAATAAACATTTGAGTAGATATTATAGTAGATTTCGTGTTTTTTAGCATCTGGATTAAATACTTTACTTACTCTAACCATATTTTTAATTGCCTCATCATAAGAATTATATATTCCCATTTCTTTAAACGCTATTATTGATGAACCAAGTCCACATGCTTCATGTGTTTGAATTCTCTTAAGAGGTAGGTTAAATATATCAGACATGATTTGGCAGATTTCATCGCTCATACTACCTCCTCCCCCAGCAAACACTTCTTTAATTGTTTGCTTAGATCTCTTTTCCATTGTGAGGAGGCCTTCATAAAGCCCATATCCGATTCCTTCAATGATAGCTCTATAAAGATGTTTCTTTGTGTGGATATCTTTAAATCCTATTATTGTGCCTCTAGCGTTTGGGTTTGAAACTCCAGGGCTCCAGAATGGTTCAAGAACTAAACCATCAGAACCACAAGGCACATCTTTTAAATACCTGTTTAATACAACTTCAGTGATTACACCTTCAGCTTTCGCTATTTCGCTTTCTTCTTTAGCGAATTCTTTTATAAACCATGAAAGCATCCAAAATCCTCTATATATTTGGATTTCAGGATTATAATAGCCATAAATAACTGCAGGATAGGCAGGTACATTAGGCATAGGTGAAAAATATTTATCAGTCGCAAACTGAACTGTCGCAGTAGTTCCAAATGAAACAGAAGCTTTTGTTTTATCTATAACTGATAATCCTAATGTTTCACACCCCTTATCACTTCCAGTTGCGATTAGAGGAAGGCCTTTAGGTATATGTGACAATCTTGAAACATCTTCTTTAATATAACCTATTATTTCTCCAGGTTTAACAAGATCACATAATTTCTCTAGTGGCACATCAAACAAGCATCTTGTAAGACCATTCTTTTTCATCCATTTATTATTTTTATAATCGAATGGAATGTGTCCTATTTGATTAGCTATAGAATCTTTTAATTCCCCAGTTAAAAGATAATTGATATAAGTTGGAAGAAGAACAAACTTCTTTGTCTTTTCCCAAATGTTTTTCTCTTCTGTCATTATATAGTTACATGCGGATTGTCTTTGTTGCATATCGATTGTGTCTTTTACGCCCGCAAGAGTGAATAATGCTTGTTTAAGAGGAGGGATTTTAGGTAGTTTTGAGGCATCTGCCTCCCTCTTATCAAGCCAAATAATAATATCTCTTAATGGTTCATTATGCTCATCAAGACATAAAACCGTATCTCTAATTGTAGTTATAGTCACTGCGATAATTTTCTTATAGTTATCTGGGTTATTACTGTATAACATATTTGAGACATCTATTAGAGCATTGTAATAGAATAGTGGCTTTTGTTCTATGAAGTCAGGTTTTATTGAAAAATATGGTTCTATATATTTTATTTGAGCATAATCAACTATATTGCCTAGCTTATCTACAAGAAGACCTCTTGTAGATTGTGTTCCAATATCGAATGTGAGTACAAGTGGGTTATCGTTCATATTTTTTCTCCTTAAAATTCATTTAATTTGTTTGAAGTTATTATTACATCAACGCCTAAGTCTAGCACATCTTTAATAACAACATCACCAATCTTAAGCTTTTTATCTATAACAACTTTTTTTATTTCTTTCATTACATCGAATATCTTATCTTTTGGGATTAAAGAAGATACTCTTACAGGTACTACAGGAACTTCTTTAAATATAGTCTTTACAGTTGTCTGAATGGTCCTTTTTGGATTTGTGAGTTCAGACTTTATGAAGATTTCTCCTCTTTTGCATCTATTTCCTGTTACTTCAAGTGTTTCTTCATTTATCTCTAAAGCGCAGCCATTAGGGCATTCTATACATATAACTCTTTTCATAATTTAATACCCTCTATATTAAATTCTATAGTTGAATCTTTATTAACTTGAGATAGGTTAACAGAAATTTTTTCCATCTCTGGTGGCCTTAAAACCATATATTTCTTTTTAAATATTATATTACCATCAACACTTATTGTTATAATAGGTTCTTTTAAATCACAATTACTTCTAAAAAACATCTCCACATTACTTAAATCACTATTAATATTTAACATTTGTGGAACGAGATACATAGTATTTCCTTTAATTATGATATCTTTTAATAATCTTGGACTGTCCTTTTTTATTGTGGTCATTTTTCCAGCGATTTTGCCACTTAATGAAACATAATCAACTAAATCATTAACGTGTGTTGAATTACCACAAGTATAGACATTGTCGATCACAGTTTCAAAATTATTATCGCATTTAGCGCCTTTTGTCCTTGAATCTATTTCTATACCTATTTTTTCGCCAAGTTCATTTTCAGGTATTAATCCAACCGATAGAAGAAGCGTATCACATTCTATTATTTCTTCAGTTCCATCTATTGGTTTAAAATTTTTGTCGACTTTTACTATCTCTATTGCTTCTAACCTTTCATAACCGAATACCCTTTTTACAGTAGTTGAAAGATGAAGTGGAATATTATAATCGTTTAAACATTGATGGATGTTTCTACTAAGGCCAGAAGGCGTATCTTTAATTTCATATACACCTATTACATTAGCGCCTTCAAGCACCATACGCCTTGCCATAATTAAGCCTATATCACCACTTCCAAGAATACAGACATTCTTTCCTACAACCACACCATTGAGATTAACTAATGCTTGAGCGCTTCCTGCGGTCAATACTCCATATGGTCTAGTACCATGGATAAATACTCCTTTCGCTGTTCTTTCTCTACAACCACACGCAAGTATTAATGAATCAGAATAAAACTCTTTTATTCCATCTCTAGTCACAACTTCAAGAATGAAGTTTTCAGGAGTTTTCTTAATATCTATTACGAAGGCAAGAGTTAGATAATCAATATTAAGTTTCTTAAATTTCTCTATATATCTTTCTATATATTCTGGGCCAGATAATTTTTCATTAAAGGTAATAAGCCCAAAGCCATCATGTATACATTGTTTTAATATGCCACCTAAAGATGCTTCCCTTTCAATTAGTAGACAGTTTGATCCATTCTCTTTAGCGCTTATCGCACTTGATATTCCGGCAGGCCCAGATCCAATGACTATTAAATCATAATGATTATTCATTTTTATCCTCCCTCATATCTTTTCCTATTTTTGAATCAACTCCACTATACATTACATCTTTTAGTGGAACATTCTCATGTTCACTAATTATTTTTGCGACTAAAGGAGCACAAAAACCACCTTGGCATCTACCCATACCAGGTCTAACCCTTCTTTTAATAGCGTTAATTGTTGGGACTTTAAGTGGTCTATCTAATGCATCTATTATTTCGCCTTTAGATACTTCTTCACATCTACAAACTATTTCACCATAATCAGGATTATCCTTGATTAATTTATCTCTTTCTTCAAGTGATAATTCACTTAATCTTGGATATTTCTTTCTATATGGATTATAGTTTTCATTTTTACTAACATCCATAGTTTCTTTAAGAATTGATATACATAAATCTTCTATATCAAGACTTACAGCTGGAGCTGTAGTAAGTCCTGGAGACTGTATTCCCGCAACATGAATTATGTTTTTAGTGTTTCTACCTCTTTCTAGAATATAATCTTCTTCAAATGTTGCGGCTCTAAAACCACTAAAATATGTGATAATGTTCTTCTCGCTTAAATAAGAAGAAGTTTTCTTTTGCTTGCTGTATATCCTATTTATACTATCCATATCAGTAGAATAGTCTTCTTTAAGATATGTTTCAATTGCGTCTGGCCCCGCTAGAGTATTAGATGATATCGTCTTTATTAAACCTCCACCTTTAGAATGAGATGTATTCTCTTTCTTATTCAAAGATTTATAAGACGCTATAGTGTTTATAAAAGAAGAATTCTTTTTATCACCTATTACTATAGTTCCTTTTCTTGGATGAATTGAGAAGAATTTATCATCAGCCATTTCAGCTACATCATCACTGAATACACCAGCACAATTAATCACTACTTTTGTATAGATTCTTCCCCTATTAGTTTCTATAGATTTAATCTCATGATCTTTAATATCCATAGATAAGCACGCTGTATTAAGAGATATTCTTGCGCCATTTTCTATAGCGTTTTCTGCATAGGCTATAGTTAATTCATATGGACTTATTACACCAGAAGAAGGATTATATATTCCAAATTTAAAATCTGGATTCAAGCCAGGAAAATGTTTTTTGATGAATTTCCCTGACACAAACCTTGTATCATCAACTTTACAATGGAATTTCCTTTCAAGAGTAAAAGCCCAAATAATAGGAGCGAGCCATATGTTAGTAAATCCAGCGATTTGTCCAATTCTTTTAAATGGTACATCTAATTCTTCTGAAATCTTGTCATACATTCTATTGCCTTTTACAACATAAGATTGTTTAACGCTTCCTTTAGATAAATCTACACCAGGATGTATTTCGCCATCATTTCTTGATGATTGTCCATTTGCGACATCGCTCTCTTTTTCTATTAGAAGAAGTTTAAGATTCCATTTTGATAATTCCCTTAATATTGATGTACCAGATATTCCACCACCAATTATTACAACATCAAAAATCTCCCCATCAAGACTTGAATCTTTAATTTTAGGGAGGATAGGTTTTACTTTATCTACACCTTTTAATTTGATGTTGTTCACAACATGAATTTTGGATTTCTTTAAGACAGCTAGATTACAAGCATATAAGATATCTTGATAAGAATCTAACTCACCAGATAGAATTCTTGAATCATTAGTTTGAGTAACCTCTAGTTGTTCACCAAATAATTCTTTTAATTCTTTTTTTAATCTCTCTATTTTCATAAAAAATCTCTTATTGATATTTTAACATTGATAATTGGAAAAGTCCAACAGGCACACATAATGAACATAGTAATTGTTAAATATATAAACATTTTGTTAAAATATTTCGTATTTTATGATAAATTATTAAATATAATAAGGCTTATTTTGTTGATGTTTTGATAATACTAAACAAATTATGTTTGTTCGTTAAACAAAAGAGGTAATAATATGAAAGAATCTTTTTTTGAATCTACACCAGTTTATAAGAAGTATATGCTCCTTAGAATTTTAGAAAGAGGAAGAGAGACAACTCAAAGAGATATCGCAAAAGAATTAAATATATCAGTTGCGATGGCGAATTTTTATGTAGATATGCTAGAAGAAGAAGGCTTCCTTAAGAGGAATTATTCATCTAAGAAGACTGTGTTTTATGATGTAACTTCAAAAGGAATAGATTATAGAAAGAACTTAAGCATTGATTTTCTTAAATCTTCTCTAGAAGTATACAACATCGCAAAACTTGAAATAGTTCCTGAGATATATAATATTCAAAAGAAAGGATACAAAAACATTCTTATGTATGGGGCAGGAGAAGTGTGTGAACTATTACTATATGTGATGTCCACAGATAGTAAGGTAGAAATAAATGTATTAGCTTTAATAGATGATGATGAATCTAAAGTAGGTAAAGTAATAGGCAATAAACCAATCATAAGCCCAAACGATATTAAAAATTATAATTATGATGGTATTTTGATTTCATCTTATAGACATTTTTCGAACATTTATAAAAGAATTAAAGAGATGAACATATCTAAAGATAAAATAATTAATTTCTTTGAGGAGTTTTAATATGAATGTACTAGTCACAGGTGGTCTTGGTTATATAGGAAGCCATACAGTAGTTGAATTAATTGAAAACGGATATAATCCAATAATTATCGATAATTTAGGTAATTCAAACATAACTATCCTTGATAGACTTGAAAAACTAACATCTAAGAATATTAAGTTTTATAAAGGTGATGTTAGAGATAAAGAATTATTAAGAAAAATATTTGAATCTGAAAAAATAGATTCAATAATTCATTTCGCAGGTTTAAAAGCGGTTGGCGAATCTGTGGAAATACCACTAAATTATTATGACAATAATATAGAATCAACTATTGCGCTTCTTGAAGTGATGAATGAATTTAAAGTATTTAAATTTGTTTTCTCTTCTAGTGCGACAGTATATGGAGACCCTGAAAAAGTACCTATAGATGAAAACGCAAAATTAGGTGCCACAAATCCTTATGGAAGAACTAAATTATTTATCGAATATATTTTAAAAGATCTTTACGAGTCAAATAAAGACTATAATATCGCAATTTTAAGATACTTTAATCCAGTAGGCGCTCATAAGAGTGGACTAATTGGCGAGATGCCTAATGGAATTCCAAATAACTTAGTGCCTTATGTATCTCAAGTCGCAAATGGAAAAAGAGAATATATTAGAGTGTTTGGTTCAGATTACAATACAATAGATGGTACTGGAGTAAGGGATTATATTCATGTAGTAGACCTTGCGAAAGGCCATATTCTCGCATTAAAGAAATTAGAAGAAAAATGTGGACTCGTTATCTACAATCTTGGGACAGGAAAAGGATATTCAGTTCTCCAAGTTATAAAAGCCTTCAGTAAAGCAGTTGGCAAAGATTTACCATATAAATTTGTGGAAAGAAGAAAAGGCGATATCGCAGAATGCTATAGCGATCCAACTAAAGCATTTAGAGAACTTGGATTTAAAGCTGAAAAAACCATAGATGATATGGCTAAAGATCAATGGAATTTTGAAAAGAATATAAAATAGGATGCAAATGCATCCTTTTTTATTTAAAAAAGAATAGGATATCCTATTCTTTAACTAATTCATTTTGATTTGCCTCTTCCTTTTTTAGAAGTTCTTCTTTAACACTTATAGAATCAATTATAAGTTTTAATATTTTAAATAGTTCTGAATCATCTCTATAATCGCTTAGACATGCATAGTTGACTCTTCCATCTTTAACGAGTTGGATTGATTTTTCTTGTTTGTCTTTTGAATATATTGATATCGCAATACCACCCTTTTCTTTAACTAATGTCATCGCTGGGACATCTGTAAGACCATCACCAATATAGATCATATTTCTAAATTCTACATGTTTTTTATCTATTCTTTGGTTAATCTTCTCATCGTCTGTAAGATCACTTGCGCCTTTAACTATTCTAAATAAGAATTGTGTTTTTAAAGTATAATTAACTATAGTTTTAGGCCAGTATGCAACACCTATGTCATTATATAAGAATTCACATCCATAAACTTCTTTAAATTCTTTGTATATTGATGAACCTTCAATAATTTCTTTATTTCCAGATGAGATTATATAGTGTTCTATTTCAACTCCTCTTTCATTTCCATAATCATTAATTCTTTTAAAGAAAGTATCTACGCCATCGAAGTATTTGATATCTTTTCCTAAAGAAGTTAAATATTCCCTTGTGAGTTTTACATATTTTTTTTCACATTCATTGATCATAACTCTAAGATAACTTAATGTTGGATCAACAGAATGAGATTTAGAAAATGTTTCGCACTCAGACCAGAACTCGCTTTCGGTTAAGCCTAATTTTGGAATAAAAGAAAACGACTGCATATCATTGGTTGCAAGAGTCTTATCAAAATCATAACAAATCGCAATAATTGGCTTCATAATCGTTGTCTCCTCCTAAAATACATACTAAGTTCAATTTACAATAAAAGTAGAGAAAAGTCAAATTAGAAGAAGACAAAAATAAAGCAATGCAGTAAGCGCATTGCTTTATTTTTTCTAACTATGCTGAGGAAGTTTTTTATCTTTAGATGTACCAAAGATTTTTGCAAAACTTCTAATACCCAGAACAATCATAAACATTACTGTGATACCTAAGAGGAACGCCACTATATATGTAATTAGGAATACAATATAAGGAGTTGCTTCTTTAATTGTGCTTAAGATTGGTAGTGGACTTGGATAATATGGTGATAAGTACATAAAGAATA
This sequence comes from Caryophanales bacterium UBA1188, assembly GCA_002310135.1. GTDB lineage: Bacteria > Bacillota_I > Bacilli_A > Izemoplasmatales > UBA1188 > UBA1188. Next base: position 47,087 of record DBYK01000006.1, on the reverse strand, counting down.
ATGTATCGTTATAGATATTCTTATCTGTGCCAAAGTATAGTTTGTATCCAACTTCATTAACAATTAATGAAATTACTATGATAACAAGTAATACAATGAATCCAGGGAATAAATCTTTAACAATATTTTTCAATGAACTTGCGTATTCTCTTGACACGAGTAAATATACGCCCATTACAACCATTGTAGTATGCCATAGCATAGTGTGAATTAAGATAGTAGTATAAGGTGTTTGGAAACATGTATCAGGATAAAGCATTACTGCGAAACCCGCTAAGAATCCATAAAATGCTAAGAACTTATACATTGAATCTTGTATCTTTTCGTTTCTTATAAGTGGTGCAATAAATGCGACATACATTGGAACTGAACAGAATTGGAATGGAAATGCATACCATTGATAGTGCCCTGCTTCAAGAGTATAAAATACCTGCTTATAAGTTTCAATTAGTACTAAGAGAGTTCCAAAAGCAAATACAACCCTATTATCTATTTTCTTATCGTGTTTTTTAGCTAGTGTTAATGATATTACAATACATGAAATAACCATTATTACAAGCCAAACAATATGGTACCAACCATAATTAGTTGGCCTTTCAAAAGGCCAAAGCCAGTTTGTTACAACTAACATATTTAATTCTTTCTCTCCCTTTTGTGAAATAGTATCACGAGACAATACTAACATTTTATTATGATTTATTCAATATTATTGACAATTCCAGTCATAAAAAGTGAAAAAATCATTAAAAAGAGAAACCGGAGTTTCTCTTATGCTTTATTATAAAATAGTTCAATAACTAGTCTTTTAAGCTTATCTGAGTCTACAATAAATTCAGCTAAACCATCATCTCCTATCCTTGATGAACCCTCAATTTCATAAGTTCCAGTATATGTATATTCTTCAAGATATGATTTTAAATCTAAATAATCTCCAGTGACTAAATTATTACACATATAATCATCAACTAAATTTAGGAGAGTTTGTGGATCATAATTACCATTTCTAACCTTATTCGCAAGAGAAGTAATATATTTCTTTTGTCTTCTCATTCTCGAAATATTTGATCCATCAGATACTTCACTTCTCGCTCTAACATATTTTAATGAATCATCACCAAGAAGAGTGATTTCGCTCCCTATAGTCCATGTGTCATCAAGAGCGCTTAAATCTTCATCAAGCGTTATAGTAACTCCTCCGAAGAAATCATTGATAACTGGAACTGCGGACATAGTAATTCCCACAAATCTTTCTATATCAAGAGAGAAGAGAAGTTCAGAAACAGAACGTAGAGTATTTTGAAAACTTGGTTTAAGTCCATTGCCTTGAGTATGGGCGTAGGCTAGTTGTGTTTCTATAGATCCTGTGACTTTTCCAGTAAGCCCAATAGAATAAACTTTACAAATTGTATCTCTATTAATAGGCAAGAAGAAGTAGGTTTTATTTTCTCTATTGAAAGATATGAGAACGATAAAATCGTTTAGATTTGTGTTCATATAGGAATTAGAAGGATTTAATGGGCCAGAAGAATCTATTCCAACTATCAAATAGTTGACTGTCTTCTTAGGTTTATATGCTTCATCATCGAAATAAACCAAACTCTTTTTTTGTAGGTCAGATGCTTTTTTATTATCATTATTTTCAACATTAAAAATAGTATCCAATGAGAAAATTAATGCAAAAAAAGATACAAGAAATACAGTTATTAAGATGATGGATATAATTTTCTTTTTTCTTCCCATATTTTAATAACTGCCCAGCGTCATACTGGGCAGTTTTATATTTTTTAATATAATTAAATTATTCTTCTGATTCTTTATCACTTGGAGATAATAACTTACCACCTGTTAAAGCAACCATCTTTGCGGCGCCTAATGTGAAGGCATCGCAATCGATTGTTAAGGCTTTAGTCATTCTTCCACGTGGTTTGAGTTTGTAAGCAGTCATTGTTTGATCTACTTCAGGAACCTTTTCTTTAATTAAATCTAGAGTGATTACTTCATCACCATCAAATGCTTCACAAAGTGAATCAGTATAAACGATACCAAAGTTAGTTTCATCAACTGATCTATTTGATTTACCTACTAAGTTTAAGGCATCCTTACTTGACATATGTTTATGGATGTTATAAACAGAAGTAGATTTAAACATTTTAACTTGGTGAGCTCTATGGTTTTCAGTATTAGTCTTTTCAACTTTAATCTTAATTAATTCTTTAGAAATTAAAGTCTTTTCAGTATCTGATTTATATGGTTCGAAGAAGTCAACTTCTTTGAAGTTCTTTTTCTTAACTGCACCAATTTCATTCAGTAAGTCTTCTAGTAATGCTAAAGCATATTTAGTCTTTCTTGGACTTCTAACTTTAATTACTGAGAATCCTTTCTTACCTTGTTTCAATTGGTATTTCTTGATATCAGCATACTTTTCAGCATCAACAGCTAAGTATAGGCAAATAGCTTTACCACGAACTTCTAATTTAGCAAATACATTTCTATTCTTAGTGAACTTTTCATATTTCCATGAAATTCTATCTGAAACTTTGTAAGAATTAATTAGATTTGCAATAGCATTATAGCTTTCTTTGAGTTCATCGCTTAGAAGAACTAATTTAGCAACATATGATTCATTGTATTCAATTGATAAGAATTCATCTAATTCCTCTTCAATTAAATCTTCAGGATTTACATCTTCAGGGATTGGAATGTCTTCTTCATCATCTTCATATCTAAATGTTGGAATAATAACTGTTTCAGCTGGTTTTTCTTCCTCTTTAGGTTCCTCTTCAGCAGGAGTTTCCTCTTCAGCTTCTTCAGCAGGTTCTTCAACTGGAGCATCCTCTGGCTCTTCAGCAGGAGTTTCCTCCTCTTCATTATCTTCAACTACTTCGTTTTCAGCTGGTTTTTCTTCTTCCTCATTTACTGTCTCGTCTTCTGAGTCTTTCTCTTTCCTTTTTTTTAGGAATATAATGAGGAGAATCGCAATAATTATTACAGCTATAACTATGATGATAATTAATGGAGTTATATCTCTAATTGGTTGAGCATCAGCAGATAATTGTAGGAATGCAACAGGGCAAAGGCTATCGAATTCTACAGATATGCCATCACCTTTCTTAGTAACTTTATTTTCAGCCACAAAAATCCATTCTTGAGTTTCTTCATTTTGGTGAATGACAATTGGTAACTTAGAATTGCTATAATCGAAGTCAATTGTGATTGTTCCACCTTGAGATAGAATTTGTTTAATAGCATCTGATACAGTTACTTCAAATACGGCATCAGCATCATAATCTTTTGGTCTATACTTATTACCATCGATTTCAAGATTTGATAATGCTTTACTTAAATTATCTTGACTTGCCTTTTGTGTTGTGTGATTTTCTTCTCCTAAAACTTGGTTTAGAGCATTCTTAGCTGCTACCAAAGCAGTAGAAGTTGCTTCACCTGGCGTATCTTCAGCTTCACTGACAGATTTAACAGTGATATCTGTATCCATATCAATAGCAACAGTAGTACCATCGCTATTCTTCACAACTACTTCAGTAATTTCAGGTACTTCTGGTCTTAAAGGACTTGAAGGACTTGGCTCAGCGTAAGCGATAGAAACACTAGCGAATGTTAAGCATACTGCAACTAGTAATGTAAAAAATAATTTAACAATATTTTTCTTCATAAACTACTCCTTTCCCCCCTTATTCTTTTCTTCATAATAGTAATAATTTTTCTTTGTTCTATAATAGTATTTTCCTTCTCTTGCGTAGCCATTATAAACAATTCCTAGTATTTTGGCCTGAACAAAAGTAAGTTGTCTTATAGCTTCTTGTAAATCTTTTTTTCTTGTTTTATTGTGTCTTGACACAACTATTATACCATCAAAATACTTAGATGCACCAAGAGAATCTGCAACAACATTAATTGGAGGTAAATCGATTACTACATAATCATATTTACTTGAAAGGTTATCTAGTATATTTTTCATCTCTTCTGATGATAGGAGTTGTGATGGGTTTGGTGGAATTGTACCACAACATATCAAATCCATCTTTTCTGTTAAAACACTTTTATGAATTGGGTATTCTTTTGTTGGATTTGTGAAGATATCAGAAAGCCCAGGCACATTATCGATTTCAAAATATTTATCAATAGTTGGCTTTCTCATATCCCCATCGATTAGAACAACTTTATTGTTGTCAACTGCTAGGGTGTATGCGAGATTCAAGGAAGTAAAACTTTTACCATCCTGTGGTTCCGCAGATACAATACCTATGATGTTTCCCTTTCCCTCTTTTTTATTGAGTGAGAAAGAAATATTAGTTCTAAGTAAGTTATAAGCTTCTTTTGCAGCAAAAGGAAGTTTATCACCTATTTTTTTATTTGGAATAAAAATTTCAACATCTTCTTTATATTTTTTCATTTTTATTCCTCCTCTTTCTCTTCACTATTATTTGAATAATAATTGTAGTAAGCATATTTGTGTTTTGTTTCAATATTGACATCTGGAACAATTGTTAGAAGAGGCGCAATATCTTTATATGTTTCTTTAATCCAATCTGAACTCTTAATTGTATCATCAATTAATACATCTAAAACAAAGAAGAATCCATATGAAACAACAAACGCAATTAGAAAAGCAAGAATTGAATTTCTAGTATATCCTTTCTTTACAGGTGTTGCAGTATCTGATGGATAGTCAACAACAGAAGCGCTTGAACCATCTATGATATTTTCAACATGAGCTGGGAAAGTATTAAGAATTGTTGTGACAATTAAAACTGCATCAGCTCCATCTTCACACTTACATGAAATAGAGAATATTTCTGTTGAATTGACAGAACCAACTGTCAACATCTTGATGACATCTTCATATTCATATTTGTCTTTCAAGTTAGCTCTTTCAAGAACATCTTCAATTGTTGATCTAGTTGTTAGGATGATTGAATAAGATTGAACAAGAGATTTTTGTGCTGAGATATCACCTTGAGTAATAGAAGATATACCGATATTTAATGATTTGTTATTTACGTACATGAGCCCTTTTGCTTCGTAGTATTGAGCAGTGAATACAAGCATGTAAACAAATAACCCAATAACAGCTAGCACAGATACGGATAAAATAATCCATAATCTCTTTATTAAGACATTGACGAGGTCTTTAATCGTGATAGTAGTTTCTCTCATTTCTTCGTTCATGATTTCCTCTCATTTACTGTCAAAATTGGCATTATTTGACATTTCTAAAACTATCATAAGATTTTACTACACTTTAAACAAAAAAACAACACAATGATAAATATTTTTATCAAGTGCCTTTATTTTTCACAAAAAACTAACAAATTTTTCTAAAAACACTTTTTTTAAATGTTTTCATATTTTATAATGAATAAAAGCAATCAAATATTAATTGACATAATAGGTGAGACTAATGATTGATATTCATACACACTTTTTGCCCTTTGTAGATGATGGATCAGATTCTCTCAAAGACAGTATAAACTTAATTAAGGAAGAAAAACTACTGGGCGTGAGCGATGTTTTTCTAACGCCTCATTATAGAAAAGAGATGTTTGAAGAATCAAAAGAAAAAATAATATTTGAGTTCAATAATTTTAAAAATGAAATCGAAAAAGAAAAAATAGATATAAACATTTATTTGGGTCAAGAGTTATTTATAAGAAGTGTTTCTCATTTTAGAAGCATCTTAGAAAAAAGAGATGAAATTATATTTGATATTAACAATTCAAACTGCATTCTTCTCGAATTTTCATATACTATCCCAATCAATGTAGAAGAAATAGTACATCTATCAAAAGTAAACAAACTTCAACCTATAATAGCTCACGTTGAAAGATATGAATATTTAAATATTGAAAAGATATTTAGGCTGAAAATGCTAGGAGCGCTCATACAAATAAATGCATCAAGCATAGTTGGGGCAGATGGAAGAGGCGCACAAAAGCTTGTGAGAAAATTACTAGAAAATAATCTCGTGGATTTTGTATCAAGTGATATGCACCAAGGAAGAATCAATTATCTAAAAAAAGCGTATGACTATTGCATAAAGAATTATGATAGTGAAATAGTCCAAAACATATTTGAAAACGATGCAAGAGAATTTCTATTATAATATAAACAGGCGCCCTAGTGTCGCCTGTTATATTTGAGAGGGTTAAAATGGTCATTACATTCAACAATGTTTCATTTGAATATTCAAATAAAAAGATACTCGATAAAGCATCCTTTTCAATAAGCGATAATGAAAAAATAGGTGTTGTTGGAGTAAACGGTACTGGTAAAACCACAATTATTAAATTGATATTGGGAGAAGAAATTCCAAATAGTGGAGAAATAATAAAATCAGGTGGAATTATAATCAATTGTCTCAGTCAAGAAGTTGATTTTGATAGAGAAAAATCAATTCTAGATGTTGTTCTTGAGGCTTCAACTAAGGAACACGTGGTAGATGAATACGAAGCTAAGACGATGCTTTCAAAGATGGGATTTGATGATTACACAATAAATAGTAAGACTCTATCTGGTGGTGAAAGGAAAAAGGTAGCGCTTGCTAAAGTCTTGGTCGCATATTCAGATCTTTTAATCTTAGATGAACCCACAAACCACCTAGATGCCTCATTAATTGTTTGGCTTGAAAAATATTTAATTAAATATAAAGGTTCTATACTTCTTGTTACACATGATAGGTATTTTCTTGAAAGAATTTGTAAGAAAATGCTTGAGCTTGATTATGGTAAAACTTATATGTATGATGCTAACTACAGCTTATATCTTGAGCTAAAGGCAGAAAGATTAGAACTTGAAGAAGCATCAAAAAGAAAATTATCTAATATTTTAAAAAGAGAAAAAGAATGGATTAATAGGGGTGCAGAGGCAAGATCTACCAAGCAAAAAGCAAGAAAAGAAAGATATTATGAACTTCTTCAAGTCAAGTTTAACGATAGAAATCAAAAGATGAAATTTGATTCAAATGAAACAAGACTAGGGAAGAAATTAATTGAAATAAAATCAGGATATAAAGCATTTGATAATAAAGTTTTATTTGAAGATTTTTCATTTGTTTTAAAAAGAAACGATTGTATAGGAGTTGTTGGAAACAATGGTTCTGGGAAGTCAACTCTATTTAAAATAATCATGGGTTTAGATACCCTTGATAAAGGCGAACTAATCAAAGGGGAAACGCTAAATTTAGGGTATTTTCCTCAAACGCTTTCTTTAATAGATGATAACGTTAAAATAATTGATTACATAGAAGAAGAAAGAAAAGCAATCAACACTCCAAATGGAGTTTTAACATCCGCTCAGTTCTTAGAATCCTTCCTCTTTGATAGAAATACTCATTATATGGAAGTTAAAACTTTATCAGGTGGTGAAAAGAGAAGATTACAATTAATCAGAGTATTATCCAATAATCCAAATGTATTACTCCTTGATGAACCTACAAATGATTTAGACATCTATACTTTAGAAATTCTTGAAGATTATCTTTTAGAATTTAATGGTCCTATCCTTATAGTGTCTCATGATAGATATTTCCTAGATAAGATATGCAATAAATTATTCATTTTTGATAATGGCAAGATAATAGAATCTAATGAAATGTATAGCGATTATTTAGAAAAATCACTCAAAACAAAACAACCAAAAGAAGAAAGAATTAATAAATATGTTGAAAAAGATAAAGAAAAAAGAGAATTAAATTCAGCAAAAAAAGAGCATAAGAAATTATTAGAAGAAATAGAGATTTTAGAAAAGAATCTCAGTTTAATTAATCAAGACATGGAAAAAGAAATTGTTGATTATTTAAAGATAATGGATTTACAAGATAAAAAAACTCAAATAGAAAAATCTATAGAAGAAAAATTAGATAGAATTCTTATTCTAGAAGAACTAATAAGCTAATTATCATAACTTATTTTATCTAAAAAATAATTATGTTATACTAATTTATCTATATGTGAGGTATTCCTATGAACTATAAAGATTTAAATAAAGGTGATTTAAAGAGAGAACTTGAATCATTATTAAATGAATATAATGAATATAAAAATCTAAACCTAAAACTCGATATGTCTCGAGGCAAGCCAAGTTATGAACAACTCAATCTATCTATGGAAATGATGGATGTCCTACATTCCAATATGGATTTAAGGTGTGAAGATGGGATAGATTGTAGAAATTATGGTGTGCTTGATGGTATAGAAGAATGCAAAAGACTTCTTGGTGATATCATAGAAGTCCCAAAAGAAAACATCATTATTTATGGTAACTCATCATTATCTATCATGTATGATTGTATATCTACCGCTATGACGCATGGTGTTCTTGGTTCAACTCCATGGATGAAGTTAGATAAAGTTAAATGGTTATGCCCAGTTCCTGGCTATGATAGACATTTTTTAATTACTGAATATTTTGGAATAGAAATGATACCCATTCCAATGGATAGTAATGGCCCTGATATGGATTTAGTTGAAGAATTAATAAAAGATGAAAGCGTTAAAGGAATATGGTGTGTCCCTAAATATTCAAATCCAGATGGGACAACTTATAGTGAAGAAGTAGTTAAAAGGTTCGCAAGATTAAAACCAAAAGCTAAAGATTTTAGAATATATTGGGATAATGCATATTCAGTTCATCATTTGTATGATGATCACCAAGATTTTCTTTTAGAGATACTTGATGAATGTAAGAAGGCAGGAAACCCAGATATAGTATATAAATTTACTTCAACTTCAAAAATATCATTTCCTGGAAGTGGAATAGCCGCTATTGCGACTAGTCCAAAAAATAAAGAGTATTTGTTAAATCATCTTAAAGTTCAAACTATTGGCTTCGATAAAGTTAATCAATTAAGACACGTTAAGTTCTTTAAAAACTTAGATGGTATTAAAAATCAAATGAAGAAACATGCATCTATCATTAGACCTAAATTCGAACTTATATTAAATCTTCTTGAAGAAAATGTTAAAGATATTGTTGAATGGACAAAACCATATGGTGGATACTTCATTTCCATAAAAACTCCATCTATCGCAAAAGAAGTAATTGATAGATGTAGGGATTTAGGTGTTAAACTTACAGAAGCTGGCTGTGCTTATCCATATCACATAGATCCAAACAATTCAATTATACGTTTGGCTCCAACATATCCAACTTTAGAAGAAATAAAACAAGCCACAAACATTTTAATCTTAAGTATTAAGATTGAGTTTATCAAAAAACTCTTATAAAACGTTTTCAATAAAAAAAATTAAAAAATCTATTTTAATATTCAAAAAATATTGTATAATACTAACACATAAAAATAGAGGTAGCGATGCAAAAGAGTACTTAAATACTGCAGGCATGCGATAGGATTTAAGGAAAGGTAATCATCGCCGAACGAATTATTTAGGCATAAATTTTTCGTGGGGTTATAGATAATATCTATAACACTCCTACTATAAAATAGTAGAGGCGCTATAAAAGTAAAATACTAAAGGCGTCTTAATGACGTCTTTTATTTTCTTTTTAGTGGTTCTCTAAAGGAAAAAGGAGAAAAAAGAAAATGAAAAAAATTTTAGCAGTTTTATTAACACTCACACTTTTAATTCAATTATTTGGTTGTAGGAAGGTTAGCTTCGATGAATCAAAAGGAGAACTAGTAATAGGTCTTGAATGCGAATACGCTCCATTCAATTGGACTGAGACAGAAAACACTTTAAGCAATGTTGAAATCTATGGTCAAAGAAACCTATACGCAGAAGGCTATGATATAGAAATGGCTAAACTTATAGCTCAAGAATTAGGTTTAAGACTAGTAGTTAAAAAAATAGCTTGGGATGGATTAATTCCTGCTCTTGAAAGCGGAGAAATAGATGCGATTATTGCGGGTATGAGCCCTACCGCCAAAAGAAAAGAATCTATCAATTTTTCAGACCCATATTATGAAACACAACACGTAGTTGTGGTTAAAAAAGATGGTCCTTATGCAAATGCTACTAGATTTACTGATTTTAGTAATGCAAATATAGTAGGTCAAAGAGGAACTTCATATGAAACTCTTGCTGAACAACTAGCTCAAAAGGCTGGAACAACTGCAAATTCTCCACTAGCGACTGTTCCACTAATCATATCTGGAATATTAGTTGGTGATAACGATGTTACTGTAATAGAAAAGCCGGTTGCACTTGGTGTTTGTGCATCAAACCCAGAATTAAAATATATTGAGCTAATTGATCAATTTGAGGTCGATGAAGAAGAAAAAGTAGTTAGTATTGGTCTTAGAAAAGTTGATACTAATTTATTGAATTTAATTAATGATGCTTTAGCGAAAATAAGCGCTGAGACAAGAGAATCTTTAATGGTAAGCGCAATAGAAAGTGGCGAATAAGATTATTATGATATATGCAGGTTTTTTTGGTTGGATAGGAAGAATCATAGAAGAATATGCTATCCAAATACTATATGGAATTGGTAGAACTCTACTACTATCTCTTTTTGGTACTGTAGTTGGTTTTTTGATTGCCTGCATATTTTCATATATAAGGGTTAAAGAAAATCCAAAAATAATAGGTAAAATCCTAAAGGGATTTGTGAATGTTTATGTCACTGTAATTAGAGGAACCCCAATGATGGTTCAAGCCTTAATATTTTATTATTCATTTAAAATGATAGGGATAGATTGGGATCCTCTTACTTCTGGTTTATTCACAGTATCAATTAATACTACTGCATATCTTACAGAAGTATTAAGAGGTGGAATAGAGTCAGTAGATAAAGGACAATATGAGGCCGCAAGAAGTATTGGCTTATCTGAATTTAGGTCTATGATTTTTATTATTTATCCTCAGGCAATCAAAAATTCTATGGCATCTATAGGTAATGAGTTTATTGTCAATATCAAAGATACATCTGTATTAAATGTCATAGGTGTAATTGAATTATATAACGCATGTCTTATGGCGGGGAATAGATATTATAAGGTTGTTGAAGCTATGACTATAGCCGCTATCATCTATCTTGTGCTCACTCTTTCGTCTTCAAAATTATTACAAATGTTAGAAAGAAGAATTGGAAGCCCAATAAAACCAATTCAAAGTTCTAACTAAGAGGTTTTTATGATTTTAGAAGTTAAGAATTTAAAAAAGAAATTTGGCGATGAAGATGTCTTAAAAGATATAAGTTTTAATGTTGAAGAGGGAGATATCATATGTATACTTGGTTCTTCTGGTAGTGGTAAATCTACACTTCTAAGATGTATCAACTTCCTTGAAACTCCTAATTCGGGTGACATCTTCTTTAATGGAATAAACACCAAAAATATGAATATCAATGAACTAAGAACTAAAATAGGTATGGTGTTTCAATCATTTAATCTCTTTAACAACTTAAATGTTTTAAAAAATTGTATGATTGGTCAAACAAAAGTACTAAGAAGGACAAAAGAAGAAGCCAAAGAAATTGCGACCAAAGAACTGATAAGAGTTGGTATGAAAGAATATTTAGATAAAAGTCCAAAGCAATTATCTGGTGGTCAGATGCAAAGGGTTGCTATCGCAAGAGCTCTATCAAATAGTCCAAGTCTTATACTCTTTGATGAACCTACAAGTGCACTCGATCCTGAAATGGTAGGAGAAGTATTAAGCGTAATAAAGGAAGTTAAAAAAACAGGAATAACTATGGTTATAGTTACCCATGAAATGCAATTCGCAAAAGAAGTATCCACAAGAATTCTTTTTATGAATGATGGAGTAATTTTAGAAGATTCAAGAACTGAAGATTTCTTTAAGAACCCAAAGACAGATAGGGCAAAAGATTTCATCAAAAGATTTATGGAACAATAAAAAAAGACAACATATGTTGTCTTTTTCTTATACTACAGTTTCTCTTTCCATTTCAGTTTTATTTAAAACTAGGAATATAATTGGATTTTGTTTAGCGATCCTTTTAATTGCTTCTTGAAGATATTCTATTGCCTTATCTCTTTTTGAAGATAAAGATTCATTTTCTTGTAAAGGATTATTTTTAAAATATAACTCAGTTTCTTTTTCAATACTAGTGAATATCTGTTCATTATCTTTTGCAAAGAGGAAGCCTTTAGATATTATTGTTGGTTTAACTAATGTTCTTCCAAATTTATTTAATGTTACAATTATCGATATCATTCCTCTCATCGATAATTCTTTTCTCTCTTCAATAATTTGTGTGTTCACACCACCGATATTGTTTCCATCAATAAGCACATCTTTTGCAGGAACTTTTTTAGACAAAACTTTAGCCCCATCTTCATTTATTTGAAGGACTTTACCGTTTTCAAGGACGAATATATTCTCTTTTTTCATTCCACAATCCATCGCATGTTTTGCGTGAGTTTTAAGCATATAGTATTCACCATGAATAGGCATAAAATATTTAGGCTTCAAAAGCTTCAATAATATTTTTTCTTCATTAGATGATGCGTGACCTGATGCATGAACATCATTAAAGGCACTTTGTACTATAACATTTGCACCCTGTTTAGATAGAAGATTGATGACATTATCTATTTCTATCGCATTTCCTGGAATAGCGCTTGACGAGAATATAACAGTATCACTTTCTTCAATTTTTATTTCTTTATGGATTCCTTGAGCTATTCTCGATAAGGCAGCCATTGGTTCACCTTGTGAACCAGTACAAAGCACAGTTATCTCTTCTGGTTTATAATCTGATAGTTCTTTGCTTTCTATGAAATCACTGTCTTTAACTTTAATATATCCTATATCACGCCCGATTTGGACTACATTTTCCATACTTCTTCCAACGACTAATACTTTTCTTCCATTTTGAATTGAAGATTCAACTATCTGATTAATTCTTAATACGTTAGATGCGAATGTCGCAATAATAATTCTTCCCCTTATTTCTCTGAATAAGTCTTTTATACTATCAGATACCGCTCTTTCAGAAGTAGATAATTCTTTAACTATGGCGTTAGTTGAGTCGCTTAAAAGAAGTAAGACTCCTTTTTGTCCGAGCTGGCATATCTTATTATATCCTGCATCTTTTCCAACTGGAGTTAGGTCAATCTTGAAGTCACCAGTGGTGACTATATCACCATATGGAGTTGTGATAATCATTCCAAAAGAATCAGGGATTGAGTGATTCATTCTAAAGAATGATACTGATAGATTTTGAAAATTAATTCTTTCAAGTTCATTGAATTCATAGTACTGCGCTTTGATTTTTGGAAAATCTTCCATCTTTTTCTTGATTAATGCAAGCGCGAAACCATTTGCGATTATTCTTGGAATTTTAACTTGTTCTAGAAGGTATGGGATTCCTCCGATATGGTCTTCGTGTCCGTGCGTAATAAAAAGAGCTCGTATCTTTTTTTCGTTTTCTTTAAGATATGAGTAGTCAGGTATTATATAATCTATACCATAAAGATCGTTTTCAGGAAATAGTATTCCAGCATCAATGATTATAATCTCGTTTTCATATTCAATTATATACATGTTTTTGCCTACTTCCAGCAAACCACCAAGCGCAAATACTTTTAAATCACCACGTAATTCTCCCATTCTAAATGTCCCCTCTATTAGATATTATATACCAAATGTATTATAAAGTGGAAAAAATATGTTAAAATTAATCTATAATTTTATAGTAAGAGGAAAGTCAAATGAATAAAAAGATTTTATATATTATACTTGTAATACTACTTACTATTTTGTCTGGTTTATCTATGATTCTTGTGATTAATACCTTCCAAACTATGATGAATCAAGATTTTCAAGTAGTTAATTTGATGTATTTTATTGGAAGCATTGCTCTAACTCTCATTTTTTTTGTTTTTGCATTTCACTTTCTAATTAAACTATTATCATATAAGGAGAAAAAAGATGAAAAAGATAGCTAAATTTGAAAAGATTAGTTTAAATGATAAAAACAAAGATTTCTATAATGATATAATACTCCCAAAACGTGCAAGTAAAAATAGCGCAGGATATGATTTTTATACTCCATATGATGTGACTATTAATCCAAATGAATCTATAGAAATAGAGACAAATGTTCGTTGTAAGATGAATGAGGATTTCTGCCTTCTAATATTCCCAAGAAGTAGTCTTGGAAGAAAATATAAACTTACATTAGATAATACAGTAGGAGTTATAGATAGTGATTACTATAATGCAATGAATGAGGGACACATAATAATTATGCTCACAAATCATTCTGATAAAGTTCTATCATTAAAGAAAGGTGATAGATTCGCACAAGGCATATTCTTGGAATATGGAATAACTGTAGATGATGAATCTATAGACGATAGGACAGGTGGTTTTGGTTCAACTGGAAAATAATCTTAAGCAAATCAACGCTTAAGATTTTTTTATCTCAAAAACTTCACAAAAATATCAAAAAAATAATATATAATATAATTATAATTATCTGGAGGTTATTCATATGAAAAATATCACTATATTAATTGCGGATGATGAACTTAGAATTAGAAAATTATTATGTGAATTCTTTATTAAGAAATATGGTTATCGTTGTATAGAAGCGGTAGATGGCGAGGATGCAATCAACATCTTTTTTTCAGGCAAATATAAGATTAATCTAGTAATATTAGATGTTATGATGCCTAAATATTCTGGATGGTATGTGCTTGAAAAAATCAAAAAATCATCAAATGTTCCAGTTGTAATGCTCACAGCTAAGGCTGAAGAAGATAGCCAACTTAAAGGTTTTAAACTTGGTGCTGATGATTATGTCACAAAACCATTTTCGCCTAATATTCTTCTCGCAAGATGCGAAAAATTATTAAAAGGTCAAGAGGATGATGGTAAAGTGATTAATTATGGAATCATAAAAATGGATTTTGCCGCAAGAGAAGTGTATGTAAAAGATGAATTAATACAACTTACTCCAAAAGAATTTGAACTACTCAAATGTTTTATTGACAATAAAGGAATTGCTTTATCAAGGGATAAAATACTAAATAATGTTTGGAATTATGATTATTATGGAGATTTAAGAACTGTAGATACTCATGTTAAACAATTAAGAGCGAAATTAAATGAAGCATCTAAATATATAAGTACTGTAAGAAGTATAGGATATAAGTTAGAACTCAAATACGAAAAGGAAGGGATAAATGAAACTATCTAGAAAATTAGTTCTCGCCTTTTCAGGAGTGCTAATTGTTTTTTCGCTTCTTTTGATTTTATTTGAAAATATATTTCTAGATATTTTCTTCATTCATCAGAAGAGAGAAACTTTAATTAATACCGCTTTAGATGTTCAAGAAATAGTTGAAAACTCAGATTTCTATAAAGATGAAAATGGGGCAACTGTTGGAACTATGAATATGATGTTTGAAATCAATGATTTATCAATCAATACTGGCCTTTCAATTTATATCTTCGACCTAAATGGAGAAAAAATTGATAATAGGCCAGGCTCAGTTAGAAATATTACAGATTTCAATATTAGAGTTAAAGATTATGGAAAACTTGATAGTGTTGAGGCAATCGATAACTTTGTTAAAGATGGCGGTAAGATAATAGAATTTAAATCGGATAGGCAATCCAATCTAACCGATATTGCATTCCTAGGTAGAACTTTAAAAAACGGTGAATGCGTTGGCTATGTATTCATCTTCACAACTTATGCATCTGTAAGAGCGAATACAGGTATTTTTAATGCATTCACAACCTACCTTACTCTCATTTTACTTATTGTCACATGTGTAGGTTCCCTCTTTATTTCAAAAGGATTTGTGAAACCTCTTAAAGAAGCAGAAGAGAAGACAAGAAAAATGGCTGCCTTAGATTTTTCTACTAAATTAGATGTTAAGAGTAAAGATGAGATAGGATCTTTATCCATTTCAATAAATAAGATGAGTGATGAATTAGAAAAATCTATCAATTCTTTAAGAGAAGCTAATATAGCTTTAGAAAAAGATATAAAACTTAAAGAAAGAATAAATAATTTAAGAGAAGAATTTATCTCAGACGTATCTCATGAATTAAAAACCCCAATATCTATTATTGAAGGTTATTCAGAAGCATTAAAACTTGAAGGATTGACTCAAGAAGATGTCAATAGTTATGCAGATATCATCATCGACGAATCAAAGAGAATGGATAAACTTGTTAAAGATCTTCTCAAATTTACCCAAATTGAATCTGGATTCTTATCACTCGATAGAGAAGAATTCCAAATCCTTGAAATGATCAATCTTTCAATTAAGCCATTTGAATTAAAAATCAAAGATAAAAATATTAATCTAGATATAGATGTTGAAGACGTTCAAGTAGTTGGAGACTATGATATGATGGAATCTGTATTTTCAAACATCTTCAATAATGCAATAAATCATGTTGAAGGGGAAGAAAAAACAATAAAAGTTAAAGGTGAATCAAAAGACAACAAATTCAGAATCACAATATTTAATTCTGGTAGTTTTATATCAGAAGATAATCAATCAAGAATATTTGATTCATTCTATAAAATAGATAAATCTAGAAGTAGACAATATGGAGGATCTGGCTTAGGCCTTGCGATAGTTAAATCTATTATGGAAACATATGGAAATGAATATGGCGTATATAATACTTCTTGTGGAGTGTGTTTTTATTTTGATTTAGATTTAGAAGACAAAAAGGTGTAATTATTATGGTTAGTATAATAAAAGGATCTAAGATATTATTAGACATTAAGACAGTAGGAATAAATGGTGAAGGAATAGGGTACTACAATAAACTTGCAGTATTTGTTAAAGGTGCAATAACTAAAGAGAGAATCTATGCTTTAGTTACAGAAGTTCACGATAAATATCTAGTTGCAACTATAGATTCTTTCGTTGAAAAATCTAATAGAAGAGCAGAACCTTTTTGTAAGTTTTATGAGGATTGTGGTGCATGTAATATTCAACACATCAAAAAGAACGAGCAATTAAAGATAAAAAGAAATATTCTTATCAATTCTCTTAAAAGATATACTAACCTAGATACTGAAAAATTAAATATAGGATTAACTGTAGAAAGTCCTCTAAATAACTATAGAAACAAAGCTCAAATGCCATTTAGAGACACCAATTTTGGTCTTTCTTTGGGCCTATATCAAGAAAACACAAATAAATTTGTTTATATCGATGAATGTAAAATTCAAAGCCAACTTGTAAATACAGTAATAAACAAAGTGCTAACGATTCTAAGAAGGCACAACGAAACGACTGATAAAAAAGGTGGAGTATTAAAATATTTGGTTGTAAGAGCCTTAGAATCATCTAAAGAAGCTCAAGTAACTTTTATATTAAAAGAATTCAAAGATTCTTTTAAAGAAATAGGAAAAGAAGTATATGATTCTATGGATGAAATCAAATCTGTATTTTATTCTATTCAAGATAAAAATAGCGTCTCAATCTTTGGAAGCACAACCATTCTTCTTGAAGGAAGAAATTATATAAGAGACAATATGCTCGGCTTAAAAGTTAGTTTATCTCCTAAATCTTTCTATCAACTTAATAGTGAAGCATCTAAAAATTTATATAGTGAAATATTAAATAGCGATATTAAAGAAACAGATATAGTATTTGATTGTTATTCTGGAATAGGTTTACTAGGTCTTTTAATAGCTAAAAAAGCGAAACACGTCTATTCGATAGACTATAATAGTGATTCAATCAAAAATGCAAGAATTATCGCAAAAGATAATGATATTTCAAATATTACTTTTTATAGCGACAGAATAGAGAATCGCTTGCCAAGACTAAAAGAAGAGAATATTAAACCAGATTTAATAGTTTTAGATCCACCAAGAAGTGGTCTTGACCAAAAAGTAATAGACACTTTGAGATTAATAAAACCACCAAGAATCATTTATATATCTTGTAATAGTTCAACTTTAGCAAAGAATTTATCTCAACTTTTAGATTTATATGATATAGAAAAAATAACACCTTATGATTTCTTCACAGAAACAGCATTAGTTGAAACAGTTTGTTTGCTGACAAGGAAATAGTTCAAAATAGCTAAAAATAGGGTAAAAATAGCATATTTTAAGGCATTTTCATCTTATTTCGGATAATTGGAGTCTGTCGAGCATCTGATGGAATATAAAGCTTGTCAGCATTTAAGTAGTTTCAACTAAGGGTTGTAACGAATAAACGAGATGTCTTAGGAAACATATTTTAGGCATTTGTCAGCACTTATTATAACTGCACCCATGTCGAAAATATAGCAGTTTTAACTTGTCGATAAAAACATATCAATACCAAGATATAGTTATAATATAAAATAATAAAAAGCATAAGAATAATATTGAATAGTACCCCTCCTCCTAGACAACCAGGAGGAGGGGTACTATTCAGAAATGTTGGGAGGTTTTTGTTTTTATAATTATTTTTGATTTATTTAGCCTATATAAATGGTATTGATTTTTATTTTATTATCATAGTATAATAAAAATAACAAGAACCTTTTTACTATAATTTTAACCTAATAAAAAAATAATGCTGTGTATTATAAAAATATATGGAGGTAAAACAATGAAAAAAATATTAATTTTATCAATGATGTTTTTATCGATTTCATTTTTACAAAACAACAATCTAAATGTTGAAAAAGCAAGATATGAATTAACAGACTCAAGTATAATAGATGTCATCAGAAATAGAAACATAAATGAGGGTAGTGGCTATTTTGTAATCAATGGTGAGTATATATACATTAATATAACTAGTATTCAAACACCAAACGGCACAAGCATTGAAGTATATGACATACTGAATGATATGTCACAAAGTCTCATAAGCACATACAATAGCACATTTGATTACTATTTTCCAAATGCGACAAGACTATATAGCGCTTCAGCTCGTTTTAATTGCCATTCATATGCATGGAACAACCAAAGCTATAGCAACACTATTTGGATGAACTGTCCAGATGACTATTTCATTGATCAATCATATGAAGAAGTATCAACACCTAGAATGGGAGACATTATATGTTATTTTTACAACAATGGAACACCATATGATTTTACCGATGATTTAAACATACATTCAGGAATAGTTGTAAATTATAATGGAGACATTATTCCGAACTATGTTTGTGGAAACTCAAATCAGGTAATTGTAAAATCTAAATGGGGCCCAGCAGGCGTATATCAACATAGCGGTGATTACTGCCCATATGTTGGACAATATGGTGGAGATGCAAATTATGTAAAATATTTTAGGCCCAGAACAAACGAGACGCTAAATTTTACGAACCCAACCGCCAACCTTCCTCAAATTGTGGAAAGATATTATGATGTATCTATCAATAGCGATTATACAAACAATTATGCAATGTATGAAATTACTACAGACATATTTAAAAGTTACAATTTTGAAATCTCATCTTCAAATATGCTCAATATTAGATTATATGATAGAGGTATGAATCTTTTAAACATTAATTTAAGCATTAACACATCAAATAATAATTATACATATACATTTAGTAAGTATATTAATCCAGATATTTATTATTTAAGAATTTCTTATTTAGATTCCAGCAACTACGGAGTGTTTTATACAAAGATAATAAATAATCATTCTCATAATCATAATTATTTATATCAGTGGGATAGTCTAACAGGGCATAAAGCATATTGTTTATGCTCCGACTGTGTTATTGAAGCACACGTTGTTTCACCTAATGCATTCAATAATGGACAACAGTATGCAACCTGTCTGTTATGTAATGGACTTGCTAGTTTTGGAGGAATAATTCATCAAGGAATTGGTAATTATCCGCATACATCAAATGGAAGCTACATACTGCCTAATGGAGTAATAGTACTTGTGGATGATGATATTGACGCATACCTAAGTGGAACGCTTGTGTTCATTTATCCAAACGAATACCTATACGAATCAAGCAGCATTTCTTTTCGCATTATTAGAAAAGAGGAAGATTATATATTAAGAGGAGGTGATTAAAAACAATGAAAAAAATATTGTTAATACTGATTGTATTTGTTAGTTTAATTCTTTTTGGTTGTAATACAAACAATGTAGATGCTGATGTAACAATTATAAACACTTCAATTAATAATATAGATTCTTTAAAAGACAACAATGAAAAAATAATTGAAATTGTGAGACTAGAAAAAGAAATTGCATTACTTCCAAAAGAAACAAAAGAATTAATAGATATAAAGAAATTAGAAGAAAAGAGAGATAATGTATCATTATCATTAAAAAATTCTACTAAATGGTCATCATATTTAAATAAAAATAATAGTTATTATAGGCTTGAATCAATTATTGATATTGGAACCATTAATAAAATTCAACTAAGTAGAGAATTGTTTGCTTTTATGAAGGTGGATATAATAGATGATAACTTTATGAATAGTTATATATCACTTATAGATTTACCATATATAAATGTAGTTGACTCTACAGAAGGATTTAACAATTTTAAAGATTCATTTTATAGTGAATACGAAAACATATTAATATTTAGAACATATATCATAAACTCTAATAAAACATATGGTGTAGATATTATGAAGAGTGGATATGTGATTATATATTCACTTGATAATAACTCTCCAGATTATTATGTTTCAATTACTAAAAGAAATTATGATGAATTCAATGATGTTTTAGGTAATGACGAATTATATAGTGAATATTATATAGAAGAAGAAGTTATGATTGATTTAGCTTATATAAATGGTATTGATTTTTCTATCCTTTTTTCTGGATCAGCATCAAGTATTCTATATAGACTTGGAAGAGATAAAACAAAAGAATTTTTAGCTAACTTTTTTGATAATACAAACTTTATAAATGATAAAGAAAAAATAGACCAACTTCTAGATGGAGAATCATTCATATTCAGCGCATCAATTGCGTTTAACGGTACATATAATTTTTCATTTTCGCTTTTTGAAGATGAAATTATACTTAATATCGCTAAGAGTGGTGATATGATGGAAAACTATAGATATATCATAGATGATGATTATATGTATAATAAAGAACTGATAATTAGTTCATATACAAATTTATGCTTGAATGAAGAATAGTGCACATTGCAGTTGAAAAACTTATCAATAATTTACAAAAGTAACTCAAATATTTAGGCGATTCGTTGAGACGGTATGCTCATTATCTTTAGGAGTGCTCCGCTAATAATCGTTATATGAAGCTATAGGTTATTATTTCCTATAGTTTTTATTTTAAATATGAGTAGATTAAAAATCTACGATATTGTATAATTAAATTATAAAGGTGGTAAGAAAATGAAGAATATAGTTGTTAAAGATAAAATAATTAACGTTACAGGAGTTAATGACGATGATTACGTGTCATTAACAGATATAGCTAGATTAAAAAATCCAAAAGAGCCAAAGGATGTTGTAAAAAACTGGCTAAGGCTTAGATCTACTTTAGAATTTTTAGGATTGTGGGAGAAAATTAATAATCCAAATTTTAAAGGCATCGAATTCGACCCCCTATTGAGCGAAGCTGGTAAAAATTCTTTTACTATGTCTCCAACAAGATGGGTCAATGATTATAATGCAATAGGTATTAGGACAAAAGCAACTAAAAATGGTGGAACATTCGCTCATAGAGATATAGCACTAGAATTTGCAAGTTGGATTTCAGCTGAAGTTAAGTTATATATTATTAAAGAATTTCAAAGACTAAAAGTAGAAGAAAGCGAACAACTTGAATGGCAAGGTAAGAGATTATTGACAAAAATTAATTATTTAATTCATACGGACACAATTAAAAATTATTTAATTCCAATTGAATTGACTGAAGCTCAAAAGTCTTTTATTTATGCTAGTGAAGCTGATATGCTAAATGTTGCACTTTTTGGTTTGAGAGCAAAAGAATGGAAGGATAGCAATCCTTATAAAAAAGGAAATGTTAGAGATTATGCTTCAACAATAGAACTAGCAATACTTTCTAATCTTGAATACCATAATTCATTATTAATTAAAGATGGAATTAATCAAAAAGAAAGATTAATAGTACTAAATAAAGAAGCGAATAGAGAAAAAGAATTATTTAATAAAAATAATGTGAAAGTGATTGAGAGTAAAAATGAGTAATAAGCTTGGTAATATAATAAAAGAAATTAGATTAGAACAAAGGATGAGTCAAGAAGAATTTGCTAAAGAACTAGGTTATACTTCTAAATCTACAATTAATAAAATTGAAAAGGGAGTTAATGATATAAGCTATGATAAGCTTGAATTATTAATAAAAAAATACGATTTAGAATTAAATGATCTTTTCGATAATCTAGCAAAAGATATGGGCACTAAAGTTATTTCAGAAGATAGAACTGAAAGAGTAGAACTTACAGTTTTATGTTTAGTTGAAGATGGAAATAAAATTCTACTTCAAAATAGGGCAAAAAAAGATTGGGAAGGATATACACTTCCAGGTGGACATGTTGAAAAGGATGAATCATTTGTTGATGCAGTAATAAGGGAAATGAAGGAAGAAACTAGTTTGACTATTAAAAATCCTATACTTGTTGGTGTTAAACAATTTCCTATTAAATATGGTCGATATGTTGTGTTTTTATTTAAAACAAATGAATTTGAAGGTATTTTACAATCTTCAAAAGAAGGAAAAATGGAATGGGTAGAATACAAAGATCTATCTAAAATCAAAACAGTTGATGATTTTGAAGATTTATTAAAAG
Source organism: Caryophanales bacterium UBA1188 (assembly GCA_002310135.1). Lineage (GTDB taxonomy): Bacteria > Bacillota_I > Bacilli_A > Izemoplasmatales > UBA1188 > UBA1188. The sequence continues at coordinate 24,378 of DBYK01000006.1, read as the reverse complement.
TAATGAATTCAAATAAATTAAGTGAATTCCAATATGTTGTTAAAAATGATATATGGAATGTGGTATTAAAATGAAATAATATTTTGTAGCTAGTGATATACATAGTTTTTATACCCCATTTATTAAAGATTTAAATAAAAAAGGGTTTGATGTAAATAATGAAGAGCATATACTAATTATTTGCGGTGATTTGTTTGATAGAGGTAATGAATCTTTAAAAATATATGATTTCATAAAATCATTACCTAAAGAAAGAAGAATTTTAATAAGAGGTAATCATGAATATTTATTTATAGATTCACTTTCAAAAGCTGTTCCTGATTTTTATGATCATACAAATGGAACAGTTAGAACATTAAATGATTTAGCAGATAATATATATAGTAATTGGTATGATTTGGTATTAGATAAAAAATTAGAAGAAATAAAAAAATGGATACTATCAGACGAATGGATAGATTATTATGAGACTAATAATTATATTTTTACTCATGCGTTCATTCCATTAAATATTCATCAAAATTCTTATTCAAAGCATATGTATAATGTAGAAGTTAGCTTTTTAACATATAAAGAAAAGTGGAGAGATTCAACACCAAAGGAGTTTGAAAATGCAACTTGGGGGTGTCCATGGAAGCTTGCAAAAGCAGGTTTAAATAAAACAGGAAAAATAATTGTATGTGGTCATTGGCATACTGCAGATTTTTTAACAATTTAAAGAATTTAAAAAAGAAGTATGATTTATATGAAAGCAATCCTATATTCGTATCTAAAAAATATAAGCTTATTGGCCTTGATGCATGTACTGCTGCAACAAACATAATAAATGTTTTAGTTTTGAAAGAAAATGAATTGTAATAAAAAATAATTTCTTTTTTAGTGGAGCACTCTTAAAAACTTTGAATCTCACGCTGAAAGCATTTGTTGCATTTTCGAACGTTAATGCTTTTTTCGGATAAAATTTAGATATAACATATGCTACGAGTCCTATGAATAACATTGATTTTGTCTATATTTTAATGGAACATGTTCTAAATACTAAAATAAAAATCTAGTATAATATAATTAATAATTGGAGACAAATATATGAAAAAAATATATATTATATTAATAATTTTATTAACATTTCTTGCATCTGGATGTAAGAACAATAATATAGTTGATCTAAGTGGTTTTAATCTAGAAACAAGAAATGCGATTTATGATTTTGTTAAATTATATGGAAACAAGTCTAAAAATTATGATGAAAACTCATATGTAGTATCTGATTTTGATAACACTACTTCAATATTTGATATCACCTATCAGTGTTCCGTTTATCAACTTGAAACTATGTCATTCGCAGTAGATGCTGATGAGTTAGAAGTATTATTAAGGACTTCTCTCAATTTAGATTCAGTAATGATTAATTATATTGATGATATTAAAAGTTCATATATTACTTTAATTAGTGAATATGGTGCCTTTAGTGCTCAAGGTATAGAAGAAAGCGAATTAGAGAATCTACATAATAATATTTACTGGCAAGAATTCGCTTGTAAAATGAAGTGCCTATATTTGTATGTGGAAGAAATGGTAGACGATGCTTTAGCATGTGAATGGATATTATATTGGTATACAAATATGAGTGAAGATGAAGTCTATAACCTGTTTAAAAGATCATGCATTAAATATGAACATATAAATACTAAAGAAGTTACCTGGACTTCTCCTAGCACACTTGAAAGCAAATCAGGAGTTTGTATCTGTAGTTTCTTGCTTGGATGTTCAGTAACAAACAGTGTTAAGAATATGCTCAAACTCTATAAAGAAAATGGTATTGATGTATGGATATGTAGCGCTTCACACGTTGATGGTGTAAGGGCGGCTGTTGATGCATTTGGTATCAGCGATTCAATTTGTGGCGTCATTGGAATGACACAAAAAGTAGTAAATGGTAAATTTATCGCTATGTATGATTATGTAGATGGATATCCATATGAAAATAAAGGTAATGGCAATTGGGAAAAGGTGAATCACCCTATTAAAGCTTTACCGAGTCGTGAAGGAAAAGTAGAAGCAATCAGCAATTCATTAGTTGAAATGTATGGTTGCGGTCCTCTAGCTGGCTTTATGGATGCATCAGGTGATTTCAATTTCTGTACTGAATTTTCTTCTTTAAAAATGGTTATTTGTTATAATCGTGCAAATAGAAAGATTACTGAAGGTGCTGGGCTTGTAGCTATTGCTGCAATGTATCAAAAAGATAAAAATATGAATTTAAAGAAGGCTAATGATAATAATGATACATATTATTTGTTACAAGGCAGAGATGAAAATGGTGAGAGATCTTTAAGGGAATCAAATTATACTTTACAATTTGGATCTAATATAGAAAAGTTATTTGCAAATGAAGAAAACACTGTATTATTTGATTACGTAAAAAACAATTCATTAACACTAAAAGAATTCTTTGATAGATTTGCTATCTATACAAATGAACAAAATAGCGTAATAAATATAACATATGGTTATCTAGAAACATATGCTGGATATCATAGTAAATAAGAATTAAAAAAACAACCTAAAGGTTGTTTTTATATATAAAGATTACCATCTATTTTTTGCGTGTTCTGTGAAGCCAATTACATTATCTATTTCTATTTTTTTGTCATCAATTATTATATAACCTTTGAATACGCCAAAGACTTGATGACAACTATTATTTACCCATAGCACTTTTGTTGTAGTGTAGTTATCATAAAAAGGAGTCATTTTAAACATAAATGAGCCACAAGATGATTCATAAACCCATTCATCCATATAATTATCTTTATTGAATGATATTTTTATTTCATCCAATTTATAAGATTTATTACCATAATAGAAGATATTTTCAGTTCCATTTCTATTATCCCCAAAAGAACCTAAGTTAAATCCAAAATAAACATCATCTATTTTTGTGCTTAAAGAACCCCAAACCCATTCATGCTTGAAAGGAAGAACGCCTCTTCCCCAATCAAGAAGCGCAAATGATGTTTTATTATCTAGAGTATATTTATTTCCTTCTATATTAATTTCTCCACTAGCTTCCATTAAGTTTATTTTTTGGTTCAAATAAAAATGTTTTTTCTTTTCAAATGGTGTTGAAACTAAAATACTATCATTTTGTGTTTCTTTTAGAGTAATATGTATGTCAGATTCTTTGTTATTCATATTAGAAACCATATCTATGTATCTATAACTTCCCTCTTTTTTAAAAGTCATAGAATAATCTTTAGATATATATGAAATAGTAGAATCTAAATCTCCAGATTTGTCTAACATAACTTTTTTGAATGGAACTAATTTTCCAACATATATAACCTTTTTGGTTTCAAATTCAAATAATGTGCAATTGATTGATGTAGCATATGAAACATGCCCAAGTATCGCATAGAAAGAATACTTAGGTGTAATAATTTGATAAAAATCCCACTCTTTTAATCTCAAAAATGGTAATCTTGCATCTTCGATATTATAAATTAAATCACTACCAAGTGAATAACCGAAGTTTTTTGGATATCCATTTATAAATAATGGGTCACCTTTTCTTAACTTTTTCATAAATAACACCTCAGTTTATGTTTACATCTATAAAACTGTTTAGTCAAGATAATAATTCAAATTAATAACTTTAGGTGTAAAATATATTTAGATATTTAGTATTAAAAAAGTTAAGGAGTAGAATATGAAAAAAGCTATATCATTTATTTTAGCAATAATATTATCTGTATCTATGATATTGCCATTAAGTGGGTGTTCGCTTGAAGCATTACTAAATTTATTTAATATTGGAGATTTTTTAGGCCAATTAATCGATTTAGATAATGTTTTAATTGATGAATATGAGGGTGGCGATAGATATGTTATAGGTAGCCAAGAATACACAATAGGTGAAGAAGGACTTAAAGAAGTTAATATCATTTGGATAAATGATGAAGTAGAAATAGTGCAAGATAGTTCATTCCAACAAATTGAAATAGTTGAAAACGATGAAATTGAAGAAGAAGCAAAGAAAGTTCATTCTCTATATGAAAATGGAATATTAAATATTTGTTTCGCAGAATCTGGATATCAAGGTTCATTTAAAAACATAGATAAGAAATTAACTGTTAGAGTACCTCTAGTATCCGACAAGATTAATGTATCAAATGTGTTAGGTAACATCTCTTCAGATGAACTATCATCAAAAAATATAACAATCATAAATACAACTGGTTCAATTAAAATTAAAAAGGTAAACGCAGAAGGAATTGGAATGACTTCAGTAAGCGGTTCAATCAGCTTAGATGACCTGACTTCTTCTATGATTGCTATTGCATCAGTATCTGGAAATATAAATATTAAGAAACTTCTAGCATTAGAAGAAGCAACAATAGAAAATACTAGTGGCTCTATTAAAATTGATAATTCTATTACTGAAAATTTAACATGTGGTTCTATATCTGGTTCAATTAATATAAGTAATATGAACGCTGAAACCGCAGCAATAACTAATACAAGTGGTAAAATTAATCTTGATATATTTGGGGTTAATAATCTTAATGTTTCAACTGCGAGCAGTACCATCACAATTAAATTACCTGAATGTGGAGCAACTATTACCTTTAATACAACAAGTGGTTCAATTACTTCTCCATCAATCACTCCAACAGGAGAGAATGAAAATATTTATGGTGATGGAGAAGCAGAAATCATAGTATCAACAATAAGTGGTTCACTTAAGATAGATGGATTCCATCAAGGAGAATAGAAAATAAAATAAGCACCTCAAATGAAGTGAACTGAAAAAGTTGGATTGGTTCACTACATAAGGTGCTTTTTTTGTTATAATATAATTGATAAATAGTTTTTGAGGTGTTTTATGATTAGTATCATCCCAGAACCATCCAAGATTACATTTTTTAATGATTATTTTATTTTAAACAAACAAATAAAAATAGTTGAAAATAACCATTTTCCAAACAGTATTTCATTTTTAAAAGAATATTTATCTTTAGGTATTAGCGAAAAAGGCAATATCATTTTTAAGGAAGACATAAATCTAAAAGATGAAGAATATAAACTAATTATTAGTAAAGAAGAAATAACTATATGCTCTAAAGATGATATTGGTGCTTTTTATGGTGTTCAATCTTTGAGGCAGATAATAGATATTAAGGTTGAAAAAGATAAAGACTATCTAGATATATCTATTCCCACATTAGAAATATTTGATAGTCCAAAAATGAAATATAGAGGATTTCTATTAGATGTCGCAAGACATTTCTTTAGTGTTAGTGATGTTAAAAAAGTTATTGATTATATGAGCATGTTTAAATTCAATCACATGCATTTTCATATTTCAGATGATCAAGGATTTAGATTAGATTTAAAAAAATATCCTAAAATTAAAGATATATCCACAAAAAGAACTGGTTCACAAATAGAAGGATTATTTGGAAAAAGAATAAAAGTTGATAATGTTCTTCATGAAGGATATTATACTGAAGAAGATATAGATGAGTTATTATCTTACGCAAAAAGTAGATGCATAAAAATCATTCCTGAAATAGACCTTCCTGGGCATCTTGTTGCGCTTCTTTCAGCTTATCCTGAATTTACTTGCGAAAAGAAAAATATTGAAGTTAGAAATAGATGGGGTATTTCAAAAGAAGTATTATGTATTGGTAATCCTGAATCTCTAGATTTTATTTATGGAATAATAAAAGAAGTTGTGAGCATATTTAAGACTGATATTATACATATAGGTGGAGATGAATGCCCTACTACATCTTATGCTAAATGCCCTAAATGTATAGAATACATGAAAAAGAATGGAATTAAAAAGGTGAATGAACTTGAAGGCCATTTCATAGATAAATTATCAACTAAATTATTTAATGATGGACTCAAGGTTAGAGTTTGGAATGAAGCAATTCATAACAACATGAACAAAAATATTGAAGTTCAATATTGGAGTTCTAAAGACATGAATAAAATATATAACGGAATAAAAGCTGGGAATAAATTTATTATATCCCCATATATGGGATATTATTTAGATTTATTTTATGAACTTGTATCTTTAAAGAGAAGTTATAACTTTGACCCTTATTTCAAATCAATTCTTGGCGAAGAATACAAAGACAATATTTTAGGTGTTGAGTGTTGTCTTTGGACTGAATGGGTTGAAACAATAAATAGAATTGAATTTCAACTATTTCCAAGATCGCTTGTTGTAAGTGAAGTTGGATGGAATGGTTCTAAGAGAAAAGATTTTGATTACTTTCTAAATAAGTTGGAGAATATTAATAAAAGATTTGATTTATTAGGTATTAACTATTCACCAAAAGAGTTATATATGAAAGAATACAAAGGAAATAAAGTAATACATATGTTTAAAATAGCTTTCTCAAAAGTATTTCCATCATCTTTAGATTACAAAAAATATTCAAAAAAAATATAAATTATTTTAAAAACTAAAATTGTTCACTTGACTAAACAATAATGTTGTATAATAATATCAAATGTTTTATGAAGAAATAATTTAAGGAGAAAAGCATGAAAATTATTATTACAAAGGATTATGAAGAGATGAGTAAAGAAGCTTTTAAAATAGTAAAAGATGTAATCTCTTCAAACAGTGAAGCTGTATTAGGTCTTGCGACTGGTTCAACTCCTCTTGGTCTATATCAAAATATGATTAAAGATCACAAAGAGAATGGCACTAGTTACAAAAAGATTAAGACAGTAAATTTAGATGAATATGCAGGTCTCGATTATTCAAGCGATCAATCATATGTATATTTTATGAGACATAACTTATTTGACCACATCGATATTGATTTAGCTAACACTAATATCGAAGATGGTAAAGCAGCTGATAGAATAAAAGAATGCGAAAGATATACTAAGTTACTTGATATCCTAAAACAAGACATTCAAGTATTAGGAATTGGTTCTAATGGTCATATCGCATTCAATGAACCAGGCACACCATTTGGAAGTGATACTCATATTGTAGATTTAACAGAATCAACTATTAAAGATAATTCTAGATTATTTGAAAGAATAGAAGATGTTCCACGCCAAGCCTTTACTATGGGACTTAAAAACATTATGCATGCTAAGAAAATATTAATTTTAGCGAATGGAAAAAACAAAGCCAATGCGGTTTATGGGCTTGTGAAAGGAGAAGTTAGCGAAGCGTGTCCAGCTAGTGTTCTTCAACTTCATCCTGATTGCACTCTAGTATGTGACATAGAAGCTGCAGAATTAATTAAGTAATTATTATGGGAAAATATTTTGGTACAGATGGTTTTAGGGGCGAAGCTAATGTCACATTAACTGTAGAACATGCCTATAAAGTAGGTAGGTTTTTAGGCTATTACTATAATAAAATTAGAGAAGAGAAAGGCATAGATGAAGCATCTAAAATCGTAATAGGAAAAGATACAAGACGTTCAAGTTATATGTTTGAATATGCTTTAGCATCCGGTATTACCGCAAGTGGCGCTGATGCCTACCTTTTGCATGTCACAACTACTCCATCAGTTGCCTATATCACACATATAGATAGGTTCGATTGTGGTATTATGATAAGCGCAAGCCACAATCCATATACAGATAATGGTATTAAATTAATAGATTCTAATGGAGATAAGATGGATGAAGGCATTATATCTTTAGTTGAAGATTACATAGATGGTCTTTCTACAATTCCTTTTTCAACTGGTGAAAAGATTGGAAAAACTGTAGATTATTCATCTGGAAGAAATAGATACATCGGATATCTTATTTCTCTTGGAATATACTCATTTAAGAATTTTAAGGTTGCGCTTGATTGCGCAAATGGTTCAAGTTGGAATATCGCTAAATCAGTATTTAATGCATTAGGCGCAAAAACATATGTTATAAATGATGAACCTAATGGATTAAATATCAATTTAAATGCTGGTTCAACTCATATAGAAAACTTACAAAAATTTGTAAAAGAGAACCAGTGTGATGTCGGTTTTGCATATGATGGAGACGCTGATAGATGTCTTTGTGTAGATGAAAATGGTGAAGTTGTAAATGGAGACCAAATAGTATATATCTATGCGAATTATCTAAAAGATAGAGGCAAACTAATCCCTAATGAAGTTGTTGCGACAGTAATGAGTAATTATGGTTTCTTCAAAGCATTAGATGAATCTAATATAGGCTATGCAACAACTAAAGTTGGCGATAAATATGTTCGTGAATATATGGTTGAACACGGAAACAGAATAGGTGGTGAACAATCAGGCCACATCATATTTACTAAATACGCGACTACTGGTGATGGCGTACTCACATCACTTAAAATGATGGAAGTAATGATTTCAAAAAAAGCTACTCTATCAAAATTAGCTGAAGGGTGCAAGATGTATCCTCAAACACTAATAAATGTAAGAGTTAAAGATAAAAAGAGCGCAGTAGAAGACCCTAAAGTTCAAGAAGCAGTGAATAAAGTTTCTAAAGAACTTGAAGGAACTGGAAGAATACTTGTAAGAGAATCTGGAACTGAACCATTAATAAGAGTTATGGTTGAAGCAAAATCAAAAGAAGATTGTGATACATTTGCTAAATGTGTAGTAGATGTGATTAAATCTCAAGGTCATGAAGCCTAATATTAAATGCAGATGTGAAAACTTCTGCATTTTTGTTATAATGTTTATATAAAAGAGGTGATCTAAGTGGAATTCAATGAAGTTGGTAAGATTGCACAAACTCATGGTCTTAAAGGTGAACTTAAAATATTAAGTGATTCTGATTTTATAGAAGAAAGATTTAAAGAAGGCAACACCCTATATATAAAAGAAAAAGACTCATACAAAGAAATAGTAGTCAAAACTCATAGATCAATGCATGGATATGAGCTCGTCTCTTTCGTCGGGTATGATAAAATAGATGATACTTTATCTCTTCTTGGAAAAACTATATATGGTGAAAGAGATAAAAAATTACTTAAAAATAATGGTCACTTCTACACTGAATACATTGGACTAAATGTAAGACAATTTAATAAAATAGTTGGAAAAGTAAAAGAAATTGTATATCTACCACATTGTGACTATTTAGTAGTTGTTAATGAAAAAGGATTGGAAAAATTAGTTCCAATTAGAGAAGAATTTATAGAATGTGTTCTTGATGATGAAAAAGAAATAGTTATAGTTGATATGGAAGGTCTTCTCTATGATTAAATTTGATGTATTAACACTTTTTCCTGAAATGTTTCATGGAATATTAGACGACTCCATTTTAAAAAGAGCTAAAGATAATAATTTAATAGAAGTTAATTTTCATAATTTCAGAGAATATTCTAAATTAAAACATCATAATGTAGATGATACTCCTTATGGGGGTGGTGCAGGAATGGTCTTGATGGCTCCACCAATCTATGATTGCTTAGTATCTATTGATGGGTATAAGGATGCACACAAGATTTTACTCACTCCACAAGGGCAAAAATATAATCAAACTAAAGCAAAAGAATTATCGTCTTATAATCACATAATTATTATTTGTGGTCATTATGAAGGATTTGATGAGAGAATAAGAACATTTGTTGATGAAGAAATATCGATAGGTGATTTCATCTTAACTGGTGGTGAAATACCTGCTATGGTTTTAATAGATTCAATTTCAAGGCTTGTAAGTGGTGTACTTCACAATGAAAGTAGCGCTCCTACAGACTCTTTCGAGAATGGTTTGTTAGAATTCCCTCAATATACAAAACCATATGAATTCAATGGGCTTAAGGTTCCAGATGTGTTGATATCTGGCAACCATCAAGAGATATACAAATGGAGATTAGAACAAAGCAAAAAAAGAACAAAAGAAAGAAGATCAGATCTTCTTGAAGGAGGTAAAAATGAAGGATAAGAATAATGATGTTATAATGGCCTGTTCTAAAGCTAGCATAGTTTGGAGCATCATTTTATTGGTTTTATCAATTGTTAGTGCATTTTTTGCGATGTATTTTGCACTCATTATTTTAGGAGAGCATGAAGTAGACAGTGCAGCAGCAGGAATAGCGTTTGTATTTGTATTTATAGTACTTCTAGTCCCTGTTCTTGTCGCATCAGGTTTAAATGTAATATTTGATATTATAAACATTGTAATATATTCAAGAATGCTTAAAACAGATAAAGCTAAATATGCTAAAGTAGGTTTAGTAATCACAATCATATTACTAGTCGCAGTAGTATCAGCTGTAGTAACTATGTTTGTCATGTTGAAGACAGGAAATATAGTTGAAGTAGTAACTACTACTACAGAAGCAACCACAACTTTAGCGCCATAATATATTATGTTTAAAAGACTAGCTTGATTACTTAAGGCTAGTCTTTTCCTTTGCTTTAATTTTTGTATAAATCATTTTATGAAAATGATGCTTGATTTTTAAAAATGTTTACTATATAATAATTAACGCTGAAAGAAGCTATTCCGATATGCTAAAGCACATGAATAGTGGATTAGTTATAAGGAGTAAAAATATGTCACAACAATTGATTGACGAAATCACAGCACGCTACATTAGAAATGATGTTCCTGAGTTACGTCCTGGTGACACTGTAAAAGTAGCAGTTAAAATCATCGAAAATGATAAGGTTATTAGACAACAAATATTTGAAGGCTTAGTAATCGCTATTGAAGGTCATGGTGTTTCTGAAACTTTCACTGTAAGAAAGATGTCTTATGGTATCGGTGTTGAAAGAACATTCGCTCTTCATTCTCCAAGAATTGCATCTATTGAAGTTGTAAGACACGGTATCGTTAGAAGAGCTAAACTCAATTACATTAGATCTTTATCAGCTAAAGAATCTAGAATTAAAGAAAGAAGAAGCTAATAATTGTAGCAAGAAAAAGAAGGTTATGCGTAGCATAACTTTTTTCTTTTGTGATGTTTCTGTGAAGATTAGCACTCTAACCTTGCAAGTGCTAATTATTGTGATATAATAAAGATGTAAAAAGAAAAAAAGGAGATGAATAATATGTCAAGAAATGAATTATCTTTCTTCAATAATGACTTTGATTTATTTAACCCTTTCTCTGATGACTTCTTCAAAATTGAAAAGAATTACAAAGAAGTACTAAGAACCGATATTGTAGAAAACGAAAAAGACTACGAATTAATTATGGAAGTTCCTGGCTTCTTGAAAGAGAACATTAACATTAATGTTCAAGATGGTTATCTAACTATTGAAGTAAACAAGAACGCTAAAGAAGATGTGAATAAGAAGAAATACCTAAGAAAGGAAAGGAGATATTTTAGCGCAAAGAGAAGCTTCTATGTTGGAGATATTGAAGAAGATCAAATAAAAGCTAAACTTGAAAACGGCGAATTACATATCACAGTTCCAAAAGAACAAGAAAAAGTCATTACTAAAAAACAAATCACTATTGAATAGAAAGAAATAAAGAAGGAATAGATGCATGATTAATCTCATGCATCTTTTCTTTTGACAAGCTTAGAGTAGACTATTATAATAAATGTGTGATTCTGATAATCTTATACACAAAACAAATTATTAATAAAAGGAGATAACACAAGAGGGTAAACCCCTCTTTTATTTTGAAAAAAGAAAATGAATTATGTTAAAAGAGAAAATAAAGGTGTAATTGTTGATGACATTTATTATGATATTCCTATAGGCAAATATATAGAAAGTATTGCTTTAAATTATTTTAAATCAATAAAGTCCATTAAAAAAACAGTTGAAGCAAAAATAAATATAAAGAAATATAAACCACTCTATATCAGCGACTCTATCCTTTTAATTCCCTCAACTGATATAAGATCATATGATTCATTCATATTTAATTACTTTGAAATAGATTTTATAAAAATAGAAAAAGATTACACTATTTTTATTTTTAAAGATAAAACCCATTATAAATTAAATATTTCGAGATATAGAATGAATAATATGCTTAAAAACGCAAAAAAAGTATGTGAATACATCACTATGTTTGACTATAAAAAATAAAAGTTATATAATATATTTGATATATTATAAAACCCATATAAGAAGGAGAAAAAAATGAAATTAAACATCACTGATTTAGAGTTAAAAGGTAAAAAAGTCTTAGTAAGAGTTGATTTTAACGTTCCAATGAAAGATGGCGTTATAACTAACGACAATCGTATCGTTCAAGCACTACCAACTATCAAATACGTAGTTGATAATGGTGGAAAAGCTATACTCTTCTCTCATCTTGGAAGAGTTAAGAGTGAAGAAGACAAGGCTAAAAACAGTTTAGCTCCAGTCGCTAAAAGATTAGAAGAATTATTAAATAAGCCAGTAAAATTCATAGGTCAAACAAGAGGAGCTGAACTTGAAGATGCAATAAACAATATGGCACCTGGCGATGTAATAATGTTTGAAAACACAAGATTTGAAGATTTAAATGGTAAAAAAGAATCTGGAAATGATCCTGAACTTGGAAAATATTGGGCTTCACTTGGCGATGTATTCGTAAACGATGCATTCGGAACTGCACATAGAGCTCATGCATCAAATGTTGGAATCAGTTCTAATATTTCAAAGACTGCATCAGGCTTCTTAATGAAGAAAGAATTAGATTTTATTGGTGGCGCAGTAGATAACCCTAAACATCCATTTGTAGCTATACTTGGTGGCTCTAAAGTATCTGATAAGATTGGCGTTATTGAAAATCTTCTAAGTAAAGCAGATAAAGTACTAATTGGTGGAGGAATGGCTTATACATTCTATAAAGCATTAGGTTATGAAATTGGTACTTCAATTTGTGAAGATGATAAAATTGAACTAGCAAAAGGACTATTAGAAAAAGGAAAAGATAAGATAGTTCTTCCAGTTGATAATGTAGTCGCAAAAGAATTCAACAATGATTCAGAATCAAAAATAGTTAGTTCAAAAGATATTCCAAGCGATATGATGGGTTTGGATATTGGTCCTAAAACACTAGAACTCTATAATGAAGTATTAAAAGATGCTAAAACTGTAGTATGGAATGGACCAGTTGGTGTATTTGAAATGCCAAATTTCGCAAAGGGAACTAAAGCTGTTTGTGAATTAATAGCTAATCTAAAAGATGCTATAACTGTTATTGGCGGTGGAGATAGCGCAAGTGCTGCAATCTCTATGGGCTATCAAGATAAATTCACTCATATTTCAACTGGTGGTGGAGCATCACTAGAATATTTAGAAGGCAAAGTATTACCAGGCGTTAGCGCTATTACTGATAAATAAGGAATATAAGAGAATGAGAAGATATGTAATTGCTGGGAACTGGAAAATGTTCAAAACAAGAGGAGAAGCTATCAACTTTCTTCTTCAAGTTTCAGACAAAGTTCCATCTCAATATGATGTTGAATCTGTAGTATGTGTTCAAGCACCTATGCTAAGAGACTGTGTTAAAAGACAAGGTGATAATTTAAGAATTGGTGCTCAAAATATGCATTTCAAAGATAGTGGAGCTTATACTGGCGAAGTATCTGCGGCACTACTAGAAGAATTAGAAGTATCTTATGTTATTATTGGTCATTCTGAAAGAAGACAAATGTTTAATGAAACAGATGAAACAGTTAATCTAAAGATTAAACAAGCTTTAAACTACAATTTAAAACCTATTATATGTGTTGGTGAATCTTTAGAAATTAGAGAAGCTGGTACTACAAAAGAATTTGTTGAAAATCAAGTAGTTAAAGCGCTCGATGGAATATCTAAAGAGGCATGCCAAGAACTAATATTCGCATATGAACCTATCTGGGCTATAGGTACAGGTAAAACCGCAACTAAAGAAATCGCAGAAGAAACATGTAAAGACATAAGAAATATCATCGAAAACTTATATGACAAAGAAACTGCTCAAAAAGTAAGAATTCAATATGGTGGAAGTGTAAATCCAGGAAATATTGATGAACTTCTAAGTCAAGAAGATATAGATGGCGCTTTAATTGGTGGCGCTAGTTTGGATGCTGAAAAATTCTTATATATGGTTAATGCAGCTTTAAAACAATAATATAAATAATACCTCCGTTTGGAGGTATTATTATTAAAGGGTATATGGATAGATTAGATAAATTATTATCTCAAGAAGGAATCTTATCTAGAAGTGATACAAAAAGAGCCATTAGAAAAAAAGAAATAATTGTTAATGGAGATTTTGCTTTAACTTCAGATATGAAAATCAAAGAAGATGACATTGTTTTATATAAGGGAGAGAAACTTGTGTTTCGCAAGTTTGTTTATCTCATGCTTAATAAACCAAAAGGAATTATTTCTGCAACATCTGATAAAAATCAAAAAACTGTATTAGATATTATTCCTAAAAATCTATATAGAAAAGATTTATTCCCTTGTGGAAGATTAGACAAAGATACAGAAGGATTATTAATAATTACTAATGATGGAGAAAGCGCACATAGAAGATTATCTCCAAGAAGTCATACAGAAAAGAAATATTATTTTAAATTAATTAAAGATTTAGATATAAATGATTTAAACAAATTAGAATCAGGTGTTACTTTAAAAGATGGACTTAAAACTTCTCCATCTAAAATATTACTTATAAATGAAAAAGAAGGATATATAACAATCACGGAAGGCAAATATCATGAAATAAGAAGAATGTTTGCATCTATCTATAACACAGTTGTTGAACTTAAAAGAATATCATTTGGAAATATTGTCCTAGATGAGTCTTTAGCTCCTTCAGAAGTTAGAGAACTAACAAAAGAAGAAATAATTGAATTCACAAAATAAATATATATTTTTTGTATAAATTATTGAATTATACAATAATAATCAATATAATATTGTATAAATGAGGTAATTATATGAAAAAATTAAAAGAATTAAGAGTTGAAAGAGGATTAAAGCAGAAAGAAGTTGCTGATTTTTTAAATATCTCTCAACAGGTTTATGCTGGATATGAAAATACTGATAGAATTCCAAAGGCTGATATTTTAGAAAAATTATCATCTTTTTTTGGAGTTTCTTATTCAAATCTATTAGATAATAATGAAACACCTAAAACAATCACTGAGTTTTTAGAGACATCTTATACTGCGTTTCACGCTGTATTAAATGTTAAAAAGATTCTTGATAATAATGGTTTTATTAGGTTATATGAACACAAAAAAGCTGATATTAAAAAAGGTGGTAAATATTACATTACTAAGAATTCAAGCGCAATAATAGCTTTTAAAGTTGGAACATTAGAAAATTATTCTTTTAATATCGCAGGCAGTCATACAGATTCTCCATCATTAAAGATTAAAGGGAGTAGTTTAATAGATAGTCCTGAAGGCAAAAGAATAAATATTGAAAAATATGGTGGTTCTATTTATTATTCATTTTTAGATATTCCACTTAGAATTGCGGGAAGAGTTGAAATAAAAAATAAAGATGAAATAAAAACTGAAATTATTACATCTAAATTCAATGTGAATATTCCAAGTCTATGTATTCATCACAACCCTACAGTTAATGATAATTTATGTTTAAATATTCAAAATGATATGCTTCCACTTTTGAGGAGCGATAAACCATTATACAAATTATTATCAGATAAAGAAATAATAGATGGAGATTTATTCTGTGTTCCTGATGTTAAACCATATTTTAGTGGAGCAAATCAAGATTTATTAGTTTCACCAAGAATAGATAACCTTACAAGTGTTTATTCATCTCTTATGGCCCTAATTAATTCAAATCCTAAAGGTGTTGCAGTTATGGCAGCATTCGATAATGAAGAGATAGGAAGTTCTACTAAACAAGGTGCTGACTCTGTGTTTTTAATAGATGTATTAAAATACATCAATTCATCTTTAGGCTTTAGTGATGATGAATTTAGAAAAGCAATCTCAAATGGATTTAATCTATCTATTGATAATGGACATGCAGTTCATCCAGCCCACCCAGAAAAAAGCGATATAGATAATAAAGTATATCTAAATAATGGGGTAGTTATAAAACACCACGTAAACTATTCAACTGATTCACTTTCTTCAGCAATAATAAAAACTATACTTGAAAAACACAATATCAAATATCAAGAATATTATAATAGATCAGATGTTAGATGTGGTTCAACAATTGGGCTCACAACAAGCAAGAATTTAGCTATGAACACCGCTGATATTGGGCTTGCCCAACTAGCGATGCATTCAGGAATAGAGACTGTAGGAAAAGATGATATAAAAAGAATGGAAGATCTGATAACTCATTTCTTTAATACAGTTATAATTCTAAAAGAAGAAGATACATACGAAATAAAATAAAAAAGATTGGATGTCCAATCTTTTTTATGTTTCTATTCTATCTATTGTAGAATTCAACGATTAAATTTTCCTTGATATCTGGTAGAATTTCTTCTCTTTCAGGTAATCTTAGGTATTTAGTTTCCATCTTAGATTCATCAAATTCAATGTAAGCTTGTCTTCCAACAACACTTTCGAGTGATTCTTGAATAATCTTAAGCCCCTTAGATGATTCTTTAACAGAAATAACTTGACCAGGTTTAACTCTGATAGATGGAATGTCGGCTTTATGCCCATCGAGTGTGATATGTCCATGATTAACAAGTTGTCTAGCTTGTTGTCTAGTTTTAGCATAACCTGCTCTATAAACTAGGTTATCAAGACGAGATTCAAGTAAGAATAAGAAGTTTGCGCCTTGCTTACCACTTAATTTCTTAGCTTCATCAAAAGTTTTTCTGAATTGTTTTTCAGTTAAACCATAGATGTATCTAACTCTTTGTTTTTCTTGAAGTTGTGTACCATATTCAGTGATCTTTTTTCTTCCTTGTCCATGTTGACCAGGAGCATATGGTCTTTTAGATAATTCCTTATCATTTCCTAGGATAGAATAATTTAATCTTCTAGCCTTTCTCCAAGATGGTCCAGTGTATCTTGCCATTGTATGATCCTCCTTTTTTGATTCTTGTGTAACAGAGGAGTATTAGAAAAGTAAGAAAAGATTGTTTTGATAATTTTGCCTTAAGCAGCAAAGACTACTATTAAACCCGGAGGAACAATCTAGCTATTTACTACTAATACAGCTGCCTTTTATTACACAGCGTGAATAATATAGCATATTATTAATAATTAATCAAGATTTATTTAACAGTAAGATATGTTAAAATATTCAAGTAGAGGTAAAGTAGATGAATGAAAACCTAGTAGTAAGATATGGAGATTTAAATCTTAAAGGAAAAAATAAGATATATTTTTTCAAGATGGCTAATTCTCTTATTATAGAAAAATTAAGCGATTTAAATGTCGATATTAAACCGAGCGCAGAAAGAGTATACATTAATTTAAAGGATGAATTCTTAGACGTAGTATTAGATAGACTAAATCATGTATCAGGTCTTTATTCATATAGTCTATACACTAAATGCGAACGTGATATTAATGCAATATGTAAATTGGCACTTGAATCATTTGATAAATATCATAAAGAAAATGAATCATTTAAAGTTGAAGCAAGAAGAACATATAAAGCTTTTGAACTCAATTCTTTAGAAATTATGAAAGAAGTTAGTTCATTTATTTTAAAGAATAGAGGCAATATCAAAGTTGATGTTCATAATCCAGATTTCACCATAAATATCGATATTAGAGATGATGGGGCTTATGTTTTAACTGATACTTTTAAAGGTCTTGGAGGTTATCCTACTGGTACAGGAGGAAAATCCCTAATAATGATGAGCGGAGGAATAGATTCCCCTGTTGCAGCATTTGAACTCATCAAACAAGGAATGACAGTTGAGTTAATTCATTTCGAATCTACTCCAATGACATCAATTGAGTCAGCTCAAAAAGTAATAGATTTATCCAAAAAGATTTGTGAATATACAAGAGGTTCAAAAGTAATTCTTCATATGGTGCCTTTTACGAATGTTCACAGTGAAATATTAAATAAAGTAAAAGAAGAATACACAATCACCATTATGAGAAGATGCATGTATAGAATTGCTTCTAAAATTGCATCTTTAAGACATATTATCGCAATAGGAAACGGAGAATCATTAGGACAAGTTGCATCTCAAACAATTGAATCAATGAATGTAATCAATAATGTTGTATCTATTCCAGTCTTAAGACCTCTTCTAACAATAGATAAAAAAGATATCATTAAAAAAGCTAAAATGATAGATACATATGATATTTCTATTAGACCTTTTGAAGATTGTTGTACAGTATACGTGCCTAAAAATCCAGTTATAAAGCCAACAATAGTTGAAGCAGAAAAAGAAGAAGAAAAAGGTGATTTTGAAGCACTAATTGAAGATGCTGTCAAACACACATATAGAATAACAATAAAGAAAGATACAAACTTAGATTTAGCATCTTATGGTTTTACTGTAAGAGAAGCTTTAGAAGAATACAAAAGAGGAGAAGACAAATTATGTACGAGTGGAATTTAAAAAGAATATATGATGGTTATGATAGTAAGGAATTTAAGGAAGATTTTAAAAAAGCAGAAGAACTAATTAAACTCGCTAATGAAATCAATTTCAATGATAAAAATAACTTAGAAATATTCAAAAGTAGTTTTAAACTAATGCAAGAAGTTGAAAAAGTGATAGGAGACTTATTCTTATATGCAGAGTTAAGACTTTCAACTAATTCTGAAGATTTAGAATCTTTAAAGGCATTTGGAAGCTTAATTAATTTATCAGAAAAAGCCACTGTCCCAAGTGTTATGCTTTCATCATATGTAAAAACATTTGATAATTTCTTAGAAGTTGCGCTTAAAGATGAATACTTAAAAGAATTTAAATATCCTATTAAGAAAATATATGATGATGCGATTAGACAGCTGAGTGATGAAACTGAAATATTAGTTTCAAAACTTGAAAAATCAAGTGGTTCTGCATGGTCAAGATTATTTGATACACTCACATCAACATTAGAAGTTGATTATAAAGGAAAAATAGTTACTTTATCAGAAATCAGAAATTTGTCTTCTGATGAAAGTGAAAAGGTTAGAAAAGAAGCATATCTTGCAGAACTAAAATCATATAAGAAAATAGATAAATCAATTGCATTAGCACTATCATCTATTAAACAAGAAGTAACAACTCTAACTGAGGCAAGAGGTTTTAAATCTCCTCTTGATAAAACCCTAGAGCAAACAGGAATGACTAGAAAAACCCTAGATGCATTAGTTGAATCTATTGAAGAATACTATCCTATATTTAGAAAATATTTAAGGAGAAAGGGAGAATTATTAGGTCATAAAAATGGATTACCATTCTATGATCTTAATGCCCCACTTGGAAAATTATCTAAATCCTTTACTATAGAAGAAGCTAATAATTACCTCTTTGAGAGATTCAGTTTATTCAACAGTGAAATAGCTGATATGATGAAGAAGGCAACTTCAAATGAATGGATAGATTATCTTCCTAAGAAAGGAAAAGCTGGTGGAGCATTCTGTGCACCTTGTTTTAAATTAAAAGAAAGTAGAATATTAACTAATTTTGATGGTTCACTAGATGCAGTATGCACATTATCTCATGAATTAGGACATGCATTCCATAATGAAGTTATGTGGGATTTACCACAAATCTTTTCAAATTATCCAATGCAACTTGCGGAAACTGCCTCAACATTCAATGAAACATATTTCAATGATGATGCGATTAAAAACGCAAAAGATAAAGATGAATTAATTTATATGTTAAATCAATCATTAGTAGGTGATACTGGTGTAATTGTTGATATTATGAGTAGATTCTATTTTGAAAACAAAGTATTTGAAACCTCAAAGGAAAGTTCTCTATCTCCTGTAGAACTCTGTGAATTCATGACTGAAGCACAACTTAAGAGTTATGGCGATGGCCTAGATAAAGAATACCTCCATCCTTATATGTGGTGTTGCAAGACTCATTATTATTCTACTGGTCTTTCCTACTATAATTTCCCATATGCGTTTGGTCAATTATTTGCATACGGTCTATATTCAATTTATAAAGAAAAAGGGAATGAATTCTTTGAACTTTATAAAGATATTTTAAGAAATGCAGGTCAAATGCCTATTAGAGAATGTGCATTAAAAGCAGGAATAGATGTCGAAGATAAAAAGTTTTGGAGAAAATCTCTTGATTTAATAAAAGCCAAAATAGAACAATTCTTGGAATTAACTGAATAAATGTGAAAAAAGAGCGCTCAATTATGGGCGCTCTTTATGAAAGGAGTAGAAAGATATATTGGTTGTGCCTTTATTATAACAAACTATTGTGATGATTTTGTTAGGGATTGAAAAATGCCTAACATTTTTTTGATATTTATATCGTAATATATATTTTATTATTGTATAATAAATGCATAGAAAAATATGCATTATAAAAATATAATTAATTGGGTGGTGATAAAATTGAAAAAAATAGTTTTCATACTGATAGTTGTATTAATGTTTTCTCTTGTGGGATGCAGTAACACCACTAGCACAAATAATACCACAAAATACACGGATGAAGAAATCACAGAACTCGCCAAATTAAGATATCTTGATTACATAAAATCATATAGAGAAGAAGCCTCAATAGATGATGTCTTGATATATAAAAATCTAGGCGTCTATAATAATTGCTTTGTAGGCATTTTTCTTGATCGTGAAAACTCTATTTTCATAGGAGATTTGATATTCAATCAAACAATCGATGGGCTAGATTTCCGCTATTCTAATAGATATTTTATAGTTGTTTACCATGATGATTTCTTTTATTATCTGAAGAATGCCTATTATAGTGGGCTTTTATCACGTAGTGATTTAGAAACAATTCACAAAATCTATTACAATATTGAATAATTATTTTTTAATTATTTGAATAAGGAGAGAAATCTATGAAGAAAAAAATATTGATAATGATATCCATGGTATGTTTTTTATTCATTTTTGGGTGCAGTGTAACGCCAAATGAAACTACATCAAATCTTACGCCTAATACTATGGAACTTTCAAGTAATTTAGAAGAAACATTAAAAGAAGAATACGTTAGAATCACTAATATAAATATTGTTGAAAAAAATAAAGAATTGGCAGCATCAGGTAAAGAACCAATCAATTTAATTGAATCAGATAGTGTTGAAATCATTGGATATTTGGGCGAATATGGAATTAATGGAAACGTATATGTGCTAGTAATAAAAGGGGAGACTGATCCTCTTGATGGTTTAGAACCACCATATATCAACCCCGTCTTATTTACTGCACGTGATAAAGGGTATTCATTGGTCTCTGTAATAGAAAATGATGTTGAAAAATACTACTATTTTAGAAAAATACCCGAAATACCAATTGTAATTAATTTGAATGAAGACGAAATAGAATTTTTATCTATTGCGGGCGCAAAAGGAACATTAACAATTAGCGATATGGATAATATATATGCCTTGTATTCGGATTTACTTAGATTTATAGAAAACAAAAATCAAGCATAATCATATGAGTTTTTGGCGATAATTTAAATTATATTGAGATACATCATTGAATATATATAAATTTTCATTTGACTACAGTCAATACTCATGATATTATAACAAATGGTACATTTTTAATAAAAACCCACAAAGCCCTTTTAATTATATTAGGAGGAAAATTAAAAATGAAAACTTATATGGCAAATAATAATACCGTTAATAGAAAATGGTACTTAATTGATGCTACTGGAAAAACTTTAGGCAGACTTGCTACTGAAGTTGCTAACCTTTTAAGAGGAAAAGGAAAACCTATATTTACTCCTCACGTAGATTGTGGTGATTATGTAATCGTGATTAATGCTGATAAAATCCACGTATCAGGCAATAAACTCGAAGACAAGATTTACTACAGACATTCTCAATATCCAGGTGGATTAAAAGTAGTTAATTTAAAAACTTTACTTGAAAAACAACCTACTAAGGCAGTTGAGAAAGCCGTTAAAGGTATGATTCCTCATACTAAACTCGGTGCAGACATATATCGTAAGTTATATGTTTATGCTGGTCCAGACTATAAACAAGTCGCTCAAAAACCAGAAATATATGAGGTTAAATAGGAGAGTATATGGCTAAAGATCAAGTTAAATACTACGGAACAGGTAGAAGAAAAAGTTCAGTAGCTAGGGTATATCTTACTCCAGGTACAGGCGAAATCATAATTAATGGTCGTTCATTTGAAGAATATATTCCAAATGGACTTACAAGATTAGACGTACTTCAACCTCTTGTTATAACTGAATCTCAAGGCACTCTTGATGTTCTTGCATTCGTAGAAGGTGGAGGCATCACTGGTCAAGCAGGAGCTATACGTCATGGTATTTCTAGAGCATTATTAGAAGTAAATCCAGAATATAGAAAGCTCTTAAAACCTGCAGGAATGTTAACACGTGATCCTAGAAGCAAAGAACGTAAGAAATACGGTCTTAAGAAAGCAAGAAGAGCACCACAATTCAGTAAACGTTAATTATTGCTATTATTATAAAAAGACAGGATTGATCCTGTTTTTTTATTTTATCAATATATATGCATATATATATGCATTATGATATAATAAAACTAAAGATGCATATAAGGAGATAAAAATGATTACTAGAACACTTCATAATACTACTACACTACCAAGCAATTGTTATGGACGACAAGGATATTATCTAGATTTTGATAATCCTACAATAATAAATGGCTTATATCTCTTGGGTAATTATTTAGGATATGTTTATTTTGCTGATGCAATAATAAACATTGGTTTATGGGCAAACAACAACAACATTTCTTTTAGTAGCATTCAAAATGGTTTAAATGATAGTTATGCAAAAATATATTGTGATTTTCCTTCGAATTATTATGTTTATGTCGCTAGAGTAGATTCAAACCAAAGTATCATTGAGATGGAGCAGATTGATAGCGCATATATTGATGGTGTCAATTACAATTATTTAAAAGTTACATATGCAGGGATTGTTCAAGCAGGAAATCAGCTTTCTTCATTTGATCCATCATTGATACATTTATTGATAATTCCTATTGATGAACAAATCACTGATTATTTCCAAGATGTTAGTTTCTTCCTGGATTTAAAACTCACTGGTACAATGGATCACAATAGCGTTAGAATAGTTCAAAGGCCAAACAAATTAGAATACAAAGATGAATATTTTGATTATAGTGGTTTGATAATAAGCGCCACTTTCAAAAATCCAATAATGAATACATTTAACATTTCTATGAATAGTAATTTAGTAAGAAATCAAAACACCATAGAATACTCGGTTACAAACAACAAACTCACAAATAATGATTATTATGTTCTTATAACAATTCATGATGATGTTTCATTTACTATTCCACTAGGTCTTCAACATAGAAGTTGTCATTATGGAAACGTGTGTAATCCTGCTCATAAGTATGATGTTTTCTTCCCAGACAAAATTCCAAATAATTTGCCAGTAGTTATAACACTTCATGGCGGAGGCTGGGAAACTGGTTTTGATCAAAATGGAACGCTTTATTATTATCAAAGAAATAATTATCAAAATAATGTTAATTTTTTAAAATCATGTGGTGCAATAGTTGTTAGTGCAGAGTATAGATTACTTGCATTCGATGGCAGCGAGTGGAACTCTTCACAAATAACAACAGGAAATGTTGCATTAAATCATTATGATATGTTGCAAGATATAGATGATTTGATAACTACTATAAAATCCATTTTTGTTAACTATATTAATTCGAATATATATCTAATGGGTTATAGTTCTGGTGGTCATCTTGCAATGCTATATTCCTACAAATGTAACCCCTCTATTATCAACCATAACATTGCAGGAATAATATCTGAGGCTGGCCCAATTGATTTTTATAATTTAGAAAACTATACTGTTGAAAAAAGAAATGCATCTGCATTATTATATCAGACCACTGATTTTGGTCAAATAATTCCAACAAATTATGCTTTATTAAACCCAGTAAATACTAAATTAATATATTCAGAAGCCGATGCTCTTGTGACAGCAAGTCAACATGTCTGCAATTTATATACGACGCTTGGCTCACAATACTGCAATTGTTTTATTTTCGGCTTAAATAGCGGTATTAATCATAATTCCTTGGAAAACACATATGCTTTGTGTCTAAATGAAAATGAAATTGCTATAAGTTTTTATAATGAATTAAGAGCATTCATTCAATGAGCAATAGATAAGTAATAAAAAATGAAAAACAAGACAACACTGATCACATTTATATGTATTATTATGTTAGCCCTAGTTGGGTGTTTTTCTATTGATAATATAACAACTACTGATAATCCTTTTTCTATACCTACTAATGAACCAACGACTACTATTTATGAGCCTATCACAACCTCT
>DBYK01000001.1 GCA_002310135.1 Caryophanales bacterium UBA1188 | reverse complement strand
GATGACGGGCTCGAACCGCCGACCCTCTGCTTGTAAGGCAGATGCTCTCCCAGCTGAGCTAATCTTCCATGTCACACTCTTATTAATATGTTACTCGGTTGGTGGGC
The DNA here is from genome assembly GCA_002310135.1 of Caryophanales bacterium UBA1188. Taxonomy (GTDB): domain Bacteria; phylum Bacillota_I; class Bacilli_A; order Izemoplasmatales; family UBA1188; genus UBA1188. Next base: position 611,295 of record DBYK01000001.1, on the reverse strand, counting down.
CCAGATGGACTTGAACCATCGACCTCTGCCTTATCAGAGCAGCGCTCTAACCAACTGAGCTATGGGCCCGAGATTGCTTCCTCTTAAACCGCGCTATATTATTTTACTAAAAGTAAGTATAATTGTCAATTGATTTTTTCTTTTAATATTTCTATTTTAAATTATGGTTTTTTCCATAATCTTTTTTTTAATAGATTTTTTAAGTTCTACTCTATCTATTAGGATAATTCTTCCGCAACCAAGACACTTAATTTTACAATCAACACCACTTCTTACTACTTCCCATTTATTAGTACCACAAGGGTGTTGTTTTTTGAGTTCATATACATCACCTAAAGAAATAGTAATTAATTCTTTTTCGTTCATTTTTTCTCCTTATGAAGTGGTTTTGGGTATTTTGAGCTTGTTTTTTTAATCTTTTCTATTAAAACCAAAGAATAATCTCTTTCTAAAACTTTGTAGCTTATAGTTTTTTTGACTATAGCGCCAATCTCTTTTAATAGAGGTTTTGATTCTTCTATTTCTTCGTTCGCTTTAAGAGTGCTTTTCATTGCAATTAAAGTTCCGCCAACTTTTAAAAATGGTATTGTATATTCAAGTTGTTCTTTAATTGTTGAGACAGCTCTTGTTGTAATATAGTCAAAAGATTCTAGTTCTTTAAAATCTTCCGCTCTTAGATGAATACACCTTACATCATCTATACCTAGTAGTTTTAAAGTGTCTTTTATGAACTCAATCTTTTTGTTTGTTGCCTCAACAATTGTTAGATTCAAATCTTTCATATAAATCTTGAGAGGAATTCCAGGAAAGCCAGGACCTGAACCAATATCTAAAAGCTTTATATCTTCTTTTGTTTTGTCTATGGCTAAAGAAGCCATTAAAGAATCATAAAAATGATAATAATATACATCTTGTTTTTCTATAATTCTAGTTAGGTTTGTGGTTTTATTTTTATTTATTAAATTGGTATAGAAAAGATTAAAATCTTTTATCATAGATTCGTTAAGTTCTATACCATTATTCTTTAAATCTAATATAAAATCATTCATTTTTATGCCCTCTTGATCTTATATAAGCCAAAAGAATCGCAATGTCACTTGGATTTACACCACTAATTCTATTTGCCTGACCTATAGATGTTGGATTCACAAGTTTTAGTTTTTCTTTTGCTTCGCTTGCGAGATTATGACACAAATCATAATTGATATCAGTTGGTATTTTTATCATATCAACTCTTTTTAATTCTTGTGCTTCTTTTAATGCTTTTTTGATATATCCTTCATATTTAATATATATTTCTATTTGATTGATCAATTTATCATCTAAAGTAGAGTCAATTCCAGCAATATATAAGGCTTTCTTATAACTATAGTCTGGCCTTTTAATTAAATTATATAAACTTTCTTTTATTGAAATTAGGGAAACGCCTAATTTCTCACATTTTTTTGTTTCTTTTTGATTACCTGTTACGAATATTTCTTTTAATCTTTCTTTCTCGTTTTCAATGATTTCTTGGTCTTTTTTAAATGCTTCATAATCCTCTTCACTAATTAGACCAAGAGAATATCCATAAGGCATTAATCTTTGATATGCATTGTCGTTTCTTAGAAGTAATCTATATTCTGCTCTTGATGTAAGCATTCTATATGGTTCTATTGTGCCTCTTGTTACTAAATCATCTATTAATACTCCAATATATGCCTCATCTCTTCTTAAAATGAATGGGTCTCTATTATCAAGTTTAAGTGAAGCATTAATTCCAGCCATGAGGCCTTGGCATGCGGCTTCCTCATATCCACTTGTGCCATTAATTTGTCCTGCAGTATATAAATTTTCAATAATTTTTGATTCAAGGGTTTGTTTTATTTGAAGTGGATTTATGGCATCATATTCAATTGCGTATGCATATTCAAGAATTACTGCATTTTCAAAACCAGGAAGACTTTTAACCATTTCTTCTTGTATATCTTTTGGCATAGATGTCGAAAAGCCTTGAAGATACATCTTATTAGATTCTTTTGAAACTGGTTCAATAAATAATTGATGTCTTTCTTTATCTTTGAATCTTACGAGTTTAGTTTCAATAGATGGACAATACCTTGGGCCTACTCCAGTGATTTCACCACCATACATAGCTGATTTTTCTAAATTATCTAAAATGATTTTATGTGTTTTCTCGTTTGTATGAATCAAGTAGCATGGCACTTGATCAGTGAGTTTTAAGAAATTGGTTGTTTTATATGAAAAACCATCTTTATCTCTATCTCCTGGTTGTTCAATCATTTTTGAATAATCTATTGATGAATCAAGAACTCTAGGTGGAGTGCCTGTCTTAAGTCTTAAAATTTCAAAACCTAAATCTTTTAGATTGTTTGATAAAGATGAATATGTTTTTTGGCCTTCAGGACCGCTCTTCTTTTCGTCTTGACCCATAAAGCATACAGAATTCATATATGTCCCTGTGGTTAAAATTACTGTTGAAGAAGAAAAACTTCTTCCATCTTCAAGAGTGACGCCTTCTACTCTTTTATCCTTAACGATTAAGTTTTTCACATATCCAATTTCTAAATTTAATCTCTCTTGATTCATTATTGTCTTAAGCATTTCTTCATGATATTTATATTTATCTGATTGACATCTCAAAGCTTGAACCGCAGGGCCGTTAGATGAATTTAATAATCTCATTTGAATATATGTTTTATCTGCGTTTATACCCATCTCACCGCCTAAAGCATCTATTTCCTTGACTAAAATCCCTTTCGCAGGGCCACCGATTGATGGATTACATGGCATAGAAGCTACGTATTCTTTAGAACCAGTTATTAGTAATGTATTCTTTTTTAATCGGGCAAGGACTAAAGCCGCTTCACAACCAGCGTGTCCAGCGCCCACTACAATCGCATCGTATTTCATATATTTTCAAATAAAATTAATAAATTGAGCACATTTAAACTTATAGATATCCCTTAAGATATAGTTTTATGCTATATTTTATATTATAATATAAATAAAGATATTTGAGGTGAGATAATGAAACCAAAAATTTTAATAATTGAGGATGAGACAAAATACGCATACATTTTGGAGAAGTTTTTTAACGCTAATGATTTCGAGGTTGTGCTTGCCTTTGATGGATTAAATGGTCTTCAAGAATTTAGAAGATTCAACCCAGACATCATTGTTTTGGATATAATGCTTCCTAAAATGGATGGATACGAGATCGCCAAAAGAATCAGAGCCACTTCAGATGTGCCTATTATTATGATGAGTGCTCTTTCAGAAGAAAGCGATATTCTAAAAGGATATAATCTTCATATAGATGATTATGTGACTAAACCATTTAGAACTCCTATTTTAATCGCAAAAGTTAAAAATCTTCTCGAAAGAAGACAAACTTTAATTGATTTATCAAGCAATAAGGATACAAAGAACGAACTCACAATAGGCGGTATTAAATTACTAAAAGATAGTATGCAATGCTTTATAAACGGAGAAGCAGTTAAACTCACTAAGACAGAGTTTAAATTATTAGAATATCTAATGGAGAACGTTGGAAAGAATTGCACTAGAGAAGCTTTATATAAGAGTTTTTGGGATGGAAAAGATATTGATGAGAGAATCATTGACACATATATAAAGAAAATAAGAAAAATTGTATCAACTGGTTCTTGTGAAATAGTAACTGCATTTGGCATAGGATACAGATTTGAAGAAAGATAATAGAGTTTTAGGAGAAATTAAATATACATCACTTCAAACACAGCTATTTTCTATAATCTTGATGTGCTTTATTTTGTTCATACTTTTTAATTATTTAATCATTGTATATGCATTTAGAAATAGATATATAGAATATGAGGTTAATTCTTCAATTTCTGAAGTTGAGGAATTATCTAAAAATATAAATGAAGGCGATAGTAATCTCACACTAATACTGAATAATTATTATGAAAAAAGTGGTGCCATACCACTTTTTATTGATGCTTCTGGAGGAGGCTATAAATTAATTGATCCTATTTATACATCTTATGAGATTACAGTTAATGATGGAATAGAAAACTATACAATAAAGCTCGAGTCTTATGATATAGATGTTAGAGTTGGAGATGAAATAAGTGGATATATATCTTTAATTGAAAATAGTACTAAATATACTTATAGATTTTTAACTATAGGAAGCATCACATATGAAAATGAGATTGCAACTTCTTCTTCTATAGAACTTGATCACGCAAGTGTAATAGAAGTTGAACTACCTATAAATATAAATTTCTTACATGAAAGCACTGAAAAAGTTAAGACAGGACTAAATCTACTTGATAGTAATATAGATGCTTTTGTTGAAAGAAAAGGTAATGCATCGTCATATTTATCATATTATACAGATGATACTAATGGATATTTGTATATATTAACTCAACCAAATAAATATAAAAACACAAACACTTTTATCTTAATTGTCACAACACATATTGAGACAGATTCACTTTTAAATATAGTCTCTTCTTACTTTGGATATGTTGTGTTAATTTCTATAGTAATTGCGGTTTTAATTGCGGTGTTTATTTCAAGAGTTTTCTCAACTCCAGTTAGAATCATAGAAAAAGAGATGAAGAAACTAGCTTTAAGTAATTATGAAACTTCTTCTTATAATTTTAAAAATAAAGAACTTGTTTCATTAGAATCTACACTAAACGAAGTTAAAAAAGATACTAAAGAAAAAGTTGAAAATATTGAAAACCAAAAAGAATCTTTAGAAAAATTAAATGAAGAGCTTAAAAAAGAAGGCGAACTTAGAAGTTCGTTTATCGCAAGACTATCTCATGAACTTAAAACACCTTTAATGGTTATAAGCGCAACCACTGAGGCTTTTATGAGCGGGCTTATCAAAGAGGAAGATGAGTTAAAAGAATATAACACCATATTAAATGAAATAGATAAAACAACTGGAATAATAAAAGATATCATCAACACATATAAAACATCTACTAAAGAATTAACTTTAAATGTTTCAAGATTTGATTTAGGGTTAGTGATTAAAAATACTTTAAACACACTTCTTCCTATAGCTCAAGGAAACAAACTTAATGTTATAGAAAATGTTAATAGTGGAGTGTTTATAGATGCGGATGAAGAATTGATTAAACAAGTTGTATCTAACTTTATTACAAACGCGTTTAAATATACTAAAGAAGAAAATAAAATTGAAATCAATCTAATTGATAATAAGAATGAAGTTAAATTTGAAGTACGCAACTATGGTTCTCATATAAACAAAGAAAATCTCGATAAGATTTGGCTTCCTTTCTTTAGAGAAAAAGAAAATGTAGATAGTTCATCTACGGGTATGGGTCTATATATAGTTAAAGAGATATTAACTAAACATAACTATGAGTTTGATGTCACAAATTTTGATGGTGGTGTATTATCATATTTTATAGTTAAAAGATAATTATTTTTAATTGTCAGTTGATAAATGGCGACTATATTATTCATAATAAAATATATAAAAATTAATTATAATATAAAACTAGGGGGCTATTGTGACACAAGGCAAAAAGATATTTTTACTTACTATTCTATTAACTCTTGTGATTGTTTTAGGTGGTTGTGCTTCTAACAACACCACAACCACAGAAAGTGGTGTTTTGGTAGTTATACCAGATAGATATTTTTATACATTGAAAAGCGATAACACAGTATATAATTTCAAAATGCTAGATAAAACCATAACTTCATTTGATTTTGAAGAAGAATTACCAGGACTAACAATCATTACATTTGGAATTGGTGCATTTGAGGGTTGCTCAAATCTTTCATCTATTACCATACCTTCTAGTGTTATATTAATAGATGATAATTCTTTTTGTAATTGCATATCTTTATCATCTGTAACTATCCCATCAAGTGTTAAAACAATAGGTAGAAATGCATTTTATAATTGTATGTTTTTAGAATCAATAGCCATTCCAGATGGTGTTACAAGAATAGGTGATGCAGCATTCGAAAATACAGGTCTTTTATCAATAACCATCCCATCAAGTGTTAAAGAGATGGGTACTATGGTATTTGCTAGTTGTTATTCTTTATCATCTGTAACTATTGGTAGTGGTATTACAACAATAGGAGATATGATGTTTGGGAGTTGTTCTTCTTTATCATCTGTCACTATCCCATCAAGTGTAACAAAAATTGATAATTTTGCGTTCTCTAATTGTTCATCATTAGAATCTATAAACATACCTTCTAGTGTTAAAACAATAGGTGAAAGTGTATTTCAATATTGTTCTTCTTTGTCATCAATTATTATCCCATCAAGTGTAACAAAAATTGATAATTATACATTTAGAGATTGCGAGTCTTTAGAATCCATCACTATTTCAAAAAACGTTAGTTTAATAGGTAATTATGCGTTTTCTGGTTGTACAATTTTAAGTAATGTGTACTATACTGGATCACCATCTCAATGGAACAATATAACTATAGGCTCAAATAACGAAGAATTAACTAATGCAAATATTGTATATGACTATAGAACTAGTTAACTACTCAACATTTAAACAATATGATTGTTTTTATATTTAAGTGTTTATATTAAAAAAGAAGCAGTTTAAACTGCTTCTTTTTCTTCTTTCATATTCTTTAAAAATTTAACTATCAAATATATTCCTAGTGGTATTGCGGTTATGAAATGAAGTGATACTTCTAGTGGTTTTGAAGTTAAACCATCAAGTGAGAATAGATGAATTAATATTTCGACAAATTCAGTATCTTTAAAACCAATAACTATGAATATCATAAATGTTACGAATAAGCATGAAAGGACTAAAGATGCAATGAATCCTTTTTTGTTGTCTTTAAAGTATCCCATTCTATAAAGGCAAGCTATAGCAAGGAAAGCGAATGGGAGAAGGAGCGACAAACAAAGAGGGATTGAAAATACTAAAGAATTACTGCTTATTATGAAAGGTAGGTATAAGAATGAACCAAATCTATACATAGAAAAATATATAAATAATGCAGTATATATAGTATAAAGAATATATTTAACACTTATCTTTTTAGATTCTTTGTCTTCCATAGTTTTTACTAATTTAAATAATGCATAAATAGATAAGGCAAGTAAGGATAGATGAATTATAATAGATAAAATTAAATATCCTTTAAATGGTTGTGTTCCCACAAATGTTTTATAAACTAAAGTCCCTGCAAGAATGGATGTTATAAGCCCAAAAATTGATAATACACCTAAGATTATTGAATATACTTTGAGCATTGATTTTAAGTAATTAGGATTAATAGTTGATCTTGCGATAAAGAGTATAATAAGCACAAAATCCATCGAAATAATGAGCCCAGGGAATGTAACCAAAAGACCATTTAATCTAAAACTATTGGATATGTCACTAAATAAGAAATTGGTATTATAGTAAGCGAGAATAGAACCTACTAAATATATAATAAATAAAAAGATTAAAGATGTGTTCTTTTTCATATTATTCTACCTCACTATATGTATGGAAATAATCAGTATATTCAAGGCTGTGATCTCTCTTAACTGTTAAAGATAAACCTCCAAGCATATCATCATCGTAATATATATAACTTGTAGCTTTAATTCCGTATGTTAGATAAATGCCTTTATATTTAATTCTGAAATTATTAACATGATCGTGCCCTGTATTAATAGCTTTAGTTGAACCAAGTTCAAGTATCTTATTAAAGAAGTTGGTATTATTTAAAGGTGGACATGCATTTTCTCTTTTTTCTCCACTCTCAAGTATTGCATCAGCGCTACCTTCTTCTGCTTTAGCCCAAGCATCATCTATTTCAGGAAGTGGAATGTGGAAATAAAGAATAGATTCAACTATATTTCCTCCATTTAATTCTTTGGCTCTATTTACCACTCTTTCATACCAAAGTATTTGTGATTCTTTAATATAGTCATAACCAAAATAACTAAAATTGAGTTTATTGCTATCCATCACTATTATTTGAGTGTGAATATTATTTCCATCCATTAAGTTAATAACGAAATTAGATCTGCCATGTACATTATCGTCTTTTATATCTTTAAATAAGCAATTGTTACCATAGTGATTTAAAAGATCAGTTAGCCAATCTATAGAAAAATAAGCTTGTTCATCATGATTACCAAAGCACACTGTCCAAGGTATTCCATATGAATCAATAAACTCAAATAATTCAATGGCTGTTTTCTTGTCTGCGAATGTAAATAAGTCTCCTGTAACAACAATTAAATCAGCATTTGCGTCTTTAATTGTTAAATCCATAAATTTATAGTGTATTTGATGATCGTCTTTGTTGTTGAAATGGATATCTGTTAACTGCAATATTTTAAAATCGTCTTTATAAGTAAGTTCTAAAAAGTAGTCATCAATATTGTATTCTTTTTTCTCAACACAACCAACTAATGCGAAAATCAAAGAAAACACTAAAAAAATGAGTAAAAGTGATTTCTTATTCATAAAGTCCTCCTTGTTTATATTTTATCACACAATATAAAAAATCTCTTATGAAGTATCCCCGCCCACAAGCCTCTGACCTTAGGGCTGCTTCTGTCAGGACCTGACCCAATTCGCTCAAACCACCTTGGGTGAGGATACTTCATAAGAGATTAACGTTTATTTTTAAAAAATTCTTTGAGAAGATTACTACATTCTCCCTCTATTATTTTACCATAATATAGGACTTTTGATCCTAATTTTTTATTATAGATGTCGAGTGTGCTTATAGCTCCTCTTTTTTCGTCTATTGCACCATAGACTAGTTTTTTAATATGCGCCTCCATTATAGCGTATGCGCACATAGGACACGGTTCAATTGTAACATATATAGATGCATTGTCTAATATTTTAGTGTTTAATCTTTTTTCTGCATCTTCAATAGCTATAATTTCTGCATGTCTTGATATAAGGTGAGACTCTTCTCTTTCATTATGGCCTCTTCCAACAATTTTATCATCGACTACTACTATAGCTCCAATTGGAACTTCATCTTTTTCAAGGGCTTTTTTAGCTTCTACTAAAGCTTCCCTCATATAGAATTCATCATTCTTATTCATATTTATACTTTTTGCCTACAACTGTATGGCAAGCTGCGCATCTTGCTTCATATGTTTCGCTTGCACCAACTAATATTTGTGGGTCGTTATAGTTTGCTGGCCTACCATTTATTATTCTTTGTGTACATGTCGCATCATTACCACAGCACACACAGATTGCAGTGAGTTTTAAAATTGTATCAGCATACGCAAAAATATTTGGCATATTATTGAATGGTTCGCCTCTAAAGTCTCTATCAAGACCAGAAACTATTACTCTTTTTCCTTTTCTTTTAAAATATACCGCTATATCTACTGCATCTTCATCTAAAAATTGAAATTCATCAATTACAACAGCATCGGTTTCTTCATTAACATAATTAAGCATTTCTTGTGATGTTTTTAAAGAAACACATAATGCCTTTTTTTGATTATGACTCACTATATATGATTTTTCATATCTATCATCAATTTGAGGTTTAAATAAAACAACATTCTTGTGAGCATATTCTAATCTTTTTACTCTTCTAATTAATTCTTCGGTTTTGCCCGCAAACATAGGGCCAGTAATTACTTCAATACTTCCAACTTTATTCATTATTACACCACCACACTGATTATATTAAAACAAAATTTTATTATTTTTAAAAGTTTTTTATTTTTTTATTGAACTTTCTATTATAATAGAAATGTATTTTTAAAATTGGAGGACAAAAATGAGATTTAGTGGCACAGTATCAAGAGGTATAAGATTACCAATTATTAAAAAAGGAGACGATTTAGAAAAGATTGTTTCTGAAACTATAGTTAAAGCTAGTGAATGTGATGGGTTTAAATTAAACGATAAAGATGTAGTTGCAATTACTGAATCTATAGTCGCAAGATCACAAGGAAATTATGCAACAATAGATCAAATCGCAAAAGATATCAATGATAAATTTGATTCAGATACAATTGGTGTAATCTTCCCAATATATTCTAGAAATAGATTTGCAATTCTATTAAAAGGTATCGCAAGAGCGCACAAAAAGATAGTTTTAATGTTCTCATATCCATCCGATGAAGTTGGAAATGCACTTTTAACTTATGATGAACTAGATAAAAAAGGTATCAATCCATATAGTGATGTTTTAACATTAAAAGAATATAGAGATTTATTTGGATATGTTAAACACCAATTCACAGGAGTAGATTATATAGATTATTATCAAGAACTCGTTAAAGAACAAGGTACAGAAGTTGAAATAATATTTGCTAATCAACCAAAAACTATTCTAAATTATACAAAAGAAGTATTAGCTTGTGATATTCACACAAGAGTGCGTACAAAGAGAATATTAAAAGAAAATGGTGCTACTAAAGTATACGGTTTAGATGATATATTAACAAAGAGTGTTGATGGCAGTGGATTTAATAGTCTTTATGGACTTCTTGGAAGTAATAAAGCGACAGAAGATTCTGTTAAATTGTTTCCAAATAACGGACAAGCTTTATGCGAAAATGTTCAAAAAATCATTTATGAAAAAACTGGAAAGTTATTAGAAGTAATGGTATATGGTGATGGCGCATTTAAAGATCCAGTAGGCAAAATTTGGGAACTCGCTGATCCAGTTGTTTGTCCTTTCTCAACAAGTGGCCTTAAAGGAACTCCAAACGAATTAAAATTAAAATTCTTAGCTGATAATGAATTCAAGAATTTAAAAGGTGATGAACTTAAAGAAGCAATTAAGAATTCAATCAAGCAAAAAGATAGCAATCTAGTTGGTAAGATGGCTTCTGAAGGAACAACTCCAAGACAAATCACAGATTTAATAGGCTCTTTATGTGACTTAACTAGTGGTAGTGGTGATAAAGGCACTCCAGTAGTATTAGTTCAAGGATATTTTGATAACTATACAAATGAATAAATAAAAAAACACCACTTGGTGTTTTTTTTATGCTTTTAAGAACGCAATGTATCCTAAATATGCTTCATATAAATCAACTTTTGAGATGATTTCCATAGGTGCGTGCATAGATAATACTGGTATTCCTGCATCAATTACATTCATATTATAATTACCTAGAATATAAGCTATTGTCCCTCCTCCACCTTGGTCAACTTTTCCAAGTTCTGAACTTTGCCAATAAACATTTGCATCATCAAAAGTTTTTCTAATCCAAGCATAATATTCTGGATTAGCATCATTAGAACCGCTCTTACCTCTTGAACCAGTATATTTGTTTATAACAAGTCCATTACCGAGATATGCAGCATTTTTAGCTTCGAATGCTCCTGCATAAAGAGGATCATATCCTGCGCTAACATCACTAGATAACATTTTAGAATTTTCAAGAGCAATTCTTGCTGAGAAGAGTGGGTTTTTATCTCCTTCAAGTTCTAAAATCTTCGCAATTGTGTTTTCGAAGAACACGCTATGGGCTCCTGTTGCGCCGACAGAACCTATTTCTTCTTTATCAACAAGCATAGCACACGATGTATATTCCTGAACCTGAGTATCTATTACTGCTTTTAGTGATGGATATGCACAACATCTATCATCATGACCATATCCTGCAATCATTGATTTATCAAAGCCAAAATCTTTTGATTTGCCTTGAGGAACTACTTCTATTTCTGCGGATACGAAATCTTCTTCTTCGATATCATATTTTTCTTTTAATAATTTAAGGATATTCTTTTTAACTGAATCTTTTTCTTCTTTTTTAAGAGGAATAGATCCTACTATTACATCTAAGTTTTCGCCTTCAATTCCGTTTGCGAGTGTCTTTTGCATTTGATCAGACGCAAGATGAATAAGTAGGTCAGATACACCGAATACAGGGTCTCCTTCATTATCCCCAATATTAATGTCCACAACTGTACCATCCTTTTTAACCACAACCCCAAACAAAGATAGAGGTACTGTAACCCATTGATATTTCTTTATTCCACCATAATAATGAGTATCTAAAAGACAAAAATTATTTTTTTCATAGAATGGGTTTTCTTTTAAATCCATTCTAGGTGAATCAATATGGGCACCCACAATTCTTAAGCCTTCAGTTATAGGCTTCTTGCCTATTACCATCGCTAGAACGTTTTTATTTTTGTTTATCGCATAAACTTTATCACCTGATTTTATGCTTTTAAGTTTAAATAAATCTTTAAAACCGTTTGATTCTAAAATTTTAATACTTTCTTTAGTTGCGAGTCTTTCTGTTTTACCATTATCAATAAAACTCATATAACCCTTTGCGAAGTTCATGACTTCGCTTAAATCTTCATATTTTTCCCAAGCGTTTTTTCTATACATATATACTCTCCTAATAATAAATGTATCATATCATATATTTAAATAATTATCTATAAGGATGATAAAAAAGATGGATTAGAAAATCCATCTCATAATTATGCTTTCTGTTGGGGCTGAACTTCTTAAGGTTTGAACCCACGCAATTATTTGTAATAAAAAGTTTTGATTATATACATATTCAGATAGGGTTAAAACACTATCATCATTTAATTTCATTGTTTCTATAAAAAATGCGGATATATCGTTTCCGAATGGAACAATCCAAGATATTGCAAATGATGCTGCACACACAATTAAAATACCTGTAATAGCGTTTAATGCACCACCAAGAAGTCTATTGATACCTTTGATTGCCTTAACTTTCTCAAGTCCAGAAAATAATTTAGTTAAAATTGCACAGATGATTTTAATTCCTATAAAGAGTAATAAATAAATTATTATTGTAAGTAAGAATATATAGACAGTTGGTCCAATAATTTCTGCGATTGTTGAACCTTCTTCTATTGTTGGGAATATAGATTCAATTAATCCTTTAAAGAAAGAAACTAGAACTTCTGGAAGATTTAACTCTTGTAAAGCGTGGGCTAGAGTTTCATCGCTATATACTTCAGTAAATATTCCTCCTCTATCAGTAAAGAATTGTACAACTTTTTCTTTAAAAGATACACCCATAGAAGTTTCCGAGAACTTAATAGCAAGTGGTCTAGAAAAGAAAACAGGAATTATTAAAGCAGCTATGTTTTTTACAAGACCAATAATTGTTTTAAAAAGTCCAATAACACAACCAGAAATAAAGAGAATGAGAATAATTCCAATATAAATTAGTCCAATAATATCAAATTCAATTCCAAATAAAGTAAACATAAGATTGTTCTCCCTTCTATTCGTTATAATAGCATATTAAAGTAAAAATGAGTTATAAAAAGTAAAAAAGACACTTACGATGTGTCTTTTTATTGATCTTCTTCTTGGCCCTTGCGTCCATAACGCTTGTTGAATTTATCAATTCTACCAGCAGCTTGTGTGAACGCTTGTTTTCCAGTATAGAAAGCGTGGCAATTTGAGCATGTATCAACTTTTATTTCTGGTCTAGTTGAACCTGTCTTAAATACAGATCCGCAAGTAACACATGTTACTGTTGCCTCATAATACTTTGGATGAATACCTTGTTTCATTAATTAACTCCTTCCGCCATGGGCCATGCCCATAGAAAGTTCGTGCGTATCTATTTTAACAAGTTATCTAAATTATTTCAAGAATTATTTTTATATCTTTTTTTAGACTATTTTTTATGCATTAATTTTATACAATAAAATGTCTAATTTTCGCCATTTTCTTTTTCTTCTTTTTTTGTATTTGAAAGTCTTTCTTTTGTCCTTTTAAAAACTAATCCAAAAATAATATAGAATGGTGGAATCATAAGAATTGATGCTATGAAGTTGGATAATGTTCTCCACCATCCGCTTTCATCTTGGCCTATACCGAATATGTGAATTAATGCTTCCCAAATAAGAAGTGTGAAAATATATGTTAAAACAAACCTTAATGCAAATATTAAGAACGCTTCAAAGAATGTTTTAGTATCTCTTTCTTTTTGTTTGTATGTGAATGTAGCATTTAAAAAATATGAACAAATAGACGCTATTAAGAACGCTAATAGGGTTGATACACCCATAGATACAAAATAAAGTATTCCTGTTTGAGATGTTGAAATGTCATCTTCTATAAAAAAATCAAAGGCAAAAAGACTCCCTTTCATCACAAGTGAGTTTATAATTGTGTTTATTACTCCAATAATACAAAACATTATAAAACTTTTAGTGAAAAAATTATCTTTGATTTTTTTAAATAGGTTACTCATCTAATGATGACTCCTCAACAAAATATAGTGGTCTTTTTATTGCTTCTTTTCTTGTTGAATAAAGAACATATAATAAAGAATGAAGTACAGCATTTGTTATGCAGAATAGAAGTGATATAGATATTAAAACTATGAATGCGCTCATGTTTATTATTTCAAAACAAACAAAGAATATGCTCATTACAGCAACTAAGAACGAGAATATTGATGCAATAGGTGGTAAAATCATAAATACTGTTGAAAATTGATTTAAATTAGCTAAACCATATTTAAATAATTTTTTAAAATTCCATTTTGTTTTACCAAGTTCTCTTTCTACATAATCAAATTCTACAGAGCATCTCTTAAATCCAACATATGAGAATATTCCTCTTAAGAACCTATATTCATCAGGCATAGAAAGAAATGCTTCAACTACTACTTTATCTAAAAGCATATAGTCTTTCATAGATTGTTCCATTGGTACTTCTGCGTGTTTATTAAAGAAAGAATAGAACGCTCTTGCTGTTGTTTTTCTAAATAAACCTTCTTTCTTTCTTGACCTTTGAAGAGAATATACAATTTTATAACCTTCACTGTGCTTTTTAAGCATTTCTTCTATTAGATATGGTGGATGTTGTAAATCAGAATCCATTATTATGACCATATCACTATCTTTTGAATTTATGAGTCCTGCTTGCATAGCGGCTTCTTTTCCGAAGTTCTTTGAAAAAGAGATATAGTGTACTCTTTTATCTTCTTCTCTTAATTCTTTTAATATTTTGAGTGTATCATCTTTTGATCCATCATCTACAAACAAATATCTTGATTCAATATTTTTGTCTTTTAAAAATGGTTCAACACTTTCATATAATGGTCTTATACATTCAGCTTCATTATATGATGGAATAATAATGGTTAGAGTTTGCATAATTTTTCTTTCCTCCACTTTTTGAAAAGTACATAGTTAGAAAGCAGTATTAGATAAGTTGAAATTCCAAGTATTGTTAAGTTGATTCCTTCATTTAATCCTCTTGGAACGAATTCAAGAACTATACTATTTTCTGTTATAGTGTTATCAACAATAATTCCTAAGAAACCTCCATTAACACTTATAACGTCTAATACATCACCGCTTCTAACTTTAAATTCTTCGCTATAAGCCATAGGAAGAACTATTAAAGAATTACCTTCAGATGTATTCTTCTTATACTTTATTATATAATTTGATCCCTTTCTTTCAATATCTTTATTAATAAAATCATCATTATATGCGTTTTCTATTGAATAAAGAGATGCTTTTAATACAAATGTTACAGATGAAGACCACATATCATTGGTTCTACTAACATATATATTTCTAATAGGTTTTGTTGTTGAAAATTCTTGAGAAACACTCGCAAATGTTCCATCTACATACTCAACAATAAATGAATTAATACTTATTTTTGAACTAGAACCTATTTTAGTTAGCGCTAGGTTGACAGTATCATTTGTAATTTTACTATGGATTCCAAACCTAACCATTGATGACAAGTTAACGCCATTTGGAAGCGTGCCTTCACTCTCATAAGTTTTAATATAATCTATTGGTGGCATTATAGCCTCAACAGTATAAGTTAGAAGTTCTTTTGTTGTTGAATTTTCTTTTGCCTTTATGTAAAGGTATTTAGGCTTTTTGGTGTTTTCGCTTGAACCGCCACCATAAATAGGTATATGGAATGAAGAACCGTTTATATTTCTTATATTTGTTTCATCGATTACTTGCTTTGCTCTTTCTCCTGGTGCAATAAAGTAATCAAATTCTATATACATATTATTATCTTCTACTAGTTCATATTTTCTATTATCTAAATTATGGATATTAATAGCATAACTTCTAGTTGTGATTTCATCATCACCAGAAAACTCATATCTATAATATTTCTTCTCACCAACCATTACAATTTCTGTGTTATCTATAGATATAGTTGTTTTCTGATTAAATGTTTTTTCTGTTGATGAGTCTTCATAATCACTTACATCAGCTTGTAATCCTAAATATTCTCCTACTATATTTAAATAATCAGAATCAATTATTACATAGTTCAACATAAACTTTTCCCTTGAGATATCTTTTAGATTATTTTTAATTGTCCTATATCTTGATTCGCTTACATAAGAATCATATACTAAGAATTCTTGATAATCTTTAAATTTTAAGAATATGTATTTATCAGTTAATTCAATTAATTCGAATTGATTTTCATCATAATCTTTAAAAGAAGATTGAGGAGATGCTATTACATATTTATATCCAAGTAATACATTCAAATAATATGAATATGTATTTAGAGCTCTCTTTCCTGCCTGGCCCTCATCTTTTATATCAAAAATATAATCAACAAGTTTATCAGTTTCATCGTAAATAAATGAATGGAAGACATTTGCGTTTGTTCCTTTTCTTATAAATCTTGAAATATTTGTTGATAGAAGATCTGGAATTGAACCATCAACATATACTCTATATAAATCATTTTCATCAGAGTTCTTTTTTATAAATTCTGATAATTCGTGACAATTATTAAAAGTTGTTTCTCTTCCAGAATATGCCTTATTGACAAGAGGAATTCCAAAAGATAATAAAGCACTTATTGTTACCTCTATTGAAAGCATAATCCCTAAAACAACTTTCTTTTTGTTTACTAGTGCATATGCTTGAACAATTATAAGAAGCATAATAAAGAATGCGAGATATTGATATTCCATCTGATTCTCTATGCTAAATAATATTGATTCTTTAACTTCTGTTTTAAATAGATGAGATGGTAAATCAAATAAATTCTTATCTATTTTTAATAAACTATTTAGTAATATTATAGACAAAATTACTATGGATAATAAAAACACACCTAGTATTACTGGATATAATGTCTTTTTAAGTTTGTCTCTGTTTTGAATTCTTTTAATAAGATGAAGCCCAACAAATAATAAAATAGTTATAAATAAGAAAATAACAGTAACTACATAAAGCGATAACTCAAAAGATAGTATATTTTCATCCCAATTGTTTTTAACTCCATATCCACTTATCACTTCTAAATGATGATATCCACTATAAACTACGAAATAATATAGTATCACTACACCCATGAGTACGAATTTAGGTTTAATTTCTTTTTCTTCTTTTAAATCTAAAATATGGGCTCCAATTAAAAGGAGTGGAATGTCTATCACGTTCATCCATCTAGTGTATAATACTTCAAAATTCGCAGATAAAATATATGAGAATAAAGGAAGCGAACATAAAAAGAGAATGAAAATAATCATAGCTTTATAAACTTTACTTCTATAATCATTTAAAGACCAAATAAGAGTTGATAGTAGAAGGCCGAAGCCTGTGATATAAAACGATGTGTGTTCTACAAAATAACTACCTTGATATCCATAAAACGACGTAGGAGTAAGTGGTGTGTAAGTAGTCGCCATCATTCTAAAATATTGTTCAATGTTAAAGAAGGCAGGATGAACTAAAACCCCATCTACTGTTCTCGATCTGTTTAGTGCTAGATATAGATGTTTAACTTGAATGAATGAATTTTGAATAAATTCAGTGCTTCCAAGTAACCCTTTAGTTTGTGTAAATGATAGGATAATAAATTTAAAGAATGATGTAATAGTTGTCAATAATATTTCTATATATCCTTTAAACATCAACACAAGAGATGCGAAGCTTCCTTCTTTAATCACGTTTCTAGATGTTGATTTTAAAATGAATTCTATACTTGGATAGAATACACACATACTCATAAAAAGGCCAAACACTATAAGCAATACAAACACTAGAATATCTAATATAATTTTATGAAATTTTCTTTTTTCAATTATTAAAGCGAAAAGACAAGCGAATGCCATAAACGCATATACTGTGTATGCTAAATAAAAATTAAAAAACACAAGAAGCATAGCGTAAGGTGGTACGAAATACCATTTTCCTTTTAAGAAATAATAAATAATTATTAATGAAAAAGGAAGATAGAACGCTAACGATGTAAAAGAACAGAATGCTGAAAAACAAGTTATTCCAGCACAAGAAAAGTACATAAGTCCTAAAAGTGCGCTTGTTTTTGGTTTTGATCCTCTTAAAGACAAATAAACTGAAAATACAACTGAGCCTAATATTAATTTTAGTATTTCTACCATACTCATGGCGATTTCTGTGTTCATAAGGAACGATAATAAATATGTTATTAAAGTAAAGAAATCAAGAGGAATATAATATGTATCACTAAAGAAGCTTGCGCCAAGATAGTTTTCCATACTATACAAAGAGAAATTGCCACTCTTTAAATCAGCAATAAAGTCGCACATTATAGGATAGTATTGAAGCGAATCATCGCTCCAGTTATTATAGAAATTGTTTTTACCAAATAAAATATAAATAAAATAGATTGCCATTACTATGAATAATGACAATCCAAGAAATAATATAGCGTTCTTGTTTGATGAAAAAACTTTGTTAAAAAAGTTACTAAAGAAATCTTTAATTTTATTCTTTTTAACTAAAGTATTTTCCATCTTACAATCTACTACATAACATTTTGATTTTTAATCTTTATATATTTAGGTCCTTCATAACCTTTGATTTTAATTGTTTCTTTTGACAAAAGGGCACTATTTAATGCGTCTTCATAACTTCCACTAAAAGAAATCCCGCTCACTGGAGTTTTCTTACCATTTTCATGAAGTATCGCAAGTCTAATTTCTCCACCAATATAATTGGCTCTTGTTTCAATTTGAATACCTGATAAAGCTATTACTTCTAAGAATCTACCTTCAAAGAGCTGTTCTTTGTCTTTGTTACCTTTCTTCACAAATAGTGAGTCTGGTACGCCACTTGGTTTAATTCCTAGATATTGACCAAATTGATTTGATCCATAATAGTTTAAAACTTTACCATCTTTTATAACATCTATCTTCGATAATAAGATACCATCTCTATCAAATGAGTTTGCTTTAGATGATGGAGTTAAACTAATTGAAATCTTAGTTTTAGGTTTTAGAGATTGAATATTATCACCTATAACGTTTTTGTTTTCACCACTTAATACTGATCTATATGAAAAATCGTCTATAGCATTTTCGAAGAAACTGAATGTATCATTATTTCTTAAAATAATGTCGCATTCACCAATTCCTTCTATCTTTTTAGCTTCACTTCTTGCTTTGACATCTTCTATAGCTTCTTCTACATTCTTTTTTATTAAGTCATAATCTAAAGAAACATATTCATCAAATCTATAAAGTTCAACTTTTTCATCCTTACCATTAAAAGATGGAATAGATTCTATATTAAGGCTGTATACTGTATTAGATAAATTAACGCATTTTGAATTTACAACATGGTTTTTCTTTTCATTATAAAATACTTCTACTGCATTAAATTTAGCTATCTCATTTGATGCATTGCTATAAATGGAATGAATCTTTTCAACCATAACATCGAAAGAATCTTCAAACCCCTTATCGTTTATGCTTTTCTTCTTCAATCCTTCAACTAAAGAATAATCTTTATTAAAGATAAATTTAGACGCATAAAGAGCTTCATTTATTTTGGCTATTAGTTCTTTTTTAGATAATTTATGACTAATAACAAATGATGAAGACCCTATTTTAGAATCATGTCTATTATAAATTGTAACTAAATATTCTGTAACATTAACTACTCTTGTAGTTTCAAGTTTACCAAGAACAAAGAAAGCTTGGTTAGAATACTCTTTTGATTCAATTATTGAATAATCTGATACTTCTTTTATTTCTTTTAAAGTCTTTATAATACTCTTAATCATCCTATTTTAACCCTCGCTTTTATTGATGCTCCACCATCGCTTACTCTGACCCATTCTTTATAACCCTTGCCACAAGAACCGCTTCCTATAACTTTTTCTTTATTTGAAACCATAGAAATAGATTCAAGTAAATCGATTACATATCCGCTCATCACAACTGGAGATATGATGTTTCCTGTAAACTTCCCATCTTTAATTTCTAGACCATAAGATGCTGTACACTGAATTCCCCAGTTTTTTGGATCTTCCATACCGTTGTTTGTATCGCAGATATAATAACCAAAATCAACACTCTTAATCATATCTTCTAGAGTTGATTTACCTTTACTGAAGAATGTATTAGTCATTCTTGTATATGATTTTCTCTTATATGATTCTCTTCTTCCGTTTCCAGTAGGGCTAGTACCAAGTTCAAGAGCGCTTAAAGCATCTGATATTCCTCTTTTTAAAATACCTTTGTCAATAATTACAGTATCTTGGGCCAACACACCATCATCATCGAAGAAATATGAAGCACTTGATAGAGTCGCTTTAGCTCCATCATGCATAGTGATAAGAGGAGACGCTACACTCTTACCAATATAATCTTTTGATTTAGCTCTATCTTTAACATACATATCCATCTCTACTCCGTGACCAAAAGCTTCATGGGCTATTAGTCCTGTGATAGATGGGTTTGTGATTATTGTGTATATTCCTGGAGTTGGAGGTTTAGCTTTTTGAAGATCTTTCGCAACTTTTGTGCTGTATTTAAATACTTCATCTAAATCATTAATTGCCTCTTCTAAACTAGGATAACCATTTCCACTATATGCTTCTTTAATAGAACTTTCTACTCTAGATATAGCGAAGGCAGCTGAATTAGTCCAAGTATAATATTGAATTAATTCTTTCTTTTTAGAAATAAACATTTTTTGATATTCATTACATTCAATAAATGAATAAACATTAATAATTTCATCTTTAACATATTCATTTACTTTTTTTGTGAGAATATCTATTATTTCGTCTTCTTTAAAATCTTGACCTTTATTATTTCTAATAAAAGTTTTTGTGATTTCTTCTTCATCAAATTTGATTGTTTTGACTGGCTCAATATTTCTCTTCTTTAGAGCTTCTTTTTTGATTTCTTCTAAAACAAAATTAAAGTTTTTATCATTGATATCATTAATAGAGTATTCAGTATATACATTTTTTCCTAATACTCTAACAACAAAACCAGATTCTGTTAAAGAAGTTGGTGTTACATTTGTAACTGTTTTATCAACAACTATTCTTGTGCCTTTAACATCTGTTACAAGACAACTAACATATTCAAATTCATTAGATAGAACATCGATTAGTTTTCTCACAAGTGGTTTTCTTTTAAGTAAAAATTTTGAAACTTTATTCGAGTACATCATCTTTTTCTCCTATTACATATTTTTTATATTCATTAATTAAGTTTATTAATTCTTCTTTTGAGGTTGTTTCATTTATTCTTCTTCTAAACTCTGAATTACCTTTCATACCTTTAACATACCAAGATGCATGACCCCTCATCTCAAGCACCGCAATTCTTTCTCCTTTTAAATTGATTAAATAATTAAGATGTTCAATTATTGTATCAAACTTTTCTTCTTTAGTGACTTTTGAGTATGTGCCCTTTTCAAGATATTCATTGATCTCTTTAAAGATGAATGGGTTTCCCATCGCAGCACGCCCTATCATTACAGCATCACAACCAGTTTCATCAAGCATTCTTTTTGCATCCATTGGTGTTTTAATATCTCCTGAACCTATAACAGGAATATGAACTACCTCTTTTATTTCTTTTATGATGCTCAAATCAGCTTTTCCTTTAAATAGATCTGTCTTAGTTCTTGGATGTATTGTGATTAAGGATGCGCCAGCTTTTTCTGCGGCTTTTGCGACTTCTATATAATTTAGGTGTGAGTGGTCTATTCCAGATCTTATTTTTATAGATATAGGTGTTTTAAGGTTGTCTTTTAGTTCTTTAACTATTTCATAAATATAATCTGGATTTTTTAAAAGAGCGGCACCTGAACCAGCTTTATATATTTTTGGGACTGAACATCCCATATTTATATCAATAATATCTGGCTTTGCGATTTTTTCAACAATTAATGCAGCATCTTTTAATTCCGTTTTATTATTTCCAAATAATTGGATAGAAAAAGGGTGAAGTGATTCATCAAATTTTAATAAATTTAATGTTTTTTCATTATTAAATAATAATCCTTTATCAGAAACCATTTCAGAACAAAGTAGTCCAGCACCATATTTCTTCGCAATGTAAAAGAAGGCTTCATTGGTTACTCCAGCCATAGGTGCAAGTATTACTTTGTTTTTTATTTCTAGGTTTCCGATTTTAATCATTTCTTATAAGGGAGTGGATGTTTGTCTAATAAAGATTTAACTTCATTTCTAACTTCTTCTAAAATTTCATTATTATCGCTGTTCATTAATGCTTTATCTATTAATGATACAACTTTAATACATTCTTCGGTGTTAAAGCCTCTTGTGGTAATAGCTGGTGTACCAACTCTAATTCCACTTGTGATCATAGGTTTTTCAGTATCGTTTGGAATGGAGTTTTTGTTTACTGTGATATTAACTGAATCAAGTAGTTTTTCTGCGAATTTACCAGTTAAATTAGTTTTACTCTTAACATCTACTAGCATTAAGTGGTTATCTGTACCACCACTTATAACGTGATATCCTAATCTCACAAATTCTTGTGCCATAGCTTTACTGTTTGCGACTATCTTTCTTGCGTATAATGAAAAGCTAGGTGAGGCATCTTCTTTAAATGCGACAGCTTTTGCGGCAATAACGTGCATAAGTGGGCCACCTTGAACACCAGGAAATAGTGCTTTATTCACTTTTTTGATTATCTCTTCATTATTTGTGAGAACCAAACCTCCTCTTGGGCCTCTTAGGGTTTTATGGGTTGTGCTTGTCACTACATCTGCAGTGTAAATTGGGTTTTGGTGAAGCCCTGCAGCAACTAATCCTGCGATATGTGCCATATCAACCATTAAATAAGCACCAACTTTATTTGCGATTTCTTTAAATTTTAAAAAATTGATTTCTCTTGGATAAGCACTTGCGCCTGCAACTATTAATTTTGGCTTATGTTTTATTGCGAGTTCTTCTAAAACTTCATAATCAATTAGTTCTGTCTTTGGGTTTAAAGAATATGATATGAAATTATAGTCTTGGCCACTAAAAGATAGAGAACTTCCATGTGATAAATGACCTCCTTGATCAAGCCCCATTCCAAGAACTGTGTCACCTTTTTCAAGAAGCGCTCTATAAACACACATATTAGCTTGAGTTCCTGAATGTGGTTGAACATTAGCATATTTTGCACCAAATAGTTTAGACGCTCTTTCTATAGCTATTCTTTCAACTTCATCAACATATTCACACCCACCATAATACCTTTTGGCTGGGTATCCTTCTGCATATTTGTTTGTGAGTACTGACCCTTGGGCTTCTAATACTTCGTTTGAAACAAAATTTTCTGAAGCAATCAATTCTATGTGCGATTCTTGTCTTAGTCTTTCCTTGTGCATTGCATCATATAAAAGTTTATCTTCTTTTTTTAGACTCATAATTCCTCCATAATTCTATCTGAAAGAGTGATAAATTCATCAATAGTTAACCTTTCCGCTCTTACTCTTTCATCTAAATTTAATTCTTCTAATATATTTTTTAATTTATTTTTATTTAAAATAGTGGAAAGATTGTTTATAAGGGTTTTTCTTCTTTCTTTGAAAGAAGATTCCACAATTTTTATAAAGAAGTTTTCGTCTTTCGCTTTTAAATCGCGATTATATTTTTCAATCTCAATTACTACACTATCTACGTTTGGTTCTGGGCTAAAAGAAGTTCTTGAGACATTTAATAATTTTTTTACTTTCGCTTTATAATTCACAAGAATAGTGAATGCATTGTAATCTTTTGTGTTTACATTTGCGCTTAATCTATCTCCAACTTCTTTTTGAACCATAAAAATGGCTTTTTGAACATTTGTTAGTTTTTTTAGGAA
The DNA here is from genome assembly GCA_002310135.1 of Caryophanales bacterium UBA1188. Classification (GTDB taxonomy): domain Bacteria; phylum Bacillota_I; class Bacilli_A; order Izemoplasmatales; family UBA1188; genus UBA1188. The sequence continues at coordinate 587,210 of DBYK01000001.1, read as the reverse complement.
AACATCTATTATAGGTGATGTTATATAGTATGGAAGATTTGATACACTAATCACATTTTCTTTTAAGTTGTTGATATATGAAAGATTGGCTTTCAAAATGTCTTCGTTTATTAATTCTAGGTTAGTGTTGTTTTTAAATGTTTCTTCTAAGATTGGAATTAAATCTTTATCAATTTCATATGCAATTACTCTGTTTGAAACTTTTAGGAGTTCTTTTGTGAGTGCCCCTGAGCCAGGACCAATTTCTAAAACTACATCTTCTTTTTTGATTAAAGATAACTCTACTATTCTCTTTAAGATGTTTTGGTCTTTTAAAAAACACTGTCCAAAGCGTTTTTTTGTCTTAAAATTTTTATTATTTAAAGATGCACTATTTGTTTTAGTCATTTGTCCAAACCTTCAAAGATTATTTTAACATAAAAAAGTTAAAATAAGCAGTTATATAGTTTTATTATTTGGCAAAGTTTGTTAGAATAAAATGGGGTGAAAAAATGATTAAAGCTTTGTGTTTTGATCTCGATTTAACGCTTGTTAATAGTGGAATGATTATCTTAAAATCTTTTGACTATGCTTTTTCTAAGTGTTTAAAAGAAAAAAGAAAAGAAAAGTTAGAAGATTATCTTGAATATATTGGGCCACCTTTAAAAGACTCTTTTATGAAAAATACTAATGACCCTAAAAAAGCTGATGAAATGATTGAAACATATATCAACTATTATAAAGATATAGAGTTAGATATTCTCACTATTTTCCCAACCGTTAAAGAGACATTAGTTTATCTTAAAAATGAAGGATATAAGTTGGGCCTTATTACTACAAAATATTTAAAAAGTGCCACCCCATCATTAAAAAAATATGGTCTTTATGAGCTTTTTGATTCATTTATGACACTTGAAAAACAAACAAAACCTAAACCTCATAAAGAGCCTCTTCTTATGGCCGCAAAAGAAATGGGGGTAAAGCCAGATGAGGTGATGATGGTGGGAGATAATGTGGTTGACATAATGTGTGGAAAAAATGCAGGCTCTCTTACTGCTCTTGTATCATGGAATAAGTGGTCAGAAGATACAAAAAAACTAACTCATCCTGATTATTATTTAGAAAAGATGAGTGATTTAATAGATATATTAAAGGAGATTAATAAATAATATGTGTATATTTTGTAAAATTGCAAATCATGAAATACCATCTAAAATAGTTTATGAAGATGATAAATATCTAGCTTTTCTAGATTTAAGTCAAACTACTTATGGGCACACTTTAGTTATTCCTAAAAAACATTCAAAAAATATATTTGAATTAGATGATTCTTCTTTTGATATTATGAGGGTTGTGAAAAAAGTTGCGCTAATATTAAAAGAAAAATTAAATCCTATAGGCATTAATATAATAAGTAATAATGAAAGACCTCTTCAATCTGTGGAGCATTTCCATATTCATATTATTCCAAGATATGAAGATGATAATTTCGATATAGGATTTAAAGATAATAGTAAAATATATAATTTAGATGATATATTAGAAGAGATTAAATAAAAATCCAGATGCCTAACTAAAGGCTCTGGATTTTTTTATTTATTTAATAATATCTGTGTCCATGTATTTTCTTAATACTTCTGGAATAGTCACTGTACCATCTTCATTTTGATAATTTTCAAGTATTGCGACTAGGGTTCTACCCACTGCGAGACCTGAACCATTTAAAATATGAGGGAATTCAAGGGGTTCATTTAATGATTTTCTTATCCTTATATTCGCACGTCTTGCTTGGAAATCTTCATCATTTGAACAAGACGAAATTTCTCTATATCTATTTTCTGATGGAATCCAAACTTCTAAATCATATGTTTTTGCGCTTCCAAACCCCATATCTCCTGTGCACAATTCAACTACATGGTATGGGAGCTTTAATTGTTTTAATACTTCTTCAGCTTCTTCTGTTAATTCTTCTAAAGCTTTGTACCCGTCTTTTCTATCAACGATATTGATTAATTCAACTTTATTGAATTGGTGTTGACGAATAATTCCATGAGTATCTTTTCCTGCACTACCAGCTTCTTTTCTAAATGCGGTTGTATAGGAACAGTATTTGATAGGAAGTTTAGAATAATCGATGATTTCATCTCTATACATATTGATTGTTGGAACTTCTGCAGTAGGATTTAAGAATAATACTCTATCATCATTAACTTGAAAAGCATCTTCTCTAAATTTAGGGAACTGTCCTGTTCCATACATACTTTGAGAATTAACCATATATGGAGGCATGCATTCTGTATATCCTCTTTTTGAATGAAGATCCATCATGAATGCGATTAGAGATCTTTCAAGTCTTGCGCCAAGACCTTTATATATTACAAATCTTGCGCCACTGATTTTTGATGCTCTATCAAAATCTAAGATATCTAAATCTACACCTATCTCGTAATGAGATTTAGGGGTAAAATTAAATTTTCTTGGTTCCATTACAGTCCTTATTACTAAATTTTCTGTTTCATCTTTTCCAATAACAACATCTTCTTTTGGAAGATTTGGAAGAATATCAAGGATATCTTTAACTTGTTTTTGGAGTTCTTGAACTTCTTTTTCTTTTGCTTGAATTTCTTGTTTTAAGTTTGCGATAGAATCAAATATTTCTTTTGTATCTTTTCCTTGTCTTTTGTATTCACCTATTAATTTAGATGTTTGATTTGATTTAGCTTTAAGGTTTTCTATTAATTGTAAGTCTTTTCTGTATTGTAAGTCATATTGATAAAGATCTTCTACTAATTTTGTATAGTCTCCAGGTCTTGTGTTTAATCTTTTTATGACTTCATCTTTGTGTTCTCTTATATACTTAATATCTAACATAATATCACCTCTTAAAACACATTATCACTTTCATCACCAGCTGGCTTTAATACTTCTTCTTTTTCTTCTTCTTTAAGAATGTTTTCTTGAACTGGTGTTTCAGTTTCTTCTAAAACATCTTCTTCTAATGATTCTCTTGGAAGAATAGCCATCGTGATGACGTTGTGTTCGTCTAAAAGATTCATTACTTTGACACCTTGTGTGGCTCTTGATAAGATACTTATTTGATCTACGTGAGTTCTAATTGTCATACCTTTATCAGTGACAAGGAACAAATCTTCATCTCCATTTACAGCGATTAGCTTCGCAAGTTTACCGTTCTTTTCTGTGATGTTTAAAGTCTTAACACCTTTACCACCTCTTGCTTGTTGTCTATATTCGCTGACATAAGTTCTCTTACCATATCCTTTATTAGTTACTACAAGGATTTGTTCTTCCTCACTGGACACTATCGCAGCTCCAACTACTTCTTCGTCTTCGCTTAATTCTATACCTTTAACACCACTTGCGTTTCTTCCCATGCTTCTTGCGTCTTGTTCATTAAATCTTATAGCTTTACCATTAGATGCACCAATGATAATGTCTTGGTTTCCTGTTGTTAGGAAAACATTATGAAGCATATCATCATCTCTTAAAGTGAGGGCTCTAATTCCTGTTTTATAGATATTTGCGAAAAGGTTAATTTTTGTTCTCTTAATAACACCTTTCTTACTTATAAATACAATATAGCCTTCTTGATCAAAATTTGGAATTTGTGCAGCGGCTGTTAGGAACTCATTTTCTTGAAGCGAAAGCAAGTTAACTATAGGAGTACCTTTTGAAATTCTTGATGATTGTGGAACTTTATAAGTTTTAAGTTTGAATACTCTTCCTAAATTAGTAAAGAATAATAAATAATCATGTGTTGATGTGTAGAGAGCTTGTCTAACTATATCATCGGAATGAACTTTCATTCCAGTCTTGCCTCTTCCACCTCTATTTTGAGCTTTGTATTCATCTGGAGACATTCTCTTGATATAGCCTGTCTCTGTAATAGATACTATCATATCTTGAACTGGGATTAATTCTTCATTATCTATATCCGCAGTTGAATAGTAGTCTATTTCAGTTCTTCTATCATCACCATATTTATTCTTTATTTCTATGATTTGTTCTTTTAGTATTTTGTGTTGTTCTAGTGGATCAGATAAAATCTTCTCATCTTCTTCTATTTGAAGATTAACTTCTTTTAATTCCGCTCTTGTTTTATCTTGTTCTAGACCAGACAACCTTCTAAGTGGTAAGGCAAGAATTGCTTTAGTTTGTTCAATTGATAGATTGAATCTACTCATAAGTTTTTCTTCGGTATCATCATATGAGTTTCTAATTATATTGATAATTTCTTCAATATTATCAGATGCAATCAAATAACCTTCAAGAACGTGTCTTCTTGCTTGTGATTTTTGAAGATCAAATTTAGTTCTATTTAATAATACACTTAACTGATGATTATAATATACATCTAATGCTTTTCTTAGTGTTAGAAGTTGAGGTTGATTGTCGACTAAAGCGAGCATAATAATAGAAAAACTTGTTTGAAGAGGGGTGTATTTGAAAAGGTTGTTTAAGATGATTTCTGCAGGAGCATCTTTTTTAAGTTCAATTACTATTCTTATATCTCCTTTAGATGATTCGTCTCTTAAATCAACAATGCCATCTACTTTTTTCTCTTGACCAGGAAGTGGTTTTTCTTTAACTAGGTCTGCAATTTTTTCTATTAAACTACTTTTGTTTACTGCATAAGGTATTTCTGTAATAACTATATCTTTTTTGCCTCTTTCTTTTTCAACTATTTCACATTTAGATCTGATTTGAATAATTCCTCTTCCTGTTTCATAAGCATCTTTAATACCTTGAACACCTAAAATTATTCCTCCTGTTGGGAAATCTGGACCTTTAATATAATTCATCAATTCTATAGTTGAAATATCTGGATTATCGATATAAGCTAAATATCCATCAACAACTTCTTTTAAATTGTGTGATGGAATGTTTGTTGCCATACCTACCGCAATACCTACTGCACCATTACATAATAAATTTGGAAATGCTGCTGGTAAATATAGTGGTTCAGATTCAGTTGCATCATAATTATCTTGGAATGGCACTGTTTCTTTATCTATATCCTTTAGCATTTCTTCGGTGATTTTCATCATCTTACATTCTGTATAACGCATAGCGGCTGGTCTATCACCATCTATTGAGCCAAAGTTACCATGACCAAATACTAATGGATATCTATAGGAGAATGGTTGAGCCATTCTCGCTGTCGCATCGTATATTGCAGTATCACCATGAGGGTGGAATTTACCCATTACATCCCCTACTAATCTTGCGCTTTTCTTAAATTGTGATGAATAACTCATACCAAGTTCTGTCATATCATATAATATTCTACGTTGAACTGGTTTTAAACCATCTCTTGCATCAGGAAGAGCTCTATCAACTATAACGCTCATCGCATATGAAAGAAAAGATGTTTTCATAGATTCATTCAAATCTACATTTTGAATATTTTTGGTATCTAACCATTTGTCTTTTGTTACATTTGAATCAGACATGCTTTTCCTCCTAATAGTCTAGATCTTTAACGTATCCAGCGTTTCTATTGATAAAATCTCTTCTTGGTTCAACATCTTCACCCATTAGGCAAGAGAATGTTTGATCAGCTTCAATCGCATCATCTAAATTTACTCTTAATAATACTCTGTTTTCTGGGTTAAGTGTTGTTTCCCAAAGTTGTGTATCATCCATTTCGCCTAAACCTTTATATCTTTGCATTTGTGGTTTAGTTGATAAATTCTTTATTATTTCATTTCTTTCTTCATCTGAATATGCATAATGTATAGTTTTGTTTGATTGAATTCTGTATAGTGGTGGTTGAGCTATATAAACATATCCTTCAGTTATAAGAGGTTTCATATGCCTATAGAAGAAAGTTAAAAGTAGTGTTCTAATGTGGGCTCCATCGACATCAGCATCAGTCATAATAACAATTTTATGATATCTTAATTTAGATACATCAAAATTATCATCCATTCCTGCGCCGAATGCTTGAATCATTGTGACAAGTTCATTGTTCGCTAAGATTTTATCCATTCTTGCTTTTTCAACGTTTAATACTTTTCCTCTTAATGGAAGTATTGCTTGGTATTCAGCGTCACGCCCTTGTTTTGCAGATCCGCCTGCAGAATCACCTTCGACTATAAATACTTCTGATTTGCTTGGGTCTTTACTTCTACAATCTACAAGCTTTGAAGCTAATCCTAAACTATCAAGTGGGTTCTTTCTTTGAACTTCTTCTCTAGCTTTTTTAGCTGCGGCTCTTGCGTGTGCTGCAGTTATAGCTTTATCGATGATAGTTTTAGCATCTTGTGGATTTTCATCTAAGAAACGTTGAAGTTGTTGACTCATAATATTTGATACAACTCTTCTTGCATCTTCACTGCCTAGTTTTGTTTTTGTTTGACCTTCAAATTGAGGGTCTGGGTGTTTAACTGACACTACAGCAATCAATCCTTCTCTTACATCATCGCCAGTTAATGATTCATCTTTTTTCTTGAATAAATTGTGTTCATTACCATATTTATTCATAAGCCTTGTAAGAGTTGATTTGAATGCTTCTTCGTGTGTTCCGCCTTCTGGGTTGAAGATGTTGTTTGTATAACAATATAACATTGGATTGAATGTTGTGTTATACAACATCGCAATTTCAATTTGAATGTGTGCTTGTTCGCCTTCTATATACATTGTTTTTTGGTTTAGTTTAGGCTGACCATTATTTAAAAAATCAACATATTCTCTAAGACCACCTTCATAGCAATACTCAATTGCTTCTTTTTCTTCTCCTGTTCTTTTATCTTGAACAGAGAAAGTTACACCTTTATTTAAGAAAGCTAGTTGTTGGAGACGAGAACGAACTGTTTCATAATTAAAAGTTGTTCCTTCTTGGAAAATTTTAGGATCAGGTGAGAAAACTATTGTTGAACCTGTTTCACCCGTTTCATCTTTTGCTATTACTTTAAGATCTGTGAAGATATATCCATGATCATATTCTTGATAATATACATTTCCATCACGTCTAACATATACATGTAGCCATTTTGAAAGAGCATTAACAACAGATGCACCTACACCATGAAGACCTCCAGATACTTTGTATGCGCCATCTTTAAACTTACCACCAGCATGAAGTGTAGTAAAAACACTCTCTATTGCAGGGCGTCCTGTCTCTGGGTGAATATCTACTGGTATACCACTACCATTATCTGAAACACTTACAGCATCGTCATCTAATAGTTCTACTGTAATCTTATTACATCTTCCAGCTAAAGCTTCATCTACAGCATTATCAACTATTTCCCACACCAAATGATGAAGGCCTTGAGGTCCAGTTGTTCCGATGTACATACCAGGCCTTAATTTAACTGGGTCTAAACCATGAAGAATTTGAATATCTTCAGCTTTATATTCAGCCTTAACATGGCCCATATCCTCATCTTTACCAGTATGAATTTCTTCTTTGTCTATTTCTTCATACATTTTTTCAACTAAAGTCTTTTTCTCATCCATTAATAATTGTCTCCTTTATTGAAGAATTCTTTATTGTAAATACTTTTGAGTTGTTTAGTGATTCTTTGCTTATCTTATACAAATCTGTTGTTGTAATTACTATTTGCATTGATTTATCAAGCATTTTTAATAGCCTGTTTTGATGATTTTTGTCTAGTTCTGAAAAAACATCATCAAGTAACACAACAGGAGTCTCTTGTTTTAATTTTTTTAATATTTCTGCAAGAGCAAGTTTTATTGATAATGCAAGCATTCTACTTTCACCTTGTGAACAATTTAGTTCAAAATCTTTATCATTTTTAAAAAATTTAATATCATCTCTATGAATCCCACACTGAGTTGATCCTATTTGTATATCAGATTTATATCTTTTTTTATAAAAATTAAAATCATTTTCAAAATTAATTGAATATTCAAATTTGATAGATGCGTCTTCTCCTGATAATTGTCTATATTTTTCTTCAGTAACTTTGTTTAATTTTGCTAAGAAGTTACATCTGGCATCATATATCCTTTTATTACAATCTATGAAATTGACTGTGAGAATATCTAACATATCATCTTCTATTTCTTCTTCTGTGTTTATTTTTGGAAGAAGATATTTAAGATAATCATTTCTAAGTTTTATTTGTTTTTTAAAAGCAGTATAGTTTTCTATATAATCCTTAGATATTTGAAGTAGTGACATATCTATTAATTTTCTTTTCTCTAAAGGACCACCTTTAAACATAATAATATCATCTGGGGAAAACATAACTACATTTAGTTTACCTATGAAATCTGAGAGTTTTTGTATCTCCAAACCGTTTTGAAATACCTTTTTTCCTTCCTCTGAACCTATCATTAAAAGATTGTCTTCTCTATTAAAGTATTCTATTAAGGCTGAAACCCTATAAAAACTTTCATTGAATAAAACCAAGTCTTTATCTTTAGCTTTATAACTTCTTGCGAGAGCAAGTGTATAGATTGATTCAAGTACATTGGTTTTACCTGATGCATTATTACCTATTAAAATATTGATGTTTGGGGACAATTCTATTTTTTCTTTTTTGTAATTTCTAAAGTTTAAGAGGTTTAATTCTTTAATTTTCATGAGAAATAATAATTTCTTGATTTAGTGCTTTTAAAACATCGCCTTCAACTAATTTTCTTCCTCTTTTATCTTCTTTGATGTTGTTGATATATACATCGTTTAATGAAAGAAAGATTTTGGCTTCACCTCCGGTTTCTATGAAACCGAGGAGTTTTAAGGCGTTTTTTAATAGTATAAAATCAGTAGAAATTACAAGCTTTTTCATATTGACCCCTCATAATATTATATATTATATAATATTTATGGGCTTAAATCAACCCCTAAAATGCCTTAAATTTTAATTTTAAGGGTGTTTTAGAAAAACAAAAACGTTTTCCTGGGTTTAGTAGGAAAACGTCTTAGAGTGTCAAAAATTAAGTTATAAGAGGTTGTCTTTTTTTATCTTTTCTAGATATTCGCTTATGTTTTTGTACATATTTAGTTTAGATTTTGGTTCTTGGTATACTATAAATATCTTTTTAGCTTTTATGTAAAAACTAAAATCTTGAGATGTCTCAACTGAATATTTAAATATTTTTGGAGCATCTACAATTTTTGATCTTTCACTTGATATTACGAATAAAATTGAGTTTTCTTTAGCCTCTACTCTTTCAAACCCACACTTATTGATTAAATTTTCAGATAGTTTTGTATACATATATTCGAGGAGTGTGTCTTCAACCTTTCCAAATCTATCTTCTAATTCTTGAACTAAATTTAAAAGTTGTTTTTTTGTTTCAAGTTTAGATATTTTAGTATGAACTTCGATTAAACAATAATCATCAGATATATAGTCTTTACTTATGTGTCTAGACATAATGATTCTTGCATCAGCTGATTCTGTTTCTTCTTTGTTGGTTTGTTTCTTTATTTCTTCATCTAACATTCTAAGATACAGATCAACACCAACTTTATCCATAAAACCTGATTGTTCGTGGCCTAAAATTTCCCCTGCACCTCTTGTTGTTAAATCTCTAATCGCAATTTTAAAACCTGATCCAAGTTCTGTAAAATCTTTTATTGCTTTTAGTCTTTTAATCGCATCCTCTGTTAATTTTGTGTTTTTATCGTACATCAAATATGCATAGGAAATTTTATCAGACCTTCCAACTCTCCCTTTAATTTGATAGAGTTGAGACAAACCATATCTTTCTGCATCATGAACAATTAAAGTGTTTGCGTTTGGAATATCTACACCAGTTTCTATAATGGTTGTGGAGATTAAAACATCAGTTTCTCTATTGATGAATGCTTCAATTGTATCTTCAATTTTGTTTTTTTCCATTCTTCCGTGAATGCAAGCTATCCTTGCTTCTGGGACCAATGATGCAACATATGATACTATTTTTTCTATATCTTCTACTCTATTATATAGATAAAAAATTTGGCCAGATTTAGATATTTCCCTTTCAATAGCATCTTTTACAATATAATCGTTTCTTTCGAGCACATATGTCTGAACAGGATATCTTCCTTTAGGAGCTGTTTCAATTAAAGATACGTTTTTGATTCCAGTAACAGCCATTTGGAGAGTTCGTGGAATTGGAGTTGCGGTGAGAGTTAAAACATCTATATTTGTTTTCATCTCTTTCATCCTTTCTTTTGCTTCAACGCCAAATCTTTGCTCTTCATCTATTATTAACAATCCTAAATTATTATATTTAACATCTTTTGACAAAAGTCTATGTGTGCCAACTATAACATCAATTACACCACGAGATAAATCAAATAAAGATTTTTTGATTGCTTTTGGGCCAACAAATCTAGACACTAAAGCTGTGTTTATTCCATATTTATCCATTCTTTGTTTAAAAGTGTAATAATGTTGTCTTGCAAGAATTGTGGTAGGGGCAAGGCATGCGACTTGTTTTCCTGAAAGCACAGCTTTGAAAGCTGCTCTTAAAGCTACTTCTGTTTTTCCAAATCCTACATCACCACAAATTAATCTGTCCATTAACCTGTTTGACTCCATATCGTCTTTTACATCTTTTATGGCTTGAATTTGATCTTTAGTTAATTCATATTCGAATTCGCTTTCAAATTCTTTTTGAACGTCATCATCTTTTAAATATTTAAATCCTTCTATCTTTTCTCTTTCTGAATAGAGATTTAGAAGTCTTTGTGCAAGTTCTTGAACTTTCTTTTTGGTGTTTGCTTTAGTTTTTGCCCATTCTTTACTATTTAAATTAGATAGTTTTGGAATATATGATTCACTACCTGAATATTTAGACAAAACATACAACTTTTCAACTGGAATATATAAAGATTGGTCTTTATCATATTTAATATGAATAAAATCAGTGTCGTGACCAGATAGAGACATTGTGTTTATTTCTAAAAATTTACCTATTCCATAATCTTCATGAACAACATAATCGCCTACTTTAAGTTCGCTTATTGATTTCAGTCTTTTTGTTTCTACTGATAGTTTGTATTTACCTTTTCCTTGAGCATAAGATTTAAAAATTTTATCTTCTGTCAAAGAAAGCAGGTTTAATTCATCTATGTTTAAAGGAATTATTCCTTCATTATTTAAAATGTTTATTTGATTTTCTTTTATTTCATCTTCATCAGCACAAAATTTAATATTATTTTCAACAAAATAATCTTTTATTATTTCTAACTTTTTATCTTCAAGAGAAATAATAATTGTTTTCTTTTCTCTTTCTAAATCTTCTTTTAGTAGATCTAGACGTCCATTATAATTAATGATGTCTTTGCTTGATAATTTTATTTCTTTTAGTTCACTGTATTTCTTTTTGTTTGTGATGTATATTTCTTTTTCAAAGTGATATTTAAATAATTTATTTAAAAAATCAGTTTTAAAATAGTTATCAAAATTAGACAAGTATTCATAAGTTTGATCGTTGATTAGTACTTCTTGTTTTAAAATGTTGTCATAATCATAAAAAACCACCACTTTATCATCGATGTAGTCTATGAATGAATAATTATCTTGATTAAATATATATAAATATTTTTCAAGCAGGTTGTATGAATTGTTTTCTAAATATTCTAAATCTTTTTCAAGCTTTTCTTTCGTTTTAAGTGAAACGTTTTGTGATAATTTATCATTTATATAAAATCTAATTGTTTCTTTTTCTGTTTCGCTAAATAAAAGTTCTGATTTTGGCATAACAATTAAATTATTTGTTGTTCCTTGAGAACGTTGTGTTTCAATATCTAACACTTTAATAGATTCTATTTCATCACCAAAAAAATCAATTCTATAAGCTTTGTCATCGTTTATAGGGTATATATCAACTATACTTCCTCTAATCGCAACCTCGCCTTGTTTTTCTATGGTATAGACTCTTTCGTAACCATTTTCTACTAAATCTGTAATTAGTTTTTGTGGTTTTATGATATATTCAGGTTTTAATTCTTTAATTTTTGATTTATAGATTTGTTTTGTTGGGGTTTTTGATAAAAGAGACGCAAGGTTTGCGACTATTATTTTAGGTTTGCTTCCTTGAAATATGGTTTTGAGTGTGTTAATTCTTTGAAGTTTAAAATCAAAAGATTCAGTTAATAGTTCCATTGAAAGGAAGTCGTCTTTAGGATAAAAGAAGGTGTCTTCTTCTGTTTTTGATAGGGTGTCATATAGTTTTTGTGCTTGAAATATGTTTGGGGCAACGAGCACAATTGTTTTATTAATTTCTTCTTTTAACAATAGAGAAATAAGCGAGGCAATTTCTCTTGAACCCTCGCTTATTTCTGTCTTATCATTCTTTTTAATAAAAGACAGGATTTCTATAAGTTTTTTCTTTGATTTTAAATATTTTTTAAAGAGATTCATTGTTTGAATTGAAACGATTCATTATTGAATCATAAGTTTTTCCATTTATAAATTCTTCAATTATTTCGTTTGTGTCTTTATAAATAACTTCTAGTTGTTTTAGTTCTTCTTTTGAAAATTTAGATAAAACAAAATCTATTGTTTCAATCTCTGGAGATCCAAGACCTATTCTTAATCTTTTAAAATCACTTGATCCTGTTTCTTGAATTATTGATTTGAGCCCATTGTGTCCTCCTGCGGACCCCTTTTCTCTTAATCTTAATTTTAAGAATGGTAAATTAAAATCATCTGATATTATTAAAATTTCTTCTTCTTCAATTTTATAATAATTTTTAACAAGATTAACTGATTGACCAGATAAATTCATATATGTTAGAGGTTTTAGGAGGATAAAATCTTTATCGATATATATTTCTCCTTTAAATTCTGGTTTGTTTTTTAATTTAATTTTTTTGTTTTTGAGGAACGCATCCAACACCATAAACCCGACGTTGTGTCTGGTGTTTTTATATTTAAGATGTGGGTTACCTAATCCTACTACTAATCTCATTTTGCTTTATTTTTTGGTTTTATAACTATGTGTCTGTCTTTTCCTTCGCCTTCTGATTCTGTGTATACGTCTCTCCAGTCTGCGAGTTTAGCGTGTACTACTCTTCTTTCAAAAGAGTTCATTGGTTCAAGGTGTGCTTCTAATTTAGTTTGCACTACTTCTTTTGCGGTTTTAGTTGCGAGTATTTCTAATCTTTTATTTCTGTTTTCTTTATAACCTCCACAATCAACAGAAATTTTGTATTCTTCATTAGCTTCTTTGTCTTCGTTTACTGCACATCTTACTAATGTTTGGATTGCTTCTAATGTTTTTCCGTTTTTACCTATTAAAATAGGGTTTTCATCTGAAGTTACAACATATCTTATCTCTTTAGTTGTTTCTTTTTTTCTCATTTCAACAATAGCTTTTATACCAAGACCCTCTAAAATGGTTTTTAGGTATTCAAGACCTATTAATGGAAAGTTTTTAACTAAAGTAGCGGTTACAGTATATGTTTTAGTAAATAGGTGTTTATGTTCTTCAACTTCAAAATTAATTTGTTCTTTAGTGGCTTTTAATTCTTTTTCAGCTTTTTCATAAGCTTCATCAAGAGTTTTTGATTCAATTGTTATTTGTTTCATTTTTATCTTCCTCTTACTTTGCCTGATTCAAGTCTTTTTTTCTCTTCGCTTCTTTCTTGAAGAGTTCTTGAAACAGCTGTTTGTCCTATTTGATATAAGTTACCTATTATCCAATAGAAAGCAATTCCGGCACTGTTCCAAGCAAACGATACCATCATCACTGTCATAACAATCATCATGATAAGCATTTGCGTGTTTTGTTGTTTTTGCCCTGCTGCTTTTTGTTTTGTATAGAAGTTTTCATTCTTTTTTTGTGCTCTTTTTGATAAGTATGTGTTTAATAGTTGTGATCCTATCATAGTGACACCAACTATAATAGCAAGCCACCAACTTCCTGATGCTTTACCATACTCCATAGCAAACGATGTGTTGCCTATAAAATTAAAATTAACATCTGAATATGCTGGAGTAAGAGGAAATCTTTGAACAACTTGATAAACCGCAAAGAATATAGGCATTTGTGCAAAAGGCAATAAACAACCCCACATACTTACGTGGTTTTTCTTCATTAGTTGTTGAACTTCCATTTGTTGTTTCATCTTTGAATTTTGATCTGTTTTGCCTTCATACTTTTCGTTTATTTTTTGTATTTCTGGTTGAATCTTACTCATATTAGATGTAAACATGTTTGTTTTGGCATATATTGGCCAGCCAACAGTTCTTAATAATAGTGTAAATACCAAAAGCGCAAACCAATATGTTCCACCAACCACCCCGGTCATCCAATAAAGAAGGGCGCCTAGTTGTTTTACTATCCACTGCCAAACACCAAATTTACCTGTTAAAGATAATGTTAGAGTGTTTTGATCATAATTAGCTGTGGCTGTATTATAGTAATACATGTCGTTGTTTTCGATTGCTTTGATTATCTTTTCGTTGGTTGTTTGTTCTTGTAGTAAGTTATATATATTTTCGTTAACACTTAATTCGAGTTGATTAATAATTATTTCTGCGTTTCTATAGTTTTTAATATTTTCTCTGTCTAGACCATTACCAAAAGAAAACTTAACAACCCATTTATCTTTGTTTTCTTCTGCGTTGGTTGGAAGCACGAAAGTATATGTGTGTTCATGATATACTTCGCTTAATATAACATCTAGGCCTTCTCCTTCTTTTTCAAACTCGTTGTTTTCGTTGTATTGGCCTAGTTGAAAATTGATTTTTTTACCATCAAATTTTTCTTTTGCTTCTACATTTATTTTAAGACTATATGTGGCACCACCAACAACTCTATCATAAGATAATTGTCCTTTTTCTTCGTTTCCTTCAATTATTGCCACTATTTCTTTATTTTCATATAACTTAATATCAATTTGTGCGTTTTCTCCAGACTCTCCTAGAGGTAGTCTATAAGCGTTTGTTGCTTCTGTGTTTTGGCCACAAGAACACCCACTAAGAGATAGCACAATGAGTGTTAACAAACTAAAAAGGGTAAAATATTTAGTTTTGTTGTTCATCCTGAACCTCCAATAGTTGTGATTTGTTTAAGACATTTATTAATTCTTTCTCTATTTCTTGAAATGATAGGGTGTTTGTTGTTGTTCTAACAATTATAAAAAAGTCATAATCATTTTTAACTTTAATTGATCTAATGACCGCTCTTATTCTTCTTTTAATTTTGTTTCTTTCTACAGCAGACCCATATTTCTTTGGCACGCTTAAAGCATATTTAAAGTGGTTGTTTTCGTGATTTTCTACTCTATAAATTACAAAATATTTATTAGCTGCCGAATTCTTTTCTTTTAGAATTATTTCTATGTCTTCTGATTTTTTAATTCTATATTGTTTTTTCATGGTTTGTTTGAATAAAATAAAAAACACTTAAAAATAAAATTAAATATATTTTCAAGTGTTTTCAGGTTTAATATATTTTAATTTTTAAGTTTTGTTAGACAGTTAATGTCTTGCGACCTTTTCTTCTTCTGTTAGAAAGAACCTTTCTTCCTCCAACAGATGACATTCTAGCACGGAATCCGTGTGTTCTAACTCTTTTAATTTTACTTGGTTGATATGTTTGACTCATAATTAGCCTCCTTTTTTAAGAAAACCACGCCTAATTATTATAAAAAATATATTTTTATATGTCAACTTAATTTTTAATTAAGTGTTTTAGTTTGTGGGTGTGGATTGTTTGTTTGTTTAAAAGTTGATAAGTTTGTTTTGCGCCCAGATATAGCGTTCTTTTTTTAAACGTTTGACACATATTCAAAAAACGGGTGCGAGTTATCCACTTTTTTTGTGGAAAACTTGTTGTAAATACCTTCTTTTGTTGTGTTATTATCTTATTAACAACGAGAGAGGAATTCTGTTTTTATGTATAATTTAGAAAGAGATGTTTGGTTGAAAATTAAAGAGAATTTAAGGTGTTTTTTAGATAAAGATGTTTATGAAACATATTTTGAACCAATAAACGATGTTTATAAGGTTGAAAACAATGAAATTTATTTGTTGGTAGACAGCGTTTTTATCAAAAACAGAATAGAAAAAATTTATCTTTCAAAAATGAATTTACTTCTTTCTAAACATTTAAAAGACTGTTCTTTTGTTGTTGTTTCTAGAGATGAGATGTCTTCGCCTGAATCCAACAAAAATAAACTATCATTTTCTAAAACTAATGCTTCTGGTTTAAATCCAAACTATACTTTTAGTAATTTTGTAGTTGGGGATTCAAATAGGTTTGCTCACCATATTGCAACTTTAGTTGCAGATAAGTTGGCTTCTGTTGCAAATCCTGTGTATATTTTTGGTGATGTTGGTCTTGGAAAAACCCACCTAATGCAGGCTATAGGAAATTATATTTCTTATTCAAAACCAGACTTAAAAACCTTATACATTAGAACTCAAGATTTTTTCACAGAATATGTTAAGGCGGGGAGCAAACCTGGTGGATATGAGGTTTTTTCTAAACATTATGATAATGTTGATGTGCTTCTTGTGGATGATGTTCAGTTTTTAGAATCAAAAGATAAAACTCAGATAGAATTTTTTAAAATATTTGAGAAGTTGTCTAATGAAGGAAAATTAATTGTTTTAACATCAGATAGAAAAGCATCTGATTTAACAAACATCATGACAAGACTAACCTCCAGGTTTGAGTGGGGTGTGTCTTTAGATATAAACAAACCTGATAAAACACATAGAATTAACATCTTGTGTGCTAAATTAAAACAAGAGGGCGTTGATCTTGATGGTTTTCCAAAAGAAACTTTAGATTTTATTGCTTCTGTTTGTGATAGTAACATTAGAGAGCTTGAGGGTGCTCTAAAAACATTTCTGTTTTATTGTAATGTGTATGATTGTGACTACTCTGTAGAAAACGCAAAAGAGGCTTTGAAAAATAATATTAGTTTAAACGAATCAACAAAGGATATTTTTGCTCCAACTCAAGAAATTAAAAAAATTCTGGACGTAGTCAGCACTTATTTTAGAATTAATCAAGACGCCTTATTATCTAGTAGTAGAAAAAGGGAGATTGTTTACGCGAGGCAGCTTTGTTTTTATATTCTAAGAAACAAATATAATCTTACTTTTTCAAAAATAGGATCCATATTCAACGGAAAAGATCACACAACCGTTATGCATGGTTATCAAATGTTTGAAAGAGAATATAATTCAAGCGACGAAGCAAAACAAAATGTTGAGAATGTTTTGAGAAAAATGGGGAAAAATCCTAACACTATTTAATAGTTTGTTGATTTTTGTTGTTTTATACTATAAAATAGTATAATAAAGATTATCCACATTTCCACAAGGAACAATATAATAAATATAATAATATATAAAAAAATATAGATATAGGAGAAGCAATATGAAATTCACTATTGATAAGAATTTGTTTTTAGAAGAATTTATGATAGTTCAAAAAGCGGTAGCTAGTAAATCGAATTTTCCAGCATTAGCTGGTGTTTTAATTCGTTGTGATGAAGAAGGCGTCACTATGATGGCTTCAAATATGGATGTTTCTATTAAGGCAGAAATTGATTCTTCTTCTGTTGAGATAGAAAAAGAAGGTGTTTGTTTAGTTTTAGGAAAGGTTTTTGGAGAAATAATCAAAAAACTAAACGGAGACAATATAGAATTTGAGCTTGAAGAAGATAATATTTTAAGAATTCAATCCGGAACATCAGATATTACATTAAATCTACTCGAAGTTGCAGATTATCCAAAAATTAAATTCTCAACTGTGGATCAGCCGATTATTATTGATTCTTCTTTGTGTAAAGAAATAATAAAAGGAACAACATTTGCGTCTTCTTTAATAGACAACAAACCTATATTAACCGGCGTCAACATAAGAATAAAAGAAAACAAATTATTAGCTGTTGCAACAGATTCTTTTAGATTGAGTAAAAAAGAGGCCATGTTAAATGGTGAATATTTAGATACAAACATCATCATTCCTGCGAAAAGCCTAAATGAATTTTATAAAATAATAGATGACAATGAAAAAGATGTAGAAATTCACCTTGAGCAAAACACAATTTTATTTAAAAATGGAAACATTATGTTTCAAGCAAGACTATTAGAAGGAAACTATCCCGAAACATCAAGATTAATTCCTATCTCTTTTCCAGTTGTTTTGAAATTTGATAAGGACGACATTTTATCAGCTATAGATAGAGTTTCAACTCTATCATATAATCCTAACGCTACAACAATAGTTAAGATGGAAATAGATGAAAAAGGGAACGCAACACTGATTTCTAGTTCTCCAGAACTTGGAACCATAAAAGACGAAATAAAACCTGTAGAAGAAACAGAAATAAATCCGATGACAATTTCATTCTCTGCAACATACTTCTCAGATGCGCTTAGAGCTTTCTATAGTACCAACGTTTATGTAAAATTTAACGGAGAAGCAAAACCTTTTATATTCGAAGGAGAAAACGACGAAGGATTGATAGAACTTGTTCTACCAATAAAGGCGGACTAAAAAAGCGCAAAATCATGCGCTTTTAATTTTATAAGAAAATGGATGTAATAATTAAAGGCAAAAAACTAGAAGGCAATTTAACAATTCCACCATCTAAAGCTGTATCACATAGAGCTATTATTTGTGCGTGTTTGGCAGAAGGAAGATCAATAATAAAAAACGTTAACATGTGCGATGATGTAAAAAACACAATCAACATTTTAAAAAAAATTACACCAATTCAAATTAACGAAAACACATTGGTGATTGATGGTGGAATCAAAGAAATCAAAATCAACAATTTTGACATAAAAGAGTCAGCATCAACCTTAAGATTTTTGCTCCCAACACTTTCTTTTTTTGCTAATCATGAAATTAAATTTAATTTAGAAAAAGAGCTATCTAAAAGAATAGGAAATGAATATAGTTGTTTATATAATAACAAAGAAACTAAATATAAATTTGATAAAAATACAATTACAACATTTAAGTTTCCTAAAAAAACTAAATATAAGTTAAACACAAAAACAACATCCCAAGCAGTTACAGGAATTCTTCTTTTGTCTCCATTTTTAGAGCAAAAAACAACAATTAAAACAACAAACAATAACTCTGTTGGATATATAGATTTAACAATTGAAATAATGAAAATTTTCGGTGTAGAAGCAAAAAGAACAAACAACACAATTTTAATAAATCAAAACCAAAAATTTAAACCAACAAACTATACCATTCCACCAGATGCATCGTTTGCTGTTAATGTAGCGGTTATGAACAAACTTGGATCAAACATTAAAATAATTAATAACGATTTTGACACAAACGAACCAGATTACCCATTATATAAAAACATAATAAACAACACACCAACGACACTTGATGTAAACAAAAACCCAGATTCAGTTTTCGCGTTTTCGCTATTAAGTTTAAGGTTTGATAACATAAAAATAATTAACACAGCAAGATTACAAAAGAAGGAAACAGACAGAAAAAAAGCTATAAAATATTTGTTCGAATCTTTTAAAGCAAATGCTCCAACTTTTAAACACAACAAAATTATATTGAAAAAAACAAAGTTTGCTAAAAAAGGAGAAATCGAATCACAAAACGATCACAGACTTTGTTTTGCAGCTATAATTACTTCAACTATTGTTGAGAAGGTTTTAATAAAAAAATTCGAATGTGTATCAAAATCATACCCAAACATCTTAGAAGATTTTTTAAAAATTGGTTTAAACTTTACAACAAAATAAAAATTGTGCAAAACACATAAACCCAATAACGTGTGTTTTATTACAAAAAAACCCCAACCATTACAAAGTAATAGAAAAATCAAAAACATAAATTGCCAATTAGTGTTATCAATCAAACCAAAACGTCAAAAAAACACAGTTGGTTATTAATAACAAAATAAACTAAACAAACTTACACAACAAGAGATCAAACAGTTTTAATTATTAAAAAAACAATGAAATATTTCATTGTTTAAATTATTAATCATTAATTTTAAGAGGTTTCGTTTATGAAATTTAATGGAAAACATATATCTTTTTCTTTTGATGGAGAATCACACTCTTCTGAAATAAATCTGTCGATTCGTGGAATAGACAAAAAAGACATTTCTGTCGATTACATCAAAAAACAATTAAAAAGAAGAAACCCTGGTTTGTTTTTTAATTCCCAAAGAAGCGAAGATGATGATTTTACAATTTTAAACAGCAAAAAAGAAGACAATCAAATTTGTGTTGTTTTTAAAAACACAAATTTTGAAAAAAAAGATTATAATGATAATAAAGGGTTTTTGCGACCTAGTCACTCAGACTATACTCAACTTCTAATAAAAGGGTTTGTTTCTTCTGGTGGGGGAGAGTTTTCTGGGAGACTAACTCTTCCGATAGTTTTTGTTGGAAGCATAGCCAAATACCTTTTAGAAAAAAGAAATATTTTTATTTTATCCAGAATAAGATTATTAGGAAAAATTGAAGAGATTAACAACGATTATTGTCTAGAAAACTATAAAAACAAAACAGAAGCAAGCCCGTTTTTTCCAACTATGTCTAATGATTTTTTAGAAAATTGTTTTAATTTATTAAAACAAACCAAAGAAAACAAAGATAGTATTGGTGGTGTGGTTGAAACTGTGGTGTTTAATTCTCCGCGTGCAATAGGTGGCGTGTTTGATGATTCGCTAGAGAGCCAAATCTCAAAAGTGATCTTTTCTATTCCGGGAGTAAAAGGAGTTTCTTTTGGTGATGGGTTTGATATTGCGACAAAGAAAGGAAGCGAAGCAATGGATGCTTTTGTTTTAGATGAAGGAGCAATAAAAACAAAAGAAAACCACAATGGCGGCATAAACGGTGGGTTCACAAACGGAATGCCAATAATTATTAATACAGCCATAAAACCTACCCCAACAATAAAAAAACCAATAAAATCACTTAATTATTTAACCAACAAAGAACAAACAGTCGAATTTAAAGGAAATTATGATGTTTGTTTTGTAAATAGAGCTATACCTGCAATAGAAGGGTTAGTGGCTTTTGTTCTTTTGGATTTAATATATGATAAAGAAAAAAGAAAAGAATAACAAAACAATAAAAGGGGGACTTTTGGGCCTCGGAATAAAATCAAGCTATTCAGAAGATATCTATTCTTCTCTTTCTCCACGCATCGAATATACAAAACACAACATCAAATCTAAAGAAAAACTAGAACATTTGTTTTATGAAAGAAATTTTGATTTTTTAAATGTTACCAGTCCTTTTAAAGAAATTGTTTTACAATTTCTTGATTATAGATCAGATGTTGTTGAAAAAACAGGAGTTTGTAATTTGATTATCAACAGAAAAGGCGTTTTAAAAGGATACAACACAGATGTTTATGGTTTTAAAAAACTTTTAGAAAATAATCGTGTTGAAATAAAAGATAAAAATGTTTTAATTTTAGGCAATGGAGCAACATCAAAAACAATCAAATACACATTAAAGGAAATAGGTGCGAAAAAAATATATATTGCATGTAGAAACAAAAAAGAAGAAACTGATTATTTATTTGATGAGGCACCAAAAGATGCAAATATAATTATTAATGCTACACCTTGCGGCAAACAAATAAGCGACAAGAGACTTGTTTATCTAAAACAATATAAAAATCTTGAAACGGTTATAGATATTGTTTATAACCCATACAAAACTCTTTTGCTTGTAGATGCAAAAGAACTAGGAAAAGGAGCTATAAGTGGGTTTGATATGCTTGTAAATCAAGCAAAACAAGCTATATCATTAGTAACAAACACAGTTTATCCAACATTCTTGTGGGAGAATCTAAGAACAGAAATATTGTGCAGTAAATTAAACCTTGTTATAATCGGTTTACCAACAGCAGGAAAAACAAAAATGTGTAAAGAATTAAAAAAATTCTTAACAAATAAAACAAAAACAGCTTTTTATGATACAGATAAGATAATTGAATCTGTTACGAAAATGACAATCCGTCAAATCTTTTTAGATTATGGAGAGAAAAGATTTAGAACTTATGAAAGATGGGCTGTGTATGGTCTAAAGAAAATAAAAGGAGCAGTAATAGCTACAGGCGGCGGGGTTCCTATTGATAAACACAACTACGAACTTCTTTCAAGAAATGGTTTTTTTGTATATTTAAAGAAAACAAAATTTGACGATTTTAAAGCCGATAAAAACAGACCTCTTTTAAAATCAAAAGAAGATTTAGAAGAACTATACAAAAAAAGAAACCCTATCTACGAAAAAAGAGCAGATTTAACCCTCTCATCAAATGTAGATGCCGAAACTCTATTAAAGGAGGCTTTCAATGCAATTGATAATTCTTAATGGTCCAAACATCAATATGCTTGGGATTAGAAAACCAAACATATATGGAACAGAAGCATATTCTAATTTAAATAAAAGAATAAAAGCATATGCAAAAAAGAAAAGTATTGATGTAAAAATATATCAATCAAATCATGAAGGAAAACTTATTGATTTTATTCAAAAAAATTATAATAAATATGATGGGTATATTATAAATGCTGGTGCATATACACATTATTCATATGCTATAAAAGATGCATTAGAACTTATAAAAAAACCTATAATTGAAGTTCATATAAGCGATACAAAAAACAGAGAAGATTTTAGAAAGATTTCCGTTTTTTCTGATCTTGTTGAAAAACAAATAATAGGAAAAGGAACAGACGGATACCTTCTTGCAATAGATTATTTTGTAGGAGGATTAAAAGATGACTAAAGAAATTAAGATATTAAATACTTGCTTTGGTGGTAAGAAAATTATATTAATTGCGGGGCCTTGCGCAGTTGAATCAAAGCAAGAATTTGATGCTGATGTAAAAGATTTAAAAAAAGTTGATTGCTTTAGGGGTGGTGCATATAAAGGAAGAACGTCTCCATACTCTTTTCTGGGTTTAGAAGAGGAAGGTCTTCAAATATTAAAAGAAGCATCTATTAAATATAAAAAGCCTGTTGTATCAGAAATTACAAGCGAAACACAAATAAATTATTTTGTTGAAATGGTTGACATAATTCAAGTTGGGGCAAGAAATATGCAAAATTTTGAATTATTAAAAGCATTAGGAAAAATCAACAAACCAATTCTTTTAAAAAGAGGGTTTGCTAATACTGTTGATGAATTATTAAATGCTGCAGAATACATATCAAAAGAAGGAAATGATAATATTATATTATGTGAAAGAGGTATTAGAACTTTTGAAAACACAACAAGATTTACGTTAGACATAGGGGCCGTTGCGGTTTTAAAAGAAAAATGCAATTATCCAGTTATTGTTGATCCTTCACATGCAGCAGGAGATTCGAAATATGTTGAACCATTAGCTTTAGCTGCTATCGCTGCAGGAGCAGATGGAATAATGATAGAGGTTCATTCAAACCCAAAACAAGCTTTATCTGATAAAGAACAAGCTTTAACAATTAAAGAATATAATGAACTTACTGAAAAAATAGAAAGAATAGCTAATTCAATTGGGAGAACAATATAATGGCAACAATTATAGATGGCAAACTTGTTTCAAACACAATTAAAGAAAACATAAAAGAAGAAGTTTCTAAAATAATTGAAAAATATGGAAAAGCTCCAACTTTGGCCGTTGTTTTAGTTGGTTCTAATCCTGCTTCTTTAATATATGTTAGAAACAAAATCAAAGCATGTAATAAAGTTGGTATCAATTCTATCCAAGTAATTTTAGATGAAAAAGTAAGTGAAGAAGAAATTAAAAAAGAAATAATTAAACTTGCAAACAATCCTGATGTCAACGGAATATTAGTCCAACTCCCTCTTCCAAACGAAATAAACAAAGAAAGCATCATTGAACTCATTCCTGAAGACAAGGATGTTGATGGCCTTACTAAGAAAAATGTTGCCAAACTTGTTTTAAATGAAGGTGGAATTATTCCTTGTACACCTAGTGGAGTAGTTGATCTTTTAAAATATTACAACATAGAAACATCAGGGAAAAGGGTTGCAATAATTGGAAGAAGTATGTTGGTTGGAAAACCTTTATCACTTCTTCTTACAAATTTAGATGCTACTGTAACCTTGTGCCACTCTAAAACAAAAAACATAGAAGAAATAACTAAAAACTCAGACATTATAGTCTGTGCTCTTGGAAAACCAAGATTCTTAAAAGATAATATGGTATCTAAGAATGCGATTATAATTGATGTTGGAATAAACAGAATAGAAGATAAAATAGTTGGTGATGCTGACTTTGAAAACATTTTTGATAAGGTTTCATATATTACTCCTGTCCCAGGAGGGTGTGGACCAATGACTGTTGCCGAACTATTAAACAACACTGTAAAATGTTTTTATATACAAAATAAATGATTAACGATGGCTTAGAAAAATATCGAATTTATAGAAGAATAATATGCATTGATTTAAAAAGTTTTTATGCTTCAGTTGAATGTGCAGATTTAGGACTTGATCCATTTAAAACCCCTTTAGTTGTTGCGGACAAATCGAGAGGCGATGGATCTATTTGTCTTGCTGTATCCCCATATTTAAGAAACAAAGGTGTTCCTGGGAGGCTTAGGATATTTGAGCTTCCAAAAGGAGAAAACATAATATTTTGTAAACCAAGAATGAAAAGATATTTAGAAGCATCCGCTAAAGTCGTAAGCATTTTCTTAAGATATGTATCACAAGACGATATCTATATTTATTCTGTTGATGAGTCTTTTCTTGATTTTACAGATTATAAAGCACTATATCCAGAATCTAATCTTAAATTGGCTAAAAGAATTTCAGATGACATATATAAAGAAACGAGACTATATTGTTCATGTGGTATAGGCCCAAATATGCTCCTAGCAAAACTCGCTATGGATATAGAAGCCAAAAAAATAAAAGCTCAAATCGCGGAATGGACTTATGAAGATGTAGAAAAGAAACTATATCCTGTTACCCCTC
Source organism: Caryophanales bacterium UBA1188 (assembly GCA_002310135.1). Taxonomy (GTDB): domain Bacteria; phylum Bacillota_I; class Bacilli_A; order Izemoplasmatales; family UBA1188; genus UBA1188. Next base: position 562,331 of record DBYK01000001.1, on the reverse strand, counting down.
TTTCAAAAATGTGGGGTATAGGAAGAAGATATGAAGTTACTCTAAATAAAATGGGATATAGAAAGGTTGGAGACATAGCCAAAGCAGACCCAACAATCTTTAAAAAAAGATATGGAGTATTAGGAGAAGAACTTTGGTATCATACACACGGCATAGATATGTCGTTAATTCAAGATAAAAAGAAATTTAAACCACTATCTAAAAGTTATGGCGTAGGGCAAGTAATGTTTGAAGATTACAACAAAGAAACATCACCTGAAATAATATTAGAAATGGCTGATGACCTATCTTCTAGATTAAGACAAACCAAAAAGAAAACCAAAACAATTCATCTTTCAATTGGCTACAACCAAACTTATGGTGGTGGTTTTTCAAGACAAATGAAATTAAAAGAACCTATAAATTTAGGAAAAGATATTCAAAAAGCTTGTCTTGAATTGTTTGATAAATATTATAATGGTGAACCAATAAGAAGATTCCAAATAAGTGTTTCCGGTTTGGTTGATGACAGCGGATTGCAACTCAGTTTATTTGAAGATAAAGAAAAGAAATCAAAAGAAGAAAAGCTTCTTGATACTATGGATGAAATAAAGAAAAAATATGGAAAAAACTCAATAAGAAGAGCATCCACAGAATTAGAATATTCAACAGCAAAAAAAAGAAACCAAGAAGTAGGAGGACACCATGAGTGAGTATAAAGATAGAGGAATAGTTAAGTGGGCTCCTTTTGACGCTTTAATTGGTCATTCTGCGATGCTAGAAAACATGATTTATAATTTATCAAAAAAACAAAAGAATAGTTTATCAGATGACGAATACGAAGATATAAACAGAATTATAATCGAAGCATTTAATAATAAAAAAATAGTAAGTATTGATTACTTTGTTGAAGGTTACACCTATACAACTTTTGGTGTAATAAAAAAACTAAATAGTGTCAAAAAAGAATTAAAACTTGATACTGATGAAATAATATTATTCGATTCAATTATTGGAATAAGGATGGAATAAAATGAAGAAAAAGGCATACGCAAAAATTAATCTATTTCTTAATGTTAAAAGAAAAAGAGAAGACGGATACCATGATTTAGAAATGGTAAATATTATGGTTGGCCTTGCTGATGAAATTACTTATGATTTAACTGATGGTGAAATTATATGTGAAACATCAAACAAAGATTTAAATGGTAAAAATAATCTTGCATATAAAGTTGCTGTGTATTTAAAGAAGGCATTTAATGTAAAAAAAGGTGTAAAAATCTTTATTGAGAAGCATATTCCAGTTGGTGGTGGCCTTGGTGGTGGATCTAGTGACGCTGCTACAACCCTTGAAGCTTTAAATGAACTATGGAAATTAAATCTTTCTTTTTCTCAATTATTTGAAATATCAAAAAAATTTGGTTCAGATACGCCATATTGTTTATACAAAGGACCAGCGGTCGTCAAAGGAACAGGAGATATTATTGAACCACTAGATTTAGATATCAGCAATTATGAAATATCATTATTTTCACCTAAAGTAAACATATCTACAGGTAATATTTTTTCTAATTTAGTTTCATACAACAAATATTCTTTAGATGAAGCACTAACATGCTTAAAAAACGAAAATTTCGATGAATTTTCTAAAGGATTATGTAATGATTTAGAAGAAACAATTTTCAATTTATATCCAGAAGTCAAAGCAAGATATGAACTTTTAATGAATGTTTATGGCAAAAAAGCCCTATTTATAACTGGTTCTGGCTCTACAATAGTCAAAATTTCCAAAAAACTATAACAAAGATCCTTCTCTTAAAGTATAATATACTTAAGAGGTAGACGAACATAAAAATGGAAATTACTGATGTAAGACTTAGGAAAGTCACTGGAGAAACCAGAATCAAAGCCACTGTATCTATAACTTTCGATAATGTTTTTGTGGTTCATGATCTGAAAGTCTTTGAAGGAACAAATGGGATGTTTGTTACAATGCCTTCAAAAAAGACTCCAAAAGGTCAACACAAAGATATTGCTCATCCACTCAACCAAGATACACGTAATTATATAGAAGCCAAAGTTTTAGAAGCGTTCATGAAAGCGGAATAAAAATGCTTTTAGAAAAATAGCACCTTTTATGGTGCTTTTTTCTTTTATAAGTGCTATACTATTTTATGTAAATAGAGAGGTGCACAGATGGCTTTATATCATGGAGAAAAAATTAAAATATTTGCTTTAAGTTCAAACAAATCACTTGCTAAGGAAGTTTCTGATATATTAGAAATTCCACTATCTAGTTGCGAAATAACAAGATTTGCTGATGGAGAAATAAGTGTAAACATCGATGAGACAGTAAGAGGGCACAAAGTATTCGTTATTCAATCAACCTCAAACCCTGTTAATGACAATCTAATGGAATTATTAATTTTCATGGATGCTCTTAAGAGAGCATCTGCAAAAGAAATTAATATTGTTCTTCCATATTATGGATATTGCAGACAAGACAGAAAAGCTAAATCTAGACAACCAATATCTGCAAAACTAGTAGCTGATTTGTTAACTGCAGCAGGTGCAACAAGAGTAATTTGCTTAGATTTACATGCTGCCCAAATTCAAGGTTTCTTCAATATTCCAATAGACAACCTTCAAGGAATGCCTTTGTTTCATAAATATATAGATGCAAACGGAATAACTGATTTCGTAGTCGTATCTCCAGATCATGGAGGAGCAAATAGAGCAAGAGCATTAGCTGAACCATATGGAATTGATATAGCTATTATTGATAAAAGAAGACCAAGACCAAATGTATCAGAAGTTATGAACATTATAGGTGATGTTCAAAACAAAAATTGTGTAATAATTGATGACTTAATTGATACAGGTGGAAGTGTATATAATGCCGCATACGCTTTAAAGAAAGCAGGAGCTAAAGACATTTATGTCTTTGCATCTCATGGTTTGTTCTCAGGAAATGCGGTTGAGAAGTTATCAGACAAAGTGTTTAAAGAGGTAGTGGTTACAAACTCTATCGAAATTAAAGATGATAAAAAATTCAACAATTTAAAAATTATATCAATAGCTAACCTAATCTCTAGTGCAATAGAAAGAGTAATTGATGACCTCCCTCTATCTCCACTATTCAAATAATTGATAATATTGAACAAAGAAGAGACAAAATCTCTTCTTTTTTTGTTATTATTAATATATAATAATATAATTAGATAAAGGAGGAAACTATGGAGCCAAAAGATTATGTGATAATATCTTTAATTGTTTTACTCATTGGCTTAGTAATAATATTGCTTATTGATAACAAAAAGAAAAATAAAAACAATTCAATAAACGAACTTAAAGATGAAATCAAAAAAGCAAATGATGAGCAAGAAAAAAGAATATTAGATGACAACAATCGATTAAAAAACGACATAAGTCAAATCCAACACAACACGAGTAAAGATTTCATTGATTTTAAAGAAAAACTAAACCAATCAATTGATGATAAATTTAAGGAGATAAACAATTTATTATTTGATAAAATACTAAAAGAGATGAATGAGAATGTTTCTCAAAATTTTGAAAAAACTAGTGAAACATTCAAAGAACTACAAAACACTATAGCGCAAATAGACGCTGCACAAAAGAATCTTCAAAACGTTGAAACATCTATTGAATCATTCAAAAGCATTTTGGATGATAAAAAGATGAGAGGCAATTTCGGGGAACTTCAATTAAACACTATCTTAATAGATATGTTTGGTGAAAGAGAAGAAGTTTATTCAATTCAACACAAATTATCTAATAATAATATGGCCGATGTGCTTTTGAAACTTCCAAACCCTCTTGGAAATATTGTAGTGGATTCTAAATTCCCTCTTGAAAATTATAAAAAAATGTATGCTGAAGGAATAGGCGATAGCGAAAGAGAATCATACAGAAAAAAATTTAAAGAAGACATCAAAAAACATATTAGAGATATTTCAACTAAATATATAATTCCAAACGAAACCGCAAACCAAGCTATGATGTTTGTTCCATCAGAATCTGTGTTTGCTGAAATATACGGAAATCACCAGGATTTAGTTGAATTTTCTAATAAATATAATGTTTGGATTACATCACCTACTACACTTATGGCAATAGTTGAAACAATTGTTGTGGTATTAAAAGACAAAGAAAGAAATAAAAATGCAGGCAAAATATTAGAAGAACTTAAAAAACTTGCAGTAGATTTTAATAAATACACTGAAAGATGGGATAAATTTGAAAAACGTCTTGGACAAGTAGTAGAGGATGCTAACAAAATCAATATATCAAGCAAAAAAATTACAAGCAAATTTAATCGAATTAATAACGCGTCTATTGATACAATAGAAGAAATTAATGAATTCGAACAAATTGAAGATATAGAAAACGTTGAGGAAGTACTATGATAACATTAAAAGAATTATTTGATGAAAGCCAAAAATACGACAAAAAAGAAATCACAGTCGCTGGATGGGTTAGAAACAATAGAGCCCAAAAAGAGTTTGGCTTTCTAGATTTAAACGATGGATCTTGTTTTAAAACATCTCAAATCGTTTATGAAGAAAAGAATCTTGACAACTTCAAAGATGTTCAAAAATATAGATGTGGTGTATCAGTTGAAATAAAAGGGACATTTATATTAACCCCAAATATGCCACAACCATTTGAAATTAAAGCTAAAGAAATAATATTACTTGGAGATAGTCAAGAAGATTTTCCTATTCAACCAAAAAGACATACAAGAGAATTTTTAAGAGAAAATCTTCACCTAAGAGTTAGGACAAACCTTTTTCATGCAGTATTTAGATTAAGAAGTGAGGTTGAATATGCGATACACACATTCTTCCATGAAAAAAACTTTGTTTATGTTAATACTCCTATAATGACATCAAACGATGGTGAAGGCGCGGGAGAATTATTTAGTGTTTGTACTGATACAAAGAACCCTAAAACAGATTTCTTTGGTAAAAATGTATTCTTAACAGTTACAGGACAACTTCATGTTGAACCATATGCGATGGCATTTAGAAAAGTATATACATTTGGACCAACATTTAGAGCAGAAAATTCTAACACAACAAAACACGCATCTGAGTTTTGGATGGTTGAACCAGAAATTGCTTTTGCTGATTTAGAAGATGAACAAAATTTAGCAGAAGAAATGATTAGATATATCATCAAATATGTATTTGATCATTGTAAAGATGAACTTCAATTATTTGATTCTTTCATAGAAAAAGGATTAATAAATAGATTAAAAGCTGTGCTTGATTCTCCAAAATTTGCAAGAGTAACTCATCACGATGCTATTACAATTTTAAAAGAATCTAGAATAGGATTTGAAAATACTCCAGAATATGGCAAAGACCTAGCCACAGAACACGAAAAATTCTTAACAAAACATTTCAACGGCCCTGTCTTTGTATATAACTGGCCAAAAGATATTAAAGCGTTCTATATGAGAATAAATGATGATAATGAAACTGTTGCGGGATCAGACCTATTAGTTCCAGGAAGCGGAGAAATAATAGGAGGTAGCCAAAGAGAAGAAAGATTAGATGTTCTTTTAAATAGAATGAACGAATTAGGAATGAACGAAGAAACACTAGACTGGTATGTCGATACTAGAAGATATGGTGGATGCAAACACGCTGGCTTTGGTCTTGGTGTCGAAAGATTGTTGATGTTCTTAACAGGAATAGACAACATAAGAGATGTTCTAAGTTATCCTAGAACACCAAAATCATGTGATTTTTAGAATAATGTATAGAAGAGATTGCTTGGAGGAATATAAATGAAAGATATTAATTCAATGTCATTAGTAGAACTAGCTATAGAAATTCAATTAGAATCAAACGAAAAAACTACTTTTATTGATTTATACAAAAAAGTTTGTGATGCAAAAGGGATGTCAGAAGATGAAAGAAAGGCTAATATAGCTCAATTTTATACAGACATCACAGCTTGCGGAGATTTTGTATACTGTGGTGATGATTTATGGGATTTAAAGAAAAACCAAAAACTTGAAGTATTAGATTCTGAATATTATCAAGAACATATCGCCGATGAATACGATGAAGATGAAGAAGAAATCATCAAAAAACCAAGAAAGAAATCATCTAAGAAAGTTAAATATATTGAAGAACTTGAGGATGAAGAAGAAAAAGAAGAAAATCTCGATAGCAATGATGAAGATTATGAAAATGTTTCGTTCGATGATTATGATGAATCACAAGACGATGACTATAGTAGTTACGAAAAAGATTTAGATTCAGAATTAGATGAAGACGATGATGATAAGTCATATGATGAAGAAGAAGATGAAGATGACTTTGATGAAGACAAATACAACTCCATTATGGATGAGTATGAAAATCAATATGACGACTAACGCTTAATATGAAAGGAAAAAATATGATTTTAGAGAAAAAATTAATAGAAAAAATAATTAAAGAAGCATCTAAAAGTGGAGCTGACTTTGTTGAAGTGTTTGCAGAAAACACAACAAACAAAGTTATTTCTATGATGGATTCTAAAGTTAACTCAATTGAAGAAAGCCATGTAAGAGGAGTGGGCCTTAGAGTTGCTCTTGGGACAAATTTTGTTTATGGTTATTCAAACAACATTGATGAAGACTCTCTTCTTTCATTAGCTGATAAGTTAAGCGCAAGCTTTAATGATACACCTAAGGATATTGCACCTTTAAAGCCTCTTAAAGTAGGCGACAAACATAAATGTAAGATATATCCAAAAGATGTTAAGACTGAAGATAAAATCAAAATACTAGAAAAATCAGATAAGATAGTTAGAGCTTATGCAAAAGAAATAATTCAAGCAAGAATTGTTATTCTTGAAACAAATCAATTGGTTGAAATTGCAAATTCAGAAGGAACTTATGTTCAAGATGAAAGAAACCACTTAAGATTTACTACAATTGCAATTGCATCTAATGGAACAACTATTGAAAACGGTCATGCAAGTGTAGGCAAAAACATGGGTTATGAAATGTTTGATTCAATTTGTGATGTTGAAGCACTAAGCACTGAAGCTGCTAAACAAGCAATAGTTAATCTAAATGCGAAGCCATGTCCATCAGGAGAAATGCCTGTAATTATTGGAAAAGGATTTGGTGGTGTTTTATTCCATGAAGCAGTAGGGCACTCATTAGAAGCTACTAGTGTTGCTAAAAATTTATCTGTATTCTGTGGCAAATTAAATACTAAAGTTGCTAATTCATGTGTATCAGCATTCGATGACGGTACAATCGAAAACGATTGGGGTAGTGCAACATTTGATGATGAAGGCAACCCACAACAAAGAAGACAATTAATAAAAGACGGTGTTTTAGTATCATATATGATAGACAAACTAAACGGTAAAAAGATGGGAGCTAATTCAACTGGTTCTGGAAGAAGAGAATCTTATAAATACGCTCCAACTTCTAGAATGTCTAATACATTTATAGCAAATGGAACATCAACTCTTGAAGAAATGCTCGTTGGAATAGAAAGAGGATTATATTGTAAATCTCTTGGTGGTGGTTCAGTTGATCCGTTTACTGGAGATTTCAATTTTGCTGTAAGTGAAGCATATTTAATCAAAGATGGTAAAATATGTGAACCTGTAAGAGGAGCATCTCTTGTTGGAAAAGGTATTGAAACTTTGAGTAATATAGTAATGGTTGGTAGCGACCTAGAATCAAGCCCTGGTATGTGTGGTAGCTTATCAGGATCTATTCCTGCAAATTGTGGCCAACCAACAATCAAAGTATCTAAAATGGTAGTAGGTGGTACGGAGGCTTAATATGGATTATTCAAAATTATTTAAAATAGCTAAAGAAAAAGGTGTTGAAGATATTCAAATATCTATTAACACTACTAAAAAAACAGAAATTAGATATGCTAAAACAGAATTAGAAGCTTACACAGTAAGCAGTATCAAAGAAGCTAGCATCAAAGGAATATATAACGGTAAGATGGGTAAATACCATACAGAAGTTGTTGATGAAAAGGAATTCGAACAAATGGTCGATAAAGTAATTGAAACAGCTAAATATATTTCTGATGAGGACAAAGTATTTATTTATGATGGAAAAGATAACTATCAAAAAATAGACAACATCTATAACAAAGCACTTGAAGAAACACCATCAACCGAAAAAATCAATATGTGTAAGCATATAGCAGGCGAAATTCTAAAGAAAGAACATGTAGTTCATTCTATGGCTGTATATATTGAAGAAGAAAGAATTAATGAAATGGTTAATTCTAAAGGATTAAATTTAAAATCTCAATCAAACGGATTTATTATATATGCTATTGCCTATGTATTTAAAGACAATGATACAAGAAATAATGCAGCTGGTTATTTTTCTAATGATTTCAGTTCAATCAATCCAGATAAAATTATTGATGAAGCATACAGCGATGCATTAAAATCAATCGGAGCTAAGACAATCAAATCTGGAGAATATGAAGCAGTATTATCAGAAGATGCCGCAGGAACACTTTTAGCTTGTTTTAAAGGTATATTCTCAAGCGAAATGAATCAAAAGAATATGTCAATTTTAAAAGATAAAGTTGGAGAAAAAATTGCTTCTGATTGCTTAACTATAGTTGATGATCCGTTCCTAGATAATTCAATGAATAGAAGATCATTTGATTCTGATGGAGTTGCAACTTCAAAGAAGGAAATCGTAGAAAATGGGGTTTTTAAAGGATTTGTTTATAATTTAAAAACCGCATATAAAGAAAATAAAAAATCTACAGGGAATGCAATCGGTTCAACTTGTGGCCTAATAAACCCATATTATAAACCAGGTCTAAGAACAAAAGATGAAATGATTAGTAGTGTCAAACATGGTGTATATATTACTGCTTTAAATGGTGCCCATGCAGGAGCTAATCAGATTTCTTGTAACTTCTCTTTACAAGTAGAAGGGTTCTTAATTGAAGATGGAAAACTTACACAACCTATAGCTGTAGTTACTGCCGCAGATAACTATTTAAGTTTATTATCTAAAGTAGTAGAAGTAAGTTCTGAAATAAAGAATGTTACAGATTGTACTGCTCTTAGAGTATCAAGCATTTCTATATCTGGTGAGTAAAAATGAATATTAAAGAAGATTATATTCACTTTATTCTAGAAAATAATAATATATTATCTGAATTAAAATCAAAGAAAACCATCACATATGATTTACTTGAACCTGTATTAGATGTGATGGATCATTTAGTTGAATTAGATTTACATGTTGAAGGTGAAAAAGACAGCGACGTTGAAGATGTATTCAAGATGGGTTTTCATTATCTTTATTCACGCTTAGATTTAATTAAAAGATTCTTAGTAGAAAATTTTAATGATGAAATAGAAGAACTCATCAAATATGACCAAAATGTATATTTATATTTAAAAGTTGATGAATTAGATACTATTTTAGAAGAAAAAAATCAAATGATTTCTAGCCTTCTTGATCATCTTTATTCAACAATCGAATATAGAAATAAAATAGACAAGAAAGCGGAATCATTAATAGAAGATGAAATAGATAAAGCCTTATCTTTAACAGATGAATCACTAACCCCAGATGTATTTATGGATTTTGCGGACTCACTTGGAATTGAATTATTATGATACTTGATGAATATTTAAAAACTTGTACAACAATTTATCATACGACTCTAAACCCTAAAGGTCCAGGCGTTGTTAGAGTGCATCTAATACCACCTAAAAAATTAAAAGCGGGAATGCCTTGGGTTGCAATTTTAAATGGTTATTATATATTGCCTTTTCAAACATCATGGGCAATCCTTTTAAAATGCTTTATAGAAAGAGTTAATTCATCTAATCAAAACCCATACGAAAATATGGATGAATTAGTCGAGGATACAATTGAAAGCGCACATAAAGTATTCGATAAAACAGAAAAAAGCGTCTTAAAAAAAGATTTAAAAGACATCATTTCTGTATTAACGGATATCGCAAAAGGAAAAACAGTAAACGAAAAAATCGGTTTTACAACTATAGCCAAATATTCTAAATTTATGAGCGCACCACATAGAATGGATTTAATGATTTCATCTATGAACAAAAATAATGAATGGTCTTGTAATCAGAAATGCATTCACTGCTATGCTGCAGGAGAAAAGATGTCTAATGTTACAGAATTATCAACCGAAGAATGGTTTAAAATTATAGACAAATGTAAAGACTCAAACATTCCACAACTAACATTTACAGGAGGGGAACCTACACTAAGAGATGATTTAGTTGAATTAATATATCATTCTAGATGGTTTGTTACAAGATTGAACACTAACGGCATACTATTATCGAAAGATTTATGTAAAAAATTATATAATGCGGATTTAGATAGTATTCAAATAACTCTATATTCATCTGATGAAAAAATACACAATTTATTAGTTGGTGGTGATCACTTTAAAGACACTATAGAAGGAATTAAAAATGCTATAGAAGCTAAATTAGATGTAAGCGTAAATACTCCACTCTGTTCATTAAATAAAGATTATGTTAAAACAATAGAGTATTTAAATAATCTTGGAGTTAAATATTTCACTTGTTCTGGAATAATCGAAAGTGGGAATGCTATAGATAGCGAATCTTCTAGTTCGAGATTAACAAAAGAAGAACTATCATTAATAGTTAAAAAAGCATATAACTATACTAAAGAAAATGGATGTGAAATATCATTTACTTCACCAGGGTTATTAGATGAAGATTTATTAAACAAAATGAATATGACAGTGCCATCTTGTGGGTCTTGTATGTCTAATATGGCTATTGCGCCTAATGGAGATGTAATTCCATGCCAATCATGGTTGTTCGAAGATTCATTAGGTAATATGCTTAAAGATGAATGGAAGAAGATTTGGAACAGCAAAAAATGTAAAAAACAAAGAAGATTTTCTGTAAAACACGGAAATGTCTGTCCTTTAAGGGAGGTAAGACTATCGTGAAAAAGCTTCTTATATTCATATTATTAATTACTGTATCTCTTTTATCTATTTCAAGAGTAAACGCCTTAATTGAATATGATTTAATAAATGAATACGATATATCTGTAGTACCCAATGATAATGCAACTCTAAATATGTCATATCATATAAAATGGACAGTATTAGAAGATGATGGTGGAAGAGAACCATTAACGTGGGTAAAAATAGGTGTTCCAAATAGCCACGTTAAAAAGGTTAAAGCACTATCATCGAATATATCTAGTTGTAGTTATTATGATGATGAAGGAGCGTTTATAAGAGTTGATTTTAAAAAATCATATTATAAAGGTGAAACTTTAGATTTTAGTTTTGAATTCATTCAAGAAAGAATATTTACATTAAATGGTGATTATGTTGAATTTAATTTTATACCTGGATGGTTTAATGAAATTCGAATTGAGAGTTTAACTCTAAAATGGTATAAAAACATAAACATCAACTATATTGATCCTAATAAATATAGCATAGAAGAAGATGAATATTATTTATTCCATGCAACAGATTTAAACTATGGTGAATCAATAGAATGTCCTATCAGATATGATAAGGTTAATTTTCCTAATATCAACGAAAGAAAAGGATATATAAGTTACGAAAAAGAAGAATCAATTAAAGGAGCCATAATATTCGCAGCTGTATTTACGTTTGTTATAGCGATATTCTTCTTAATTCAACTGTATAATAGAGCACATTCTGATGGATATGAATGCTATTCAGGATATTCTGGGCACTGGCTTTGGTATTATAGTTGGTATAGGCCAAGAAGAGGATATAATAAAGAAGGGTCTATAAGAAGCACTGGTTCACCAGTAGTGGTTAATAGTTCTTCTAGTTCCCATTCTTCATCTGGTGGTTCATCTTGTGCTTGTGCTTGTGCATGCGCTTGTGCTGGTGGTGGTAGAGCTGGATGTTCAAGAAAGGATTTCTATAAAAATATAAACACAGAAGAAATAATAGAAGTATTAAAAAAAGACACAACCTAAAGTGTCTTTTTTCTTATATTATCTAATATTTGTTTAACTTTATTTCTAAAATTTGAAATAGCAAGTTTTGAGATCTTTTTTCTTCTCCTTGTCATATCAAAAGCATGAATGTTTATGTCATAAGCATCAAAAGATGCATCAACTCCAGCTTTTACTAGATTATCTATATAATCTTTAGTTTCAGAATAGAACAATTCTTTTTTTCCAACAAACGTATAACAAGGAGGAAGATTACTAAAATCTTTTCTTCTTGATGGTGATGCATATGGTGGTATTTCACCTTCAATATCCCTTAAATATATTTCCCAACTCTTTTTGTTTAGTTTTGAATTCCAATATACACTACTATTATTTTTGTTTGTTTCAGTATCATAGCAGTCTATCATAGGGTATAAAGGAATTTGATAAGATATTTTTATATCAGTATTATCTAAAACGTACATAGATAAAGCGATCGCAAGACCTCCTCCTGCGCTTTTGCCTGCGATAATAATTTTATCTTTATTAAAACCAAATTCATCTGCATGATTTAAAAAATAACATAATGCATCATAAGATTCTAAAAGCGCTCTAGGATAAGGAGCCATCTTTGCGAGTGTGTAATCAAAAGTTAAGACTACACAATCAAATATATTTACAAAATCTAGACCACGGGCCGTATAAATAACTTCTTTTTTACCAAAAATATAACCTCCACCATGAATCCACAACACTCCAATAGTGTCTTCTTTAGAGTAAACATTATTTTTTGGTTTTAAAAGGAGACAACTCATGTTTCCATATCTAGTTTCAATTTGAAATTTTTCTTCAGTATAATTTTTTTTCATTCTTATTTGTTTTTCATATGTGGGAATAATAAAACATCTCTTATAGAAGGACTATTAGTAAAGAACATACAAATTCTATCTATCCCAATACCTATACCTCCCGCAGGTGGCATTCCATATTCTAAGGCTTCTAAGAATGTTTCATCTATATCTCCAGCTTCTTCATTGCCCATTTGTCTTTCTCTTAATTCTTCTTCAAAACGGCTTCTTTGTTCTATAGGGTTATTAAGTTCAGTATATGCGTTTCCATATTCGCATCCACAAATAAATAATTCAAATCTTTGGACAAATCTTTTATCATTTTTATCTTCTTTAGTTAAAGGAGATATTTCTATAGGATAAGATGTGACAAAAGTAGGATCAATCAAAGTTTCTTCAACATATTTATCAAAAAATTCATTTATAATATGTCCTACAGTGAAGTGAGGTTCAACTTTAATGTTGTGTTCTTTAGCGAGTGCTTTTGCTTCATCTAAGGTATAGTTGTTAGTTTCAAAATCTATACCGGTTTCTTTTTTAATTAAACTACACATACTAGCTTTTTTAAATGGTTTTGATAAATCAATATCGTGACCTTCCCAGTTAAACACACTTTTACCAAACACATTCTTTGCGATACTTTGCATCAATCCTTCAGTTAATTCCATCATTGTATCTAAATTACCATAGGCCTCATACAATTCAACAGAAGTGAATTCAGGGTTGTGTTTTGTATCAACACCTTCATTTCTAAAGATTCTTCCAATCTCATAAACCTTTTCCATTCCTCCAACGAGTAGTTTCTTTAGTGGAATTTCGGTTGCGATTCTTAGATATAAATCCATATCTAAAGCATTATGATGGGTAATAAAAGGTCTTGCGCTTGCTCCACCTCTAGACATTTGAAGAACTGGTGTTTCAACTTCTATAAATCCACACTCATCAAAATATCTTCTCATCTCTTTGATAATTCTTGGTCTTAAGACCGCAGTTTCCATACTTTGATCATTCATTATTAAATCGAGATATCTTTTTCTATATCTTTCTTCAACATCAGTTAATCCATGGAATTTTTCTGGAAGAGGTTTGAGTGCTTTAGCTAAATGTATGTATTCTTCACATTTGATGGTAATTTCTCCTGTTTGTGTAAGCATGACAGTTCCTTTTACACCACAAATATCTCCAACATCTGCCATCTTGAAAACTGTGTAGGCGTCTTCTCCTACAGCGTCAATTCTTATATAAACTTGAATTAAACCCATTCTATCTTTTATAGTGAAGAAACTAGCTTTGCCCATTTTTCTTATAAACATGATTCTTCCTGACACACTTACTTTAGCGCCAAGTTCTTCAAGTTCTTCATGAGTTTTACCTTTAAATTCTTCTTTAACTTCAAGACTGTAATGTGATTTTATGAATCTTTCTCCATAAGGATCAATCCCCATTTCTTCAAGTTTTTCAAGTTTTGCGCGTCTCGCTAACTCTTGATCAGTATACTCCATACACTAAACCTCCATCGATTCATTACACAATATTATATCTTATTCAATAAGATATTTCAAACTAAGAAAATAAGAATCCTAAAATAGATAAAAACTTGCTTTTGAAAAAAGACTATGTTATAGTCTAAGTAGTGAGTGGTGAATAACCGCTCATATTTATTGATAGGAGATATTTATATGAATCTTAATAAAATTAAAGATGATTGTTTAGAAATTATCCAAAAATCAAATTTAAAACTTTATAGCTTTGATTATAAGAAAAAAGACGATTCCAATGTTTTAGAAATTGTTGTAGATAAGGTTGGGTTTATTGATATTGAAGATATTGAAGATATCACAAATAAGATAAACGAATATTTAGATAAAGAAGATCCAATTGATGAAGAATATTCTTTAGAAATATCTTCAAGAGGTCTTGAGAAAGATTTTGATTTCGATGATGCGTCTGTATACATTGGTGAATGGATAGAAGTTAAAACGTTTGATCAATTATATAAAGGCAAATTAATAGAAGCATTAAAAGATAGTCTTGTAATTAAAAATGATAAAAACAAAAATATTAAAATAAACGCTAACGACATCAGTTCTTTAAGAATTGTATGTAAGTTCTAGGAGGAATAAAAAAATGATTAATCATGATTTCTTTAAAGCTTTAGAAGAGTTATGTGAGGAAAGAGGTCTTGAGAAAGCTCAATTATTTGATGCTGTTGAAAAAGGCATAGTTAATGCATATAAAAGAGAATACGGCATATCAAATGCTAAATTAGTTTTCAACGAAGAAAAAGGTGAATTATATTTAGCTCATTACTACCAAGTTGTAGAAGAAGACGAATTAACCCCTGATGACCCATCTAAAATCACACTTCAAACAGCCAAAACAATTAAAAGAGGCGTAAAGATGGGAGATTATTTTGAAGTTAAACAAAATGTTAACCCTAAAGACTTTGGTCGTATCGCCACAAACTCTACTAAACAAATTCTAAACCAAGAAATTAAAAAACTAGAAAGAGAAAAGACTTATGAATTTTTCAAAGCTCATGAAGATGAAATGATCACTGGTACAATCGTATCTATCAATGAAAATCTCATCATTTTTGATTTAGGATATGATGTTAGTGCTTCAATTCCAAGAGTTGAAATTCCAAGAGAAGAATGTCACATTAATTCAAAAGTTAAACTATATCTTTCAAAAGTTGAAATGACTAGTAAAGGCCCAAGGGTATATGTTTCAAGAAGTGATAAGAATTTAATTAAGAGATTATTCGAAAACTATATTCCAGAAGTTAAAGATGGTGTAGTTGAAATATTAGGTATCGCAAGAGATTCTGGAGACAGAACGAAAGTTTGCGTTAAAACTTTAGATGAAAATGTAGATGCACTTGGTTCTTGTCTTGGTCCAAAAGGAAAAAGAATTAAAGATATTATTGATGCTCTTGGTGGAGAAAAGATTGATATCTATGAATATAGCGAAGATCCAAAAGAATATATCATAAACGCTCTTAAACCAGCTGAAGTGGTTGCGGTTATGTTTAATCAAAAAGAAAAACAAGCTATCGCTATTGTTCCAGAAGATCAATTCAGTCTTGCTATTGGTAAAAAAGGACAAAATGTTAAACTTGCCGTTCAATCATCTGGTTGGAAGATTGATATCAAGAGCGTGCCTCAAGCTTTAGAAGAGGGAATCGATTTCTAATGAAAGAGAAAAAAATACCACTTAGAAAATGTGTTGTTACACAAGAAAGACTAAAAAAGGAAGATCTTTTTAGAGTTGTTAGAACTCCAGAAGGAACAGTAATAATCGATTTCAAAGGTAAAGCTAATGGTAGAGGTGCGTACCTTAAAAAAGACGAACAAGTTATCTTAAAAGCACAAAAGACTAAAATTCTTGAAAAACATTTAGAGGTAACTGTTCAAGATGAAATATACAAAGAATTACTAGAATTATTGAAATAATGACAAATAAAACATTAAGTCTTTTAGGGTTAGCTCTAAAAGCCAACAAATTAATTATTGGTTTTGATGAAATAATTAAACCACAAAACCAAAAAAAGATTTTTCTTTTGTTGATGGATAAAAATTTATCCTCAAACATAGAAAAACAAATAATAATCATTAGTGAATTAAGAAAAATACCTTTAATTAGAAACTTTTCTAAAGATGAATTATCAAAATCACTCGGTAAAACAAACATAAAAGTTATCGGGGTAACAGATGAAGGTTTTAAAAATTTAATCTTAAAGTCACTAGAATAGGAGGATTTATATGCAAAAGAATAATAAATCTCAACGCGGTTCAAACAAAAACCAAGGGAATTATGGATACGGAAACAAGAAGAATTCCCAAGGCCAAATGAAGAACTATAACTATGCAAAAGCAAAAAGCGAAATACAGAAGCCTAAATTACCACTAGTATATAGTGAATCTATGAGCGTAAGTGACATCGCAGAAGTTACAAAAAGAAGTGTTGCAGAAATAATTAAAACACTTATTTCGTTAGGCATTATGGCAAACCAAACACAATCTATTGATAGAGATACCGCAGAATTATTAGCCGGAGAACTTGGAATAGAATTCAAAATAGATGAAAGTAAAGATTTCACAAACTTTGAAAAGATTGAAATCATAGATAAAGAAGAAGATTTAGTTCCAAGACCACCAGTTGTAACTATTATGGGCCACGTAGACCATGGTAAAACAACCCTTCTTGATACAATTAGAAATTCTAGATTAGTCCAATCAGAATATGGTGGAATTACTCAAGCTATTGGTGCATATTCAATAGAAAGAAACGGAAAGAAGATTACTTTTATAGATACTCCAGGACATGCTGCATTCACAGAAATGAGAGCAAGAGGAGCAAAAATCACTGATATAGTAGTTTTAGTTGTTGCTGCAGATGATGGTGTAATGCCTCAAACAAGAGAAGCGATAGACCACGCAAAAGCATCTAAGTGCCCTATCATAGTTGCGGTTAATAAATGCGATAGAGCTAACGCAAACCCAGATAGAGCTAAACAAGAATTAGCTGAGCTTGGACTTCTTCCTGAAGAATGGGGTGGAAATGTTCCTTATGTAAACATATCTGCTTTAAGAGGAACCAATGTTCCACTACTTTTAGATACAATTCAATTAGTTGCTGAAGTAGAAGAATATAAAGCAAACCCAAATAGAGACGCAACTGGCTATGTAATCGAATCTAAACTCGACAAAACAAAAGGCCCTACAGCTACATTACTAGTTAAATCTGGTACATTAAACGTAGGCGATATCATCGTTTGTGGAAACACTTGGGCAAAGATTAGAAATATGTACAATGACCTTTCTAAACAAGTTAGACAAGCTTTCCCTAGTGACGCAGTATCTATTACTGGTCTTGTTGAAGTTCCACAAGCAGGCGATAAATTCATGACAATCAAAGAAGAAAGAAGAGCGAGAATGATAAGCGAAATTAGAACCCTTCGTTCTAAAACTCAATCTCAAACTTCTACTAAAGTTATGACTTTAGATGAATTATTTGAAAAAGCAAAAGAAAACGAATCTCAAACTTTAAATATTATGATAAAAGCCGATACATCTGGGTCTGCTGAAGCTATGAAAGGATCTCTTGAAAAAATAAATGTTGAAGGTATCACATTAAACATTATTCGTTCATCAGTTGGTCCTGTTACGGAAACAGATGTCTTATTAGCTCAAGCAAGCCAAGCGGTTATTATCGCATTCAATGTAATTGCTCTTCAAAATGTTAAAGATTTCGCAAAATCAAAAGGCATAGACATAAGATCATATAATATCATCTATAAATTATTAGAAGATATAGAAGCAGCGATGAAAGGCATGTTAACACCTGTATATGAAGATAGAGTGTGTGGACAAGCTGAAGTAAGAGAAATATACAAAGCATCTAAAATCGGAACTATTGCTGGATCTTTTGTCACAGATGGATTTGTAAGAAGAAACGCATCTGTTGATGTAATAAGAGACGGAATAGTAATATATCATGGTAAAATAGCATCCTTAAAGAGATTTAAAGATGATGCTAAAGAAGTTAAACAAGGTTTTGATTGTGGTATTTTAATTGAAAACTTTAATGATGTAAAAATAGGGGACATCCTACAATTCTCTATTACCGAAGAGGTAAAAGATGAAGAGTAATTATTTATTAAGGCTTGAATCTTCAATTAAAAGAGCCTTATCAGATATTATTAATTTTGAAGTTAAAAACAATATAGGTTTAGTCACAATAACCGATTGTGAATTAACCCAAGATTTAAGTTTTTTAACGGTCTTTTATACTGTTTTAAGCGAAAAAGACAAGAAAAAAGCTAAAGAAGGTCTTGAATCATCAAAAGGATTCATAAGAAGCACCCTAGTTTCTAAAGTATCTATGAGAAAAGCTCCTGAAATTATCTTTAAATATGATAATTCATACGCAAACGGTTCAAGAATAGAAGAATTATTAGAAGAAATTAAAAGAAAAGAAAATAAATGAACGATAAAATAAGAGAGAAACTTGAAACGCTTCCTTCTCTTCCTGGTTCCTACCAGATGCTAGATAAGGACAACAAAATTATTTATGTTGGAAAAGCGAAAAATCTAAAAAATAGAGTTCGCTCTTATTTTGTTGGTGCTCATGACAACAAGACAACCGCTCTTGTATCAAAAATTGAAGATTTCACTTATATAGTTACTTCAAATGAAAAAGAAGCATTTCTTCTCGAAATATCTTTAATTAAAGAACATTCTCCATTTTACAACATAGATCTCACAGATGATAAAACATACCCATATATAGAATTTACTAAAGAAAAGAACCCAAAATTAATCATTACTAGAAGATTATCTAAAAGAAATTCTAAATTTTTTGGTCCTTACACAAATGTTTCATCCGCAAGATCAACCATGGAACTCTTAAATAAAATCTACAAAATGAGAAAATGTAGTAGTGTTCCTAAAAAACCATGCATATATTACGAGATGGATGAATGTCTTGCCCCATGTATAAACGATATTAAAGAAGAAGAATATAACGAAATATATAAAAAGATTAAATCTCTCTTATACGCCAATGATTTATCTATTATAAATGAATTAAAAAAAGAAATGAAAGAAAAAAGCGATTCTCTAGATTTTGAAGGCGCTAAAAAGATAAGGGATTTAATTCAAGATATCGAAAACACCTTAATCAAACAAGATGTTATGCTAAAAGACAAGACAGACGTAGATGTATTTGGCATTTCATATGATAATGAATATCTTTCTTTATCTATTGTCTATTTAAGAGGGGGAAAGATAATTTTATCTAAAAATAATGTTGTTCCATACTTTTTTGATATGGAAGATACAATACTTCAATTAATTTATAGTAATTATCAAGGTGATCAATATCCTAAAAATATATTTATAGATAAAGAATATATCAGTCTTCTAGATTCAATAAAAGATAAAGCCTTAATATCTTCTCCTATAAAAGGAGCTAAACACAGATTATTACTTATGGCTAAAGAAAATAGTCTAATAGCTTTAAAAAACAAAAATAAAATTCAAATTGATAAAAAAAGGGAAGTTCTAATTGAATTATCAAAATTATTAAATATAGAAATTCCAAACAGAATTGAATCATTTGATAATTCAAATCTTTTTGGTGATTCTCCAGTATCATCTTGCGTAGTTTATATAAACGGCAAGAAAGCACCAAAAGAATATAGGAAATATAAAATTAAAGATGTAGTGGGCCCAAATGATTATGCCACTATGAGAGAAGTTGTATATAGAAGATATAAAAGATTGCTTGAAGAAGAAAAACCTCTCCCAGATTTAATATTAATGGATGGAGGAGAAACACAAGTTAATGCTTGTCTTGAAATGTTATCTTATTTAAATATAAATTCTATCAAGGTTGCTGGATTAAAAAAAGATAATACGCATACTACTAATGCTATTGTTTATGATTCTAAAGAATATGAACTTGATAGACATTCTAACTTATATAAGTTCTTATCAGATATTCAAGAAGAAGTTCATCGTTTTGCAATCACATTCCATAGATCTCTTAAAACTAAAGAATCATTTGAATCTATATTAGATACTATTCCTGGAATAGGTGAAATTACAAAAATCAAATTATTAAAAGAATTCAAAACTATTAAAGATATAAAAGAAGCATCTTTTAGTGATTTAAAAAAATGCGGACTAAAAGATGGCGTTATAGAAACTCTTAAATCCAAATTAAGCGAGGAAGAAGAACTTGAGTAATATACTAAAAGGGAAAATAATAAGTTTTTATGAAAAAGATAGAATATTATTAATTGAAATAAACGAAGAAAAATCGTTCTTTTTCTTATCCCGTTCTTTAGCATCTCAAGTATTTAAATATAAAACATTAAATAATGTAAACATTACCTTTGAATATAGTGAAGCAACAAAAGAATACAAAAACCAACTAGCAACGAGAATAATTTCAATCACTGAAATATCTAATGATGAAGGAATATTTTATAGCGTTGATTCAATTAAAAACCAAACTGTAGAATTAATCAATTCTTTCGATTATAAAATGTTTATTGATTTTGAATTCACAATGCCAGCTTTTAATGAAAAATCTAAATTTGAATATGAATTATTACAAGTCGGAATTGTAATTAGTGATCCAAATGACAAAGTTGTTGATGAATATTCATCATATATAAAAACAAAAAAGAAAGTATCAGATAGAACAAAAAGATTTTTAAATATTTCAAATGAAGAATTAGCAGAATCGGTTTCTCAAAAAGAATTCTACAATCTCCTTCAAAACTATTTTAGAATATATACTCCTACAGTATTTGTGTGGGGTTCAAGCGACATAAAGGCATTAAACAAATTCTATGATAAAAATCATTTCAAACAAATTAAATTTGATTCAATCGATTTAGCAAAATTAATTAGAGGCTATTATTCTCTTCAAGAAGATTTAGGATTATTTGTGGCTCTTCAAATATTTAATGGGATTCAAGCTACTCAAGCGCATCACGCTCTAACTGATGCATCAGCGACAAAAGAAGTATTTGATTCATTTAAAAAGATTTTAAACAATGATACTAAATTGAATGTTAGAGAAATAAGAAACCACATGAAAGATGAATTAAAAGAACTTAAAACAGAATAATTTGTGTAAAAATAAATAATATATTTATTATTTGGTTATATATAACAAAAAATATAATAGATTTATATAATAAATCTAATAATAATACAATTGACATTATTTACTAATAATTAGTTTAAATTTAAAAATTTATAATTGTAAAATGGATAAAGATAAATTAAAAGAAATTGTATTAAATTTTAATATAGATTCTTCTGTAGAGTCGATTGTTCCATTTGGAAATGGTAATATAAACACCACATTCAAAATTACCTTAGAATCTAAAAAATCTTATATACTTCAAAAAATAAACAAGTATGTTTTTAAGCAACCAGAAGATGTGGTTGAAAACATCACTAGAGTAATAGATTATATTGGTTCTTATAAACTTTCTTTTATAAAAACAAAAGACAATAAAAATTTCTATTTTGGTGATGATAATGAATACTATAGAATGTATAAATTTATAGAATTTTCAACAACATACGATAAAACAGATAATCAAGAAATTATATATAATGCAGGTAAAGCATTTGGTTCATTTATCAAGAAATTAGATTTATATCCTGTATATAGTTTACACACAACAATAAAAGATTTTCATAATACTAAAAAAAGATATGTTGATTTAATTAACGCATTTAATAATAGTTCTTATAAAGATAATAAGTTTATTAAAGAAATAGTAGAAGAATTATTATCAGTTAAAGATGTTGCAACTAAATTATCAATTTTAGAAGAAAAACAACAAATCAAAACAAGAGTAATCCATAACGATACTAAATTAAACAATGTTTTATTTGATGTGAATTCAAATGATTATATTTGTGTAATCGATTTAGATACCATTATGGGAGGCTTAATAGCATATGATTTTGGGGATGCTATAAGATCTATTGCATCTACTAAAGATGAAACATCAATAGATTTTCTAAATATCAAAATAGATTTAGAAAAAACAAAATCCTTTACAAAAGGATTCATGAGTGAAACCAAAAACATCTTAACAAAAGAAGAAAAAGAATCATTAATTTATGGAGTAATATCTATGCCAGTAGAATTATCTATAAGATTTTTAACTGATTATTTACTTGGTAATCCATATTTTAAGATAAAATATCAAAATCAAAATTTGGATAGATGCTTAAACCAATTATATCTAGCCAAAGATATATTAAAAAATATTGATTTAATTAAAAAAATAATAGAAGAAGAGCAATAAAAAAGAGGCGAACCTCTTTTTTATTTTTCTTTTTATTGAATTCTTCCTTTGTTTTTACCTTTAGAAGCATGAACTGCAACACTAGCACCTTGGTTTTCAGCCATCTTTTTAACATATTCTTCAGCTTCAACTTTAGTGTCGAATAATTTGATAGCTTTTCCTGCTGCTCCACCAACTTTTGCGAGTTTTACTTCCCATTTTTTGTCTTCTCTTTTAACAACATGATAAATCTTTTTTGCATCTGCCATAATAATACCGCCTTTCAAATTGTCTTTTAGTCTAATTTTAGTTTAGCATAATTTATAAATAATAAATCACTAATTATAAAAAACTTATCGCTTTTCTTGCGATAAGTTTTATTCATTACATATTACTTCATACATAGAAGAAGATTCTGCTTTAGATGTGTATTCATTAACGCTTAAAACTTTAACTTTTAAAACCTTACTAGCATACTTTATTTCTATTACATCCCCAACTTTAACATCAGTTGATGGTTTAGCAGATTTACCATTTACAGCAATTCTTTCTTTGTCTGCAGCATCTTTAGCTAAGGATCTTCTTTTAATAATATGAGATACCTTTAAGTATTTATCTAGTCTCATCTTGTTCAGTTATGGTGCCAAGATCTTTAAGAGCGTTTTGTTGTTCATCATCAACTCTCTTTAAGTGGTTTGTTTTAAATATTTCATCGATATCAGATTTAAGAAGAGTTTCTGTTTCCATGAGATAATGAGCTATTGCCTTTAACTTATCCATATTTTCAGTTAAAATCTTTGCTGCATTATTATGACATTCATTAACGATATTTCTTATTTCTTCATCAATTTCATGAGCAACAATATCACTGAAATTCTTATTAGATGAATAATCTCTTCCTAAGAATACATATCCTGAATTTTGTTCATAGGTAATTGGACCTAATTTACTCATCCCATATTCAGTTACCATAGCTCTAGCTATTCTTGTTGCATTTAACATATCATTAGACGCGCCTGTAGTTATTTCGCCAAACATCAACTCTTCAGCTGTTCTTCCACCTAAGAAACCTGTAATACGTTCCATTAATTGGTTCTTTGAATAAAGAATAACTTCTTCATCTTTAGGACCCATTAGGTTATATCCACCAGCTTCTCCTCTTGGAATGATAGTTACTTTTTGAACAACATCAGCATTTGATAAAAGAGTACCGATTACACAGTGACCAGCTTCATGATATGCAATAATTTCTTTTTCTCTTTTAGAAATTACTCTAGATTTTTTAGCTGGACCCATCATTACTCTATCTATAGCTTCATCAATTAATGGTTGATCGATTTCTTTTTTGTTTTCTCTTGCGGCAAGAAGCGCGCTTTCATTCATTACATTTTCTAAATCTGCCCCAGTAAATCCTGGAGTTTGATGTGCAACTTGTTTAAAATCGACATCTTTAGAAATCTTTTTATTTCTTGCATGAACTTTTAATATTTCTTCCCTTCCTTTGATATCAGGAACAGATACATCGATTTGTCTATCAAATCTTCCTGGTCTAAGTAAGGCAGGATCCAATATATCAGGTCTATTTGTTGCAGCGATAATGATAATTCCAGAATTTTGTCCAAAGCCATCCATTTCAACTAATAATTGATTTAGAGTTTGTTCTCTTTCATCGTTACCACCACCAAGACCTGTACCTCTTTGTCTGCCTATGGCATCTATTTCATCCATAAATAAGATAGATGGTGCATGCTTTTTAGCAGTTTTAAACATATCTCTAACACGGCTTGCACCAACACCAACAAACATTTCAACTAAATCTGAGCCTGTTGTGTAGAAGAACGGAACACCAGCTTCTCCTGCAACAGCACGTGCAAGTAAAGTTTTACCTGTACCAGGTTTTCCATAAAGGAGAACACCTTTTGGCACTCTTGCACCCATTTCTGTATATTTTTGAGGATTCTTTAAGAAATCTACAATTTCTTTTAATTCTTCCTTTTCTTCTTCAAGACCAGCTACATCTTTGAAAGTAGTAGTAATCATCTTGTTTAATTTAGCTCTTGATTTAGTAAATTCCATTGTAGAACTCATTCCACTACTTTGAGCTTTATTAGTTCTAACAATTATTACAATTAAGAATATTACTGAAATAAGAATAGATGCAATTAGAATAATTGATGAAAGATCTATAGCTGAACCTGGTGCATATGAGAATACAATACTCTTATCTCTACATAATTCAACAAATTCAGAATATGTATTTGCGCTATTTATATAGAAGTAGTAGATAGTATTTTCTTGGTTGTTCATATAAATACGAACAACATAGCTTTCAGCTTTGCTTGAATCTCTTGCAGGTGTAGCAACTATTTTCTTTATTTTTACAGTATTAGTATCGTTTGCAACTACATAATTATTAACTGCTTCAGTATAAGATAATTCTTCAGCTCTTTGATTGCATCCATTCACAGAATAAATGATGCCAATAACAAGCGCTATCGCTATTAGAATTATTCCTAAATTACCCCAGTTAAATCCTTTTGGACTCTCCTTTTGATTTGGATTTTGATTTGGATTTTTATTTTCTTCACTCATTATTATTTTCCTCTTTAGTATATACTTCGTCTTTCACAGCGCCTATATATGGAAGGTTTCTATAATGTTCGTTGTAATCGAGTCCGTATCCAACCACAAATTCTTTTGGAATCTTTAAACCTATATATTTAGGCTTGTATGCGACATTTCTTTTTATATCTTTATCTAGGAGAACACATGCTTCAATTGTTTTTGCGCCTTTTAATTTTAAAAGTTCAATTATACACTTTAATGTTTCCCCTGTATCAATAATATCATCAACAACTATAACGTTCTTTCCTTTTATTGATTTATCTAAATCTTTGAGTATTAGAACTTCATTACTAGATTTGATACTACCATGGTAAGAAGAAGCTCTCATATAATCTACTTCGATTAATAAATCTATATGCTTAAGTAAATCACTAAAAAACGGATTACATCCATTCAAAAGACCTATCATAGTGACTTCTTCACCATCATAGTCTTTGCTGATTTGCTCTCCTATTTTTTTAACAGTTGCTTGAATCTCTTCTTCAGAAACTAGAACTTTTTTGCAAATATTATCAATTTTCATTTTGTTTCTCCTCAATAGTAATATACATTTTTAATTCTTTGCTTATATCAGTTTCTTTTCTAATAATACCTGGGACGAAGAAGTTCCCATCTTTATTAGATAAAACTAAATAATTATCTCTCATTCTTTTTGGAATTTTATTATCTTTAAGCAAGTCTTTAATTGTTTTTGTTATACCACAAACAGTAATCTTATCTCCATCCTTAATATTTCTTACGTAAATAGGAAATATTACTTCCTTACTATTATAGCACAACAAATATGAAGTTTTTTCTTTTAGATTATGATATTCTTTTGAAACAACAATATCTTTAGAAGGAGAGAGGTGAAATCTACCAAAATCATTGATTACTAAATCTATTTTTACTGAATTAATTTTCCTAGCAAAAACAAATTTAGAATATTCAATATATAAACTGATGTTGCCTGATAACTCTATCTCTTTTGACTCTTTTTGGTTTTCCCCAAATTCAGCAATTTTCATTAATTTTTCGTGCGTTAATTCAAGAGTATTATTTGAGATAATATTGATAGATTTTAAAACAACATTTTTTTTAATAACATCATCTAGAAGCATATAATCTTTGATGCTAAAAGATACCTCGCTATCAGTTATTACTGCACATCTTTTTAGGAAGTCTAAAGATAACTTCTCTATTAGTTTATATGCATCTATAACATCACTACTAAAGTTCATAAAAGCATCACAATAAGAACTATTAATTTCCTCAATTACAGGAATTATTTTATGCCTAATTTTATTTCTTGTATAATTATCTTCGGTGTTTGTTTTGTCTAAAAAGAATGGAACATTCATTTCTTTTTGATAATTCTCTATATCAGTTTTCCTTGTGTAAAGAAGTGGTCTAATAATTTTATATCCATCTTTTTCAAACGATGGATTAATCCCAGCATATCCTCTTAAAGAAGAACCACGAGATAACCTCATAATAATTGTTTCAACTAAATCATCAGCTTGATGTGCAGTTACAATTTGTTTTGTTTTATATTTATCTGCAACTCTTTTTAAGAATTCATATCTTAATTCTCTAGCTTTTTCTTGAAAGTTGCCACTCTCTATTTTAGGTAGGATGTATCCTTCAAAAGGAACTCCTAATTCTTTTGTATAATTTTCTAAGAATTCATATTCTTGATTAGATTCTATTCTTTTTTTGTGATTGACGTGAGCGACCACAATTTTATACCCATTATTAAACAAATAATGAAAAAGGCTCATTGAGTCTATGCCTGTTGAGACTGCGATAACTACAGTTTCACCTTTATCTAATAATTTCTTTAGAATTTCATCTTTTACCAATTTCATACCATATTATTTTATCATATTATGTATGAATTATTAAATAATTCACTTTTTTAGGGTATAATAAAAAAGGTGGTTTTATGAAAAGAATAATATTAGCGTCTAAATCAAAAAGAAGAATAGAATTCATGAATGAGTTTGGGTTTAAATACGAAGTAATTGAATCGACAAAACCAGAATTTGTGGATTCTTTTAATTCGAACGAAGAACTTGTGATGAAACTCGCTCAACAAAAAGCAAAAGAAGTATTTGAAAACAATAAAGATGCTTTAGTTTTAGGTTTTGATACACTTGTATTTTTAGATGGCGAAATAATAGGTAAACCTCAATCACAAGAAGAATGCATAAAAATGATCAAAAAATTATCTGGAAAAACTCATAAAGTTATTACAGGCGCTTATTTTATAAGCGATGACTTTGAAAAATCTTTTTATTCTAGTTGTTTTGTTACGTTTACTAATATAGATTATGAAGAGATACTAAATTATTCTTCAACTAAAGAACCATATGATAAAGCTGGTGGATATGCTATTCAAGGGTATATAGGCAGATTCATAAAATCGATAGATGGAGATTTCTTTAGTGTTGTCGGAATGCCAAAAAGTGAAGTTTATGCAACTTTGAAGGAGTATATCAAAAATCACTGATTTGTGATATACTAACATAGGTGTTAAGATGTATTATTTAGAAATATTTATTGTAATTGCATTATTGATATTGTCAGTAGTTAGTTTTATATTAAACAAATCCACATTCAATCTTATTAAAGTGATTGTATGTGTTTTAGTTTGCGCACTGCTTCCTGTAATGGTTTTCTTCAACTTATTTTTAGATAAGTTATGGATCTATGATATAGTTTCTTTATCTTTAATCATTGTAAATGCAATGTTTATAGCGCCAAGAAAGGTTACTAAAAACATTACAGAATATGATTATTTTGAATTAGAAAAAGGATATAGCAATCTTAAAGACGATAAAGAAAACTTAAGACAAAGATATCTTTCAACTATAACTTTAATTGATGAAGGTATCATATTCTATGAAAACAATGCAAAAGAAGTAATACTTTCTGATCATGCATATTCTATTTTTGGTGGGAAGCAATCTTCATCAATTGAAGAGCACGCTATGCTTATAAATCCACAAGATAGAGAGGAATATATAAAAACTATAGATAGAACCACAAAGAAAACAATGACT
This sequence comes from Caryophanales bacterium UBA1188, assembly GCA_002310135.1. GTDB lineage: Bacteria > Bacillota_I > Bacilli_A > Izemoplasmatales > UBA1188 > UBA1188. The sequence goes on along the minus strand of DBYK01000001.1, from coordinate 534,026 downwards.
TTTGAAATGAAGTATAGAATTAGTAGAGGGAATGAAACTATATGGATTTTAGAAAGAGGTCATTATATAGGTGTTGGTTCTAAGAAGAGTATAATTTCTGTGATTGTGCCACTTGATATAAGATGCTTTAAAAGAACTGCATATTTTGATGTGGATTCTCTATATTCAGAAGAAAAAATTTATCCTATCATAAAACAGCTTGTTGAAAATCAAAAACCTTTCTCTTTTGTGATGTTTGAATTGTCAAATATCTCAATTATCAATGAAAAATACAGTAGAGAAATTGGTAGTTTAATGATAAATGACTACATCAAATTTATGAAAAACAATTACCAAAAAGATATTACTAAATTCTTCAGAATTACAGGAATTAGGTTCGCCCTTATTATAGATGACTTAAAAGTATATCAAAATTTTCATGATGCTGTCACAAATCCTCAGTCAGATATATACAACACCAAGATACAAGTATCTTCTATAAAAGATGTTGTGGTACCTAATTTTGGAATAATTAATTTAAACGGAAATAGACAAATCGATTCTATCGATCTTGTGAAGTTATCAAATAAATTATTAGAAGAAGCAATAAGTTCAAATAGAAGAAACTATTCTATTTTAGGAGATTAAATTATGAATAAGTATCAATGTATATTATTAGCTGCAGGAGAGGGCCAAAGAGCCGCTCTTGGATATAATAAAGTCCTCTACAAAATAAATGGTGTTACAGAACTTATAAGATACAGTCTTGATTATTTTGTAAAAGATCCTTTATGTGAAAAGATAGTTATCGTTGAAAACGAAAGAGATAAATTATATTTTAAAAATCTCATTAAAGGTCTTGGCAAAAACTATACAGATAAAATAGAATTTATAGAAGGTGGACAAACAAGGGGAGAATCAGTTCAAAAAGGACTCACTAAAATCAATTCTGAATATGTGATTATTCATGATGGCGCAAGGCCACTTATATACAAAGAAGATGTATATAATATACTAAATGCATCTAAAGAAACAGGTGGGGCAGCCCTCGCAACAAGAGTGTACAATACAACTTGTCATATAGTGGATGGATTCGTTGAAAACTATTTTTCAAGACACACATTAGCATCTGTAATTACTCCACAGTGTTTTAAAACAAGTCTTCTTCTTGATGCGTACGCTGAGGCGAGAAAGAATAATTTCACTTTTACTGATGATTCTGGAATATTTAAAGCTTGTGGTAATAAAGTTAAACTTGTCTTCACAGACAATATTTCAATTAAAGCTACCACAATTTATGATATTAAATTATTAGAAGGAATATTATATGCGCATAGGTAATTCTTTTGATTTTCATCCATTTATTAAAGACAAACCTTTAATGCTTGGAGGAATAGAAATTGAATATGAAAAAGGACTTGAAGCTATAAGCGATGGAGATGCTTTAATTCATGCGATAAGCGAAGCTATACTTGGGGCATTGGCTTTAGGAGACCTTGGAACTTTCTTCAAAGAAGAAGAATCTTTAGGAATGGATTCTAAATTAATTCTATCTAAAGTAATAGATATGATGGAATTTAATAAATATAGAATAGTAAACATTGATTCTATGATAATAGCTGAAGAACCAAAGATGCACCCATATATAATTCGTATGAGAGAAACGTTGTCTTACATAATGGGAATTGATGTAAGCCAAATCTCAATCAAGGCAACTACTATGGAAAAAAGAGGCATAATTGGTTCAAAAGAAGGAATAGCCTGTTTTGCGAGCGTTCTTTTAGAGGAGGACCTATGAATACAGTTGAAACAGCCCACGGAACATTTGAATTGATAAAAAATGAACAAGATGCATTCAAAATCAATGATTTTGATAATAAATTTGTGGAAATCCTAAAAAAATATGAATTTATAGTTGGTGATTACAACCAAAACAATCTAAGATTAAAAGGCTTTAACAAAGATAATGTTAAATTTATTCCAGATTATATCAATGAGTATTGTTCATTGGATTCTCAATATTACATCTTAAGAAATCCTTCTTTTGATGTTAATTATGTGGTTAGTGAGGAATAGACAAAATGGAAAAAGAAACAGTAGAACAAGCACAAAAGATTTACGAAAAATCTGTAGAAGAAGAAATAATTGAAGTAATTGATAGAATAAGACCATTCATCCAAAGAGATGGTGGAGATTTAAGACTTGTAAAATATGAAGATGGCATAGTTTATGTGAAACTATATGGTGCATGTGTTGGCTGTGTTGCACTAGACACAACTTTAAATGATGGAGTTGAAGCTATCTTAAAAGAAGAAATTCCAGAAGTTGTGAAAGTGGTAAATGTTGATCAAATGGATTTAGATGATATTGATATAGAAGAAAATTAATGGGGTGTATGATGAGTTTTAGTGTTGATTTAGAAAGTGCAAAAAGATTTGTTAGTGAAGAAGAATTAAAACAATTTAAAGTAAAAGCTGAAGAAGCTTTAAAATCTTTAGAGTCAAAAAATGGTTTAGGTTCTGATTTTTTAGGTTGGCACGACTATCCGCTTTCATATGATAAAGAGGAATTCGAAAGAATTAAAAAAGCTGCTTTAACCATCCAAAGAACATCCGAAGTACTAGTTGTTATTGGGATTGGTGGGTCATATCTTGGCGCCAAAGCCGCTATAGATGCCTTGTCTCCTTATTTTGAAAATGATGGAGTTGAAGTTATATTTGCTGGTAATTCTATTTCTTCATCATATCTAACACAACTTAAAGATTATTTATGGGATAAAGATTTTAGTGTAAATGTAATTTCAAAGAGTGGGACTACGACAGAACCTGCTATCGCATTTAGATTCATCCTAGATATATTAAAGAAAAAATATATGAAAGAAGAATTAAAAGAGCACATCTTCTTAACTACTGATAAAGAAAAAGGTGCTTTAAGAGAGATAGGTCTTAAAAATGGATATGAAATGTTCACAGTTCCTCAAGATATGGGTGGGAGATACTCGGTATTCAGCGCAGTTGGATTACTCCCTATCGCAAGCAAAGGATATGACATTGATAAATTATTATTAGGTGCTAAAGATGCTTATAAAGCTTTTTTAGGGAATAATAATAGCTATGCTATGGAATATGCTATATATAGAAATGCATTATTATCTAAGAATTTTGATATTGAAATTCTAGAATCATATGAACCATGTTTACAATTTGTATCTGAATGGTGGAAACAATTGTTTGGCGAATCAGAAGGAAAAGAAGGAAAAGGAATATATCCTGCATCCTGCATTTTCACAACCGATCTTCACTCAATGGGCCAATATGTTCAAGAGGGAAGAAGAAATTTATTTGAAACAGTGATAAATGTAAAAGTTCCTAAACAAGATTTAGATATTCCTTTTGATAAAGACAATACTGATGGCTTAAATTATATTGCATCAAAATCAATTGATTATGTGAATAAAACCGCAATGGAAGCCACATCTAAAGCTCATTTTGATGGTGGCGTACCACAAATTAGAATTAATATAGAAGAAATTGATGAATATAATTTAGGTTATTTGTTCTATTTCTTTATGAAGTCATGCGCAATAAGTGGATATGTTTTAGGAGTCAATCCATTTAATCAACCAGGTGTAGAAGCATACAAAGTTAATATGTTTAAGATGCTTGGAAAACCTGGATATGAAAAATAAGAACCACTTGGTTCTTTTTCATTATTCTATTTATTCTTATCTGAAAAAAGGAGGGCAGAATGACAAACATCTATAAACAAATTTTTAAAGAAATTGAGAAAAACGATAAAATCATAATCACAACTCATATTAGGGCCGATGGGGATTGTGTTGGTTCGGCTATAGGTTTAAAAGAAATAATTAAATCTATGTACAAAAATAAAACTGTGAAAGCCTCTTTTGAAAATATGAAATTTTTATCTTTTTTGGGCTCTCCTGATAAAATAGAAGATGATGAATTTAAAAACTCACTTATCATTTCTGTCGATAATGCAACCTTAGACAGATCTAATGATCCAAGAATTCAATTATCGAATAAAATCATAAAAATTGATCATCACCCTAACAAAGATCCATTTGGATATATCAATTTAGTTGATGAGAATAGATGCGCTTGTTCAGAAATTGTTTTTGATTTTTTGTTGAATATTAAAAATCCATCAATATCAGTAGATGGATTAGAGGCTTTGTGCACAGGAATATTAACTGATTCTGGAAGACTATCGTATTCGCATGTTGATTCAAGAACCTTCATGACAATCGCAAAAATGATTGATATGGGAATAGACTATCAAAAGATAATTAATCATCTAGATGAAATAACTAAAGAAGAACTAAGATTTAAAGGGTATGTGTTATCTAATTTTGAAGAAACAGAAAATGGTGTCCTATATATTAAAATAACTAAAGAGATGCGTGATAAATATAATGTTTCATATGATGAAGCATCTAATATGGTGTCTGAATTATCAGGAGTTAAAGAATCACCTATTTGGGCTTTATTCAACGAAGCTCATGAAAATGAAATCAGATGTAGAATAAGATCAAACGGAATAAAAATCAATGAAACATGTGAAAAGTTCGGTGGTGGTGGCCACGAAAACGCTTCTGGAATAGTGGTTGACTCATTTGAAAAATGTGATGAAGTATTAAACGCACTTGATGAACTTTTAAAAAAATAATTTTTAATATTTAAAATTTTTGTTACTTCATAAGTATTATTCTTGTGAGGTGATAGAAATGAAAAAATACATTTTATTAATTTTTATAGCGGCTATCACTTTGCCGCTTTTATTATTTTCAAATAGCGTTAACGCAGAAGGAATTGAAGATTTATCATTTCCTGGTAATTTTGATAATTTATTAGACCCAGAAATACTAGAATATGATAACCATTTCACAATTACATCTAATAAATTAACTTATTTAGCTTATAATCAAGTACCACTTTCTTTTCAAGTTGAAAGTAAATATCTAATAAGCGCAGGATACATATCTCTTGAAACATATGATTCAAGTTTTTGTATGTTAGGAATAATTGATTCATCAAATTTTCAAATAGTAGAAGGACAAAATGGAATAGAATGGGCTATAACTACTCTTTATATTGAAGATGAAGTATTTGCGTTTAGGATTAGAAGCTTTAATGATTTAAGCATTGATTTTGAAACTGATGGTTTTCCTGTGATGTGTTTTATAGGTGATGAAATAAAAGAATTTTTTTATGAATTTAGAGAAACACAAGGATTTTATGATGTATCAATTGATAATCATCCAACAATAGAAACTTCATATACAAATGTTTTAACAGATGAAGAAATAGAATCTTTAATTCAAGCATATGATGGATATCAAGGCAATATAACACACTTACTCGTGTTCAACACTGATGATTATAAGGATAACGCCACAACAATAGGCACATACACCATTTATGCAGAAGTAACAGATTCCAGCAACAACACTACAAATGGATATTTCTATATAGAAGTAACAGATAAGATCTCACCATCTATTTTTGGTTTAAATGAATTATCGTTTGAAGTAAACACCACTATTAATGATGAATTAATTCTTGGAAATTATACCGCAAACGATGGTTATGATGGAGATGTCACATCATCACTTAGAGTTGTGGGTAGTTATACATCACATCCAAGCAGTGTTTTCTTTGAGATGATTCAAGTAGAAGCTAGTGATTCACATGGAAATAAATCATATTTTTCAGTTAAATTAAATTATGTGGATAACACAAAACCACTTATCACAGGCCCTACTAAACTTCAAACTTCTTATCAAATATTACTCGAAGAGAAAGATATCATCGAAAGATATACTGTTACAGATAACGTGGATACAAATTTAACTATTTCATTAATAAAAAACGATTATGAAAACAACGAAAGAACAGTGGGCAGTTATCAAGTTACGCTCTATTCAATAGATAACAGTAATAACGAAGTAACTCTTAATATAGAAATAGAAGTCGAAGATAACATCGCACCTGTTATTGTACTTAATAGTTACATTTTAGAAGTTACTGATTCTGTCGCACTTAAAAATGTTGATTTCATAGATTTAATGTATGCAAGTGGAGAACTAGAATCTTCTAAATCATATAATGCCAAAGTATTAAAAGATACATATACGGGCCATGAAAATGAAGCTGGTCAATACATTTATGAAGTAGTATTCTTATCTGAAGATGGAGAAGAAATAAAAAAGTGTTTTCAAATCAACGTTCAATACGATAGTTATGAAATATTACCAAAAGATAAAATTGGTTTATTAGACTGTGACATTGATATTAAATTATTGTTCGAATTTATAAGCGTTGGTTCAATCCTTGTGGTGTTTGGAGTTCTACTATTTTCAAATCTAAATAAAAAAATAAAAAAACTAAAAATAAAAAAATTAAAATAACTAAATTTGTTTATTTGCATATGAGACGTTAATATGTTATAATTCCCTTTGGAATTATTTAATATTAAGAGGTTAATTATGGATTATTACAAGGAACAAATTAAAAACATTGCCATCGTTGGTGGTATGGGAACTGGTAAAACAACTTTAGTAGAATCACTCGCTTTTGTTAGTGGAGCCATAGCAAAAAAAGGAGAAGTTGAAAAAGGTACTACAATATCTGACTTCACACAAGAAGAAATTAATCATAAATATAGTATCGCATCTTCTTTAATTCCTGTTCAATACAAAGGAGTAAAAATCAATTTTATTGATTTGCCAGGAATGAACGAATTCGTTCAAGACATTTATAACGAACTTCCAATTTGTTCTGCTGCAATTTTAGTTGTTGATGCAACAAGAGGCGTTGATATTCAAACTAAGAGTTACTATAGAATCTTAAAGGAAAAAGGTGTTCCTACAGTTATTTTAGTAACTAAAGTTGATAAAGAAAATGTTGACTATGATAAAGTTATTGCTGGACTTCAAGATTGTTTTGGACAATCAGTTGTACCATTTATGTATCCAGAAGGTGGAAAGAATAATTTTAAAGGATTTGCTTATGCTTTAAATAAGAAGTCTTATATCGGTGGTGTTGAAGGAGAAATAAGCGCTGAACTTCAAGCTACAGTTAGCCAAGCATATGATAAAATTGTTGAAGAAGCCGCAGCTCAAGATGAAGAATTAATGGAAAAATTCTTTGGTGGAGAAGAATTATCAGTTGAAGAAATCGCAAGCGGTCTTAAAGCTGGTTTATTAACAGAATCTGTTATTCCAGTATTGCTCGCAAATTCTATTCAAAATGTTGGTGTTAAAGAATTATTAGATTTAGTAGTTTCACTCTTCCCATCAATGGCTGAAACTAAACCAATTGAATCAAATGTAAGCGATCTTAAATATGACGAAAAGAAACCATTTGCTGGATATGTATTTAAAACTACAGTTGATGCTTTCATCGGAACAATTTCATTTGTTTTAGTTGTAAATGGTTCAATTAAAATAGGACAAGAAGTAGTTGTAGATGGTAAAACTGAAAAAGTAAATCAATCATTCTTAATTTGTGGCAAAACACAAAGCCCATATACAGTAGCTTATGCTGGAGATATAGTTTGTGTTGCTAAGCTTGCTTCATTATATACAGGTGCTACACTTACTGAAAAAGGTTCACAAATTCAATTCAAGAAATCAGAAATGCCAAAACCAACATATTATCGTGCAATTCTACCAAAGAATAAATCAGATGAAGATAAATTGTCTGGTGCTTTACAAAAATTATCACTTGAAGACCAAAGTTTTGAAATTATAAGAAATAAAGAAACAAAACAACAATTAATTGGTGGTCAAGGAAATGTTCATATTGATGTCCTTCTTGAAAAGATGAAGAATATGTTCAAAGTTGATGTAACAACTGATAAACAACAAATTGTTTATCGTGAAGCCATCAAGTCTCCAGGTGAATCTGAAGGAAGATATGTAAAACAATCTGGTGGTGCAGGTTACTATGGTGTTGTTGTAATGAAATTTGAACCATGTGAAGAAGATTCATATTTCACAGAAGAAATATTTGGTGGATCTGTTCCTAAAAACTATTTCCCACCTATTGAAAAAGGATTCTATGAAGCCCTTGAAACTGGCCCTCTTGCAGGTTTCCCAGTTATCAACGTTCATGCTACTTTAATAGATGGTAAATATCACCCAGTTGATTCAAATGAACTTGCATTTAAGAATGCAGCAAAAGATGCATTCAAAAAAGCATGTGAAAAGATGAAGAAGATCATCCTTGAACCTATAATGCATGTTGTTGTTAGAGTATCTGATGAATATCTTGGAGATATTCTAGGTGATGTTAACAAGAGAAGAGGAAGAGTGCTCGGCATGAATAAGGTTGGAGATTATCAAATAATTGATTGTGAAATCCCTGAAGCTGAAATCATAACTTATAACATCGACCTTAAAGCAATGACTCAAGGTGATGGTGTATTCTCAAGAGAATTCGTAAGATATGAAGAAGTTCCTCAAAATGTTGCTGAAAAAGTAATTGAACAAGCTAAACTTCTTCAAGCACAAAATCAATAATCTAATCTAATATTAAAAAGGACTGTTGTCTATGACTATATAGGCTTCAGTCCTTTTAATTTATACAAAGCATTTGTTATTTAATTATTATTCACTTAGTTCTTGGGCTATTTTGATATTGTTTGTTAAACCTTTAAACAATAAAACCAACGATACACCTATAATAATTCCAGCTATTATATCTGTAAACCAATGAACTCCAGATAATAATCTAAATGTTATCATAATTATTATCACTAACAAAGAGAATAGTTTAGACAACAATCTTATATTCTTATTTTTAATTCTATAATCAGCTTCAACAAAAAGTGTTCCAAACACCACTATCACAAGCATAGTATGTGATGATGGGAATGATGCTTCTAAATTTGTGCCCATATCAATAGGTCTATAATTGATGCAAATCAATTCAAATAATACATATATTAAGAACAAAGTTATATAGATAAACCCTAAATCAACAATATCTTTATCAACTTTTTGTATGCCTTTATATTTTATTAATTGGTACATTCCAACTCCCACAAAAAATAAAAATATAAAAATAGATAAGTAACCTAGTATTTGAGTAAACATATAAAAGAAATGATTATATACGAATATATCTTTAAAGTAGAGATTTATTGTTGAAAAACCAATATTTGTATTGTCTACACCATTATTTGTAACATCTATTACAAGTGTTCCAATTAAAAATAAAACAAAAACAATTGAAAAAATCATAGATGCTTTTAGGTAAACATTAATTTTATCTTTTTTCATTTTTCCTCCGCTACCTAAATATTATACAATATTTATTGTAGAATTATTTAAAAATGATATAATATAGGAAAAAGGAGCCAAGAATTATGAAAAAATTTGTTAAAGAATTTAAAGAATTCATTAATCGTGGCAATGTAATGGATCTTGCCGTAGGTATGATTATTGGTAGCGCATTCACTGCAATTGTTACAGCACTCACAAATGGCATTTTAAAACCAATTATTAACTGGATTATTTACTTAATCTGCGGTGGTAGTGGTACAGATGCTATGTATACTGTACTTGTTCCTGCGTATATTACAGCAGAAGATGGAACAAAATTACTAGATACTGCAAATGCTATTTTTATTGACTGGGGTTCATTCCTTAGCGCAATCATCAATTTCTTATTAATTGCTTTAGTATTATTCTCAATCATTAAAACATTTAATAAGATTAAAACAGAAACAGAAAAAGTTAAACAATCTATTGAGAAAGTAACTAATAAACAAGAGGAAAAAGTAGAAGAATAATGAAAGAAAGGTACATTGTTTCTGGAATGAGTTGTACCGCATGTTCTACTTCTGTTGAAAGAGTTGTTAGAAAACTAAAGGGTATGAACGTGGCTAATGTAAATCTGATCGCTAAAACTCTTTATGTTGAGTATGATGAAAATCAAATTACTAGAGAAGACATAATAAATCAAGTTAAAAAAGCTGGATTTACTGCTACATTAGATGTTGAAAAGAAAAAGAAGGTTAATTATGTTGATAAACCTATCATCACGAGTGACTCTACAAAACCATCTATCAAAACGAGAATCATTGTATCATTTTCACTTTTATTACCACTAATGTATATACAGATGGGAGAGATGATTGGTTTACCTCTCCCATCTTTTATTCTTAAAGACATTAACCCAACATTAAACGCTGTAGTTCAAGCTTGTCTTGCTCTTCCTGTGTTGATAGTAAATATTAAATTTTTTATAAATGGATTTAGAGGATTAATTCACTTATCACCAAATATGGATACTCTAGTTATGCTTGGATCATTAGTATCTTATATTTATGGAATAGTCGAAATAATACTAATCGCAAACGGGAATATAAGTTATGTGAATAGCCTATATTTCGATTCATCCGCAATGATATTAACCCTAATTACTATAGGAAAAGCACTAGAAGAAAAAGCGAAATCTAAGACAATGGATTCCATAGAGTCACTAAAGAAGCTGGCTCCAACTCAAATAACCATCCTTAAAGATAATCAAGAATATCTAATAGATATAGATGATGTTGAAGTAAATGACAAAGTTATAGTGAAAACTGGAGAATCTATACCGGTAGATGGAGTGATTGTAAATGGTCAAGCTATGATAGATACATCAGCTTTAACTGGAGAATCTATTCCAGTTTATAAAACAGTTGGCGACGAAGTATTGAGCGCAACCATCAATATGGATGGTGCACTAATAGTGGAAGCAAAAAAAGTAAAAGGCGATACTACACTTTCTAGAATAATAGAATTAGTTAAGGATGCAGGTGCATCAAAAGCACCTATACAAAGGCTAGCGGATAAAATATCTGCGATTTTTGTGCCTATTGTAATGGGCATTTCACTAATTACATGTGTAGTATGGTTAATAACTAATGGAAATATAGAAAATGCGATTTTTCATGCAGTTCAAGTTTTAGTAATATCTTGTCCATGCGCTCTTGGGCTTGCGACACCTGTCGCAGTTACTGCATCAATTGGTGCTAGTGCTAAATCTGGAATATTAATTAAAAAAGCTGAAGTCTTTGAATTGTTATCAAACATAGACACTATAATATTTGATAAAACCGGGACCCTTACTGAAGGGTCACCTTCAGTAGATAAAATATATTTATTTAATAATTATAAGACGGAAGATTTCTTAATTATAGCGAAGACTATGGAATCTATGTCTACTCATCCAATCGCAAAAGCTATTTATGATTATATAGATTTTCCAGTTAAGAAAATCGAAGATTATAAAAATATACCAGGAAAAGGCATTACTGGACTAATAGATTCTAAAAGTGCTATATGTGGGAGCGAACTATTCTTAAACGAAAAAGGAATAGATACTTCTATAAAACATACTATAGAAGATGAATTAGATAGTACAATTACATTTTTCTCTTATGATAATAAACTAATTGGAATTATCACAATTAAAGATAAAATAAAAGAATCATCAAAAGAAACAATTCGTTTATTAAAAGAAAAGAATATATATTTAAGTTTATTATCTGGAGATAACTTTAATGTTTGTAATAGAGTAAAAGAAGAGTTAGGAATAGATGTTGCATATGATTCAGTTCTTCCAGATGATAAAGAAAGAATAGTTAGAGAAGTAAAAGAATCAGGAAGAAATGTTGCGTTTGTTGGAGATGGAATAAATGATTCTCCTGCATTGCTCCAAGCGAATGTTGGAATATCGCTTGAAAGTGGCACAGATATCGCAATTGATTCTGCATCTATCATTCTTCTTAAAAATAATTTAAAAGATATCAATAAAGTAATTGATATTTCAAAAAGAACGGTTATAATTATTAAAGAAAACCTGTTTTGGGCTTTCATCTATAATATTATTTGTATTCCTATTGCGGCTGGAGCCCTATCATTCTTAGGTATAAACTTAAATCCTATGATAGCTAGTCTTTGTATGAGCATCAGTAGCCTATTTGTTGTGACAAACGCACTTAGACTTAGGAAAGTAAAGGAGAAAAAATGAAAGAAGAAGTTATTAAAGTGGATGGAATGATGTGTTCCAAATGCGAAGAAAGAGTTGAAAAAGCTATAAAGAATCTAGGAAGCCTAGAAGTTAAAGCTGATCATAAACTCGGTCAAGTTACTGTTAAAGGTGATTTTGATTTAGAAAAAGTTAAAGAAGCAATTGATAATACTGGTTTTGAGGTGAAATAGACAATGTTTGAAATCATATTTAACTCTACACTTTCCCAACTAATTGTAATGATTTTATTCATTGTAGCTGGATTTATTCTTAAAAAAACAAATGTACTTAAAGATGGTGCATTAGGTGTTCTATCAAAACTTGTGACATATTTATTCTTACCTGCGGTATTAGTTAACTCATTTATGACTCAATTCACTGTAGATAATTTGAGTCTATATGGAGAAGTGTTACTATTCAGTTTAGTTGTTTCTATGGTTACAATACCTCTTGGTCTATTATTAGGTAAGTTATTAGTTAAAAATGATGATTTCCTAAAGAAGATTTATCAATATGGATTTATTTATTCAAATTTCACATATATTGGTATTCCGCTTATTCAAGCAATCGCTCCAGAATTTGAAATGCATTATTTAATCTTCACAATAATACCTCAATTTTGTTTTGCATTATGGGCGCTTCCTGAATTATTAATACCAAAAGCAGAAGAAACAGAAGAAGAAAAGAAAACTTTCTCTCAAAGCGTTGTTATATATTTAAAAAGATTATTAACACCTATCTTTATAGGATTATTTATTGGAATTATTTTGGGTTTGACTGGGCTCGGACAAATATTACCACAATTTTTAACAACTACAATTAAACAAGCATCTGGTTGTATGAGTGTAACCGCTATGCTTCTAACTGGTGTTGTAATCGCAAGCTATAACATTAAAGATATATTAGTTGATTATAAGATTTATATTGCAAGCGTGTTAAGATTAATTGCTATTCCTGTAGTGCTTGGTTTCTTATTAAAATTAATAATGATTATAACAGGACTTGAAAGCGATTATATGATGCTTATATTATTAGTTTATACTGCAATGCCACTTGGTTTAAACACAGTAATAATACCATCTGCATATGGAAAAGAAACATCAAGCGCAGCTGGAATGGCTCTTGTATCACACATAATTGGTATTATTTCTATGCCACTAGTAATTGCATTAATGATGCTGCTATAATTATTTAGATAATTATTATTTGATAGTTAAAAAGCCTATGAAGTTATTAATTCATAGGCTTTTTAACTGCTCTATCACTTATTTTTTATTAATTTTATAGAAAAAAAGAATAAATAAATATCAGTAAACTTATTTACACAAGTAAATAAATATGGTATACATAAGGTAAGAATACGTGCTAAAAAGTAAACTTATTTAATATTTAAAAGGAGAGACACAATGAGAAAAACACTAATTGCGTTTTTTATCTTTCTCTATTTTTTATTAATAATACCTAGCACTTCACACGCAGCAACTATTAAAAATAAGTTTGTAGACAATCACATATATATAATGTATACACACAATACAGTTTTACTCATCACAAAAGAAAATGTTGTCATTGCAATAACTATATTCTTGAGCAACATTCATGGACTTGGTATAATCCATTAGGTAATGGCCATTCTCCACAATACATACCACCTGGATCATATTACATATGTGATAGTTGTGGAGCAAGAACTACTACATTACCACTATAAAAGGAGGTGAAATTATGAAAAAAATATTGTTGATACTTGTTGTTTCTGTTATCTTTAGTTTAGTTCTTATCGCTTGTTTTAATGGAACAGCTTCTTTAAATATGACTACTACTATAAACCCTCCTTCAACTACTACAACTATTGAGAACACAATTACTAATGAAACTACAGTAACACATGACAATAATAGTGAATTTAATTTTTCATCATATATAAGCTACTTAAATAGATTTGTAGACAATCACATATTATTAAGCATTAACCATGAAGATAGCCTCAAATTTATTGAATATACTATAGAAGACTTCATAATTGAAGATATATTAGAAATACGAGACTTAACCGATATCATTAAAGACAAAGTATTAAACGATCCAACATATGATAGTAGTAAGTTTAGAAGAATATTTTTGCTTATTATGGATTATCACGATTGTGACAGAATACTTGAAGACATAGAACGATTAAACGAACTCTTAGACTTTATAGAAGGAACCGCTGGAGTAGACGGATATTCAATCCCAGCAAGCAGTTCTAATCAAAGAGATCCAAACAGATAGTAGAATTTGATTATTAAGGTATTAAATCAATAAAGTGAACCGAAAAAGAATAGGTTCACTTTTATATATGTATTATTTAATTCAAATTAAAATCATTTATTGCATTAAAAGTTTTATTCAAATAATAATTTCTTATTAAAATATGTAGAGTTATATATTATTATCTTTTTCTAAATGTTTTTCTATCAACAATAATGGATAATATAAATGCTGATATTGTTATAAAAGAATACATTGGGATGAAATAATAAAGAATAGGAACATAGTAATTTGTTTCAATATCCATTAATATCTTTGGTGAAAATAATTGCATTATTTTACCAAAAATTGGAAATTCAGTTGGTGGTCTAAAGGACCAAACGGGATTGCTGGAAGTCATAAGATTTATAGCTTTTTCTAAATCGAAACTATTTTTAATATAATGGAACACAAAATTGTTTGTGTTTATTATTAAAATAGATAAGAAATAAAATAATCCAATCTTATAAAAATGTTTAAATTTTATTTCATTCAATCCAAGAAGAAGAGGAACAATAGAAGTAATAGCTAAAACTGAATGGCAAAAATAAAATCTTAAGTATTCAAATGTTAAAATGCTGCTTCTCGAATTCACAAACCAATATGGAACAGATATTGCAATTGATCCACTGATAAATCCAAGTAGACTTATATATTCTTTAAATGATTCGTTTTTGAAAACGAATGTTAGTGGACTAAGTAGTATCAGTAATGCGCACATATTATAGGCAGTATTTTCTATTCCAAAGCCCCTTCCATAATAATGTGGCCAAACTATGAATTTAAAGAAGTGTTGAAAAACATTTAAAAGCATTAAAATAAGCACAACTATTTGTTGTGTTTTCTTTTTAGCTTTCCTCAATATTAAGTATGTAAATAATATTAGTAATATAGTTATAGCTATTGTTAATATGTGTGTAAAATTGCCATATTCAATAATCATACTATATATAATTAAACTTCATTTTGTTTTTTTGAAAATATTTTAACTAAAGAATATACCGCAGGAGATAAAATCGCATTAACCAAAAACTCTATTATAAAATTAAAACCAATAACTAAAAGGAATAATACAGCATATATATTTTCATATTCTGGAGATAAAAAAGTGCCTAAGAGATCTTGGAAGAATAACAAACAGAAGATTGAAAATAATCCTGTGTTTATTATTGGTACTGAAATAGAAGATAATATAACTCCAAGTTTGCTATGATTTTTAGATAGTGCTTTATATATTAATCCACTTAAAAGACCTGCGATACTAGTTTTTATAAGACAAGTTATTATTGTCCATAGTGGATGAATAGGCATAAAAACTGCAAGAGTAGAAGGAGCAAGGATAACTATAACTCCATTTATAAGACCTAGAATAAAACCAGATAAAGGTCCATAAATAATAGACCCCACAACAATAGGTATTAATGATAAAGTGATAGAAACTGGTCCAAACTGAACATAATTTGAAATAAATTGTAATACAATTACAACCGCAGAAAGAATACTAGTTCCTACAAGTTTTTTGGTAAATAAATTATTATTCTTCATGGCTATCCTCCAAAGGACAATATATTATATACCATAATTTTATTTTTTCATAAAATTATAAATTAATTGAAAGCGCTACTTCATTAAATCCATAATCAAATATCTCAAAAAATCCACATTTCTTATAGAATTTATAACCATCTGATTTTCTATTAACTGCACATATAGATAAATGACTAAACCCTTTTTCTTTTAAATGGTCTTTTAATGTATCAATTAATTTGGTTCCAAACCCTTGACCTCTATATTCTTCAATTATATCTATATGAAGATGAATAGATTTATCTTTTATTTTTTTAAGTTGTTTCATATAGATTTTTAAAACAAAGGTTTCCAAAAATCCTATTTTTTTGACTTGTTTTAAGTAGATGTCCTTATATTTTTCCATAAATTTATTATAATCAGTTGAACAAATAATATAGCCTTCTATAACACCTAAATCATCAACTAAGACAAAAATGTTTTCTTTCTCATAAGTAGTGAAATAATCATTAAAAATAATAGGAACTGACTCAAGTCTTTTCCTTGATTTTTTGAAATATTCACCAGCTGTGAGAATGCATATTTCTCTCACTCTGTCTTTGTCTTTTTCTTGATATTTTCTTATATTCATATTTTCTTATTTAAAAATATTTTCATCTTTTAACATGCTTTCTATACCTTCAAGTGATTTAATCACTTTACAAGGGTTCCCAAAAGCTAATACATTAGCTGGAACATCTTTTGTGACCACACTTCCCGCTCCAATTACGCTATTATCACCTATTTTTACACCAGGAAGTATAGTAACTTTGGCGCAAATCCAAACATTATTTCCTATAACAACACCTTCATTATATTGATTGTTTTTATCCAATCTATCATTAGCATTTAAAGAATGCATCGCTGTACAAATTGTAACATTTGGCCCAATCATCACATTATCGCCAATTTCAATTTTTCCATCATCAACTAATGTAAGATTAGAGTTGGAATAGAAATTGTTCCCAATGAATACATTTTTCCCACCAAAATTAGCGTATATAGGAGGTTCAATATATGAATATGGACCAACTTTTCCGAATAATTTGTTTAATCTTTTCGTTCTTATTAAAAGTCCAAGTGGCCCAGAAGGAATTTTATTATATCTTCTCATATCTTGAACACATTTGTGTTGATATGATAAAAGTTTTAAATCCCCACTTTCATAAAACTTCCCACTAAAAAGCATTTCATCATATCTATTTAATCTTTTCATTTAAACCTCTAACTTACAAAATTTGAATTATAGATAATTGATGATAATTCTTCATCTACATAATCAAATAACACAATACCATAATTTCCTTTTGAATTATTAGATAAATATTCTTTTATAAGTGGATGAATATAATCACTTACTACTTTAATAAGTGGTGTAGGCGTACCCTTGATTATAGGAATATATGCGCTTGTGAAATTTATCACAAGAGTGTTGGCTGAAGAAGTAGTTGAATATATTAAACAATTTTTAATTTCATTCCATTTTGTATCTAAATAGCTTTTATCTTCTAAATAATAATAATCTTGAACATGGATATTATAATCACCGTTTATATCAAATGTTGTGCTATCTTGAAAACCACCATACAGGTTTATTCCATATTCTTGGTTATCTTCAAATCTTCTAACTAGTACTATTTTCCCTCTTACATCATTTAATTTAGGTATTGTATTATTTTTATATAATAGATTTCCTAATTCATCAAGGATTTGATGAAGAGATTTTCCTATATCATCACCATGTTCTTTTTTAATGCACATTAAAATAGTTTCAGTTGGATTTTCTTCTAAAAAATATCTGAAATCTTTTAAGATATCTTTAAAATATACTTTTTCATTTAAAAAGCCATGATATATCATCAGTTCATCATCTTTAAGCCCAAGTCTTAAATCAAAAAATCTTACTCCAACTTTCAGTTGTCTATTTATAAAAAGATTTTGATCGTGTCCTAAATTATATATTCCACCTTTTCTTATAGCTCCTGAATCGTGTGAACCAGGTATAGAAAATTCAGATATTAATTTATTCCCATCTAAATCCTTCATCCATTCACTTGATAATTGATTTGGACTGAAATCTATTTCCTGTCTAGTTGGATAATTATTAAATAGAAAAAGCAATACGACTATTAATAAAAGAAGAATTATACAACCAAATATTTTTATAAACCTATGTTTTTTCATGATTATACCTCTTAATCTAATTATTGATTATCTTAAGTCTTTTGTAAAGTTTAAAAAACCTCTTGTCAAGAAGAGGTTTTGTTATTATATATTTTTATGATTATTAATTGTTTCTTCAGCTTTAGCGAAATATTCTATATAACTTTTTCGACAGAAATTAGGTTTCTTTTCTTCTTGAAATTCAGCTTCTCTAAATGTGTATGGCACATCAACTCTCCAAGCATTAAAGACTCCACATTTTATTGCTTTATTTGGGCAATACATAACACATCTTTGGCACATCAAACAATTACCTTTAAATTTAAATTTATCATCTTTATATATGATGTTCTTTGAAGGGCAATCATTAACACACTTCATACATTTTATACATTTATTATAATCAACTTTATATAGACGCCCATTGAGTCTGCCACCTAACCACTGAATTCTAAAGATAAGAGCAAATAGACTATCTAAGAAAAATCTTTTAGGACGAATCCCCTCATTATTAAAGAAACGTTCTAAATCGATTGGGACAAGCTTTTCCATAATATTATTCATTTTATATGCCATATAGTCTGAATGTCTAAAAACAAAAGAATAAGGCATTAAATAATGAACTTCATTTAAAACAATAATATTTCTTCTTTTTAATAATCTTGTAAGATAAATACTAGATGCATTATTCCAAAATAAATGTTCACCTGATTGTTTCATAATAATGCATGGTATTTTTTTGTTTGATTTTTTAATTTTCTTAACAAATTTAATGATTGGTTTTGGAGCATTAAAAGCATATATAGGATAAAAAACAACAAGACAATCGAAATCATCTAAAGATAGAGGGTTATCTTTAGTTACATCTATCTCACTAACTTCATAGTCTCTTGAAATATAACAATTCTTTGCAACATCTAAAACGCGTTTTGTGTTTCCTGTACCACTAAAATAAATAAAAAGTGACTTCATTTCAACTTAGCCTCGTAGTTTTCATCCATATAGTAACAATTATTTTCATCTTTTTTGTGAGAATCATACCAAAAAGAAGAAAATATTTCATCTTTTTTAGAAAGACGGTCAAAATCCCATACATAGGATACATAAAGTGGATTAAACCAATGACCACCACGAAGGACTGTGTATGGTCTTGAGATAAATTCTTCTTTATAAGAATTTTCCCATTTTAGTTTGGCATATACATCTCCAGTTTTAAAATCTTCTGAAAGCAATCTTCCACCATGTTTTTTTGCGACATTACGCAAATCTTCTATTGTTATGTCTTTGTCTTCTTTTTCAATATCAAAACCATAATCAATAGGCTTATAAAATATATTATCTCTTTCTTTTTCATAATCCCAAAGAGAAAAATCGCTCCAGTCTTTCGCTAAATCCTCATATTCACTAATTCCGCCAAAGAACGCAGTTAAACGAGGGATGTCTTTATGTTTATACCAATACATTGGTGAATTGCTATCTTTAAAAAGACGCATAATTGCGAATCTTTTTATAAGTCCTTTTGGTATTATTTTTGCGAGTCCAAAATAAGGATATTTTTTCTTTATCTTTAACCAATATTCATCTATCGTTCCGTTTTGATATTTAAATAGTTTTTCAAGTTCATCTCCATCATAATAAAAACCACCATGAAAATTACGGCTTGCGTTATAAGATGGGTCAAAAAAGAAAGAAGCGCTTCCACCAATTAATTTGAACCCACCTTCTAATGTTTGATATCCAGAAATACGATTCAAGTGGTTTGAACCTAAATTAAATACCTTACGCCAAAAATTATCATAATTTAAGTTTCCTTTTAAATCTTCTCTTACGATATTAGCCATTAAAAGACCGCTTTCTTCCGCAAGCGACCATTCAAGCGGATCATTAAAAGGTGTATGGAACATTAATCCATCAGCCATATTAGCTATTAACATCTCTTTATAAATCATTGCGGTTTGTCTAATAACCACAAAATATGGGATATTACTTTCTAATACCTTATATTCTCCTCTTAGTTTATGTAAAGCATAAACATCATATACACTAGGCATTAATGGGTCTCCAACTCTTTCAAAAGGATGTTTCGAGTTTCTATGCCCATATAAAGCAACTGAAGTGATATCTATAAATTTAACTAAAGGATTCTCTTCTAATATTTCAACTAAGATATTTGTTCCAACTTCATTAGCAAGATATGATAATTCTGGATGCTTATCACTTTTTGGTGGTATAACCGCAGCTAAATTAAATAGATAAGAAGAACCACTAACAATGCCAAATAAATCGTTTTTATTTGAAATATCACCATAATATATCAAAATGCGATCACGATTTTTTCTTTTTAGTCGTTTTACAAGCTTATTTCGTTTTTCTCCTTTTTGAAGTAAAACTTTTATGCAATCAACCTCTTTAATTTTCAAAAATTCCTCTAGTGTTCTAATCCCCATGTGCCCACTAGCGCCAAGTAAAGCTATTATCATATCAATTTATTCTATTTTAAAGTCAAAAGACCCATTATTACATTCACCATCAGTTTCAATGATTATGTATATAGTACAACTTTCAGTAAGTGTTAATGATGATTCAACATTTGCTTCACCATTTATTTCAAATAATTTATTTTTTTCATCTCCAATATCAAAATAGATAGTTGCGCTTCCGTTTTTTATTTTCCCAGAATAATATAATATTCCTTCTTTATCGCCATTATATTTTAATTTATAAACCCTGCTTCCTCTAAAACTTAAAAAAGATAGAGCTGCATGTGATTTTGTGTTTGTAGAGATAAGGCCCAATCCAAAATATTTAGAAGAATATTTAAAGCATCCTACTAAAAGAATCAAGGATAACACTATACAAAACACAGATATATGTTTAACTGTTTTCTTCATAACTATCTTACACTCCTATCTATTTAAAAAGAATATATCATTCATTTATTATTTTTTGAATAGTATCTACATAAATTTCTGGATGATTTATCGAAAATTCTCCATGATATAGTTTGGGTAAAGATGTAATTATAGAATTTTTTATTTTATAGTTAATTAGTTTTGAGGATTTTTTTATGCTTCTAACCTCTTTTTCTCCATAAAAAATATAAACAAAAGAATTAGTATTTTTTATTTCATCTTTTAAAGAATAAGAAGTACTAGCTTTCATAAAAGATATCATATCTGATTTTTGGATTAAACAAGTGTCACGATAATAATCATCAAATAAGTTTTCTTTAATATGAAGTGATTTAAATTGAAGTTTAGAAAAATTTTTATTTTTAATTAATCCATAACTTAATGAAAAAGAAGGCCCAATTAATGCGTTTGTGAATTTGGATGGATGGACTGATGCGCTTTCAATCAATGAATATTTGCATATATCTTTTCTTTGAGATAACATCTCAAGAAGAATCTGTCCTCCAAGCGAAAGACCCCCTATGAGTAGCACTTTTCCACTACAATTATTATCAATGAAAGATATTATTTCCTTAGCGTTATTCTCAATAGATGTAAAAGGGGCATCACTTGAAGCATGCCCATCTAATATTGGAAGTATTATGTGGTAAGAAGAAGAAAGAATCAAAGCAGCTTCTTTATAATTCCACCACGATAGACCTCCACCATGTATTAATATTATGATTTCTTTGTTGTTCACACCATATTCTTTATAATTCATTATTCTTTTAACTTTGGCGGAAACGGAGAGATTCGAACTCTCGAGACCCATAAGGTCTACCTGATTTCGAGTCAGGCTCGTTATGACCACTTCGATACGTTTCCGTCTAAAATATAATATACACTTTATAAAAAGAAAAAGCCACAAAAAGTGGCTTAAGCTAATTCAATTACACTAGTTCCGCTCAACAAATCTCTTACTGTTCTATGTTCTTTTCCTTTAAGAATCATAATTATATCGGCGATGGTTAAAATCATCATTGCTAATAATGATACAAGCATTGATAAGAGTCCTAAGAGAATTATATATAAAAACCTTAATACTACATCGTGAAGTAAAGCTACTAAAGGATTTAATTTTTCTTTTCCATCAGTTAATTTAATCTTTACAGCTCTTCTTCCGAGTGTATTACCTCTAAATGAAACAGTATATATTGAGAAAGCTAGAGTAAACATAGATAAATAATACACAATACTCCAAGTATTGTACTCATAAACTTTGGAGTAGTATCTAAGTTGTTCGCTTTGTTGATTGAAATATAAATTGTAGTAGAAGATGTAGTATGCTTCATTTGAAATATTGTATTTGTTAGTTTCACCAGTTTTAAGACCTAAATATTCTTTTGTTGTAACTGCATTTTCATAATTCAAATAAGCAGTCATTCTATCTTTTAATACATCTATTTCACCACTCTCAACAAGTCCTTCTATTTCATTTAAATTTCCTTTATATTTAGATACAATTTTTTTGTATGCGGTAGTAGATTTGATATTTAAATTATTTTCTTTTCCATATTTAAATAAAGCTTTTAGTATTATTTTTAAATTTTCTTGATGTTCATCGTTAATTCTTGTTTTATATTCGCTTACTAATCTTTGATATTCTGTTTCATTATTGATAATACCTTGTGCTTTTAAGTCTTCATAATGATTATATTCGTCATTCATTGGGAAATAAACTTGAACTTCATACATATTATCAACAAAAACACTTAATAGATATAACTTATTTATAAATTGTTCATCATCACGAAGAGCTTCATCATAAATAGAATTTTGAGAAGCAATTATTGAAGATGCAATCTCATATGATTTATTATATGCAGGAAGAATATTAGATGTCTCTTTATTTAATTCACTAGCAGTAATAGAAGATGCTTTTTTGATAGTTTCAAGTTCATCATAATATCCACTTGTAGTGGTATTAAAATAACTCACTTTACCAGAATATTTAGTTGAAATTTCACTATATGGGTTGCCATAACTATTCTTATAATCATCCACAATAGAATTACCTATAATAACTGAAAAAGGGAACAAAAACAATAACCACGTTATTAAAAATATGACTGTTGTATCAATTATAAATGCTAATAATCTTTTTAAAAAACCAGCGCTTTTTTCCATTAATCATTCCTCACTTTCCGAGACAGAACTTGTTAAATAGTTCATCTAGTAACTCATCAGGACTACCCTTTCCAATTATTTCACCTAAAGAATTATAAGCTTCTTTTAAGGTGATTTCAACCATATCAAGGTAGTCTCCTTTTAATGCTCCCTCATGTGCTTCTTCAATAGATTTCTTAACATTTTTAAGAATCGCTATATGTCTACTTGAAGAAATAACCACATCATTTGATTTTGAAATATCTTCTTTAACAAACATTTCTTTTATTTTTTCTTCTAGTTTAGGTATTCCTTCCTTAGTGATAGATGAAACATTTACTAAATTATCAAATTCAAAATTAGATTCTTTTAAATCAGATTTGTTCCCAACAATAATTCTATTTTTATCTTTTGTGAGATCTAATAACTTTTTATCATCTTTAGTTAAAGAAGAAGAATTATCTAATACTAACAGCACAAGTTCAGCTTCATCTAATTTTTCTATAGATTTTTCTATTCCAATTTTTTCTATTGGATTATTAGTTGATCTAATGCCAGCTGTATCAATTAAATGAAGTATAATGCCACCTATATTTAGTTGACCTTCAACTATATCTCTTGTGGTGCCGCTATATGATGTGACTATTGCTTTATTTTCATTTAATAAAGCATTTAGAAGGCTGCTTTTTCCTACATTAGGCTTGCCTAATATCACTGTCTTTATTCCTTCTTTATAAACTCTTAAACTTTCAGCTTTCTTTATAATATTATCTATCTCATCTATAAGCGAACTTGTTTCTTTAATACATAAATCATTTGTGATTTGAAGTTCATCTATATATTCTGGATAATCAATGTTCACAGTGATATGGAGTATTATTTCTTGAATTTTAGTTCTAAAAGATTCAATTAATGTTTTAATATCACCTTTAAGAGCTTTATTTGCTAAAGATAGTTGTCTTTTAGTTGAAGCACTAATCATATCCATTACTGCTTCGGCTTGAGATAAATCAATTCTACCATTTAAAAAAGCTCTTTTAGTAAATTCACCAGCCTCAGCTAATCTTGCTCCATGAGACAATAAAAGCTCTAACACTTGTGTTGTGACATATATTCCACCATGAGTGTTAATTTCAACCACATCTTCTTTAGTATATGATTTAGGAGCTTTGAAGATAGAAACTAACACCTCGTCTATTATATTTTTATTATCATCAACTATTTTTCCGTAATTAATAGTGTTGGCGTTCACTTTTTTTAAATCTATATCTAAAAGAACACTATTTACTATATCAATAGCGTCATTTCCTGAAATTCTAATAATGTTTATTGCGCTCTCTCCAAGAGCGGTTGATAAAGCACAAATAGTGTCTAGTTCTTTCATAAAACTCCTCAAATTATTATATCATAATAATTACAGTATAGTGTATAATATTATAGAGGTCTATTATGAAACAAAAAATTTTAAAATCTTATGTGGTTACGTTTTTAATGTCATTCGCATTAATTTTAGTATTAGAAATAATTACACACGCATCTGGTGGGTATTTTCTATCTAGTGGAATGACTTTTGAAGGCAAATTCGCTCAAACATTTAATCATTTTATTTTTAAATCAAAAGAATTTGTTTTAGGTAATTATGTTGTAGATTTAATTTGTCTTATTGCGATTCCAATCGTTTTCACTCTTCTATTCTTCTTAATTGATGTTTTAACTAAAGTATTAAAAGGGAAGAAGAAAAGAGAAGCAGAACTAGAAGAAATGCATTACAACGATTTCGCAGATTCGATAGGTAAAGAACTAAATAGATTAAACACTTTTAGCCTTGAAGATTTTAGACATTTTAGAGGAAATGAAAAGTTTCAAGAATGTCTTAAAAAATTATATAAGATATATAAAGATGGAGAAGATGAAAATAACTCATATTTTTTAGTTCTAAGAAAATTTGAAAAAAGAACTAAAGAAAGAGAAGCTATTGAATATCTAATCACTTTCACTGAAAATAAAAGAAAAGAAAAAGCAGGTAAGGAGGAATTAAATGGTCAGTTATAGAGCGTTATATAGAAAATATAGACCACAAACTTTTAGCGAAGTTGTTGATCAAGAGCATATAACAAGAACTCTTTCAAATGCTGTATCAGCTTCTAGAATATCTCATGCTTACTTATTTACAGGCCCAAGAGGAATAGGGAAAACCTCTATCGCAAGAATATTTGCGAAAGCAATAAATTGTATGAACCCTATCAACCAAGAACCA
This sequence comes from Caryophanales bacterium UBA1188, assembly GCA_002310135.1. Taxonomy (GTDB): domain Bacteria; phylum Bacillota_I; class Bacilli_A; order Izemoplasmatales; family UBA1188; genus UBA1188. The sequence goes on along the minus strand of DBYK01000001.1, from coordinate 508,668 downwards.
TGTAATGAGTGTGAAATATGTAAATCAATTATGGATGGATCTAACCCAGATGTAATAGAGATAGATGCTGCATCTAGAACAAAAGTTGATCAGATGAGAGAAACTCTTGAAAAAGTATCCTTCCTCCCAACTATGTCTAAATACAAAGTCTACATAATCGATGAAGTTCACATGCTCACAGTGAATTCTTTTAATGCTCTTTTAAAAACATTAGAAGAACCTCCAAAACATGTTATATTTATTCTTTGTACTACTGAAGTTGAAAAAGTTATTCCAACTATTCGATCTCGTTGTCAAAGATTTGATTTTCATTTGATAAGCAAAGATTCAATGATTAAAAGACTCAAAGAAGTAATTGTTGAAGAGAGAATAAAAATTGAGAATTCAGCCATTTCCTTGCTTGCTGAAGCTGCAGAAGGCGGAATGAGAGATGCTTTATCTCTTCTAGATCAAGTTTCTTCATTTTCATTAAATGAATGTATTACTGAAGATGATGTTTTAGAAGTTACAGGTAAATTATCCACAGAATATTTAACATTTATTGCGCTTAATATTTTAAAAGGTGATTCAACTCTCGCTATTAATGAATTAGATGAATTAATTAAAAAAGGAAAAGAAGTTGAAAAGATTACTCAAGGTTTAATCACATTCTATAAAGATATTCTCATTCTAAAAAACACTGATAAGGATATTAATAAAGTTGGATATGATTCTAATGAATTCATGGAACTAAAAGAAAAATTATCCAATGAGAATATATATAAATATATAGAAATTCTCACAAACACTATGAATGACTTCAGATTTTCAATTAATAAAAGACTCTATCTTGAACTCGCATTCATAAAGATGTGTGAGAATGGAGTAAAACCAATAAGAGAAGTTAAAGAAGATACTAAAGTATTTGTTCAAGAAGAAAAAGAAGAAATTGATAATCCAAATGTGATATTTGATAATCCTTTCATAAATAAAGAGAAGGAAGATGAACATATTAAGCCTATCATTAATTTAGAAGAATCCCCTATTAAGGAAGAAATTAAACAAGAACCCCCTGTGATAGAGGAACCTAAAAAAGAAGAAATTAAAGAAGAGATCAAGGATACATCTATAACTGATGTTGGATATGATATAGATTTAATTGAGAAGATTCTAAATAATTTCGATAAGGGCTTTAAAGAAGATTTAATATTAAAAATAGATAAAGCTGTAAAGGAGTCTAAAGGATCAACCCTCCATAAATTTGCTTTACTTATGGGAGATGGTAATATTGTTGCATCATCACCATCTGGTTTCATCATTTCATTCCAAGAGGTTGGATACTGTAATTTGATAATGAAAAGCGATAATAAAGAAGGTGTGAAGAAGTTTTTGTCTACATATGTAGATAAAGAACTTGATTTTATTGCTTTACCATTTGAATTATGGAATAAATTATCAAATGAATTTGTAAGAAAATACAAATTAAATTCAACAAACAAAACTCAAGAATATATAAAATTAACTCCAATTGAGTTCCCTGGTTTAAAATATTCTAAAACTCAAGAAAAAGAAGATAAGAAAAAAGAAGATGATGTATTCCAAGATATTGAAAATTTATTTGGAGACATCTTAGAGATTAAATAATATGAAAAGCAGAAAAAACAATGAACTAGATGAGGCTATTAATACCCTCTCTAAAGCAGTCAAACAAGAATCATCTGATGATGGCTTAGTTACTTTAGTTTTCACAGGAGCTGGAGAATTTAAAGAAATAAGAATCAACGGAGCCCTCGAAGATTTAGATAAAGGCATACTCGAAGATGCTATTTTGAATTGTCTAGAAAGATCTAGAGAAAGGATGTCAACGGATATCTATAGTGTTTTACTTGATTTCTTAAACAAAGAAAATCAAGAAAAAGAAGATTTCGTTGTAGATATTGAAGATGTATCCTAAAAGTTTAGAAAACCTTATACAATCTTTTCAAAGATTGCCTGGTGTTGGCAAAAAAACCGCTGAAAGATATGCATATTTTCTTGTGAATAAATTTGATAAATCAGATATTGAAAGATTTATTCAAAACCTCGAATTATGTAAAAACACTATAAAAAGATGTAGTGTGTGTGGCTTTTTAACTGAAGATGATGTTTGCGAATATTGTAAAGATACAACGAGAGATAAATCTATAATAGTGGTTGTTGAAGAACCAAAAGATGTTGAAGCAATAGAAAGAATAGAAAAATATCACGGCTTATATCATGTTCTTGGTGGTGCTATATCTCCTCTTAATGGTGTTGGGCCAGATGAACTAAATATGAAATCACTATTTGAAAGAGCGAAAGAACCTTCACTTAAAGAAGTAATTATTGCGACAAGCGCAAATGTTGAAGGAGAAGCTACCGCAATATTTATTAGTAGAGCGCTTCAAAAAGAAAACATTAAAGTATCAAGAATAGCTTATGGCATGCCTGTTGGCTCTAAAATAGAATATAGTGATGAATCAACTATTTTAAGGGCTATTGAAGGAAGAAAAGAAATAAAATAATTTGTAAATTTTGCTCATGTTTTTTAAAAAAGAAAATTATATTACTTTTTAATGTAATATTTTCTTTTAAGACTTTTATATATGTGATATAATAACGATACGGAGGAAAATAATATGATTAGATTTTTAGCTGAAGAGGGTGGAGAAGCCGCTGCTGGAATCGCTGAAATTGTATCAGGTTTTATTTCTGAATACTTAATTATCGGCGTGACTTGGTTGCTCGAACTTCCTTGGTTTTTACAAGCTTTAATCGTAGCATTTTTAGCATTAGTAATTGTTTGTGGGCTTATATTCCTAGTTACAAAATTATGGAAAGTACTTATTGTTATAGCAGTACTTGGAGTAGTAGCTTTTTTAGTATATAACTTCCTAATTAAGGATAAATTAGGTGGAGAAGTACCTACTGATTCAATTGCAACCGCTAATGTAGCATTTGATATCTTAAAAGCTTATTTATAAAAAGAGATACAATTGTATCTTTTTTTATTTATTATAATTTGAAAAATAATTTAAAATTGGAACAGTTATGGAAATTACATTAAAAAATTTATGTAAATATTTTACATCGAAAGATAAAGAAGTAGTAAAAGCTGTCGATGATATGAATTTAATAATTCCATCAGGAAAATTAGTTGCATTAATAGGGCCATCAGGATGCGGCAAATCAACAACCCTCTATATGATCGCTGGGCTTTATGAGCCTACCCATGGACAAATATTATTTGATAATGAAGATATCACAAAAATATCTCCAGAAAAAAGAGGTGTTGGTTTAGTATTTCAAAACTACGCTCTTTTTCCTCATTTAACTGTAAGACAAAACATAATGTTTCCACTTGAAAACGAGATAGGACTAAAAGAAGATAAAAATAAACTAGTTGAAGATATAGCAAAACTTGTTAATATAGATGCTCTTCTTGATAGAAATATTTCTGAATTATCTGGTGGCGAAAAACAACGCACAGCAATTGCTCGTGCACTTATTAAAAAACCAAAAGTATTACTTCTAGATGAACCTTTCTCTAATTTAGATGCGAGATTAAGACTTCAAACACGCGAAGAGATAAGAAGAATACAAAAAGAAACAGGCGTTACTACTATTTTTGTAACACATGATCAAGAAGAAGCAATTTCAATATCTGATGAAATCGCAGTAATGAATGATGGAGTTATCCAACAAATAGGAAAACCTATAGACGTATATGACAAACCTTTAAATTTGTTTGTTGCTAAGTTTTTAGGAAATCCTGAAATAAATGTATTTGATGGAGTCTTAAATAACTCAAAAATATATTTAAAAAACAATTATTTAAGTGATTTTGATTCTAAAGACAATAAAGATATATTTGTCGCAATCAGACCTGAAGGTTTTATTGTTGATAAGATAGAAAATGGTTTTTCATCCATAATAGAACAAGAAAAAGGAATGATAAAAGCGAAAGTTGATCAAGTGCATATAATTGGAGGAGAAACTACTTTAGTTTTAAACAACCCTTTTAAAGATAATTCATTTTTTAAGGTCACTATTTCAAATGATTTAAAGATAGAAGAATCAAATATAGTTAGTTTATTGATTAAACCAAATAAAATGTTTATATTTAATAAAGAAGGAGATTTATTGTAATTATGGTAAGAAAAAAACAACTTATTCATGACCTAATAGCTGTAACTTTTGTTTTTTTGTTTTCCTTTATTTTATTTGGTTGTAAAAATGTAAAAGGTGATTTAGGAGAATTTATAGATAAATACAGTGAATCTTTAGTTTATGAAAATATTCAATTATTAACTAAAGATGAGGCTGGAAATAAAGTAACCTGGAGTAGTAGTGATGAAAACATTATTTCATCAAATGGTGAAATAAAATTAGATTTAACACAAAATGGTGGTCTTTCAACTAGTGGTGAAATAAAAAAAGTTACATTAACCGCTAGTGTAACATCAAAGAGTGAAATGCAAGAATTTAGTTTTGAAGTATACGTTGGGACTAAAGAAGCATATGCTCTTTATCTAACATATCAAAACATATTAAATGAATACAGCAATAAGGTTCTTAGTGGTTATGATATAAATATCACTGATGAAGGTAATCCAATTTATAAATATACTTTTTTATCATACAACAATTATCAAATATCATATTCAAACACAAACCATATAACAATTAAAGAAGATCATATTACATGTGAGGTAATAAGGCCAACAAAAGAAGAATGCCTTGAAGGAAAAGATTATATAGTTGAAGAATTAAATGTCAGAATTGTTGATCCTATAAATAATCTTTCTATAAATAGTGTGTTTCCTATAAGAATTTCGTATGATTCATCTAAATTTATTACTCTTATGAATCTAAGAGAAATAATGGCTTCGACTGGATTTAAAGATAGAGTAGATACATATGTGTTTAAAGGATATGTCACATTAGTTTATGATTCTCACGATGCATACCAAGGTTTTTATCTTCAAGATGGCTCATCTTCTATTTTTGTTTATTCATGTCCTATGGATGATGACATTAATGTAGTTCAAGAAGGAGATCAGGTATTAGTTAAGGCTAGAGTACGTAACTATAATGGACTCGCTGAAACTGATAAAGTATCGGATGTTAAAATACTAAAAAGTGCTCAAGAAAATATAGTTGAATTTAATTCTTTAGAAGTCATAGAAATAAATAAAGAAAACTTTAATGAGAATTATTTAAAAGGAAAAGATAGTTCTTTAGCTTCAATAGATACATTAGTGTTTGAAAGCGGAACTATGGTCAAAGGAATTAGCGCTATACTCAATTTTATTTTCCCAGATATGATTACTCCTGTTACTGTAAGAATTGATAAATATAATTCTGATTTCAATGCTTTCTTAGAAGTAATAAATAATTTATCATTTGGAGATAAAGTAGAAATATCTAAATGTGCAATATATTGGAATAACGCTCCTCAGATTTCGCTTACAAATATTGAATATTTTAATATTAAAGACGAAACAATCACTAATAGAGAACTTTTAACTTATGATTTAAATAAAAAATTATTTGGTCCTAATGAATCATATAATTCTAATCAAACTACTATACTTCAAGCTAAAACTTCTAATAATGGTTCTATTACTTGGAGTTTAGAATTAGATTCTGATACTGGATATAATGAACAAGAAGACCCATTAGTTACTTTAAATAGTGAAACATTAGAATTATCATTAGGTGAATTCTATACACCATTTGAATTCAAATTAAAAGCGATAGTATCATATGGCGAAGGCATAGATGAAATAAGTGGAGAAGTTGAATTTAATGTTCAAGCAATCAGCCCAATTTATTCTTTAGAAAACGCCATATCTCTTCTAAATAGTGGTTCATACATTCAAGGCTCTTTAGTTGAATTCTATGTCGCAGACATAATAAATGGCATATATTACATCACTGATGGAGTAAACTATGTAACTGCGACTTTAGAAGAAGGACTAAGCTTAGAAGAAAACACATATGTTAAAGGGTGTCTTGTTGATTTCATCAAAGAAAATGGTATATACACTTCTAAAATTTCTTTAGTTCCAATTGTTGAAAGAGCTTATTATATTCAAGGTGAATTGAAAGATTTAGATGAAATTGATAATGTAGTTCAAAAAGTTCAATTAAGAGATGTAATAATTCAAAATGGTAAAGCAAATTTAGGCGACATAGAAGTCTTATTCTTTGATAAAGATTCTATAACACCATATAAAGATGGAAGATACACTAATTTAGTTGGATATACTATGCCTTTAGATATAGCAACTATAAAATTTATAGTTCTTGAAAAAATATATTCAATAAAAGAGGCAGTTTCTCTTCCATCAAAAGAATTAATCAATGATATATATGTTGATACAAATTTATCTATAGTGGGTAAAGTAATAGGTCTCTCATCCAAGACTACTTTACTCGTTTCGGATAAAGAAGGAAACAGTCTTAAAGTTGCACTAAATGATTATAATAGATCAATTAGGATTGGGGATTATATCTATGCATCAGGCAAAGTAGGTAATAATTATGATATCTTTGAGTTAACTGATTCTAATCCATTAAAAATAGTTAATCCAAATGATTTATTCACTTCAGCTGAATTGCTTGGCAATATTAAAAATGATAATATAATTACTCTAACTAATGATACTAATAAGGATAATTTTATAATTACAAAAAACCATAAATATAATCAGGTTCCACAAGGTGAAACAAATTATGCATATTATGGGTACAATGTTTTATATAAAGTAACTGGTTTAATCAAAGTAGTTAATGGTTATATTGGCTTATCTATTTGTGATGATATATTTATTCTTCATTCATATGATGCATTTAATGAAATGGAACTTCTAAACCAAGAATTCTATAACGAGTTAATTGAAAGACAGGTTATCACAAAAGATGATGAAAACAAATATTTAGAATCAGAAAACATTGATACTGTTTTAGTGACACTATTAGTTATGGATAATTTCTACATAGATGATGATAACACAGTGCTTGAAGGATACATTATTCCAGGAACTATTATTATAGAAAACATAGATGTTGTAGAAGAATAAAATTGATTCTCATATAATATGCCCGGTATTTACCGGGTATATTTATGCTATAATCTAGATATGCGAGTGTGGCGGAACTGGTAGACGCGCTAGATTCAGGTTCTAGTGAAAGAAATTTCTTGCAAGTTCGAATCTTGTCTCTCGCACCATTAACAATATGAAAAAAATATTTGTATATTTCATCACATTAACATCTTTATTTTTATTAGTTGCTTGTACAAATTCTAATCCACTAGGAGCAACTAATTCTTTTTCTATTGAAGATAATCTTGAGAATGTGAATAATGTTAAAGCAAAGGTCATTTTACTTTTTGGCCAATCTAATGCGACAGGCATTTCAAGTAATGCCTACCTTAAAAAAAATATTCCAAATGAATATGAGATGTTATCTAATGGGATTGATAATGTTTATATCAACTTCATTTGTGAAAATGGAAATAACTCATCTTCAAATAAATTTATAAATGTTAAACCTGGGATGGGAGCTTCTAAAGATTGCTTTGGGCCAGAACTTGGAATGGCATATGAATTATTCATAAAATATCCAAACGAGACTATCTTTATCATTAAATATTCATGGGCGGGCTCTATTCTTAATTCACAGTGGCTAAATTCTAGATATGGTCGTGGTGAATTATATAATGCTGCAATAGCTTTTAGTAAAACATCTCTAAATTATTTAAAGACAAAAGGATATGATGTAGAAGTAGAAGCGGTTTGTTGGATGCAAGGTGAATCAGACTCAGTTCAAATTGAAACTTCAAATAGATATTATAAAAACACAAAAAAATTTGTTGATTACTTAAGAAGAGACTTATCATCATATACAAAAGATGACTTTGTTTTTATAGATGCAGGCATAAAAGAAATAGATTTGTACTGGATCTATTATGAAATAATTAATAATACTAAAGCTGAATATGCAGATAAACACAATAATTCTATATACTTTAGTACAGAAGAGTTAGGGTACACAACTTCTTTAGAACCTATAGATAATCCTGATATAGCTCACTACGATTCATTAAGTGAATTTAATCTCGGAAGAAAATTCGCATCATTTATATAATATATTACTAATAAATAAATACAATACTGATGAAAATGAATGAAAATATTTTCATTTTTTCATATTATCAAGTTGAAAATATCCTATGATTATTATATAATCATATTAACTACTATAGAGATAAAGATAGGAGGGAACAACAATGAAAGCAACTATATTTGATGTGGCCGCAAGAGCTGGAGTATCTAATGCAACAGTCTCAAGAGCTCTAAACACACCAAAACTTGTTAAGCCAGAAACTAGAAAAAATGTCCTAAAAGCTGCAAAAGAATTAGGTTATAAAGCTAATGCGCTTGCTAAAGGACTTGCATCTTCAAAATCAACTCAGGTTGCAATAATAACACCTGATCTTGCTAGAGCATCTGTCGCTGAGATGGTTAAAGGTATTTTGAGTGTTGCATCAACTTATGAGTATTCAACAATCCTTATATCATCACCATCAGATGATAAATATCAAGATTTATTAACTGATATAGTATCATCAAGAGTAGATGGTGTTTTATATCTTGTTGACGAAATAACTGAAGCTAAATACAAAGTTTTAAAAGAACTCCGTGATACTTACAGAATACCTATAGTATTAGTTAATACAGTATCTCCAAATGATGAAAAACTTAATTCAGTCGCAATAGATTATGAAAAAGCTGGATATGATGTTACAAAAGAATTGATAAAAGAAGGAAGGAAAAATATAGCCTTATTAACTACGTTAAAAAGATATCCAGTATCTGTATTAAAAGAAAATGGTTATCTAAAAGCGATAGAAGAATACAATTTAACACCTCATATCTGTTATACATCTGGTAACCTAGATTCCAATTTTAAAGATATAAGCGATTTCGTGAATAAAAATCACTTAGACGGTGTAATTGGTGTTAGAGATTCAATTGCTATAGCTTGTATGAACATCATGAAATCAAATGGACTAATCGTTCCAAAAGATGTATCATTCTATGGTTTTCAAAATACAAGATACACACTACTTTGTCGCCCTAAATTAAGCGCTATAAATGTTCCTATCTATGAAATAGGCGCAAGAGCTATGAAAATGTTGACGAACGAGATGATAGGCGAGGAACTACCAAGTAGCAGAGTAGTACTTGATTATTCAATAGTTAAAAGAGAAACAACTTTATAGGAGAAATATATGAATATTTATGAAGATTTAGAATACAGAGGACTAATAGCCCAAACTGCAGGAGAAGATTTTAAAGACGCTTTAAACAACAGACAACTAACATTCTATATTGGAGTTGATCCAACAGGTAAAAGCATTCATGCAGGTAACCTCTTATCAATACTTGCCGCTAAAAGACTCGCAAACGCAGGTCATAAACCAATCATATTAATCGGTGGTGCGACTGGAATGATTGGAGATCCTAGCGGAAAAAGCCAAGAAAGAAATTTATTAGATATAGATACAACAAAATCAAATGCTTCAAAAATTAAAAATCAAATTCAAAAAATTCTAGGTGAAGCTATATTTGTAAATAATTATGATTGGACAAGCAAGATGGATGTAATCCAATTTTTAAGAGACATAGGAAAACATCTAACTGTTAATTATATGATGAGTAAAGATTCTGTTAAGAAACGTCTAGAGACAGGTATATCTTATACAGAATTCTCATATCAAGTTCTTCAAGCTAATGATTATTATTATCTATATAAGAATTATGGTTGTAATCTACAAGTTGGTGGTCAAGACCAATGGGGAAATATCACAAGTGGTTTTGAACTAATAAGAAAAATAGAAGGACAAGATGCTAAATGCTATTGTCTAACATTCCCACTACTTCTTAAGCCAGATGGAACAAAATTTGGTAAAACTGCTGGTGGGGCTATTTGGTTAGACCCAGAACTCACAAGCCCATATCAATTCTATCAATTCTGGTTAAATACTAGTGATGAAGAAGTTATAGATAGATTAAAAGAATTCACTTTCTTGTCTAAAGAAGAGATAGAAGAAATAAATTTACTTTGGGTTGATCAAAAGGAGACAAGAATCGCTCAAAGAAGACTTGCGGAAGAAGTCACAAAACTAATACATGGTGTTGAAGGGTTGGAAAAAGCTCAAAGAATCACAAAGGCAGTATTCAGTGGTGATGTCGTAAATCTATCTAAAGAAGAGATAGAAGAAGCGTTTAAAGATGATGAAGTTGTATCTACATGCGAAGATATAAACATCGTTGATTTTTTAGTATTATCTAAACTTGCTCCATCTAAGAGTGAAGGCAGAAAACTTGTTCAAGGTGGAGGAATAAGTGTTAATTCAAACAAAATCACAGATTTTAATTTCATAATTAAAAAAGAAGATGCAATAGATAAGACTTATTCATTCATTAAAAAAGGCAAAAAGAACCATGCCTTATTAAAACATGAGGGCTAATTATATGATAGATAGTTTTAGACCATACTATAATTCATTTATTGAAGATTTAGATGGACTCTTAAGAATCCCAAGTGTTCTAGATAAATATGATAAAGATAATCTACTAATGCCTTTTGGAAAAGGCAATAAAGATGCTTTAGATTATATGCTAAAACTTGGAGAAAAAGATGGTTTTAGAGTCCAAAACATCGACAACTATGGTGGCTTTGTTGAATTCGGTGAAGGAGAAAAAGTATTACTCATTTTATGTCATTTAGATGTTGTTCCCGCAACTGGTAGGTGGGATACGCCTCCATTTGAACCTGTGATTAAAGATAATAGAATTTACGCAAGAGGTTCAATAGATGATAAAGGTCCTCTTATGGCTACTTATTATGCTTTAAAAATGCTTAAGGATAATGATTTTAAGCCAAATATGAGAATAAGATTTTTCTTTGGATGTGATGAAGAATCTGGTTCAAGATGTCTTGAAAGATATATAGAAAAATATGGTGAATGTGATTATGGCTTTTCGCCAGATGCTCTCTTCCCTTTAATATACGCAGAAAAAGGAATATCCACAATATTATTTAAAGGAGAAGTATCTGATGATGAAATCATCTCTTTTAAATCTGGCACAGCTTCAAACATAGTCCCAGATTATGCAGTAGCGACTCTTAAGTCTCTAGATTTAGAAGAAGAATTTAATCAATTCTTAAAAGATAATTCTCTAAAAGGTAAAAAGAATTCAAAAACATATGAACTATATGGAAAAGCCGCTCATGGCTCTACTCCTGAGGCTGGAATAAATGCCGCAACTTATCTTGCATTATTTTTAGAAAAATATATTAAAAATGAATTCACAAGTTTTATCAAGAACCATCTTCATTTAGATTATTTTGCTGAAAAGCTTGGCGTAGACTACATTGATGATGAGATGGGTAAAGTTTCTTCAAATCCATCAGTATATGAACTTAAAGATAAAAAGTTTTATATTGTAAACAATTTGAGATATCCAAAAGGATTTGAATTTGAAGAAGCAATAAAAAAACTAGATAATTTAATGAAGAAATATAATGGTAAAGTAGAAGCTCTTTCAAATTCTAAATACCACTATGTACCTAAACATTCTCACCTAGTTCAAGCTCTTCTTAAAGCGTATAGAGACTATACTGGTGATAATAGTGACGCCATCTCTATAGGCGGAGGGACATATGCAAGAGATTTCAAAAACGCAGTAGCTTTTGGCCCTATGTTTATGAACGAAAAAGAAACAATGCATATGCCAAACGAAAGCGCAGATATAGATAATCTCATTACTGCATCTTTTATTTATCAAGAAGCGATAAAACATTTATGCGATTAAGACATGTAAAAGACGCATTTAAGATTTGCGCATCAAACAAAGACATCTGCATAGAAAATCCAACTGATTATAAAGGAAAGTGGAGAGAGTTTTTAGAAAATGCTGATTCACTTTCTTTAGAGGTTGGCTGTGGAAAGGGACAGTTCCTAGTCTCTCTTTCTAAAGAAAATGAACATTCTTTGTTTCTAGGCCTTGAACTTATGACTAGTGTGATATGTAGAGCGGTCCAAAAAGTAAAAGAAGAAAATATAAAAAACGTTCTTCTAATCAATAAAGACGCAGCTTTATTGAATGAACTATTTGATGAAAATGAAGTAGATAAAATCTACATCAATTTCCCAGACCCATGGCCTAAGGCAAGGCATGATAAAAGAAGACTTACTTACTCTAAATATTTAGAAATGTATAAAAGAATTCTAAAAAAAGATGGAGTCATTAGATTTAAAACTGATAATTTTGATTTATATGAATTCTCTAAAGAAAGCTTTTCTAATTATTTAAAAGATGATTTTAAATGTGGAATAGTTGAATATATGGGAGATGAAATATTAACTGAATTTGAAACTAAGTTTAAAGCATTAGGTAACCCAATATATTTTATAGAAGGAACTTTTAAATAATATGATTATTTTAGTAGATATAGGAAATACCTATATAAAAGTGAGTACATCACTTGATTATTCAATAATAGATAAGACTAAGACAAGAGAAATAAAAGATTTCTCTTCTATTAAGTTACCAATTTTTAAAGATTTGGATGGAGTTATTATTTCATCTGTCTCTAAAGGAAAAGAACACATATATTATGAATATTTCAAAGAAAAATATGGCATAAAACCATACATTGTATCTCACGATTCTAAAACAAAAGTAGTTTACAATCTAAAAACTGAAGAAAATGAACTAGGCTCAGATTTAATAGCTCTTATGGAAGGCGCAAGTCTTAAAAGCAATTCATTCATTATAATATCTTTAGGCACAGCTACAGTATTCAATGTAGTTAAAGATTTGAAATATATAGGTACAGCTATATCTCCTGGAATCTTAACATCCCTAAACGGATTGATTGATTCTGCATCTCTAATTGAAAATACAAGTCTTGACGGAGACTATGATCTTCTCGGAAGAAACACAGAAGAAGCCTTAAGAAGTGGCCTTTTTAATGGTTATACATTCCTAATTGAAGGTTTCATAAAAGAAATAAAAAATAAATATTTTGATGAAGATATTCCAATATATATTTTTGGTGGCTTTTCAAATATTATTAAAAATAAATTAAAAGAAAAAGTTATTTTAGATGATGCGATACTTTCAAAAGGTTTGATGAACATATACAAATTGAATAGGTGACTATATGAACAAGTTATTGATTATAGATGGAAACAATGTCATGTTTAGAGCATATTACGCAACCGCATCCACAGGCAACCTTATGAGAAATAGGGATGGTTTCCCAACTAATATGGTTTACGGTTTCATAAACATTTATACAAAAGTAATAAATGATGACTACACCCATATCGCTGTAGCTTTTGATAAGGGTTCAAATACTAGACGTCATAAATTGTATAAAGACTATAAGGCAGGAAGAGCTAAAACTCCAGATGAACTATTCCTTCAAATACCGTATATTCATAAATTCTTAGATAATATGAATGTTCATTATTTCTTTTCTGATGATTATGAAGCAGATGATATTATATCTTCAATTTATAAAAAATATAAAAACGAATTTGATGAAATCGATATCTTATCAAATGATAATGATTTATTTCAACTAATAAGCGATAATTCATTCCAAATCTATTCTAAACAAAAAGAAACAATCAAATATACAAAAGAAGTATTATTTAAAGAAAAAGGTATTACATCTACTCAAGTCCCAGATTATAAAGCACTAATAGGAGATAAAAGTGATAATTTAATAGGGGTTGAAGGAATAGGACCTATCACAGCTTCTAAATTATTAAGCGATTTTAATAATCTTGATGGTATTTATGAAAACATCGATAAGATAAACGGAAAGAATAAAGAAAGATTAATAAACTCTAAGGAAATTGCCTATTTTACTAAAGATATGGCTACTTTAGATCCTACATTTAAATTCGATGAAACTTTAGATGATTTAAAAATAAAAGAACCAAATTATGAAGAATTAAAAAAGATGTATACAGAACTCGATTTTAATTCTTTCCTTAAAAAACTTCCAAAAGAAAAATTATCATATGAATTTAACTATGAAATTGTTCAAGATGAAGATAGATTGAATGAAATTATTAAAAATGATGAAATAAATTTCCTTATTTTAGACCTACTTCATGAGAATTATCATACATCACCTAAAATTGGATTTGGGCTTTCAAATTCACTAGGTAATTTTTATATACCTTATGAAGATGCTATATCATCATTCTCCTTTCTACTTTTCCTACAAGATGATAGTATCAAAAAGGCAGTATATGATTATAAAAAGATGTATGTATCGCTTTTAAGTGATTCAATTATTCTTGGTGGTGTAGTATTTGATTCTATCCTTGCGACATATCTAATAAACCCAGATTTAACTAAAGAAGATTTATCTATAATTGCGACTCATTTTGGCTTTCAAGATTTATTAACTGACATAGATGTTTATGGTAAAAAAGACAGAGAACAACTTCCATTTATAGATATATATTCATCACATATCGCAAAAAAAGCTTTCGCCATCAATATGATATATGAAAAGATGATAGCGGATATAAAAGACAATGACCAAGAATATCTTCTTTATGAAGTTGAACTCCCATTTTCTAAAGTTCTTGGGGATATGGAATATATAGGACTTAAGGTTGATACAAATTATCTAGATGAATATGAAAAAGAAATATCGAATGAAATCAAAGAATTAGAAAAAGAAATATATTCTTTAGTAGGCCACGAGTTCAATATCTTATCTCCTAAACAACTAGGAGTAGTACTATTTGAAGAATTAGGACTTAAGAGTGATAAGAAAACAAAAACTGGATATTCAACTGATCAAAGTGTGCTTGAAGCAATAAGGTTTTATCATCCAGTTGTTGATCTGATTTTAAGATATAGAATGCTTTCAAAACTTATGGGGACCTATGTTCATGGGGTAAAAGAAGCATTAAAAGAAAAAAATGATAATCACATCCACACTATCTATAGACAAACTCTCACAGATACAGGAAGATTATCATCAACTGAACCAAATCTTCAGAATCTTCCAATAAGGAATAAAGAATCAAGCGAATTTAGAAAAGTATTTATTCCAGAAGATAATTCGTATCTTTTAAGCTGTGACTATTCACAAATTGAACTTAGAGTACTCGCTCATATGTCTAATGATGAAAATCTAATTAAAGCCTTTAAAAATGGTGAAGATATCCATGAAGCGACAGCGAAAAAAGTATTTAGAAAAGACACAGTAACTAAAGAAGAAAGAACGAGAGCTAAAGCGATTAATTTCGGAATAATTTATGGCATTAGTGCATGGGGCTTGTCAAATGATATAGGGATAAGTCCGAGCCAAGCTCAAAGATTTATGGATTTATATCATGAATCATTTAAAGAAATAGTGCCTTTCACTAATTCTTTAATCGATTATGCAATCTCTAATGGCTATGTTAAAACTATATTCAATAGAAGAAGATATATAAGAGATATAAATAGCGCAAACTACTACCAAAGAGAATTCGCGAAACGTACCGCAATGAACGCACCAATCCAAGGAAGTGCTGCTGATATTTTAAAAGTCGCAATGGTTAAACTCGACAAAGAAATACAATCAAACAAATTACATGCAAAGATGATTTTAACTATTCACGATGAAATAGTACTAAATGTAAGAAAAGAAGAAATAGATAAAACAATAAAAGTTGTTGAAGATGTTATGACTAAGGCAGTATCATTAAATCTTCCACTCGAAGTTGAATCTAATTATGGAATTAATTTATACGAGGCTAAATAGTTATGCCAGAATTACCTGAAGTCGAGACTGTAAGATTAGGACTTCTTCCGTATTTAAAAAATAAAACTATTAAATATGTTGAAGTTTTATATCCTAAACATTCTCATTTAAGTGAAATTAAAAATCAAAAGATATTAGATATAAAAAGAAAAGGAAAATATCTAATCTTTTGTCTTGAAGATTATTATTTAATTTCGCATTTAAGGATGGAAGGTAAATATTTTATTAATGAATCAATAGATAGCTTAAAAAAACACGACCTAGTTAAGTTTTATTTAGATGATGATATCTTGATATACAACGATGTTAGAAGATTTGGAGTATTTTATTTATTGAATAAAGATAGTGATATTTATAATATTTATCCTTTAAATAAAGTTGGCTCTGAACCATTTGATATAAAAGACGAAGAATTATTAAAGAAACTTGAAGGTCGAAAAGACAAAATTAAAACTGCCCTTCTTGATCAAAGCGTAATTTCAGGATTAGGTAATATTTATGTTGATGAAGTATTGTTCTTATCAAAAATAAATCCTAATAGATTATCTTCATCAATAAATAAAGATGAAGTTAAATCTATAATAACTAGTTCAATAGAAGTTTTAAATAAAGCAATAAAAGAAGGTGGTTCAACCATCAAATCATTTACTGCATTCAATGGCGAAGTTGGACATTTTCAAAATTCTCTTAAAGTTCATGGAAAAGATGATTTAAGATGTGATGTATGTCTAAATTATATTGAAAGAATTAAAATAGGTGGAAGGTCAACTTATTATTGCCCTACCTGCCAAAAATTAAA
The DNA here is from genome assembly GCA_002310135.1 of Caryophanales bacterium UBA1188. Lineage (GTDB taxonomy): Bacteria > Bacillota_I > Bacilli_A > Izemoplasmatales > UBA1188 > UBA1188. Next base: position 492,005 of record DBYK01000001.1, on the reverse strand, counting down.
TAAGGATCAAAAAATATATGGAATTACTGGTGGTTTTTCAAGCGGAAAGACTACAGTAATAAATATTTTAAAGAAATTAGATGAATCAACTTATTCGACTGATGCAATTTATAAAGAATTATTTGATTCATCAAATGAATTAAGAAGAGAAATAAAGAAGCACTTTAAAACTCTCGATAGAATCAAATTATCAAAAATAATATTTAATTCTAAAATAGAAAATGAAAAACTTAAAGAAATAACTCATAAATATATATTAAGAGAACTTTTCTTAAGAATAGAAAAAGATAATTCAAAAAGAATATTTGTGGAGGTTCCTTTATTATTTGAAGGGTCTTATAATAAATTATTCGATAAAACAATCACAGTTTTAGAATCAGATGAAGTCCACCAAAGAATACTAAAATCTAAAAATTTTAGTATAGAAGAAGACGAACTTAGAAATAAATCTCAAATTTCTAAACTTGAAAAATCTAAAATGAGTGATTTAATATTGTATAATAATAGTAGTATATCTAATTTAGAAAAAGAGGTAAAAAAACTAATCAAAGAATTATGTTAGATAAAATTGACCAACTAATCATAAAAAGAAATAATAATTTTTTCCTTGAAAATAATGATTTTCAAGTTTTAAATATGCTCTATAAGTTATTAGTCGGCCCTAAAGCTATAGATTTCTACATCACTCTTTACAATATTTCTTATGAATCATCTCCAATAACTAAAACAACAATCTTCGTTATTGATTTAATTTCTGATGATAATCTAAAAGAAGCCGATTTAGAAGACTATATCAGATATCTTACAAAGATTAAACTAATTAAAATTACTGATAATTTAATTGAATTATATCCAAATTATAGCGCATCTGAAATCTTTAAAATGCCTATCATATCTATGATTAAACGCAGTACTTCTTTTCAACATTTCTCTTTCTTGAAAGAAAGATTTATGAAAGATAAAGATATTGAAGTTACTGATAATTTAAACCTTTCTTTAACTGACCTTTCAAAATTAATAGATTATAAGGTAAGAAAAGAAGATTCTATACCATATAGTTTTAATGAACTTAAACAACACGTGAATTATTTAAAAGATGATGATAAAAAATTCTTCGATTCTTTAAGTGTTGTGTATAATCTTTCTCTTGAGAAAATGCTTAATATTATATATGAATCATCTTTAGATGATACATATGATACTAATTCGATTTTAGAAATCGCATATAGAAAGCATAAAAATATAGTTCTTAAAGAAAAAAGAATTCTAAATAGAGAAAAAGATGAAGAACTAATCAATTATTTTAAAAATACAGCTCCACTAACCATTTTAAATAATGGTTTAAAAAGAATTAGTGATTCAGATAGTTCAACTGTCACGCGATTGAGAGAGGAGTGTGGACTAAGTGATGAACTGATCACTTTGTTGATTTGCTACTCTCTCACCACAAATAACTATAAAATGCATACCTTCAATTTCTATAAGACTATCGCAATAGATTGGAAAAAGAAAGATATAGATAATGCAAGAGATGCATATTATTACATAAATGAGCTTTATGCTAAGAATAAAGAAAAATCAAAGAAAGAAGAAATTTCATCTCTTGATTGGTTTGATGAATTCTGGCGTAAGGCAAAGGAGGAAAAGAAATGATAGATACTAAAACCCTTCTAAATGGATATAAAATAGATAAAAATTCACTTGATGATATTATTGATGAATTGATGCTTGATAAAGAAATAAATGAATTTGTTACATCAAATGACATTAAGCCAGAAGTATTGATGAATTCAATCAACACCCTTTTAGAATTTAGAGATGACACTATTACTAATGAAAAAGGTAAAAGAGAATCAAAAAGTGTTAAAGGTTATAAATTAACATTAAGATATGAAAATGGAATAATAAAATCAAGTTATAAAAGCTTATATCCAAAAAGCAAGAAAAATGAAAAAATAAAAGTTGTTAATCTTCCAAACGAAATACTTGATGCATCTTTAGAAGACTTCAGCCTAACATCTGAAGAGAGAAAAAGCGTCTATCATTATGCGAGAAGATTTATAAACAATTTTAAGACAGAAAACGAAATCAAAGGATTATATATTTCAGGAAAATTCAAATGTGGTAAAACTTATCTATCAGTCGCTATTGCGAATGAAATTGCGCAAAAAGGATATAACGTAATCATGTGTTATTATCCAGAACTATCCTCAATACTCAAAGATTCAACAAAGATAAATAGCGAATATAGTTATCTTGATATCGTTGAAGAATTGAAGACAGTTGATCTTCTAATTCTAGATGATTTTGGCGGAGATTCACTAAACACAAATATAAGAGATGAGGCTCTTGGAGTAATTCTTCAATATAGAATGACTAAATCAAAACCTATTATTTTAACGTCAAACATCAACTTAAGCAAAATAGTTGATGTATGTCTAAGAAAAGATGGTAGCGAATCAGAAAGAATCAAAGCGTTAAGAATATATGAGAGAATTAATGAACTCACAGAAGAATTCCAATTAACTGAAAGATATAAAGAGATTTCATTCTAAAAGAGGAATATATGAAAATAAAATTATTAGATAATATAAAAGAATTTGATAAACCATTAAAAGCTATTGAAATAGCTGGAAATATTTCAATAAGCCTTCAAAAATCAGTAATAGCAGTATTAATAAATGGAGAATTAAAAGATAAAGATACATTAGTATCTAGAGACTCTGATTTAAGATTTATTACTACTAAAGATAAAGAATCATTTGAAATTTTAAATCATTCTACAGCTCACCTAATGGCTCAAGCTATAAAAGAATTATATCCTAATGCTTCATTTGGTGTTGGCCCAGCTATAGAAGAAGGGTTCTATTACGATTTTGATATACCTAATGTTAAATTATCGGAAGATGATCTTTTGGTTCTTGAAAAGAAAATGAAAGAACTATCAAATAAAGCTCTTCCTATTGAAAGAAAAGAAGTATCAAAAGAAGAAGCATTAGAAATATTTAAAAACGATATATATAAGAGTGAATTGATTAAAGAATTAAATGATGATGAAATCATATCTCTTTATTCTCAAGGCGATTATACAGATTTATGTCGTGGTCCACATCTAAGTAAAACATCTCAAATAAAATATTTTAAATTATTATCTTTAGCGGGTGCTTATTGGAGAGGTGACTCAAACAACACAATGCTTCAAAGAATTTATGGTGTATCTTTCTTCACTGATGAAGAATTAAAGAATCATCTAAATATTTTAGAAGAAAGAAAGAAAAGAGATCACAAAAAGCTCGGAAAAGAACTTGAACTATTCATGTTTAGTGAATATGGACCTGGCCTTCCATTCTGGCTACCTAAAGGTTACACTCTAAGAAGAACATTAGAAGATTTCTGGTTAAAACTTCATAAGGAAAATGGTTATTATGTTATAAACACTCCTATAATGCTTAATAGAGAATTATGGGAAACTTCAGGACACTGGGACCACTATAAAGAAGATATGTTCACTGTAGAAGTTCCAGATGGAACATATGCAATAAAACCAATGAATTGTCCTGGCGCTATTCAAGTTTATAATAATTCACTTCATTCTTATAAAGAACTACCACTAAGATATGCAGAACTCGGAAACGTTCATAGATATGAAGCAAGTGGCGCCTTAAATGGACTATTTAGAGTTAGAGGTTTCACTCAAGATGATGCCCATACACTACTCATGGAATCACAAATAGGCGAAGAAGTTTCAAAGATTATTGCTTTATATGACTATATATATTCTATATTTGGTCTTGAATATTCAATAGAACTTTCAACTCGCCCAGAAGATTACATTGGAACTATAGAAGTGTGGGATCAAGCAGAAGAAGATCTAAGAAAAGCATGCCTTGCGACAGGACATCAATTTAAAATTAATCCTGGAGATGGCGCTTTCTATGGGCCTAAACTTGATTTCAAGTTAAGAGATTCAATGAATAGAATCTGGCAATGCGGTACTGTCCAACTTGATATGCAACTACCTGGAAGATTTAATTGTGTATATATTGCTCCAGATGGTTCAAAGAAAACTCCAGTAATGATTCATAGAGCTTGTTTTGGCTCATTAGAAAGATTTATTGGAATTATCACAGAAAATTATGCAGGCGCATTCCCACTTTGGCTTTCTCCAATTCAAGTAGAGTTAATACCTGTATCACTTGAAAATCACCTAGATGCTACAAAAGAACTTGAAAAATACCTAACTGATAACGGCATTAAATGTGAAATAGATTCATCTGAAGAAAAACTTGGATACAAAATAAGAAAATCACAAATGCAAAAAATACCTTATCAAGTAGTATTTGGAGATAAAGAAAAAGAAGATGGATCAGTTACATATAGAAAATATGGTGAACAAGCCCAAGTTAATGTAAGCAAAGAAGAATTCTTAAATCTTTTAAAAAACCAAATTGAAAATTTAAAATAATATTATTTAAAAATAAAAGTGCCATTGTACTATCTTTGGCACTTTTATTCTTCTCTTTTTGGATCTATATAAATAGTTTTATGATTTTTATAAGTTACAAATGATCCTTTTTTCCCGGGAACCTTCTTCAGATATTTTACTTGTGTATAATCTACAGGAACACTAGAAGAATCACTATAACTACTATATATTGCAGCATATTTAGCAGCACATCTTATTACATTCTCACTGTATCTATTTTCCCCTACAGCTAAAACATGAGAGCCATGTCCGTCTTTTATATGGAACCATAAATCATCTTTTTTAGCTATAGTATGGGTAATATAATCATTTTGAATATTGTTTTTACCTATATAAATGGTTGATCCATCACATTCTACTTTCATATATGATGGCTTTTGCTTTTTTTGCTTCTTAATTAATTGTTTTGATTTTATATATCCATTTTCAATTAATTCATTCTTTATTTCTATTAAATCATTTAAAGAAGCTTTATTAAGTTGGAATGATAATAATTCGAAATATTCTTTTTCATTAGTCGCAAGCTCTATTTCCCTTTCTATATAAGAGATAGCGGATTTAGCTTTTTTATATTTCTTATAATATAATTGACTATTATCTTTAATAGATTTCTTTGGATCTATATCTATATCAACTTCCTCATTGTTATAATAATTTAATACAGTTATTTTTGATGATCTTGTGCCCATATTTTGGTTTATAGATAAAAGAAGTTCTCCTTTTAATCTTAAATCATCAGCATTTTTATCTTTTAGAAGTTCGTTTTCTAATTTTAGAAGTTTTCTATTAATTCTTTTTAGATTAGTTTGAACACATCTATATATTTCTATATTGTTTTCTTTAAGAGTTTTAGCTTCAATATTTTTAATATAATAATCATAAAGCATATCTGAAATAGTTTTATAACTTACTACATCTTTATCAAATATATTGAAGTAATAATAATCTTTATTCGTCATTGATGGAGAATAATTACTTATTTCTTCATTAAAAAATGAATAAAAACCAAGTTTTGAACATCTATATTTATTAATCAAATAATTCGCTAAAACTGGCGATATACCACTAATCTTGTTTATTAATGTTTCGTTATTTAAATTTGATATATCATCAAATATTTTAGATATATTTTCCCTATCAATTGGAGATAATTTATCATTCTTTAGTGGCTCATATTTTAGGCCCTTCATAATTCCTCTTGAATTCTCTTCAAGGACCGATAATTGTTTTATAGCTTCAATTATTTTATAATCGTTATCTAAAAGAAGAAGGTTTGCGAATCTACCCATAAGTTCAACCACTAATGTTTTCTTTTCTTTGCCTAAAAGTTCTGAAGATGTTTCAATATCTATCATTATTACTCTATCGTAATTGTATTGATATATTTTTTTGATGTATGCTCCTTCTAAATGTTTTCTTAAAAACATTGTGAAAGAAGAAGCAACTTGTGGCTTTTGAAATTTATTTTGAGTTATAAATATAGTTGGGTTTGAATAAGAAATTGAGATAAAAAGGTTATAAGATATTCCAGGAACTCTGATCTTCAACAAAAAATCGGTCTTATTTAGGCCGTCAACTGTATCTATTCTTCCTTGTCTTAGTAGGCAGTCGAGTTCTTTCGCAAGACTCGCTACCATTATTCCATCAAGTGGCATATCTTTTCCTCAAATAAATTATATCACAATGAAAAGTTTATTCACTCTCAATTCATTTTTTTGTGTTTTATTTGTTGTTTATATGTTATAATAAACAAAAATAAGAGGGATGGCAAATGAAGCTTAATGAAAGAGGACTTCTCGTTGTATTAAGTGGACCATCAGGTGTAGGAAAAGGAACTGTAAGGAAGGCACTTTTTAAAACAGAAAAACAAAAATTTACTTTTTCAGTTTCAATGACTACAAGAGAAAAGCGTCCTGGAGAAGTGGAAGGAAAAGATTATTATTTTGTATCTCGTGAGTATTTTGAGAAAAAGATCCAAGAAGGTGGTTTCTTAGAATACACTTATTTTTGCGGGAATTATTACGGAACCCCTCTTGATAAAGTTGAAGAAGCACTAAATAGTGGCAAAGAATTAATCCTTGAAATTGAAGTTAATGGATGTAGGCAAGTAAAAGAAAAAATGATGGATGCAGTCACTATTTTCATTGTTCCTCCAACAAAAGAAACTTTATATGAAAGGCTCAAGAAAAGAGGCACAGAATCTCAATATCAAATTGAGGAAAGAATTAAAAAAGCTAACTCTGAATTTGGCCTTGCATATCAGTATGATTACATAGTTGTTAATGATACAGTAGATAATGCTGCTGATAGAATTAAAGCTATCATAAGAGCTGAACACGCTAAAACTCAAAGAAGCATCTATAAATATTATGAAATTGTAGGAGATTTAGAAAATGACAACCAATAAAGACGGATTAAGATACCCATCAATAGATCAATTACTTGAAAAGATTGATTCAAAATATAAACTTGCATTCACTGCCGCAAAAAGAGCGAAGATAATTAAAGAAGAAAATTATTCATCAATGGAAGAAGTCGGTGGTAATGAATGCTATACCGCTATAGGAAAAGCTTTAGAAGAGATTTTAGCGGATAAAGTACAAGTAGAATTCGTTGATACTGCAGAAGATGCAAAACCAGAAAATACATTCTCTTCAATGGAAATATTAGAGAGTGATGATAGCGAAGAATAAGAAACTCCTAGCATAAGGAGTTTTCTTTTTCTAAAATAATAAAAGACGCAAAGTTTTTTATTATTTTATTATGCTATAATCAATACAGAGGTGTTTTATGATAGAGAAATTATTTAAACTTATCAATTTTGAAGATGATTATATTAAAGAGAATCTTAAGCTTGATAAAATTGAAATAATTAAAGAAACTAAGGATGCAAAAATATATTTAAGTGGAGAAAAACCTCTCCCTATTTTAGAAATGAAATATTTTTGTGATGCTTTAGATTCTTCAACTATAGGAAGAGGCATCACAAACCAAAAATATTATTTTCATTTCAATTCATATACTGAAGATGATGTTAAAGCTTATTATAAATACATTATTCAAAGATTATCATTAAACAACCCAAATCTTGTTACAACTATAGATTACACAGTTACTCTATTATCAAACACAATAAATATTCAAGTTCCATCAATTGACTCTAAGTTTAATTTATATAGAAATCAAATTTTAAATTCTTTCAAAACCTTTGGTTTTGATAATGTAAATGTTTATCTTGAAATAGTTAATAATGATGAAGACATAAAAGAGTTAATAAGAAAAGAAAAAAGCGAACTAATTCAAGAAATTAAAAAACAAACTAAAGAAGAAGAATATGTATTTCTAATTGATAAAAAATTATATGGCAAAGAATTAAAGATATCAGATTTACCAGATGACAGTTTAGAAGATTTCACAAATTTCAAAGATTCTCAAAACACTTGGAATTTTCTTATTGAAGGTGATTTGGTTTTCTTTGATTTCGATAATCTAGATAAAAGAGGTTCAGTAAACTTTGTATTAAGAGATGATAACCATTATGTTTATTGCGTTAAAAGAAAATTAAAATCAAAAGAAGAAGAAAGATATTTTAGTGAAATCAAAATTGGAGATAAGGTAATCGTTCAGTGTTATTTTGAATTCAATCAATTTCAAAACTCTATTCAAGCTGTAATAGTGAATATGAAATATTCAAAAGAGCCAAAGCCAATCACAACAAGAGAAGACACAGAACCAGTTAAAAGAGTAGAACTTCATCTTCATACTAAGATGTCATCTATTGATGCAGTTCCAGATATGACCGATTATATCAAAGTCGCTAAACAATTTGGTCACACTGCACTTGCGATAACTGATCATTCATCAGTTCAAAGTTTTCATGATTTATATGAGTACACTTCATCTCATAAAGAATTAAAACCTATATATGGCGTTGAACTAAGCTTTGTTGATGAAGATAAAGTTGAAGCTGCATATCATTCAAAACACATATCCCTTGAGGATGCAACTTATGTGGTATTTGACCTTGAAACTACAGGTTTTTCTACAAATTATGAACGCATCATAGAGATATCTGCGGTTAAGATTCAAAATGGAATAGTGCTTGGAACATTCTCAAGTTTAGTTAACCCAGAAAGACCTATTCCATCTTCAATCACAAAAATCACAGGAATTAAAAATAGAGATGTCGAAAACGCTAAATCGAGATTAGAAGCCTTAACTGAATTTAAAGAATACATCAATGGCTCAATTTTAGTCGCTCATAATGCTGAATTTGATATAAGTCATTTATATAAGAATTTTGATGATTTAGGGATTGAGTATGAGAAGTATCCTGTAATAGATACTTTAGTTTTGTCTAAACTATTATTCCCAGAAAGAAAATATTTCAGTTTAGATAGACTATGTTCTTTTTTGAATATTCCTCTAGTAAATCACCATAGAGCTCTAGACGATGCAAGAGCGACTGGAGAATTATTCTTACATCTCGTTGAGAAGCTCAAAGAATCAAACATCAAATATCATGATGAAATCAATTCTCTAATAAACAAATCTAATGCATTTAAACTCGTTATTCCAAACCACATAAATCTGATAGTAAGATCTCAAGAAGGTATAAAAAACCTCTACCATCTACTCTCTATCGCATCAACTGATTATTTCCAAGCTGAACCAATTATTACTAAAGATGCTATAGAAAAATATAGAGAGGGTTTATTAGTTGGAAGTGGTTGTAGGAATTCTTATTTCTTCGATACTGCTTTTAGAAAGAGTAATGAAGAATTAGAATCTATAATTGATTTTTATGATTATATTGAAGTTCAACCACTAAATTCATTCAATTATTATAAGAATCACATGGATAACCATGTATATTGCTATACAGATACTATAAAAAGAATTATCACAATAGCTAAAAAACATTCAATTCCTGTATGCGCAACTGGTGATTGTCATCAAATCAACAAAGAAGATACGCTCTATAGAGATATATTAGTGCATACTGAACCTGTTGGCGGTGAAAGATGGCACTATTTAAGCAAGGAAGAAGAGATTCCAGCAGAATATTATATGACAACACGTGAAATGCTTGATGAATTCTCATTCCTTGGAGAAAAACTTGCATATGAAATAGTAGTTGAAAACACTAATTTAATTGCTGACGCTATAGAAGACGTTAAAGCATTCTCAAAAACTTTATATCCACCAAAAGATGATTTCATGAAGAATTATGGAATACCAAGTGCTGAAGAATATGTTAAAAAAAGTGTTTATGAAAAAGCATCTCAATTTTATGGTGAATTACTTCCTGGAATGGTTTTAGATAGAATAAGAGAAGAATTAGATTCAATCATCAAAAATAAATTCTCCACAATCTATCTAATATCTCAACTGTTAGTTAATAGATCTAGGAAAGATGGATATATTGTTGGTTCAAGAGGGTCAGTGGGCTCTTCCTTTGTCGCATATCTTTTAAACATCACAGAGGTCAACTCTCTTCCACCTCATTATAGGTGTCCTAAGTGTCACTACACTTCATTTAAGATGTCTAAATCTCAAAAAGAAAAATATGGAATAAGAAAAGATGAAGAAGAACTAATCCCAATCCTCGATAACACACTTAGTGGATTTGATCTTCCAAATCACAAATGTCCAATATGTGGTGAAATGCTGATACGTGATGGCCACGATATCCCATTTGAAACATTCTTAGGTGTTCCTCAAGATCCAAAAACACCAGATATAGATTTAAACTTTTCTGGGGATAATAGAGATGATATACACGAATATATAAGAGAATTATTCGGTATGGATAAAGCGTTTAGGGCAGGGACTATTCTTACATGTCAAGATAAGACTGCTTACGCTATAGTAAGAGATTATTTTGAATTAGTTAATAATCAAAGAGTTAGTCAAGGACTTGAGCCAATCCATCATAAGAAAGCGGAAATAGAAGGCTTATCTTACCAAATTATTGGAGTTAAGAAGACATCTTCTCAACACCCTGGGGGAATAGTAGTTGTCCCAGAAGATATAGAAATATATGATGTTACACCTATTCAATATCCTGGAGATTCAAAAGATAGGAGTTGGAAGACAACTCATTATGAATACCATTCTTTTGAAAAGAATCTATTTAAACTAGATGTATTAGGTCATGATGATCCTACCGTTATTAGATATTTAATGAAATACGTTAAGATGCGTCCTACTAGATTCCCGTTTGAAGACGCTATGGATATCCCAGTTGATGATTCTAAAGTATATCAAATGATGAATAACACAGAATCAATAGGTTGTAATCCCGATGATATAATGTCTACTATCGCATCTTATGGTATAAGTGAACTTGGCACAGGCTTCGTAAGGGGATTATTAGAAGAAGCGAGACCTAAAACTTTTGCGGAGTTAGTTAAGGTATCAGGATTATCTCATGGTACAAATGTATGGAATGATAATGCACAAACTCTTTTAAGAGGTGCAGAAAAGGGTCTTCCTAAAATCCCATTTAAAGATATTATTGGATGTAGAGATGATATTATGACTAACTTAATATCATTTGGTGTACCTGAAGATTTAGCTTTCCAAACAATGGAATTTGTAAGAAAGGGTCGTCCAACTAAGAAACCAGCTGAATGGGATGAATTCAAAGATAAATTATCTCATTATGATATACCAAGCTGGTATATTTGGAGCTGCAATAAAATCAAATATCTATTCCCTAAAGCACACGCTACAGCTTATGTCATAAGCGCTCTTCGTATAGCTTGGTTTAAGTATTATAGACCAATATATTTCTATAGTGCAATTCTATCTAAAAAAATGACTGCATTCGATATTGAGACAATGATTGGTGGTGTTCCTCTTATTAGAAGTGAACTTGAAAGACTAAAGAACTTATCAAGAGAAGAAAAGAAACAAAAAGATGAGGGATTAATCACAACTCTAGAAATCTGTCTTGAAATGTGTATTAGAGGATTCAAATTCTACAATGTCAACTTAGAGCATAGTGAGGCAACTGAATTCTTAATTCCTGAAGATGAATCAGGACTATACATCCCATTTATGGCTATAGATGGACTTGGCTTAAATGGCGCAAATAGTATTGTTGAGGCGAGAAAAGAAAAGCATTTCTCAACTAAAAATGATTTCATAAAGAGGACATCTGTCACTAAGACTATATTCCAAAAGATGGAAACACTTGGTGTATTTGATGGAATGCCTGATGATAATCAGATGACTCTTAATTTAGGTATTTAATGAAATTTATAGGTAATCCGCTTTTTAAAAAATGTAAATTATTACTTAGAGAAAATATTAATGATGTTGACTTCAAAGACATAGAAAACAAAAATCTATGTCTTTTAGTGCTATCTCTATCTATGTTTTTATTATTTTCATTCATATTTAATGTTTATTCAAACTTAGTATTCACATCTACACTTTCACTCATATCTTTAGTATCCATAATACTATCCTTTATTTTTATCTTAAAAAAAGAAAAGTATCATCTACTTTTATCTATTGTGTTCAGCCTAAGTATAGGACTGTTTCTCATATCAACATCATCTTTTCTAATAGAAATATTATCCTTAATCCCAAACATCAATCATGATGATTTAATACTTTTTAAGGTATTTTCTTTATCTATAATTTCATCTATTCTTTTCACATCAATATTTTATTATTTTAAAATCCCAAGCATTAAACATGTGATGTATAGATATCTTGTGATTTTACTTAGTTCTTTAATTTTAGATGTCTTAATCATTAGATTAGTTTCAATATATAACCTTTCATTAGATTTCATCAAAGCTTTTTTAGTATCCCTTATTACTATATCTTTAGTAGAATTAATCGCATCTTTTTATTATGAAGGGCTTAGAAGTTTTAAAGACTCATATATCACTAAAGAATGTGTTTTTAGATTATCTATTATGGAAGTATCACTATGTGTTTTATTTCCATTTGAATGTTTTTATATATTATTCATAAAAAAATAATTAGATTTAATTGATTTTCTATTATATAATATATGATAGAAAAATAATAAAACTAAGACAAGGAAGTAGTAACTTCAGGTACTCTATTTAAAAGCGAGGGATTAAAATGGTGAGATGAATCCTAAAATAGAATGAGGCGAATTCATCCTTCAGTGAAGCTAATCCCTTCCGGTTAACCTCGTTATAGGTGAAAAAGTGTTGAAAGAAATTTCAAAAATAAGGTGGTACCACGAAATAAAAGCGTCCTTTGTCGGATGCTTTATTTTATTTATAAAGGAGTAAAGTTATGGAACTTGAAGAATTAAAACGAAAGATTAATGAAGACTTTAAAACATTGAAATTAAATCTTCAAACATTATCTGAACTTAGAGCTCAATATCTAGGAAAGAAAGGTCCTATTCAAGAGCTTCTTTTAGATATGAAGAATCTTCCAAATGAAGAAAAGAGAACATTAGGAGAAAAGGTTAATGCTTTAAAGGCTTTAGCCACAGAACTTTTTGAGGAGAAGAAAAAAGAACTAGAAAAAGAAGAACAACTTAAAAAGCTTGAAAGTGAAAAAGTAGATGTTACACTTCCAGGAAAAGAAATAAATCAAGGCTCTATTCATATCTTATCTAAAGTTATAGAGGAAATAGAGGACTTATTTATAGGTATGGGATATGAAGTTAAAGATGGACCTGAAGTTGAAGAAGATAAATTTAATTTCCAATTATTAAACATTCCAAAAGATCATCCCGCAAGAGCGATGCAGGATACATTCTATGTAGATGCTGTGAGACTTCTTAGAACTCAAACATCTGCGGTTCAAGCTCATACAATGCTTGAAGATGAAGAGAAAAGGGATGTAAGAATTATTTGTCCTGGTAAAGCATATAGAAGAGACGATGATGATGCGACTCATTCACATGAATTCACTCAAATGGAAGGATTGGTTGTGAATAAGACAGTTTCTATGTCTGAACTTAAAGGCACACTTCTATCAATGGCTAAAGCTTTGTTTGGAGAAGATAGAGAAATAAGACTTCGTCCATCATATTTTCCATTCACAGAACCATCAATAGAAGTAGATGTATCATGTTTTAAATGTCATGGTAAAGGATGTGCTCTTTGTAAAGGCACTGGATGGATTGAAATACTTGGCGCAGGTATGGTTAATAACAATGTACTAAAGATGTGTGGATATGACCCAAATATTTATCAAGGATTTGCGTTTGGTGTTGGAATAGAGAGAATCGCAATGCTTAAGTATGGAATAGAAGATATAAGAACTCTATACTCTAACGACTTAAGACAAAATAAGCAATTTAAGTAGGAGGAAAGATATGTTAATTCCTATTGAGATATTAAAGAAATATGTAGATATAAACGTTGATTTAGATGAGTTTGTAAAAAACTTCTCTTTAAAAAGCGCTGAAGTTGATTCATTTGATGATTTTGTAAGTGTTAAAGGATTAAAAGTTGGAAAAATCATAGATGTTAAAAATCATCCAAATTCTGATCACCTCCATATCACAACTGTAGATTTAAAAGATGAAATCTTAGAAATCGTATGTGGCGCTCCAAATGTTTTAGTAAATAAAAAAGTTATTGTCGCAAAAGTTGGAGTCAATCTCCCAGATAGGGAAAACCCAGGCAAAACAATAACTATGAAAAAAGCTTTAATCCGTGGTGTTGAATCTAATGGTATGAACTGTGCTTTAGAAGAATTAGGTATAGACCATAAATTCCAAGGATATGATGGCATCTATTATTTGAATGACGACGTAGAAATAGGTATAGATCCACTTGAATACCTTCATTTAAATGATAAAGTTTTAGAAATTGAACTCACGCCTAACAGAAATGATCTTTTGTCAATCATTGGTGTTGCATATGACACTAAAGCTATGCTTGATTCCAAAATACATCTCGAATTTGAAAAAGCTAATGAGATAAAAGAAGAAGCTGACATCAAAGTATCAACTACTACTATTAATTGTATGAGATATTATTCTAAAGTAATCAAAGATGTAAAAATATCTGAATCTCCAGCATGGTTAAAAGGCGCACTCATGAAAATGAATATTCGTCCTATCAATAATGTAGTTGACATCACAAATTATTGTCTTATGGTTACTGGCCAACCACTTCACGCTTTTGATTATGATGAAATTAAAACTAAAAATATAGTTGTTAAGATGGCAGAAGATGGTTATAAATTCACAACTCTAGATCATCAAGAAAGAATTCTAACTAAAGATGATATCGTTATCACTGATGGTGAAAAGCCACTTTGTCTTGGTGGTGTAATGGGAGGATTAAATAGTGAAGTTGAACCAACTACTAAGAATATTTTCTTAGAGGCTGCGCTCTTTAATCCAAAGAATATTAAAAACACTTCTAAGAGATTAAACCTTTCAAGTGAATCTTCAATGAGATTTGAAAAAGGAATTAATCCTGAGATGACAAAATACGCTTTAGACCTCGCATCAAAAATGCTTCAAGATATTGCGGGTGGTAAGGTCTTATCTAAAGGTTATTATTTTGATAACCTAGATACTAAGGATAATGTAGTTAAAGTTAAGATGTCTTCAATCAATTCTGTGCTTGGAAGAATTTATGACCCTAAACAAATAGAGAAAATTTTTGATTCATTATCATTTAAATCAACATTTAAAGATGGTGAATTTACTGTATACGTTCCAAAAAGAAGAGGAGATATTGAAACATATCAAGATTTGATTGAAGAAATTGTAAGAATTGATGGTTATGATAAACTCGACGCAGTTCTTCCAAAATCAGAAAATGTTGGAAAATTATCACCTTATCAAAAATTTGTAAGAAATATTAGGCACCTTCTCTCATACAATATGAATGAAGTTATCACTTATTCTTTAACATCTTTTGAAAAAGCAACTTATTTTGATAATGAAGAACACAGCCTCGTTAAGATAATGAATCCTCTAGTAGATGATAGAGTTTATATGAGGCACTCATCTCTTCCAAGTCTTCTTGAAACCATTAGATACAACTTGAATAGAAAAACTAATAATGTCTTCTTATATGAAATTGGAAGAAGATATGAGATGGAAAAAGAAGATAAGATTCTATCAGGCGCTTTAACAGGTATAATCTCATCAACTCTTTGGAAAGGTGAAAAAGAAGAAGTTGACTTCTTCTATCTAAAAGGATTAATTGAAAACTTATTTGATAAATTATACATCAAAAATTATAAGATAATTAAGCCAAGCACTCCTTTAAAAGGACTTCATCCACACGTTAGCGCAAGTATCGCTTTAGGAAAAGATGAAGTAGTTGGTTTCATTGGAAAACTTCATCCTGAGGCAATGAAATATTTTGATGTACCTGAGACCTATGTATTTGAATTAAATTTAGATAAATTATTCAACTATGCACATCCTATTAAAACTGTGAAAGGTATTTCAAAATATCCAAGCATTGTTCGTGACTTAGCTTTAGTAGTTAGTGAAGATTTGAGTTCACAAGAATTAATAGATGAAATCAAGAAAGTCGGTAAAAGAATGCTCACAGATGTTAAAGTGTTCGATTTATACAAAGGACAAAACCTTGGTGAAGGAAAGAAACAATTAGCGCTATCTTTAACATTCCAAGATATGACTAAAACACTTGAAACCACAGAAATAGATGCATTAATTGATGCAATCCTTAAACACTTAGATAATTTAGGAATAAAAATTAGAATGTAATGAAATCATTTTTCTCTCTTACGCTTGATTCTTTAGAAAAAGAACTTCTAGCGAATAACTACAAATCATATAACGCAAACCAAATATTTGATTGGGTTTATAGAAAGAATTGTCTTGACTTTAATCTTATGACAAACATAAAAAAAGAGTTAAGAGAATACTTAATTAATAATTATTCTCTATCTCTTCCAAAAATAGTTGTAAGACAAGAGGCGAAAGATAAAACTATCAAATATCTTTTTGAACTTGAAGATTCAAAAAAAGTTGAAGGCGTCCTTATGCGTCAGTCATATGGAAATAGTGTCTGCGTTTCTAGTGAAGTGGGATGCAATATGGGTTGTAGTTTTTGCGCATCAGGGCTTAAAAAGAAGACAAGGAATTTATTGAGCGAAGAGATGACTATGATGGTATATGCTATAGGGCTCGATACTAAAGAGAGAGTATCAAGTGTTGTAATAATGGGCACTGGTGAACCTCTAGATAATTTAGAAGAAGTTTTAAAATTTATTAGAACTATTAATTCTAAAATTGGTCTTGAGATTGGAATTAGGCACATAACACTGTCAACTTGTGGTATAGTTCCAAAAATATATGAATTAAGCGAAGAAAATTTAGGAATTAATCTTGCGATTTCTCTTCATGCCCCAACTAATGAACTTAGATCAAAACTTATGCCTATCAATAAGGTTTATCCTATAGAAGAATTGATTGAGAGTGTTAAATATTATTTTGAAAAGACAAAAAGAAGAATAACTTTTGAATATTTAATGCTTGATGGAATAAATGATTCTTATGAATGTGGAATAGCTTTAAGCAATCTTATTAAAGGTTTAAATGCTTATGTGAACTTAATTCCATATAATCATGTGGATGAATTTAGTTATAAGAAATCAAAAGAAAGTAATGTATCAAAATTTTATGATACATTAAAAAAATGTGGTATTAATGTGACTTTGAGAAAAAAACTTGGTGATGATATTGATGCTGCATGTGGACAACTTAGAAGTAAAGTGAAATAATATAATGTAGAGTAAAGAGAGGTTTTAATTTATGAAAGAAATTAAAAGAATAGGAATATTGACAAGTGGTGGAGACTGTTGTGGTCTAAATGCTGTAATTGAAGCTGTTGTAAAGGCAGGTACTTCAAAAGGGTATGAAGTAATAGGATATAAAATGGGTTATGATGGTCTTTACAACAATGATTATGTTGTTTTAGATAATAATACAGTTAGAACTATTGGTCCTGTTGGAGGCTCAATTATAGGCAACTCTAATAAAACCAATCTTTTTAATCATAAAAAATATGATAAAGATGGAAATGAATATTATGCAGATGATTCTTTAGTCGCAGTTAAAAATCTTCAAAACGATAAAGTAGATGCTTTAGTTATAGTTGGTGGAGATGGTTCTATGACTAGCGCAAGAGATTTCAAGAGACTTGGAGTTAATGTCATCTGTGTTCCTAAGACAATAGATAATGATGTTCCATATACAGATCAAACATTCGGTTATTCTACTGCAGTATCTCAAATCGCAAAATCTATAGAGGCAATCAAAACAACAGGTTTCTCTCATAATAGAGTAATGATCGCAGAAGTTATGGGAAGACACGCTGGATGGTTGGCTCTTGAAGGAGGCTTAGCAGGAGATGCTGATATTATCATCATCCCAGAAATACCATATAATTTAGAAAACATCGTTGAAAAATTAAAAGAAAGATTTGAACGTGGTTTCAAATCAACACTAATTTGTGTATCTGAAGGTGCAAGACCAATCGGTGGTGAATGCACAATGATAATAGATAAAACATCAACTGATGGCGTTAGACTTGGCGGTGTTGGAACAAAACTAGCTTATGATATAGAAAACTTATTAAAACCTATCACAGGTCAAACTGTAAGATGTACAAATTTAGGTTACGTTCAAAGAGGCGGAACAACTAATCACTTTGATAGAATATTATCATTTAGATATGGTTCTTTCGCAGTTGAAAAGATTGCTGAAGGTGAATTTGGTGTAATGGTTGCCTTAAGAGGTGAACACCTAGTTATAGTACCACTTGAAGAAGTAGTTGGTAATGGACCAATCGGCGAAACTTCTCATGGCGGGACTAAGAATGTCTCTGATGATGCAGATCTACTAAGATGTGCTCGTTCAATGGGCATCTACCTTGGTGAATAATTTGACTGGGAGAATAGTTAAGAATATCTCAAATGAATATGAAGTACTATCAAGCGATAATAATCGCTTTTTAGTAAAACCAAGAGGTGTTTTTAGAAAGGATAGTCTAATTCCAAAAGTTGGAGATATCGTTCAATTTAATGAAACAACCATCCTAAAGATTGAAAAAAGAAAGAATGATTTCATCAGACCATTCATCTCTAATGTTGATTATGTCATTTTAGTCACAAGCGCAAAAAGGCCAGATATATCATTTGAACTCTTAGATAGATTCTTAATTAATATAGAACAGCAAGATACAGAAGCTATTATTGTTGTATCTAAATGTGATTTATTATCTGAGAGTGAAGAAAAAGAACTAAAAAAATCACTTTCCTACTACTCTAAATATTTTAATGTTTTCTATTCGAGGTATGAAGGTTTAGATGATAAAGAAGGATTCTATAAGTTATTAAATAATAAAATCAGTGTAGTTTCTGGCCAAACTGGAGCCGGTAAAAGTCATCTTTTAAATACTCTTGATAAAACTCTAACTTTAAAGACTGATGATATCTCTGTAGCCCTTGGAAGAGGAAAGCACACCACAAGACATACAGAACTTTTAAGTGTATCAGGTCTTTTAATCGCAGATACACCAGGATTTTCAAGTCTTGAGATTAGTGAAATTAAATCGACTGATTTAAAAGAGTATTATAAAGAATTTGTCGAAGTATTGAATGAATGTAAATACAATCAATGTACTCACACTCATGAACCAGAATGCAAAGTAAAAGAATTAGTTCAAAATGGACTAATCCTAAAATCTAGATATGATAGTTATTTAAAGTTTTTCGCTGAATTAAAAGAACTAGAAAAGACAGCTTATAAAAGGGAGAAAAAACAATGATAATTGATCTTTCTATTTTGAATGCAGATTTAAATAATATAGAAGATTTTTTAGATAATGGAATAGCTTATCCATCAATTCATATGGATATTATGGATGGAATATTCGTAAAAGAACTATCTTTTGATGAGAATATTGTGAGAAGAGTTTCAAAAATCTATAAAAATTCTATAATAAACTGTCACCTTATGGTTCAAAACCCTGATCCATTATTTGAAAAATATAAAGATGCTGGAGCATCTTATATAATATTTCATTTAGAAATAGGTAACACATTAGAAAGAATCAAAAAAATAAAAGATCTAAATATTAAAGTAGGTCTTTCTATAAACCCAGATACTGATGTAGAAGATTTAGTTCCATATTTAGCTTTAATAGATCAAGTATTGATTATGAGCGTATATCCAGGAAGAGGCGGTCAAAAATATATAGAATCATCAACTGGAAAACTCAAATTCTTAAAAGAATATAAAGAAAAAAACAATCTCAACTACTCAATCAACGTAGATGGGGGGATAAATGAAGAAACATACAAACACGTTAAACCATATTCTGACTTTGCGGTTATTGGTTCTCGTCTAACGAAGAGTCCTAAATTCAAAGATGATTACTTAATGTTTGTAGAACTCTTCAAATAATAATTGAAAAGGGCAAGTTTTACTTGTGTGGTATTATATGAAAAAATTATTATCGTTTTTATTAATATTATCTTTAAGTTTATCTTTAACAGGTTGTGGTTTATACAACTTATTTAATACTACAGTTCCTACAACTAAAGAATGGAAAACAGAAGGACAAGTAGATATCCAATCTATGGTTAATGAAATATATGAAAGTGTATATTCTAAAGTTGAAGCTGAACTATATTCAAGCATCTATGATCAAATTATAGATGAATATAGTGGTGGTGTAATAGATTTAGATAGACTTCAAAATCTAATCTATAAAGCAGTAGAAAAATGCAAGAAAGTTAATGTTGGGGTTTCAAACCTTAAAAGCAATATAAACGGAGAACTCGTAACTTCAGCTACTGGTTCTGGGGTTATATATAATAAAGAAGAACTAACTTCTCAAGATTATTCATATAGATATTATGTAATAACTAATGAACACGTTGTAGATGAAGGTGAAGCATATAAAATTTCATTTGAAGATGAAACATCATACGATGCAACTTTAATTTCTAAAGAAAAAACTATAGATTTAGCTCTTCTATATTTCGATTCAAACACAACTTATGAAACATGTCCACTTGGTTCTTCATCTGATACTAAAGTAGGTGAAATAGTTCTCGCAATAGGTAATCCAAAAGGTGATAGCTTATTTGGAAGTGTTTCACTTGGAATAATAGGTGGTAAAGATAGAAATCTAATTGAAAATGATGGTTCTATCAATATGATTAATAAATATTTACAACACGATGCCGCAATAAACGCAGGTAACTCAGGAGGAGGCCTTTTCAATTTAAAAGGTGAATGTATAGGAATCAATTCAGTTAAATATGCATCATCTGATATAGAAGGATTAAATTTCGCAATCCCATCAGATTTAGTAAAAGATTATATAGAACAAATTACTGAAACTGGTGAATACATAGGAACTCCTAAATTCGGTATAGAGACTGCGGCAGTATCAGCCTTAACCGCTCAAGGAAGAATAGAATATAATGTTCCATCAGATTTAACAAGAGGAGTTGTTGTAATAAATGTAACAGAAGGAGAATCATGTGATGGAATTCTTCTTCCAAAAGATATAATCATTAGAGCAGATGGAATAGATGTATATACTGCTCAAGAATTAGGAGTAGTACTTGGAAGACACTTAATAGGTGATACTATAAGTGTTACAGTTATAAGAGAAGGAGAAGCAGTTACTCTCGAAATAACATTTATAAGAAAAACTGATTAATAAACATTAAAAAAACAAACCACACGGTTTGTCTTTTTAATAAAAAAGTTATGCTCTTTTAACCATTCCTCTTTTAAGCGCTCTTGCTGAAACGTATACTTTTTCAGTTTCGCCAGTTTCCTCGTTAACAACTTTAACCTTTTGTAAGTTTGCTTTCCAAGTTTTATTAGTCGCATGGAGTGAATGGCTTCTCTTATTACCTTTCATTGATTTAACGCCGGTAACACTGCACTCTCTCATGTAGATTTACCTCCCATATATTAGCCTTTATCATTATAACACAATTATTTTTTTATTGTTAATTATTTTTATTAGTTTTTGTAAAAATGGATTTAAAGAATATAAAAGGAATCGGACCAAAATTATTAATAAGTCTCAATAATCAAGGAATTAATGACATAAATTCTTTGATTTTTAAGCTCCCTTCTAGTTATCAAATATATAAATTAAATGGTTTTTCTTATGTAGAAGAATTCAATGCTAAAGGGACCATTATTGATGAAGTTAAATTACTTAAACTTAAAAATAATACTAAGGTATCTTTCGATATATTAATAGGTGAAATGAAATATACGTGCATCATGTTTAATATGATATACGTATCAAAAGCTTTCCATATTGGAGATGAAGTTGTTATTGTTGGAAGTTATGACTCAAACTACAAAAGTATACTCGTAAATAAGATATTTAAAGAAAAAGATTATAAAGAAGGAATCATTCCAGAATATAATCTTGAAAACATTCCAAACCAAACATATTCAAAACTTGTTAAAGAAGCTCTAAATTATTATAAGAGAGAAGAATCAATTATACCTGATTCATATTTTAATAAATATAATTATAAAACAGGATTTGATTTACTAAATCAAATTCACTTTCCAAAAGATGAAAACGATATAAAAGAATCGCTTGATGCTTTAAAATATAGTGAACTTTTAAATTTTGCTATCAAATTAGCAATTATAAGAAAAAAACAAAGCAGCCTAAGAAATGAAAAGAAGAATTATGATATAGAAGCTTTAAAAGCATTTATATCTCTTGGTATAAATTTTGAATTAACAGATGATCAGAAAAAGGCAGTAAATGATATATGTAAATATCTATCATCTGATATACCACTTAATATGCTTCTTGAAGGAGATGTAGGTTCAGGCAAAACAATAGTTGCGATAATCGCATCATATGCAGTTTCAACTTCAGGTTTTCAAACCTTAGTAATGGTTCCAACTGAAGCACTCGCAATTCAACATTATAATAGCTTTAGATCCTATTTAGATAAATTTAATGTTAATGTTGAAGTGTTGACTTCAAGCACTAAAAAAACTAAACGAAATGAAATACTTAAAGGACTAGAAAATGGCGAAATTGAGATAATTATTGGCACTCATTCCTTATTAAGTGATGAAGTCAAATTTAAGAATTTAGGTTTTGTTGTGTGCGATGAACAACACAAATTTGGAGTAGAACAAAGAAAGTTGATAAGAGAAAAAGGAACTGTTCCAGATACTCTATATATGACCGCAACTCCAATTCCAAGAACTCTAGCTTTAACTATTTTTAATGATTTAACTTTAGAGGAGATGAGAACTCTCCCTCTAAACAAAAAAAGAATAAAAACTTTTATTCATACTTATAAAGATTATTTAAAAGTATTGAAGTTTGTTAAGAGTGAGATAGATGAAAATAGACAAGCATATTTTGTTGCTCCTAGGATTGATGATGATGAATCGAATGAAGTTCAAAGCGTCCTAAAAATAAAAGAAGATTTAGAAAAAATATTTAAAGGTGTTAATATAGGTCTTCTTCATGGTAAGATGAAGGAAGATGAAAAAAGAGATGCTTTATTAGATTTTTTAGATGGAAAAACTAAGATACTAGTTTCTACAACCGTAGTAGAAGTTGGAATAAATAATAAGAATGCATCTGTAATGGTAATAATAGATGCTCATAGATTTGGACTTTCGACTCTTCATCAACTTAGAGGAAGGGTAGGGAGAGGAGATATTGAAGGCTATGCCTTTTTAATGATAGATAACAAAGAATATTTAAATAGGTTATCTATTCTTGAAGAAACACAAGATGGTTTCTTAATTAGTGAAGCTGATTTAAAAGAGAGAGGTCCAGGAGATTTTCTTGGGACTATGCAATCTGGAATGATAAAATTTAACTATGCAAATATATTTAAGGACAAAAATATATTTGATAATGCAAAAAAGGATGCATTAGAATTAATTGAAGATGAAAGAACACTAAATTTTTATGAATCCAAATTGTTTAGTTCAAATTTTGATTAAAATTGTAGAAAAGAATTTATAAAAATGAAATAATAATTGT
Organism: Caryophanales bacterium UBA1188; assembly: GCA_002310135.1. Classification (GTDB taxonomy): domain Bacteria; phylum Bacillota_I; class Bacilli_A; order Izemoplasmatales; family UBA1188; genus UBA1188. The sequence continues at coordinate 468,500 of DBYK01000001.1, read as the reverse complement.
AGTTGTGGAGGATTTATGATTAAGATCGCTTTAGATGCAATGGGAGGAGATTTCGCCCCAAAAGAACAAGTAGAAGGCGCAATGCTCGCGATAAAGAAAATAAACGACATAGAAATTACACTTTATGGTAGAAAAGAAGAAATAGAAAAATATTTAACAAACAAAGAGAGAATTAATATTGTTGATTGTAAAGATGTGATACCTATGGGAGAGCACAACCCTATGCACGCTATTAGAACAATGACTGATTCATCTATGGTTAAAGCATTTAAAGCTACTGCAGCTAAAGAACACGATTGTGTTCTAACTTGTGGCCCTACTCAAGCAGTAGTAGTTGGTGCTCATATTATAATTAGAAGAATGGAAGGTTTTAAAAGACCAGCCTTAGCTCCGATTATCCCATCTTTAACAACAGGTCAAACAGTAATACTAGACTGTGGTGCTAATTTAGAAGTTAAGCCTGAACAACTCGTCCAACAAGCTCAATATGCATCTGTCTACGCAAAAGAAATACTAGGAAGAGATAATCCTAGAGTTGGACTTATGAATATAGGGACAGAAGAAGGAAAAGGAAGAGAATTTGAAAATGAATGCTACAAGGCATTGAAAGAAAGTAGTCTTAACTTTATTGGAAATGTTGAAACTAAAGATATATTAGAACCACCATGCGATATCCTTATCTCAGATGGTTTTACCACAAATATGGTAGTTAAATGTATGGAAGGTACCGCAAAATCAATGGGCAAAATGCTTAAGGACAATCTAAATAGAGGATTCTTTGGCAAGATTGGTGCTTTACTCTCTATGAAAAACTTAAAAAGATTTAAGAAACAAATTAACCCAGATGAAGTCGCAGGTGGTATGGTTTTTGGACTTAAAGTTCCACTTTTCAAAGCTCACGGTTCAAGCGAATCTTATGCAGTGTTCTCGGCTCTAAGGACCGCTAGTGAAGTTGTAAGAAAAGATGTAAATAATAAGGTACAGATGGCACTTAAGAATGAAGCGCCACTTAAGGATAGCGAGGAATAATGTCACATCCATTAGAAGAATATTTTGGAATAAAATTTAAGAATGAAAAACTATTAATCACAGCTTTAACTCATCCATCATATGTAAATGAGAATGGAGGGGAGCACAATCAACGTCTTGAGTTTATCGGAGACGCAGTTATTGATTTATTAATAGGCGAATATCTTTTTAAACACACAAAAGAAGATGAAGGTGTTCTAACTAAAAAGCGTGCGAATATAGTTTGTGAAAAATCACTAGCGCATTACGCTAGTATTTGTCATTTAGAAGATTATATTCTTCTTGGTAAAGGCGAAATAAAAACTGGCGGAAGAGAAAGAGATGCAGTAAAATGTGATGCTTTTGAAGCATTTATAGGTGCTGTGTATTTAGATCTTGGAATAAATGCAGTAAAAAAAATAATCAACAAAGTTGTTATACCTAATCTAGATTATGCATTCCAAGAAACAATAGATTATAAGAGTCTTCTTCAAGAATATCTTCAAGCTGATAAGAGAACTTTAAAATATGAACTTATATCTGAAAAAGGTGAACCACATAATAAAATATTCGCATTTAGAGTAATAATTGATGATGAAATAGTTCTTGGTGAAGGAAGGGGGAAAAGCCATTTAGAAGCGGAAATGAATGCTGCAAAAGAAGCGTTATCTAAAATGGCTAAAATTGAAGGATGAGTTTAGAATATGATTTGTTTGTAAAACTTCTTGATGATGAAATGATTAATTTCAATGCCCTTTTAATCAAGAATTATAAGAAACTTGGGATATCAGAAAAAGATATCATTGTTTTGTCATGTCTTGAAAGACAACAATCCAAAGGAAACAATATCTTTAACCCAACAAAAATTAAACAAAAAATAGCCCTCTCACAAGAAGACTTATTTAAATCACTAACTAACCTTACTAGTAAAGGTTATGTAGATATTAGAATTGAATTCAACTACAAAACAGAGAAAGATACAGAAGTTTTTTCACTCGATAATTTATACGAAAGTATAGTTAATCTATATTTAAATGAATCTAAAAAAACTACTGAAAAGAAAAAAGAATCCTTCCAAGAAGAAATATCAAACTTCTATGAAGAATCTTTTAAAAGACAAATGAACCCAATTGACGTTGACATCATTAGAAGATGGTCTGAAGAAAAAGAGTTTAGCTTATCTCAAATAAAGAACGCTATGCTTGAAGCTCTAAAATTAGGAAAAACTTCTTTGAAATACGTTGACCAAATGTTGATAAAAGAAAAACTAATCAAAGAGCAAAGCCCTGAATACAAGGAAGCAAATGAAGTCATAGATGCCCTAAAGAATGTATGGAAAAAATAGGTAGTAAAGAATTAATAGAATATTTATCAATTCTTCATAATGATGCAAAATGTGCTTTAATTTATAATAATGATTATGAATTATTAGTATCTATTATTCTAAGTGCTCAGGCAAAAGATGAAGTAGTAAATAGCGTCACCCCAATTCTTTTTTCTAAATATAGAAATATAGAAGAATTATCAAATGCAGAGAAAGATGACGTAGAACAAATCATTCATCAAGTTGGCTTGTCTAATGCCAAAGCGAAAAATATAATTAACGCTATGAAAAAGCTTAGAGAATTAGGATATGATAAAATTCCAAATGACTATGATGTTCTTATAAATTTAGATGGAGTAGGGAGAAAGACAGTTAATGTTTTCTTATCTGAATATTATAATGAAAATACACTTGGAATAGATACTCACATTTTAAGAATTTCAAAAAGGCTTAATCTTATCGAAGAAAAATCTGATGCATTAAAAGCGGAATTAATCCTAAGAGATTATTTTAAAGATTATAGTTTAAAAAGAGTTCATCATTTATTAATTGCTTTTGGTAGGCTTGAATGTAATGCAAAAAAACCACTGTGTGGTACTTGCAAGATAAAAGAAAAGTGCAAAATGGGTTCAATTTGAACCTATTTTTATTTCATTTTTTTAATAATTTTTATCAAATTGTTGCTTCTTGATTTTTAAAAACAAATAGAAAAAAATATTAAAAAAAGGAGTTCTAAGACAAAAATGTTCACCATCAATTACAAAAAGATAAAAAACAGAATGAACAAACAAAACACTATGGACACTACAGTTGATATCTATAATTCTGTAGGTATTCTTGCGAAAAGAAAAAGGCACGAATTAAATATGACATTAAAAGAGGTCGCAGAAGATATCTGCAGTATTTCTTATCTATCCAAGATAGAGTCAAATAAAGTTGTGCCTAATGAAAGATTTTTAACTTTATTATTTGAAAAGATGAAGATATCTAAAGCAGAATTATTCGTTCTCGAGAATGCTCAAGTATTACTAGATAATTTGATCAATGCAATTTATTTAGGAGATATAGAGGCAATAGAAAACCTATATGATATTGCTAAAGATATTAAAAACAACCATTTCGCTTCTACTGTACAAATCATTTATAATTTAATTCATGGAAACACAAAAGAAGCAGGCAATATTATCAAAGATACAGTAGAATATTTAGGCTCTGCACCAGATTTAGTAGTAAGACTTTTAACATTATCTACTGCCTATTATTACTTATTAATAGGAGAATATTTGAAATCATTAGATTTAATTAATTCCTTTATTCAGACAGGTAATTATAGATTAGATTTACTAGTTAAAGACTTATCTTTTAGAATATATGCTAGAATGGGAAGATTATCATCTGCCTCAATTCTTTATAAAGATTTGATGACTAGTTATTCAAATAGTCTTCATCTTATAAGAATCCAAAGTTTAAAGAAAGAATTCATTAAGATGCTGTTTGATGCCTGTGAATATAAGGCAATTATTGAATCTATGGGAGGCGAAGACTTCATTAATAAAACAACCGAAGATCCTGATATCAACGCAATAGTAGGTATTTCTTTATATAAATTAGGTTATGATATTGCATCGAAAGATTATTTTGATAAACTTACGCCATCTTCAGAACAGTATTATAAAACTATAGAATATAGATATAGATTATCTAATGATAAAGAGCAATTCATTAAACAAGCAGAGGAAGAAAACTCCAAAGATAATAATTTCTATTTAGATTATTTCTTGAAGAAGAAAAATAACAAAATAGAAAAAGAGTTATTCCACTCTACTCTTTTTGAAACAGCTTTTTCAAAAGGATCTATTAAAGAAAGAATAACTCTATATAAACTAGAAAAAGAATATCTTACATCAATTTATAAATATAAAGAAGTGATGCTTATAGACAATAAAATCATTGAAATGATGGAGAATGGCTATATATCAGATAAAGATACAGTTTCTCCTAATAGAATAGATTTTTCATCTAATGAATTGATGTTATAGATTTTAGAAAAATCTAATTCTCTATAGAAAGATTTTGGAAGGTCGTTTTCAACCTTTGTGATGATTTTTATTTCATCTTTAATTTCTTTTAATAATGATCTTCCATTACTATTTAGTCCAAGAACATGAATGTAGTCAATGTTATTTGTACTACATTCATTTTTGTTTATGTTTAAAAGAATCGCTAATAATATTCTTTGGATTTTAGTGTTTCTATTTCTCTTAGATGTAAGACTAGAGATTAGTTCATCATAATTATTGAAATTAACTAAAGATTTAATTTTATTTTCTAGACCTTCATTAATACCTTGAATATTTTTTAATTCTTCATTTTTAATAGAAAGTATTCGATATTTAAGTAAAGAAAAATAATTATTTTTCACATGTACACTATAATTATTCAAATTATATGAAAAATATTTCTCTTTTTTTCCTGTCTCTATAATTTTTCTTAGGGCAGTACCACTTTGTATTTTTTTGTTTGCATCGAATTCATCAAAATAACCTGATTCAATCCTTTTTATAAAATGAGGTTTAATATTAGAACCAAGCTTTTTAATCGCAAGGAGATAAAATATCGCAAGAGTATTGTTCGGGCTTGATAAGATTTCATTATATGATGGATTAATGTTCCCTAAAGCTTTCTTTGATGAATTATTAAAACTAATCCCATCATCTAAATATTCTTTTAGTTTAGATTTGTATTCATCACTATTTAGGGATTCTACAATTTCATAAAATAATGATGCATCAGTTGATTCAACTCCAAAATATAAGTCAGTTATTTTAAGATATGATAATAGTTTTACTCCAGTGTATGCATAAATGTCTGCTGATTGAATTGTATAAATCGTTGGGATTTCAATGACTAAATCAACTCCTTTTGATATAGCTATACTTGCCCTATCTTTCTTAGAAAAAATAGCGGGTTCTCCTCGCATAGTAAAATTAGGGCTCATCGCAACCACAATTCTGTTAGCCCCATCTTCTTTAATTTTTGAAATTAGATATTCATGACCATAATGAAATGGATTAAATTCTGCAACTATTCCCGCTATCTTCATATTATATATTATATAATACTTATCTAACGTTTTGAAGATTTAGTAATTCATTATTTTGTATTTATATAATGCATTCTCTTTGTCTTCTTTTTCTAAATGAACATTAAATATTTTTTTGATGTTTTCATTTTTATATAATTCTTCTGGCTTTCCACTATCTATGATTTTTCCATCATCTACTATAAAGATATAATCGAAGAAGCTAAAAGCTTGAAGAAGATCATGTAATATAACTATTATTGTTTTATCTTTATCATTTATTTCTTTTATTATATTTAATATATCTATTTGACTTTCTAAATCTAGATGAGTTGTAGGTTCATCAAGAAGAAGAACTTTAGCTTCTTGAGCTAGAGTTGATGCAATATATACTTTTTGAAGTTCGCCACCAGATATATTACATAAGTTCTTATATTTTAAATTTTCTATACCAACCTTTTTTATAGATTCTTCAACTATTTTATAATCATTTTCGCTTAGTGTTTTTGAAAAACCAAGATGAGGAAATCTACCATGTTCAACCATTAGCCTTACACTTATATTTGGAAGAGGTCTTGTCTGTGGTAGATATGAGATATATTTTGCCCTATTTTTAATATTTAATTGTTTTATATCTATATCATCATAAATGATATTTCCATCTGATGGTACAAGACAGTTAATAGTCCTAAATAGTGTTGATTTACCTGAGCCATTCCTACCTATAACACAGTAAAGAACGCCAGAATTTAAATCTAGCGATATATTATCTATTATTGTCTTATTCGATAGACTGCACTTCAGGTTTTCTATCTTTAACAACTCTACTTGTGCCTCCTTTTGAAAATAATAAGAAGATGAAGAATGGTATACCAATTAATGACATTATGATTCCAACTGGGAGTTCAAATGGCATAAATATTGTTTTTGATAAAAGGTCACATAAAAGAGTCAAAGAAGAACCAAAGAGAATAGTTAAAATAACCAATCTCCTTTGGTTCTCAACGCCTATTAATTTTCTAATTATATGAGGGACTATAAGTCCTAAAAAAGATAAGAGACCAGCAATGCTTACTGCACCAGCTGACAAAACTGCCACAATAAGAAGAAGAAGAAATCTTGTGAGTTTGACATCAAGGCCTAAGGATATTGCAACATCATCGCCTAGTGATAAAATACTTAAATATTTGGAAATAATTAATGCCCCAATAAGACCTAATATTATAAGCATTCCAGAGAATATTAAAGAGGACATAGATATTCTAGTAAAAGAACCTAATTGAAAAGACAATTTGTTGGTTAAAACACTAGGGAAAAAATAACATATCGCATCAATGGCTGCACTGAATAGACGCGATATCGCAATACCAGCAAGGATAAGCTTATTTCGTGATGCTCCTGTTACCCTTGCAATTAGATAAATAAGCATTGCTGTAAGAAATGCTCCAATAAAGGTCGAAATTGTTAGACCAATTCCACTTATTGAGGCAAAAAGGGATACAATTACAACACTCAAACCAGCACCTGAGTTTATTCCTACTGTCCCAGGTGCAGCTAGAGAATTGTTCAACATGACTTGAAGTAACAGCCCCGCTACCGAAAGCGCAGAACCCACAAGTATGCAAGCAAGTATCCTTAATAGTCTTGCTTTGAATATAACTTTATATCCAGCATTGTTATTTATGTTTTTTAAGCCTTCTATAAATTCACTAAATGATGAGAAATAAGGGCCTAAAATGAAATGAAGAGCTATTAAAACTATTAATGATATGATTAGGACTTCTTCAAGCCACAATTTAGTTTTCTTCGTATAAGATTTCGAATAAGTATTCATATGCATCTGCCCACCTATTATTTGGTTTGAAATGGAATAAATCGGTTGGAAGAATATACACATTATTGTTCTTTACTGCATCTAACTGAAGATAGAATTCATTAGAATATAAGTTATTTTCTAAATATTCTTCAGTTTTATCAGTGTTTTTTTGTCCCATATATACGATAAATATGTATTCTGGGTTTTCTCTCAAAACATGTTCTAAGTTGACATCACTTGAGAGATCTGTTTCTTTTGATGCTATATTATCACATTTAAGATCATCTAACATGCTTGTTACTATGTTTCCAGTTCCTAAGATGTTGAATCCAGATGAGAATGCTCTTATGAACATTACTTTTGGATTATCATTCGGTACTCTAGATATAATTTCATCTATTCTAGTTTTAACATTAACCCCATTTAGAATATATAAATCATTTCTATTTGTGAGTTTAGTAAATTGTTCAAGAACAAATAGATAATCTTCAAACGTATCTATATGTACTCCATAAGTTTTGGCTCCACTTATTGATAAATACTCTGACGCTTCAACTTGTTGAGCTATTTTATCGGAGTAAATTATTAAATCTGGATTCAAAGATAAGATAACTTCTGAATTTGGAGCTTTAGTTGTTCCAACTATTGAAGCATCTCCTTTTTCTAATCCATAGTCCTCATAATCGCTTGTTATACCTACATAACTTCCACCAGATAATAAATAAACACTAGCAAGAGATGCCTGTAAGATGACAACGTTATTTGGTTCTTTTTCGAACTTTACTTTTTCGCCTTTTGAATCTATAAGTACTATACCAGATCCATCATCACCTATATTTGTACAAGATGATAGAAGAAGTATTGCTAAAAGAGCAACAAAAGAAATAAGTAATTTTCTAAACATATTATGCTCCAGGGCCGGCTTTTTTATGTTTAGATAATGGTTTTACATTGAAATTAGATCTATATTCTATTTCATTGAAGTAAATATCTTCTGCGACTATGCATTCAGGATTTAGGTGAACACCATCTAACATAATCTCTTTGAATTTCTTATAACCAGCTCTATCGATTAAATGGCCACCATGAAGATATTCAGGTTTATAATCCATAACCCAAGATGAGAACTTTTGCCAGTTGCCAAGAACTTGAAGCAATGTTTCTTCGCTTGCCCAGTTTAGGAACATCTTACCTGTTCTTGGAGTTTGCCTACCAGTTCTACCACCAAGTATTACTCTATAGAATTTTTGTTCGCTTCTTGTCCAAGCAGAAGTAGGGCAGTGTCTTGCACATTCACTACATCCAACACAGCAGCACTCATCTTTATCAATTTTTCCTGTTTCTTTATTTAAAGAGAGAACTCTTGTTGCGTGTGATTCACAGATTTTAGCGCAAAGTCCACATCCAATACACCTTTCTTTATGATATACAAGTTTTGAAACACCAATTATTCCAAAATCACAAAGATGTGCTTTGTTGCAATCATTTGGACAACCAGAGATATTAATCTTGATGTGATAATGACTTGGGAATATGATAGGTTCAATCTTTCTTGCTAGCTCAAAAGTATTGATATTTCCACATATGCAGTGGTAGTTTCCTATACACGCAGAGATATTTCTTGCGCCTATAGTTGGATATCCAGTGTTAACTTTTCTTCCGACTTTTTCATGAGCGACAAGATCCATATCAACATCGCATAAGCCTTCCTCAACTTCTTTGATATAATCTTCGATGCATTTATTAACCTTATCTATATCTTCATACTTAATTCTGCAGATATCAAAAGTTTGTCTTGTACCAAAATGGAAATTGCCATCTCCGTATGTTTTTGATATCTTTTGAATAAGATCGAGATATTTGCTGTCAATCATTCCTCCAGGAACACGCATTTGAAGCATGAATTCTCCTGGTACTTTAGATTCACGGAAGCAATTTATACGACATTCTTTAATATTTATATCGTGATTCATCTTGCACCTCCTAATCTATCAAATCTTTTGCGATACGATATTCAAAAATTGGACCATCTAGGCAAACGTAGTATTCATCTATTCGACAATGTCCACATTTGCCTATAGCGCAGGACATCTTTCTTTCAAATGACATCCAAATTTTATTTATGTCTACTCCACATTTTTCAAGTTCTAACCCAGAAAATTTCATCATCATAGGTGGCCCCACTACGACAACTTCATAATCTTCTCCAAACGTATTGAATGGTATGTCTTTAATAAACGCAGTAACGAACCCTTTTTTGAATCCTTTAGATTCTTCATTATCTAAAGTAAATGTTGTATTAAAAGTATTAGCCCATACTTTTAAATCTTCTTTAAAGAGAACGCATTCTTTATTTTTAAATCCACATATTAAATGTAAACTCTTAACATAATCCTTGTTTTTAGATAAATAATTAATCATTCCTCTTACAGGTGAAACACCAGTTCCACCAGCAATTATTACAAGGTTTTTATCTTTAAATTTTTCAATAGGCCATGAATTACCATAAGGGCCCCTTAAGAAGATAGTATCTCCTTCCTTTTTCTCAAAGATTTCATTAGTTACCTTTCCAACATTTCTAATAGTAAATTCAAGCCAACCAATACCTTGATCACTAACAGAAATAGGCGCTTCACCAATCTTTGGAATAGAAAGTTGAAGGAATTGACCAAACTTAACTTTTGTTTTAGTTTCAACTCTAAATGTATATTCGAGATCAGTTTCCTTTTTAACATTAACTATTTTATGTGGTAATGGTTTTACAGGATTATACATTTGATGCTTCCTCCTTTTCAATTCTTTCAATTTCTTTATTTAATTTTTCAACTGTAGCAGTAATAGAAATATATTCTGGACATCTTTCTATACAACGTCCACAACCCACACACATATGACTATCTTTAAATCTTTCTTTATAGTCATGGAATTTGTGTAGTACTTTATATCTCATTCTATCGCCAGCAGTAGTTCTATAATTTCCACCACCAGCTACTAAAGCGAAGTCATCAATTTGGCATGAAGAACTAAGCCTTCTCCTCTCACCAACTTCACTATTATCTCCATAAATCAAATCACGTGTTAAGAAACATGTACAAGTAGAACAAGCTATTGTACAAGCACCACATGATATACATCTTTTGTCATATTCCTTCCACATAGGACTCTTTTTGATTTTATTTAGCATATTTCTGTCCTTTATTTCTGGAATATGAACTTTTGTCTTATTCTCCATTACGAATTTAGGAGCAAAAGAAGAATGAGGATATCCTTTAAAATAATTAGTAAAATCTTTATCTTTTACTTCAAAATGTATTCCATCATCTTCGAATCTAACCGCAAGGCTGTAGTTGTTTGTAATATTTGCATTCATGCTTACGCAAAAACAAGTGTCACTTTCAAAGTCACACTCCATAAGAATGAATTTAATTCTTTCATACATCCTTTGGTAATAATAATCAACAAATCCACCATTACCAATAAATATTTTTGTCTGAACTTTTATCGCATTGATATCGCATGCTCTTGAAAAAACAAGTATTGGTTTTGTAGAAACTTTTGATTCACGATATTTATCTTCGGTGAAATAGAATATAGTTTGTTGGATTGGGCTTATAACCTCTTTCATAGGATATGTAGACTTTTCCCTATATTCTATTTCATCAATATTCTTTATTTTTTCGTATTTAATAATGTCTGTGTCTGAATATCTTCCTTGAGCTTTAAGTTTCTTAGGTGCGTAAATATCGTAGGTTAAACTTAGTTTATCTAGTAGTTTTTGTGCTTCCTTAAGGGTTAACTTATAACTCATACCACACCTCGCTAAGCTTCGTCTACTACTTTGTGGCCTGAATAAGAACATTCCATCTTCATTGCTTTAGCGATGCCTTCGCATGTCCAATCATCTTGGTTGAATGTTCCTTCTAAATGAAATTTCATTGGGATTAAACCAAATTTCATAACTATTGTGTAAGTAATTGAATTGCCTTTCACAACTCCATCTTCAAGTGGATAAGTTTTCTTAGAACCTAAATCATAAACACTTCCACTGAAAGTTGAACAATCATCATTTACATTCATAGTTGCTTCCATGTTCATATCTCCAAGTGGTGATTTAGCTGTAATTTTCCATTTTCCATTAAGTGGGTGTTCCATATTAATTCCTCCTTAAATTGTTAATCTGCTTAATTAAAGTATATTTATATCTATTTATAAAGTAAAATACCGAAATCCTAATAAAATATATAAGTAAAAACTAATGTAATCTAATATTTGTTATCATAAAATAATTATTCATGCTAAAATGAAAATGAGAATACATGCGAGGTAATAATATGACACTTAGATCTTTAAAGATTTTTGTAACCGTTGCTGAACTGCAAAATATGACTAAGGCAGCGGAGAAATTAATCATTACACAATCATCTATTAGCCAAGCAATTGCCGACATCGAAGAAGAGTACAATGTGGTACTTTTTGATAGGCTAAAAAACGGCTTAAGATTGACTGCTTTAGGTGAGAATGCATATAAATATGCAAAATCACTTTTAGGTTTATATCAGGAGTTTGAAAACATCCTAAAACACGACTCTGAAAAACCTAAGATTAGAATCGGCGCATCTATCACTGTTGGAGCGACTATTATGAGAAGCATAATCGATGAATTAAGAAAACAAATCGATAATGTTGAATATGTAACTTATGTAGAAAACACAAAACAGATAGAAGAGAAGATTTTAAAAAACGAACTCGATATTGCAGTTGTTGAAGGAAATGTTTCAAGCAAAGATTTAATTAGTGAAGTCATCACTAATGATAAAATGGTTTTAATTTGTTCGCTTAAACATAAATTCTATGGTAGAAACAACATCACAATTGATGAAATCGCTAATGAACCACTTGTATTAAGAGAAGAAAGAAGTGGTACAAGGTTACAACTTATAAGACAACTTGAAGCTCTAAACATAGAGCCTAATGTTGTTTGGACTTGTAACACACCTGAGGTTGTAAAGGCTGCAGTAAAGGAAAATTTTGGTATTTCTGCAATCTCTAGAAGACTTGTTTATGAGGATCTAGCAAACGGTACTCTTTGGAGTTGTAATATCAAAGATGCAGAATTATCTCGAGAGTTTAAACTAATCTATAGAAAAGATAAGTACTTAACGAAAGTAATCAAGGAGTTTATGAGAATAACTCGTGAATATTCAACTATAGAATAAAACACCTAAATAAATGCTTACTAGGTATAATAATTTACTAATGTATTTTATTACATTTTATGTATTTTACATTATAGTTATCATGAATTATAATCAATTTAAAATAAAGGAGAATTTTTAAAATGGATTTAACAAATTTCAATTTTGTTGATGGAGCCCTTAGTTTTGATGATCTCAATTTTTGGTCATTTATTTTAGTCTTATCAGCAATTTTTGTTTCATTGCTCTTAGGAAATTTACTTATTCAAGTCATCAAACCACTTAAGAAGTCTTTAATTCCAAGTCCAGTTCTTGGTGGTTTTATATTACTAATCTTTTTATCTGTATACAAAGCAATAACAGGAAATCCTTTATTCAATACATTTATTTTGGAGATGATTACATATCATTGTCTAGGTATTGGATTTGTCGCAACATCTCTTAAAAGAAAAGGAAAAAGAGAAAAGGAAGAAAAACAGAAGAATAGACGTGGGATATTTAATAGTTCGCTTGTAACTGTTACTGGTTATCTAATTCAAGCAATTGTTGGTTTAGTAGTATCTATAGGTCTATATTTTGTAGTAAGTTCATGGCCTGCATCAGGTGTTTTAGTACCAATGGGATATGGTCAAGGTCCTGGACAAGTTCTAAACTGGGGAACAAATTACATGAATTTAGATGCATCAAGTAGTGAATTTGGTGCATTCAATATGGGTGATACATTTGGCCTTGCAGTAGCAGCAATGGGCTTCGTAAGCGCATCAGTTGGTGGAGTTCTATACTTATTTGTTCAAAAAAAGAAAGGAAATGTTAAATTCCAAGAACAAAATATTGAAGGTAAAGAAAAAGAATCAATTGAAACTTATGTAGGCGAAAATGAAATTCCATCTAGTGGAACAATAGATAAATTCTCTGTTCAACTTGGAATAGTAATGCTCTCATATGCTATTTCATTTGGACTTATCTATTTAATCTCTAAAGGATGTGATGCATCAGGCGTTGGATTCCTAATCAACACAGTTAAACCATTGTTCTGGGGATTTAATTTCATCGTTGGTACAGGTATCGCAATTCTAGTTAGAGGAATAATCACAAAATGTGAAGATAAAGGAATGATTAAGAAACAATATGTAAACAACTATATGATGGATAGAATATCTGGTTTCTCATTCGATATTATGGTTGTTGCAGCAATTGGTTCTATCAATCTTGCAGCATTTAAAGAACCATCATTCATATTACCTCTAATAACAATGTGTGTTATTGCAGCAGTTGTTACATTCTTCTATGTTAAACATGTTTGTAAACATCTATTTGAAAAAGATGGTTACTTTGAAGAATCGTTCCTCTGTATGTATGGAATGTTAACAGGAACAGCATCAACAGGTGTTATTTTACTGAGAGAGATAGATCCTGAATTCAAAACTCCAGCATGTACAAATATGGTATTCCAAACACTATGGAGTGTAATCCTTGGTGCACCAGTATTGCTCCTTATGAGCTTTGTAGCATCAAGTTGGACTAAATTATTTATAGGTCTTGGAATATTCGTAGTATACTTCATAGTTTTATACTTAGTTATCTTTAAAGATAAAATATTTAAGAAAAAGAATATTGAACAAAAAGAAAATATAAATACAAATTAATAGAAAGGAGATTCAATGAAAAAACAAAAGATGACAGTGAGTGAAGCTATATGCGAAACTCTAGTCAAGGAAGGAATTGATCATGTTTCGGGTATAGTTGGATCCGCATTTATGGATTTACTGGATTTATTTCCAAAAGCCGGAATAAGATTTATACCTGTTAGGCACGAACAAAGTGCAGCTCATATGGAAGATGCATGTGCAAGAATAACAGGTAAAGCAGGTGTTGTTATTGGACAAAATGGTCCTGGCATCACTAACATGGTTACATCTGTTGCAGCCGCTAACATGGGACATACTCCTATGGTAGTTATATCACCATCAGCAGGAACAAAATCAGTAGGATGGGATGGTTTCCAAGAATGTGACCAAGTTGCGGTATTTAAGGCAGTTACTAAGGCAACTATTAGAATACCACATCCAGCACGTGCTGCGGATTGCGCAAGAACTGCATTCCGTATGGCATATTCTCTAAGAGGTCCTGTGTTACTTGATGTTCCAAGAGATTATTTCTATGGAGAAGTAGAGGACTATATTCTAGAACCTCATCAATATAGAGTTGATGATAGAGGTTGTGGGTCACTTGATCTACTCAAGAAAGCAGCTAAGCTACTTTCTAAAGCAAAAAAACCAGTTATCATTTCTGGTAGAGGTGTAGTTGACACTAATGCTCAAGATGTAGTCGCTAAAATCGCTGAATTATTAACAGCACCAGTAGCGATGACATATCTTCATAACGATGCTTTCCCAAGAAAACACGAATTATGGTGTGGTCCAATTGGATACATGGGCTCTAAAGCAGCTATGAAATTATTAAGTGAATCAGATGTTGTTTTAGCAATAGGAACAAGATTATCAGTATTTGGCACATTACCACAATACGATATCGACTATTTCCCTGAAACTGCAAAGATTATTCAAATCGATATTAATCCTAATAATATCGCAAGAACTCACCCAGTAGAAGTTGGTATTATTGGTGATGCAAAAGAAGCATCTAAGGAACTATATAAGATCTTAAAAGAAGAATGTGGCAAGAAGAAACCAGATTTAGAAAGAATTAAACACATCAAGGAAGAAGTTGCCTTATTTGAAAAAGAAATATATGATTTAGCAATGATGCCTGGCAAACCAATGAATCCAAGAAGAGTTCTATATGAGATTTCAAAAGCAATACCTGAAGGTACTATCGTATGTACAGATATAGGTAATGTTGCATCTACAGCAAACAGCTATTTCACATTCAATGAAGGTAAAAAGCATATTGCAGCTTTAACATTTGGTAATACAGGATTCTCATATCCTGCAGCATTAGGTGCTAAAATAGCTCGTCCAGATTGCCCAGTAATCAACATAGTTGGTGATGGTGCATGGGGTATGAGCCTTCATGAAGTATCAACTGCAGTACAAGAGAATATACCAGTAGTATCATGTGTATTCCACAACACAGAATGGGGAGCAGAAAAGAAGAACCAAATCGATTTCTACAACAATAGATTCGTTGGTGTAGACATTGAAGCACCTAACTTCGCTTCAGTTGCGAAAGCAATGGGCGCAGAAGGATATTTCGTTGATAAGCCAGAAGATGTAGCACAAACAGTGCTTAAAGCAATATCATCTGGTAAACCAGCAGTAATTCAATTTGAAGTTGATGGAACTCTCTTAGCTCCACCATTTAGAAAAGATGCATTAAGTCTTCCAGTGAGACATTTAGACAAATATAAAGAATTAGATTACCACAATTGGTAAAAAGGAGGTGTTCGATTTGGCAAAGTTAAACGGTGGACAACTTATTGAAAAAGTGTTCAAAAAGGAAGGAATCAAATATATTTTTGGGCTTCCTGGTGGACACATCTATCCAATGATTGAATCTTGTGATGAAAATGGCATCAAATTTATCTCAGTTCGTCATGAAATGAACGCTGCATTTATGGCAGAAGGTTTTGCACTAACAGCTAGAGAAGTTGGTGTGTGTACCGGTACTGCAGGACCTGGATTTACTAACCTAGTAACAGGTATTGCGAATGCATATTGTAACCAAGTTCCTTTGTTATGTGTTGGTGGAAAGGCTAAAACTAGTGAATTTGATAGAAATGAACTTCAAGATTTCAATCAAATGGATTTAGTTAAGGGTATGACAAAACATGCTCGTCAAATCCCTGATGGATATAGAATCCCAGAATACTTCGGTAGAGCAATCGCAGAGGCTTTAGGTGATAGACCTGGTCCAGTTTACCTAGAAGTTCCTCGCGAAAAAATGGACTTCCAAGAATATGATGAATCAAAAGTTGAATTCCAAAACACTTGGGTAGTTCACAGTAAACCTCAAGGCAATCCTAAAGATATTGAAGCAGCTGCAAAAATGATTAATAATGCAAAGCGCCCAATAGTAATTGCCGGTTCAGGTGCATATTTTAGTAAGGCAGAAAAAGAACTTACAGAATTTATTGAAAAGGTTGATTGTCCAATCTTCACAAGAAACGCAGGTAGAGGAATGGTTCCTGATACTCATCCACTAGCTATCTGCATCGGTTCTAACAAACATCCAGTTTGTGATGCAGCAATCAAATATTCAGATTGTATCATCATAATTGGAACTAGAACTGGTTACACTTTAAATAGAGATGCATTCCCTAAAGGAGCTCCTATTGTAAGAATTGATATTTCTCAAGCAGCAATCTCTGATCAGTTAGATATTCAAGTTGGTGTTGTCGGAGATGCAAAAGAAGTATTAAAACAATTAATTCCACTTGTTGAAAGAGGCAATCATAAAGAATGGATTGGTGAACTTAAAGATAGTCAAGGACAAATGATGGGTTTCATCGCAAATGCTGCAGTTTCTCCTCAAGTTCCAATTCATCCAATTAGATTAGTATCAGAAATCAGAAAATTCATTGATAAAGATACTATCTTAGTAATCGATGGTGGAGACACAGCATCTTGGGGTAATATGTTACTCCCTGCAATGGGTCCTGGTCAACTCTTAACTATCGCTAATGGATCATTCGGTCCTTTAGGTGTAGGTGTTCCTTATGCTATAAGTGCTGCACTAGCTCATCCTGATAAGAAAGTTATCTTATTAACTGGTGATGGTGCATTCGGTTATGGCGCTATGGAATACGATACTTGCTTAAAATATGGTATCAAAATCACAACAATCATCTTAAACGATAGTTGTTGGGGAATGATTAAAAACTCTGAAGCTAAGAAGAGTGCTAAAGAAAAAGAATTCGTTGGCTTATATTTAAGAAACGAAGTACGTTATGATGAAGTTGTTAAGGCTATGGGCGCATATGGAGAGTTCGTAAGAAATCCAGAAGATATAGCACCAGCTATTAAACGCGCATTAGAACAAGACAAACCAGCAGTTGTTAACGTACTCACAGATGTTAAAATAGGATTTGCATTCTAGTAGGTGTAAATTATGAAAGAAATTAAAAAAATTGCTGTTATAGGCGCAGGTACAATGGGCCATGGCATCGCTCAAACATATGCTGCAGCTGGTTATAACACAGTAGTAATCGATTCATTCGAACAAGCTTTAATTACCGCAAACAAATTAGTTTCTAAAAATATTAAAACACTGTTAAACGCTGGATATATCAGTGAAGAAGAAGCGCTAAATACTGAAAAGAATCTAAAATATTCAAATGATATTATGGATGCTCGTGATGCAGATTTAGTTGTAGAAGCTGTACCTGAAAAACCAGAAATAAAAGTTGATGTTTTCTCAAAATTAAGCGAAATATGCGCACCTGATGCAATTCTAACTAGTACAACTTCAGCGATGAATGTATATGCAGTTGTATCATCAGTTGTACAAAATCCAGAAAGAATTTTAATTACACATTTCAATAATCCATCATATATTATTCCTCTAGTTGAAATAGTCGCAGGTCCTAATTCATCTAAAGAATTAATCAAACAGATGAGAGATTTAATCGAATCAATCGGTAAATCTCCTGTAGTATTAAATCAATATATTCCAGGATTTATCGTTAATAGATTAAGTGCCGCTTTACTTCGTGAAGCAAGCTATATGGTTGAACAAGGCTGGGTAACAGAAGAAGACGTTGATACTGCATTTAGTGCAAACCAAGGTCTTAAAGCTCCTTTTGAAGGCCCACTTGAACTCATGGATTATATCGGATGGGATGTTGCATACGGTGTTGGTAAAATTATCTACCCATTCTTAAATAGTAGTACTGAACCAGCTAAACTTGCAGGTAAGATGATACAAGAAGGCAGACTCGGTATAAAATCAGGAAAAGGACTATTTGATTATACTGGAGTAGATAGAGCCGAACTACAAGCTATAAGAGATGAACGAGTACTTCAAATCGCAAAGCTTGCAAAGGAAATTAAAAAAGAAAAAAGTAAATAAGATATCCTTTTTAATGAAATAAGCGTCTTTAACAGACGCTTATTTTTTTAAAAAAATAAAAACAACTATGAATAAGGATGGTGCCCTTTTATCATCTGTTTTAATTTGATATTATTTTCTTATCAGTTTATATTGTCTAAAACTATCTTTTATTAATTTTTAATATGTCAATATGAAGTAGAACTGCTTGTAAAACTGTTTTTAATTTGCAAATAAACCTAGATATATATAAAGAAAAATTAAACATTGAGATTTTTCTTCTATTTATGTTAAAAAATGGAGAATATGTATTATTACATAGTTTGACAAATTAATTACCTATATGATATTCTTGATTTATGAATAAGTGGATATTAACAGAATTAAAAGAACTAAAAGAACTTAATTCAATATTAAAATTAAACAACAAAGTTTATGCAAAGATAGAAAACACAAACCCTTCAGGCTCTATTAAAGATAGAGCTGTTTATTATATGCTTAATGATTATAGACTTAAAGGTCTTCTAAAAAAAGGGACTACAGTAATAGAAGCCACTAGTGGTAATACAGGCATATCATTATCATATTTTTCGAAAGAATTTGAGATAGATGTAATAATTGTTATGCCTAAAAGCATGTCTAAAGAAAGAAGAGAAATGATTTCACATTATGGCGCAAAACTTGTTTTAGTTGATGGTGGAATGAAGGAATCAAAAGAAGAAGCACTAAGAATAAATAGGACGATAAAGGATTCTATCATTTTAAATCAGTTTAATAATCAAGCTAATATTGTTGCACATTATGAAACTACTGCAGAAGAATTAGATAATCAGCTTGAAAACATAGATTATATATTTTCAGGTATTGGTACTGGTGGCACTATAAGTGGAATTTCAAAATATTTTAAAGAAAAGAATAAAAATATTAAAATAATAGGAATTGAACCAGAAGAATCACCATTAATCACAAAAGGTTTTGCATCTTCTCATAAAATACAAGGCATTGGAGCCAATTTTATACCGCCTATATTAAGACTTGATTTAATAGATGATGTAACAACTGTAAAAAGTGAAGATGCGATAAAATATTCTAAATTGATAAGAGAAAAAGAAATGTTGGATATTGGAATATCTAGTGGTGCAGCTTTAGTTGGCGCAATCAATTATTTAAAAAATAAAAATATAAAAAATAAAAATATTGTTGTAATTTTTCCAGATAAAGGAGATAGATATTCATGGTAAATACAATTAACAAAGAAGCATATCTATCATTTCTATTCAAAGTTATTGAGCATATGTTTGTTAATGAGAATATTGAATTAATTAAGAATGCTTTTCTTTTAAATATAGATAATGATAAAGACAAATGTGACAGCTTTATTAATAAAATAAGTTATATAAAAGAAAGTCTAACTCAAGACCTAGATTTCTTTATGCTATCTGATCCTGCAATAGATTCAAAAGAAGAGGTTATTTTTGCATATCCAGGTTTTAAAGCTATAACGTATTATAGAATTGCTCATGAGTTAAATATTTTAGGTTATAAATTAATATCTAGAATAATCACAGAAGAAGCACATTCGTTAACTGGCATTGATATTCATCCATCAGCCACTATATCATCTCCGTTTTTTATTGATCACGGCACAGGAATAGTAATAGGTGAAACCACTATAATAAAGAAAAATGTTAAATTATATCAAGGTGTAACGCTTGGGGCAATTTCTTTATCTAATATAGATGAAGTAAAAGGAAAGAAAAGACACCCTAGTATAGAAAATGATGTAACTATTTATGCTGGTGCATCTATATTAGGCGATATAAAGATAGGAGAATATACTACAATAGGTTCAAACGTATTTTTAACTGAAGATGTTCCCCCATTCATGAAAGTTACAATAGGTAAACCAGAATTGATAATAAAAGAAAAAAGAAAAAATAATAATTAATATATTTATGGTCTCATCAATTTGAGACCATTTTTTAATTATATATTGTCTTTTTAGATTATAAATTATGACAGGGCTTTTAATGGTTCAAATATTACTTTACAAACCAACGAAAATCAATAATAATATATAAGTCGAAGGAGTTCCTTGTCTAACCTCCTTCTAAAATGAAAAACAGGGGTTATTTTTTTAACTCCCAAAGGGGAGATTTTTTATGGAAAGAAAATATTTAAAAGATATCGCAAAAGTTGCGATAGTTGCGGCTTTATATGTAGCACTAACGCTTGCTCTTTATCCTTTATCATATGGAGCTGTACAATTTAGAATATCTGAATGTTTAGTATTATTAACTTTCTTCAATAGAAAATATGGATATGGTGTAACACTTGGGGTGTTTATCGCAAATTTCTTTAATCCTGAATTTGCGATTGTAGATGCAATATTTGGTACACTATCTACTCTAATTGCGGTAATACTAATCATATTTCTTGGTAAAAAATTATTTATCGCAAGCTTATTTCCAACACTTACATCTATCATAGTTGTTGTGGAAATTTATTATTTTGTTCAAATGGATTTCTTTATTATTATGGCTCAAGTAATGGGCTCTATGTTTATAATAGAATCAATTATTGGATATATTATTTTCAAAATGCTCAGTAAAAATAAAGGGTTCTTAAGAGTAATTGATTGTGAAAAAGAGGATTTATTAAATGAAATACAAAACAGTGGAGTTGATAAATAGATATCATAAAGATAATTCTATTTCTGGCATCATCTCTTATAAAAACAAAATAAACGAAGAAATAGTGGATGTTGAAGATGCAAAAGTATCTGGCTATTTTGTTTATGAAAAAAACAATGAAATGTTTTCATTTCATCTTCATATATCTACAACTATAACTCAATTATGTGCGATTACACTTGAACCTACAAAAGTTTTAGTTGATTTTGATACAATTTTGTTTTATACTTTTAAAGTGGCCGACGATGATTCTTTCCCAATTATTAATAACATTATTGAGTTGGATGAAGAAGTCTGGGGCGAAATAATTCTTCATATGCCATTTCGTGTTATCAAAGAAGGCGCTGTTTGGCAAAATGATGATGAAGTAATATTAGAAAAAGAAAATCCGTTCTCAGAGTTGTTTGAGAGTGAGGAGAAGGAGTAAATATGGCAGTTCCATTTAGAAAGACAAGTAAATCTGTAAAAAGAATCCGTCGTGGTGTTAAGGGACTATCTCAACCAACATTAGTTAAAGATTCTGAAACTGGCGAATATCGTGTTAGCCATCAAGTAGATGAAAAAGGATTCTATAACGGCGAAAAAGTAGTAGAAGTTAAAGAAAAGAAAGAAAAAGAAGATTCTAAATAGAATGAGCACTAGAAGTGCTTTTTCTTTTTTTTAAACAATTAACTATCAATGTTAGGATTCCTATTATCATCTATTAAACCCATTTAAAACACCGATTGATTCAATTCAACTATTTGATTATAATAAGATTATAATTATTGTTATTGTTATGGAACATATATCTGTATTATTAAAAGAGTCTATTGAGCTTTTAGACATCAAAGAAAATGGAATATACGTAGATATGACACTTGGTGGTGGTGGCCATTCAAGTGAGATACTGAAAAGACTTAATAAAGAAGGACATCTTTATTCTTTTGATGTGGATGATTATTCCATATCTAAAGCGAAAGAAAAACTAGATTTACTAGGTAAGAATAATTATACAATTATAAAATCTAATTTTGAGAATTTAAAAGAAGAACTTCATAAATTAGGCGTTAATGAAGTTGATGGAATAATATATGATCTTGGAGTATCTTCTTTTCAGTTTGATATAGCTGAAAAAGGATTTTCATATAATAAAGATGCGAAACTAGATATGAGAATGGATTCATCTCTTAAAATATCTGCGTGGGATATTGTGAATAAATGTAGCGAGGTAGAACTGAGTAATATTTTATACAAATATGGAGATGAAATTTATTCTAGGCTCATATCTAAAAAAATAATAGAAAGAAGAAAAGAAAAAAGCATTGATTCAACACTTGAATTAGTGGATGTAATTAAAAGCGCTATTCCAAAAAGCGCATTAAATAAAAAGGGACATCCTGCAAAAAAGACTTTTCAAGCTTTAAGAATAAAAGTTAACAGAGAATTAGAAGTTCTTGAATCTTCTTTAAGACAAGCAATAGAAATTCTCAAAAGTGGTGGTAGAATAGCGGTTATTGACTTTGAACCACTTGAAGATAAAATAGTTAAAAATGTATTCAAAGAAGGTTACAAGAGTATTAGTGTTAAAGGAATGATAGTAGATGCTAGAGAACCAATTCTACTAAGAATCACAAAAAAACCTATACTTCCAAGCGAAGAAGAACTAAAAGAGAATAGAAGAAGTCATTCAGCTATGCTTAGGGTGGTTCAAAAAATATAAGACGACTATTTAAAGCACATTTTGTGCTTTTTTATTTATTAATGCGATTATAAAACCCTACTATAGAATCTTGAAATATGTATTTCAATAGAGTATAATTATTAAGGTTATGAGAATATAAAATGGAGGAAAATAATATGTCACAAAAAGTTTTTGCGTCAATGGATGGAAACCAAGCTGCCTCTTGGTGTGCATATGCTTTTACTGAAGTTGCGGGTATTTATCCTATTACACCATCTTCACCTATGCCAGAATACATTGACCTCTGGAGTTCTCAAGGCAAAAAGAACTTATTTGGAACTACAGTTAAAGTAGTTGAAATGCAATCAGAAGCAGGTGCTGCAGGATCAGTTCATGGTTCACTTATGTCAGGCGCTCTAACAACTACATTTACTGCAAGCCAAGGTTTATTATTAAAAATACCTAACATGTATAAGATTGCAGGTGAATTATTACCATGTGTTATGCACGTAGCTGCAAGAGCTCTTGCATCTCATGCATTATCAATCTTTGGTGATCATCAAGATGTTATGGCTGCAAGACAAGCAGGCTGGGCTATGTTATGTTCAGGTTCTGTTCAAGAAGTAATGGATTTAGCTGGTGTTGCACATCTTTCAGCAATAGATTCATCTGTACCATTCCTTCACTTCTTTGATGGTTTTAGAACTTCTCATGAAGTAAACAAAATTGAAGTAATGGATTATGCTGTATTTGATAAATTATTAGATAGAAGCAAAGTTGAAGCTTTCAGAAATAGAGCTTTAAATAGTTCTTTCCCAACTGTTCATGGAACTGCACAAAATGATGATGTCTATTTCCAAGCTAGAGAAGCTTCAAACCCATATTATGATAATGTTCCTGATATTGTGAACAAATATATGAAAGCTATCAGTAAAGCTACTGGAAGATCATATGCTCCATTCAATTATTATGGTGCAAGTGATGCAACTGAAGTAATTGTTATGATGGGTTCAGCTTGCCAAGCATGTGAAGAAGTAGTTGATTATTTAAATGCTAAAGGACATAAAGTTGGTGTTGTAGAAGTACATCTATATCGTCCTTTCTCAACTAAATATTTCTTCAAAGCTATGCCAAAGACTGTAAAACATATCGCAGTTTTAGATAGAACTAAAGAATGTGGTGCACTTGGTGAACCTCTATATTTAGATGTTAGAAGTGCATATTATGATTCTAAAGATAATCCTTCAATTGTTGGTGGAAGATATGGTCTTTCATCTAAAGATGTTTCTCCAAGACAACTAATCGCTGTATATAAGATGCTTGAAGGAAAACTTAAAGATCATTTCACAATCGGTATTGAAGATGATTTAACTAAAACTTCACTTCCACTTTCAAAAGAAGTTTCAGTTAAAGATAAAGGTACTACAGAATTATTATTCTTCGGTCTTGGTTCTGATGGTACAGTTGGTGCTTGTAAAGATGCTATTAAATTAATTGGTGATAATACTGAAATGTATGCTCAAGCATATTCATCATATGATTCTAAGAAATCTGGTGGTGTAACAAGAATGCATCTAAGATTTGGTAAAAAACCAATCAAATCAACATATCTTGTAAATACACCTGACTTTGTTTCTTGTTCACAATCATCATATCTTTCTAAATATGATTTAATTGGTGGAATTAAGAAGAATGGTACATTCCTCCTTAATGCACCATATGAAGGAGAAGAATTAGAAGCTATTCTTCCAAATTCAGTAAAGAAGATACTTGCTGAAAGAAATGTTAAATTCTACACTATTGATGCATCTAAACTCGCAAAAGAAGTTGGTCTTGGAAACAAGATTAATACAGTAATGGAATCTGCATTCTTCAAACTCAACGAACAAATTATACCTTACGATAAGGCAGTTGAGTTAATGAAGAAATATGCTAAGAAGACATTTGGTAGAAAAGGTGATGCAATAGTTGAAATGAATTATAGAGCTATTGAAATCGGTGGTTCAGGTCTTAAGAAAGTTACTGTTAAACCTGAATGGAAGAATTTAGATGTTGAAGTTAAAACTGTTGACCCATCAAGACCTGATTTCGTTAAGAATCTTGCTGATCCTGTAAATGGTATTAAAGGTTATGATTTAACAGTTAAAGATTTCAAAGATTATGCAGATGGCTTAATGCCAGTTGGCACAGCTCAATATGAAAAGAGAGCTATAGCTGATCAAGTTCCTCTATGGGATAGCGAAAAATGTATTCAATGTAACCAATGTGCATTCTCTTGTCCACATGCTGCAATTCGTCCATTCCTTGTAACTGAAGAAGAAAAAGCAAACGCTCCTAAAGGTGCAACTTATCTAAAAGCTATAGGAAAAGGACTTGAAAATTTATCATATCGTATTCAAGTATCTGTTGAAGATTGTACTGGATGTGGTGTTTGTATCAACCAATGTTTAGCTAAAGAAAAAGCATTATCATTTGTTCCAATTCAAGTTGCAATGAAATCACCAGATAAAGAACTTGGACATTATTTCTTCAACAATGTTACATATAAATCTGATTTAGTTGGAAAAGGCAACCCTAAGAACTTACAATTTGCACAACCATTATTTGAATTCTCAGGTGCTTGTGCTGGTTGCGGTGAAGCTCCATATGTTAAGAATGTAACTCAATTATTTGGAGAAAGAATGGTAGTTGCTAATGCAACAGGATGTTCATCTATTTATGGCGCATCATTCCCTGCATCTCCATATACAAAGAATAAAGATGGAAGAGGTCCTGCATGGGCTAATTCACTCTTTGAAGATAATGCTGAATTCGGCTTCGGTATGGCTATTGCATACAATACTTTAAGAGAATCAATCTTAAAGAAGATGGAAAATGCTTATGATAAAGTTTCAGAAGGAACTAAAGCATTATTTGATGAATTTAAAGAAAAATTCTTTGATGGAGATCAAAGCATCGATGTATCTAATAGATTAACTAAAGCATTAGAATCTGAAGAATCTAGCGAAGCTAAAGAGGTGCTCTCTATGAAGAATTACTTCATTAAACAATCTAACTGGATCTTCGGTGGTGATGGTTGGGCATATGATATAGGATATGGTGGATTAGACCACGTTATCGCTAACCAACAAGATGTAAATATTTTAGTGCTTGATACAGAAATGTATTCTAATACAGGTGGCCAATCTTCTAAATCATCTAGAACTGGTTCAATAGCTAAATTTACTGCCGCAGGTAAAGATGGTAAGAAGAAAGATTTAGCCGCTATCGCAATGAGCTATGGTCACGTATATGTTGCAACTATTTCACACGGTGCTAATCCAGCTCAAATGGTTAAAGCATTAAAAGAAGCTGAAAGCTACCATGGTCCATCAATTGTTATTGCATATGCACCTTGTATAGAACAACACATTAAGAAAGGTATGAGCCTATCTCAAGCTGAAGCTAAACTTGCTACTGAATGTGGATATTTCCCATTATTCAGATTTGACCCAAGACTAAAAGAAGAAGGAAAGAATCCTTTCCAACTCGATACTAAGACTCCAAACTGGGATAAATATAATGAATTCTTAATGAATGAAACAAGATATTCAACTTTAGCACAAATCAACCCAGAAAACGCTCAAAGATTACTTGAAGCTAACGTTGAACACGCTAAAGAAAGATTCGCATCATACGTAGCTCTTGCAAATAGAGAATAATAAAAATAGGAGGTTCTTATGTCTATTATTAAATTAGCTTTAAGAAAATATATTAAAATAAAAGACCTATCAACCTTTAAAAACCCACTATTTATAGGTCCACACCCAGATGATATAGAATTTGGGTGTGGAGCTCTTATTTCAAAACTTAAAGAAAAGAACGCAGATATTCACTTTGTTATAGTGACTGATGGTGCCGCAGGTTCTAAAGACCCAAAAATAGATAGCAAAACCCTAAAACAAATTAGAACATCTGAAGCTAAAGAAGCTTCCTCTTATTTAGGTGTATCTACAATCGATTTTTTAGAATTTATGGATGGTGGAAGTTACGAAACAGAAGATGTCATTAAAAAATTATGTCCATATATTTTGAAATATAAGCCAGACATCATTTTTTCACCTGACCCTAATCTTTCTACTGAAAGCCATATAGATCACTTAAAAGTATCAAGCGCATTTAGAGATGCTTCTCAAATTCTTCTATATCAAAACTCTCTATTATCTCACGGTGTTTCTATGGAAGGACTAAGCCCACTTGATAAGCCACCTTTTATCGCATATTATTTTACTGATAGGCCAAATCATTATGAAAAAGTAAACAAAAAGAACATAGATGATATGGTTAATGCACTTCATTTACATAAATCTCAAATGGAAGGTGGAGGAGACGCACTTATAACATATTTTAAGCTTAAAATGAAAGTTAATGGACTTAAACATTTTAAGGGAAACGCAATGGAATTTAGAGTACTTCATCCTCTTATGCAACACTGTTATTCAAGTGGAGAATAATTATATATTCATTTTTAGATCAAAAAGGAACAAGTACTTGTTCCTTTTATATTCGAAATATATATTTATTCTATGCTTTATAAACAATAAAACCTCCCAAAACTTGTAAATATTGGACTAAAAAACCTCCCAAAACTTGTATAATATTTATAGGAGGAGCCAAAAATGCAAAGAAAGCAACTTGAATATTTAAATAATTGGTATAAAAGTGATAGAAGAAAGCCACTCATCATTTGGGGCGCTCGTCAGGTTGGAAAAAGTTACTTATTGGTGGAGATGTTTTTAAAAAAGAACTTTAAAGATTACTTATACATTGATTTGAAGAAAGATGATGAAGCAAGAGCGTATTTCAGAACAACAAGCGATCCTAAAAAATATCTTGCTTATATTGAAACTAGATTTAACAAAAAAATATCAAATGATTTGCCTCTTGCATTTGATGAAATACAATCTTGCCATCAAGTTTTAACATCCTTAAAATATTTTTGCCAAGATTATCCAGAACTACCTGTCATTGCAACGGGTTCTCTTGTTAGATTAGCTTTGAAAAAAGAAAAGAATTCTGATGATGGGCCTTTATTCCCAGTCGGAAAAATCAATAGCATGTATATGTATCCTTTAACATTTGAAGAATACCTAATGAATACTAATTCAATATTACCTGGTCGAATTAGAAAAGCATATTTAAACAAAATACCTCTTGAAGATTATGAACATGAGACAGCTTTAGATTTGCTATATGAATATCTTGCAATTGGTGGCATGCCTGAAGTAGTAGATGTATTCTTAAAGACAGGGTCTTACGTTGATGCTTCTGAAGTAAGAAAACAAATATATGATAACTATTTGTCTGACATGGATAGTTATAGTATTTCATATAAGACAGTATTAAAAACAAGAAATGTTTACAAAAATATTTTTAGCCAATTAAATAAAGAAAACAAAAATTTTAAGGTAAGCACATTAGAAAAAGGAAAATCTAATCGTGATTATTTTAATGCATACAAATGGCTTGAGTTAGCTAGGGTTATTTATATTAGTCATAAAAAGGATGGCAAAATATCTTTGCCACTTGGTGATGAAGATAGCGGACTATTTAGAATATATTTATCAGACCCTGGTATTTTTGCTTATCAAAGCAATACAAATAATAGCGATTTTTATGTAAAAGATAAAAGAAATACATTATTAAGCATTTTTTATGAAAACTATGTTGCATGTGAACTTTCAAGCAAGGATATTCCCCTATATTATTGGTGTGGCAAAAATGAACATGAGTTTGAATTCATTGTGGAAAATAAAGGCAAAGTTATACCAATTGATGTAAAAAAGAAAAAAGGCAAATTAAATTCACTAGATGATTATAGAAACCACAATGAAAAATATGTTGCTATTAAAATATCTGTAAACAATTTTGGTTATGATTTAGAAAACATGGTTTTAACATTACCTCTTTATGAAGTATTTATGCTTGCAGAGGATTTAAAAAATAATTCACTTTTTTAGAATATGTTTTTCACATTTTTGAACCAAATTTAAATGTTCATAGATAATTTTTGTACCAAAAATAAAAAAAATATTTATATTTTACAAAAACCCTTTACATTCTTAAATTAATGTTTATAATATTTTCATACAAATAAAGGGGTTTTCATGAAAGGCAAGGTAAAATGGTTTAACGCAGAAAAAGGATATGGCTTTATTATCGGTGAAGATAACAATGACTATTTTGTCCACTATTCTCAAATACAAGGTGAAGGATATAAAACTTTAGACCAAGATCAATTAGTTTCTTTTGAAGTAGTAGAAGGTACTAAAGGACTCAATGCATCAAACGTTACAAAGGAACAAACTTAAAAAGCGAAAAAAATAGGACTGTCTTGTTAGGCAGTCCTATTTTATTGTATATTTTTAACCATTCTTTAAAGCATTAATAACAATATATATATGAAGAACTATATTTATCAAAATAAGTGGATAAGTTGCTAATGATTGCAAAATATTTCTCCACGCATTAAGCGAATAATAGAATAGACTCATCCCTCCTGATAATGGGAAAAACAAAATGAAGAACATAAATATAGTTGATAAGAAGACAAGCAATCTTGTCTTTATTTTTATAAATCTATTCATTTTTGATATCAAAATAAAAATTCCAAGCTCTAAAATAAATAACAATAAATAGAAAACATGATACATGAATAATACAAAATCATAACTTCCATTCTCATCAAAAAAGAAAAACAACGTTCTTGGTATAGAGCATATTATAGCGAGAATGTATAAAATTATAATATTTTTATTTATTTTTTTCATATAGCCTCCTTTCTTTGGTTAATCAAAACTAATAATTCTATAAGCATTATGAATGATATGAACACGTTATGATTGTCAAATAGACCACAAAAAATAAGTAATAATATGCATTCGGTAATGCATAAAATAACCCCTACACATAATCACTTATCATTTAATTCATAGGTTTTATTGTTTAATGCTGTTTTAAAATATTTTTCACTATATTCTTCTAATGAAATAAAAGACATTTTATTTATTTCTTCATAATTTTGATGATTATCGTATAATGTCATAAATATTTCAAATATTGCAATTATTGAAGATATCAAGATAAATGAATGCATATATGAAAACACCAAAAACAATATTTGTATTGCATAAATTATGTATGTAAAAGTTTTAGAGAAAATAGTATTTATATAGTTAGGTTTAATTATGTTTAGAGTTGTAATAATTATTGTTGATAAGATAAAAGAAAAATATACAATCATGAGCACTAAACTCATGGTGCTAGTTAAAGACGCAATAAAAAGACTATATCTTGTTCTAAGTCCAAAATCTAATACAAATTTAGATGTATCAATAATAGTTGGAAAAAAGTGAAAAAAAGCTATCACGGCTACTGCAAAAAGACGAATAAAGGATGACTCTTTATCGTTCTTATTCATTGATAACCTTATTTTTTCATTGTGTATAAACTCTTTATCAAAACAATTTAGTATTCTCTTTGATGCTTCTTTCTCGCTTATACCACTACTTGTCATTTTTTCATATTCAGAAAGGCTTAGTTGAATTATATTAGACATATAATTATCATCACACTCTTTTTTACTCAGTATATCTAAGATGTGTCCGCTTATCTTATCCCTCATTTAAACGACCTCCTATAGTTAACACTTAATCATTAAAACTTTTCAAGAAATTTGAAGCAAGTAAAAAACTCACTAAAATCACATACAATGTGTTAGTTGCACTCATTTTGTTTAGGCAATTGCTTTGATCGGCTTTATTATATCATAATTTTTCTTGTTTGTAAATTTACTAAGACTAAACATAGACTCTCCACTTTTTATTTTATTTAAGGTCAAATAATGATATAATCATTAATTGAGGTAATATATGAAACTCTATAACACTTATACAAATAAGATAGAAGAATTAAAGCCACTAAAAGAAGGTGTAATAACTATTTATTATTGTGGTCCTACTGTATATAACTACATTCATATTGGAAATGCTAGACCAATAATCTTTTTCGATACTTTAAAGAAATATCTAGAACATAGAGGTTATAAGGTAATAATGGCTTCTAATTTTACCGATATTAATGAGAAAATATTGAATCAAGCAAAAAAAGAAAACATCACTGAAGAAGAATGCGCTAACAAGTATATTAAGGCATACTTAGAAGATGTTAGATTTTTAGGTGCTGATGATTCATTTATCAAACCAAAAGTATCTGAAACTATTAATGAGATAATGGAATTCGTTAATAAACTTGTTGAAAAGGGTGCTGCATATGTTAGTGGAGAAGATGTATATTATAGAGTCTCATCTAATCCTAAATATGGCATGCTATCGAATAGAAAGATAGATGAATTAATTCAAGGTGCAAGAGTTGAAGTGAGAGAAGAAAAAGAATCTGGTCTAGATTTTGCTTTATGGAAAGGATTCCATGAAGGTATCACTTATAGATCTAAATGGGGTGAAGGGAGACCAGGTTGGCACACTGAATGTTGTGTAATGATAAACAAGATATTTGGTGGAATGATAGACATTCATGGTGGTGGAACCGACCTCATTTTCCCACATCACGAAAATGAAATAGCACAAAATGAATCACTATACAACAATAGAATTGCAAACTATTGGGTTCACAATGCTAGGGTTAATTTTGGAAGTGAAAAGATGAGTAAATCCATAGGAAATGTAATATGGGTTAAGGATTTAAAATGTGATCCAAGAGCTTATAGACTTCTTGTATTATCATTTCCATATAGAAATATAATCAATTACACAGAAGAACTACAAAATCAATTTGATACAGAATTTTTAAGAATCAAACAAGCTTATCAAAAATTATTCTTGCATTTGGATGTTAATAATCTTTTTGATGATAAAGCCAAATCTAATATTTCGGATGAAATAATGAATAAATTTGATCAAGCAAATGAAAATGATTTAAATACTCCAAATGGAATTACTGCGATTAATGAAGCAATTAAGCTTATAAATCAAGAATTAAGGCAAAATAAAGATTCTCAAATTTTATCATCTTTATATAATGTATTAACAGAAATGCTTCATATATATGGACTAGACATTAAACTTGAAAAGATGTCTTCTGAGAATAGATTGATATATGAAGAATGGAATAATGCAAGAATAAGAAAAGATTTTGAGGTAGCTGATAAACTAAGAAAACTTTTAGTTGAAAGAAACATATTGATATGATACTAGAAAACGGACTTGTCTTAGCATATATTGGGGATGCAATATATGAACTCAAAATAAGAGAATATTTAATAAATAATAATTATTCAAAAGTTAATGATTTGCATAAACATGCGATAGAATATACAAGCGCAATAAGTCAGGCTTTAATACTAGATTACATTTATGATTTATTAACTACTGAAGAAATTGAAATCTATAAAAGAGGAAGAAATACAGGTGGCACGCATAAACCTAAAAACGCTTCATTAAATGAATACAGAAAAGCAACTGGATTTGAAGCATTAGTGGGCTACCTCTATTTGAAAAAAATATATGATAGAATGGATGAAATAATTAATATTTCAATTGATTTTATCAATAATAAAAAAAGCTAGATTTAGCCTTTTTCTAGTGATATAATAAGGGTGGATGAAATGATTATTAAAGGTAAAAATGTTTGTAGAGAAACTATATATTCATCTAATAATATAAAAAGAATTATTGTTAAAAAATCATTCAATGATGATGTGATTGATTATATGAAAAATAATCATATCAAATATGAAATAGTTGAAGACAAATCGTTTAATGAATTATATAAAGATAGTCAAGGCATAGTTGTGGAGTTGTTATCATATAATTATTATTCTCTTGATGACGTATTAAAAGATGTTTCTAATGATTCAATGTGTTTAATATTAGATTCTATCGAAGATCCACAAAACTTTGGAAACATCATTCGTTCTTTTGAAGCTTTTGGAGGAAGCTTTATAATTATACCAAAAAATAGAAGTTGTGAAGTAAACGAAACTGTGATGAAAGTTTCAACTGGTGCATATAATTATGTTAAAATTGTTCAAGTACCAAATTTAGTAAACGCAATAAAAAAGCTCAAAGAAAATGGTTTTTGGATTATGGGCACAGATATGAAGGGAGAAACCCTTTATGATGAAGTTAGAGTAGATATGCCTATTGCTTTAGTTATTGGTTCTGAGGGATTTGGAATGTCGAGATTAGTTAAAGAGAATTGTGATTATCTGCTTAAAGTTCCAATGAAAGGAAAAATTAATAGTTTAAATGCTTCAATTACTGCAGCAATCTGTATATCTAATATAGTATCTAGGAGGAAAAAGTATTAATTTTTTTGAATTTAATGACTATGAATTATTGTATATGATTGAAGAAGGTGATGATGATGCTTTATCAATCATCTATAATAAATACACTATCTTAATTTCAAAAAAAATAAGAGATTTCCATTTAACATATGAATTCGATGATATTTTGCAAGAATGTTTAATTGTATTAGATAAATCAATAAAGCATTATAACAATGGCGTTATACCATTTTATACATTTTTTTATAAGAATTTATTAAACAAATTATCTTCTATCAAAAAAACAAAATCTAAGAACCGTAATATAATTTATGATGAAAAGAATATAGTTTTAATGGATTCAGCAACATATAATTATCCAACGCTTCCAGATATTGACATCTTCAGTGGACTTAGTGATTTAGATAAACAATTAATCAATTTTAGATATTTAAAAAAATGGTCAGTATCTCGTATTTCAAAAGAATTTAAAATAAATATCAACACAATTTATTATCATTTAAGAAACGCCAAAAACATAATAAAGAAAAATATAACTAGTAGTTAACATATGAAAGTGTTAAACTTCTAACTCTTGACATTTCTTATTTATATCTATAAAATAAATAAAATGGTGGAGCGGAATGCAAGAAAAAGTAATTTTGATATGTGAAGAATGCGCTTCACGTAACTATACAATTAAAAAGAATAGTTTGCGAAAAGAGAGAATAGAAATTATCAAATATTGCAAACAATGTAATAAAAGAACTCTTCACAAAGAGTCAAAGTAAGGAGAATCAACATGGAAGCAAAAGTTGAAAACAAAAAAGATGAAAGACTAAAACTTACAGCTAGAGTATGGAATTTTATTAAAGAAGAACATAGTTTTGAAAACTGGTTACTATTTGTTCTTGCTTTAGTTTTGCTTGTATTATCTTTATATATTTTAGTTGCTGCTGCATCAGATAACAATTCATTCGCAGACACATATTTCAATATAACTCAATCTGGTTGGGGAATATTTGATCAACCATGGAAAGTAATCACAATATCTTCTGTTATTGTAGCACTTTCTGTTGCGTCTATCGTTTATTGCCTTTGGCCAGTATTTAAACCTAGTATTAAAGAATTAAAATTTGTTACTTGGACTAATAAGAGAACATTGTTTGTTAATAGTGTAACTGTTCTATCATTCATAATCCTATTATCAGGCTTTTTCTATCTTTTAGATTTCGCATTAGTTCCACTAATCAAATTAATTCTTGGAGATTAAGATGGCAGAAATTAAAGGTGAAAAATTATGGTATATAGTCCAGACTTATTCTGGAAAAGAAAATGCCGTTAAAGATAATTTGATTCAACGTATTAAATCAATGGATATGGAAGGCCAAATCTTCCAAGTAATAGTTCCAGAAGAAACAATACAAGAAAAGAAAGAAGATGGAACAATCAAAGAAAAAGTTGTTAAACTTTTCCCTGGATATGTATTTATTGAAATGATAGATAATGAAAATTCTTGGTGGGTTGTAAGAAATACACCACAAGTAACAGGTTTTTTAGGATCAGCTGGTAAAAAAACTAGACCAGTTCCAGTAAACAAAGAAGAAATGGAACCTATACTCAGAAAGTGTGGTCTAGTAAAACAAGAAGAATTAAAGTATCACGTTGGAGATTCTGTAACTGTTGTAAGAGGCAATTTCAAGGATCAAATTGGTGTTGTTCAATCTATTGATTTAGATAAGGGTGAAACAATAGTTCTTGTTGAAATGTTTGGTGGTCGTCAATTACCAGTTCCAATTCCAAACGAAGACCTAGAAGTTGTTTAAAAAAGACTTTTAAATTGAAAGTCTTTTTTTATTACTTATGTAGATTTTTGTATTGTTGTATATGAAAGAGGGTTTATAGAAGTTACCAAGTAATATAGTTAGTAGTATTTATTGTATAACATTAAAAACAATATTTTGAATATTGATCATTAAATTTGTGCTAAATATTATATAATATATATAATTTAGGAGTAAAAATGATTAAACTAGCCATATTTGATTTAGATGGGACAATCGTTGATTCGATGCCTTATTGGAAAGACGCTGCAAAGGATTATTTAGAATCATTAAATATAAAAACTGATGAAAACTTATGTGAAGTTTTTTTGTCGCTCTCTCTACCTGAAGGATGCAAATATTTAAAAGATAATTATTGCGATAATAAAACAGTAGATGAGATAGCAAATGGAATAAATAATATTATGCATAGTCATTATCTTAAAGATGTCAAAATTAAGCCTAATATGATAGATATTCTAAAATATTTAAAAGACAATAATATAGATATGTGTATTGCCTCTAGTACTGATAGGTATTTAATACAAGAATGCCTTTTAAAACAAGGTTTAACTGAATATTTCACATATATAAAAACATCCACAGAAATAGGCAAATCTAAACAACATCCAGATATATATTTGAATTGTATTAATCATTATAATTTGAATAATGATGAAGCTATTATTTTTGAAGATCTATCTTATGGAATAAAGGCAGTAAAACCATTAAATATTAAAACTGTAGGAATTTATGATGAAACGTCAAAAAATCATCAAAAAGAAATGAAGATTTATTCAACTTATTATTTTGATAATTTTGAAAATGACAATCTAGAAAAAATCAAAAAGATTTTGTCTAGCAAATAAAAAATTCCTTGACATTTATATATTATATATTTAAAATATAATCCGCGTGTATTCTTTACACGTGTGGAAGAATGGAAAAAGCATTCACTATACCACAACATGATTAAGGAGGAAACATCATGGCTAAACAAGTAAAAACAGTTGTTAAATTGCAAATCCCTGGTGGAAAAGCCACTCCAGCTCCACCTATTGGACCAGCACTAGGACAAGCAGGAATCAATTTACAACAATTCGTAACTCAGTTCAACGACCGAACTAAGGATATGGTTGGTTCAATTGTACCTGTAATCATCAGCGTTTATGATGACAGATCTTTTACTTTCATCACTAAAACTCCTCCAGCATCTGATTTATTAAGACAAGCTGCTGGAATTAAAGCAGGTTCTGGAAAACCTAACAGAGATAAAGTAGGAAAGATCACTAAAGAACAATTAAAGGCAATTGCTGAAAAGAAGATGCCAGATTTAAACGCAAATGATATTGAAGCTGCAATGAGAATCATCGCGGGCTCTGCTCGTCAGATGGGAATCGAAATTGTAGACTAATTGTCATTTAAAAACTGTGTGGAAGGAAATTCCGCTAATACCACAAGGAGGAAAACACATTTATGAAAAAAGGAAAAAAGTATATTGAAGCTAGCAAACAAGTAGATTCAACAAAACAATACCCAGTTGATGAAGCTGTGGCATTACTTAAGAAAATCCACTTCGAAAAATTTGATGCTTCAGTAGAAATTGCGTTCCGTCTAAATCTTGACCCTCGTAAAGCTGAACAAAACTTAAGAGGAGCATTCGTATTACCAAATGGTACTGGTAAAACTAAGAAAGTCTTAGTATTCGCAAGAAGTGAAAAAGCTAAAGAAGCTGAAGCTGCTGGTGCTGATTATGTTGGTGATGATGAATATGTTCAAAAGATTATGGGTGGATGGTTCGACTTCGATACTGTAGTTGCAACACCAGATATGATGGCTGTTATTGGAAAACTAGGTAGAGTACTTGGACCTAAAGGTTTAATGCCTAACCCTAAGACTGGAACAGTAACAAACGATTTGACAAAAGCTATTGCTGATATCAAAGCAGGTAAAGTTGAATACCGTGTTGATAAAGTTGGTAATATTCAACTTGGCATCGGAAAAGTATCATTCTCAGATGAAAAATTAGTTGAAAACATCAACACAACTGTTGAATTATTCAAGAAACTAAAACCTGCAACAGTTAAAGGAACTTTTATCAAAAACATTACCCTTTCTTCAACTATGGGTCCTGGAATCAAGATCCAATATTAGTTAAAGAAACAATAAAAAAAGAATATATATCTAAGATAGCTGGTGTGCTTGAGCACTTAATTTCCCGCTGAGATTTGATTGGATAATAGTATTATTTTTCCTCTTTCTCACGGAAAGAGGTTTTATTTTTATAGGAGAACACTTTTATGGCAAATCAAAACATTATTGCTTCGAAAGCCAGTGCTGTAGAGGAACTCGTTAAAAAGATGCAAGAGAGTAAGTCTTATTTCCTATGTGAATATGCAGGACTTACTGTTCAACAAATGGAAGAATTAAGAAAAGCTCTTAGAGATGACAATTGTTTTTTAAAGGTCGTTACTAACAATATCATCAAAAGAGCTGCTTTAGAAAATGGATTTAATCAATTAAATGATATTGAAGGTCCATCTTGTCTAATATTCTCAAAAAACGAGTCAGTTGATGGTCCTAAAGCCGCTGCTGCTTTCCAAAAGAAAAACAAAAAACTTAAAATCAAAGACGGTGTTGTTGATGGACAATACTGCACAAAAGAAGAAATATTAGCTATTTCTCAATTACCATCAAGAATGGGCATGCTTACTATGATTGCTGGTGGTATGTTACAACCATTACAACAATTAGCCCTTGGCTTAAATATGATAGCCAATCCAGAAGCAAAAGAATAATCTAAGGAGATATTAATCATGGCAAAAATTACAAAAGAACAATTTATTGAATCATTAAAAGAAATGACTCTACTCGAAATCAAAGAATGGGTAGATGCAATGAAAGAAGAATTTGGCGTTGACCCTAGTGCTGTAGCAGTTCAAGGTCCAGCTCAAGCTGCAACTCCTGCTGAAGAAGAAGGTCCAAAGAATGTATCAGTAATCTTAGCATCTGTTGGTGCTTCAAAAGTTGCTGTTATTAAAGCTGTTAGAGATTTACTTGGTGTTGGTCTAATCGAAGCTAAGGGAATCGTTGATGCTGCTCCAAAACCAATTAAGGAAAACATCACTCCTGAAGAAGCAGAACCAATCAAGAAAATCTTTGAAGATGCAGGCGCTACTGTAGAAATTAAATAGTTTTTCTTAATAAAATGCCTAGGATTTTGTCCTAGGTTTTTTATTTGAAAATAAGGGTTATGCGCTATTTATGTAACCAAAAACACACAAAATATGTATATAAATAAAAATATGTAAAAAAATAATTTGACATTTCTATATATAGAATATATAATATATTTCGCGTGCGAATGCATGCATAAATATTGAGATGTTGCTGCTACACTAGATGGTGTTGTCATAGTGAGCAGGGAACTCTCAGATAAAATACTATAGAATTTAGAAAGGAGCAACACATGGTAGCAAGAAAAACAATTAGAATTAAGCTAAAATCTTATGACGCAAAGTTATTAGATCAATCTGCAAAACGTATCGTTGATGCAGCTAGTAGAACTGGCACAAAGGTTGCTGGTCCTATCCCACTACCTACTGACAAGGAAGTCTTCACAGTACTTAGAAGTCCACATGTCAATAAGGATTCAAGAGAACAATTTGAAAGAAGAACACACAAGAGACTAATCGACATCATTAGACCAACTCAAGCAACTATTGATGCATTAATGAGATTAGACCTTCCAAGCGGTGTTGATATTCAACTTAAGTAGGTGATTATATGAGAAATGCAATACTTACAAGAAAAGTTGGAATGACACAAGTGTTCAACGAAAAAGGATTATTAGTACCTGTAACAGTACTAGAAGCAAAAGGTGGAAATACCGTTTTACAAATTAAAACAAAAGAAAATGACGGATATTCTGCTTATCAATTAGGATTTGAAACTATTAAAGAAGCAAATTCTACTAAAGCAGTTGTAGCTCACTGCAAGAAAGCTAACTCAGAACCAAAAAGATGTATCTCTGAAGTTAGATGTAAAGATATAACATTAAATGTTGGTGATGTAGTTAATGTTGATATGTTCAAAGCTGGTGATTTCGTAGATGCTAGCGGTACAGCAATTGGTAAAGGATATGCTGGTCCAATCAAATTAAACAACCAACATAGAGGACCTATGGGACATGGTTCAAAATATCATAGAGGAATCGGTTCAATGGGTGCTATAGCTCCAAACCGCGTATTCAAAGGTAAAAGATTACCTTCACATATGGGTGCTTGGAAGAGAACAGTTCAAAATTTATCAGTTGTTGATGTAATTCCTGAAAAGAACTTAATTCTCGTTAAAGGAAACGTTCCTGGACCTAAGAAAGGATTAGTATTCGTTAAAGCTTCTTTAAAGAAGACTGTATAGGAGACTTGAAATATGTCTAAAATCGATGTGTTAAATATGCAAGGTGAAGTTGTTTCATCTCTTAAATTAAACGAAAAAGTATTCAATCAAGAATGGAACGATCAAATTATTTATGATGTAGTTAAATCACAAAGAGCTGCGATGAGAATCGGTTCAAGCCAAACTAAGAATCGTAGCGATGTATCAGGCGGTGGAAAGAAGCCTTATAGACAAAAAGGAACTGGACATGCTCGTCAAGGTACAATTCGTGCTCCTCAATATAGAGGTGGTGGACATGTGTTTGAACTTCATCCAAGAGATTATAGTTTCTCAGTAAATAGAAAAGTTAGAAGACAAGCATTAAGAATTGCTTTATCTGAAAAAGTAGAAACTGGAAACTTTATAGTATTAGATTCATTAAAACTTGAAGAACCTAAGACTAAAGAATTCGCAAAAGTATTAGATAACATTAAAGCTTTAGGAAAAGTATTAGTACTTGTCGATGAAGTTAATGAAAATCTTGAGTTATCTATTAGAAATCTATATTATGCAGCTGCATGTATGGATAGTCATACAAGCGTATATGATGTACTAAATGCTGATAGCTTAGTAGTCACTAAAGACGTTGTTAAATATTTTGAGGAGGCTTTATTAGATGAATAGTTATGAAATTATAAAGAAGCCTATCATTACTGAAAAGAGTATGAAGCTTGTTGAAAAAGGTAAATACACATTCGAAGTTTCTAAAAAAGCAACTAAGATTGATGTTAAAAAAGCTATCGAAGAAATTTTCAAAGTTCATGTTACTGATGTTAATATGATCAACACTCTTCCAAAGAGTAAGAGAGTAGGGAGATATACTGGATTCCTACCAGCTCAACAAAAGGCAGTGGTTACACTAGCTGAAGGCGATAAGATTGATATCTACGCTAAATAGGAATTATTATGGGAATTAGAAAATATAAGCCTATCACTAACGGCACAAGAAACATGAGTGCTCTCGACTACAAAGAGATTACTACAAATGTTCCAGAAAAATCATTAACTGTTGCCTTAAAGAAAAAGGGTGGTAGAAATAACCAAGGTAAAATCACTGTTCGTCATCAAGGTGGCGGAGAAAAACAAAGATATAGAATCATCGATTTCAAGAGAAATAAAGATGGTATCGAAGGAACTGTAAAAACTATCGAATACGATCCAATTAGAACTGCATTTATCTCTTTAATTCAATATCCAGATGGAGAAAAAAGATATATCATTCGTCCTGAAGGATTAGAAGTAGGAGATAAAGTAATCTCTGGAAATGATGTTGATATCAAAACTGGTAATGCTCTTCCAGTAGGAAATATTCCAGTAGGTACATTCATTCACAACTTAGAATTAAATCCAGGTCATGGTGCACAACTAGTTAGAAGTGCTGGTGCAAGCGCTCAAATACTTGGTAAAGATGGCGACTTTGTTATCATTAGACTTTCTAGTGGTGAAATGAGAAGATTTAAAAATACATGTAGAGCTACTATCGGTACAGTATGTAATGGTGAACGTTCACTAATTTACGTAGGTAAAGCTGGTAAAACTAGACATTATGGTATTCGTCCAACTGTTCGTGGTTCTGTT
Source organism: Caryophanales bacterium UBA1188 (assembly GCA_002310135.1). Classification (GTDB taxonomy): domain Bacteria; phylum Bacillota_I; class Bacilli_A; order Izemoplasmatales; family UBA1188; genus UBA1188. The sequence continues at coordinate 427,548 of DBYK01000001.1, read as the reverse complement.
ATGAACCCAGTAGATCACCCTCACGGTGGTGGTGAAGGTACTCAACCAATTGGACATAAAGCACCACTAACCCCTTGGGGTAAAAAAGCTCTTGGTGTTAAGACAAGAAGCAAGAAGAATCCTTCTAATAAGTTCATTATGAAGAGAAGGAACGCTAAATAGGAGATAGGATATGTCAAGATCAATTAAAAAAGGTCCATTCTGTGACGAATCTTTAATGAAGAAAGTTAAAGAAGCTCATAATTCTAAAGCAAAGAAAGTTATCCAAACATGGTCAAGACGTTCTACTATCTTCCCAGAGTTTGTAGGACTTACAATAGCAGTATATAACGGAAAACAACATGTTCCTGTATACGTAGTTGAAGATATGGTTGGACACAAACTAGGAGAATTTGCTCTAACAAGAAACTTTAAAGGCCACACTTCTGGCGATAAAGGAAATAAATAGGAGGATTTGTTATGGAAGCTAAAGCAAGTGTTTCAATGATAAGAATTGCTCCTCGTAAAGTTAGATTAGTTCTAGACCTAGTTAGAGGAAAAGACTACAAAGAAGCTGAAGCCATTTTAAAGAACGTTAATCGTGGCGCAGCTAAACCTATATTAAAGGTTATAAATTCATGCAAAGCTAATGCAGAAAACAATTTCAATATGAATTCTGAAAAGCTTTATGTAAAAGAAATCTATGCAAATGAAGGACCAACTCTAAAGAGAATGCAACCTCATGCTAAAGGACAAGGCTTCGCAATCTTAAAGAGAACTAGTTCAATCGTTTGTGTGTTAGGAGAGAGGGAATAATCTATGGGACAAAAAGTTAATCCTAATGGTTTAAGACTTGGCATCAACAAGAATTGGGATGCTAGATGGTATGCAAGCAATAAAGAAGTTCCAAACCTTCTCGAAGAAGATTTAAAAGTTAGAAAATACGTTAATAAGAAATTCTATAATGCTTCAATCGCTAAAGTAGTTATCGAAAGAAGTAAGAACCGTCTCATCGTTACATTATTTACTGCTAAACCTGGTATGGTAATTGGTAGAGAAGGCGCTATTAAGAAAGAAGCTGTAGAAGAATTATCTAAATTAACTTCTAAACAAGTATTCGTTAATGTTAAGGAAGTAAGACGTCCTGAAACAGACGCAACATTAGTTGCTGATAGTATCGCAAGACAACTTGAAAATCGTGCATCATTTAGAAGAGTTCAAAAACTCGCTATCACAAGAGCTCTAAAAGCTGGAGCTAAGGGATGCAAAACATTAATTTCAGGAAGACTTGCCGGTGCTGAAATCGCAAGAAGCGAAGGTTATTCTGAAGGTAATGTTCCACTACATACTCTAAGAGCTAATATAGACTATGCTCATACTGAAGCTAATACTACTTATGGTATTTTAGGTGTTAAAGTATGGATCTATAAAGGTGAAGTGTTAAAAGGAACTCCTGATGATGACGAAAGAAATACTAGGGAGGATAGAAGACATGTTAATGCCAAAAAGAACTAAGTATCGTCGTCCACATAGACTTTCTTATGAAGGCCATGCAAAAGGTGGAACTGAACTTGCGTTTGGAGAATTTGGTCTAGTTGCTAAAGAAGGTGCATGGGTTACTGCTCGTCAACTTGAAGCTGCCAGAGTTGCCATCACAAGATACTTAGATAGAACAGGAAAAGTATGGATTAAAGTTTTCCCTCATCTAGCTAAAACTAAGAAGCCTCTAGAAGTTCGTATGGGTTCTGGTAAAGGTTCAGTTGAAGGATACGTTGCTGTTGTAAAAGAAGGAGTTATTCTTTTCGAAGTAGCTGGTGTTTCTGAAGAAATGGCTAAAGAAGCATTCCGTCTTGGCGCAGCAAAACTCCCAGTACTAACAAAGATGGTTAAAAGGGAGGTTGAATAATTATGATGAGAATTGAAGAAATCAGAAAACTCTCTAATGAAGAAATCGTTAAAAACATTAAAGATTTAAAGAAAGACTTATTCAATTATCGTTTCAAACAAGCTACAGGCCAGTTTGAAAATACTGCAGACATAAAGAAAGCAAGAAAAACTATCGCTCGTCTCTCAACTGTATTAAATGAGAGAAGAGGAGAGGAATAGGAGGAAAAGTATGGAAAGAAATACTCGTAAAACTTTCGTTGGTATCGTTGTTGGTGATACAAATGATAAGACTATTACTGTAAAAGTTGATACTTACAAAAAACATCCTCTATATTCTAAGAGAGTTATGTCTAGTAAGAAATTTAGAGCACATGATGAAAACAATGAAGCTAAAGTTGGCGATAAAGTTGAAATCATGGAGACTCGTCCTCTAAGCGCAACTAAGCGTTATCGTTTAGTTAAAATCTTAGAAAAGAAAGTTATTGTATAGGAGGCAACTATGATTCAAACTTTTTCAAGATTAAGAGTTGCGGATAATTCCGGTGCAAAAACTATTATGTGTATTAAAGTATTAGGTGGAACTCATAGAAGATTCGCACACATTGGTGATATCATCGTTGCGACTGTTAAGAGTGCATCTAGTGATGGTACTGTTAAACAATCTGATATTGTTAAAGCAGTTATCGTTAGAACAAAAAGAAGTATTCAAAGACCTGATGGTTCATCAATCAAATTCGATGATAATGCTGCAGTTATAGTAGATAATGATAAGAACCCTAAAGGTACTCGTATTTTTGGACCAGTTGCTAGAGAACTTCGTGAAAAAGAATTCACAAAGATCGTATCTTTAGCTCCTGAGGTATTATAGGAGGACTTATGAACTTTAAAAAAGGTGATGAAGTTGTAATCATCAGCGGTCAAGATAAAGGCAAAAAAGCTAAAGTTGTCGCTGTACTTCAAAAAGAAAACAAATTAGTCCTCGATGGTGAAAACCTAAAAGTTAACAAGCATCATGAAAAACCATCTAACTCAAATCCAGATGGTGGTATCGTTGATAAAGCAGCTAAGATTCACGCTTCAAATGTTATGCTTGTTGTCGGAAAAGATAAGGTTAGAACTCGTGTTGGTTACAAAGTTGTAACTCAACAATCAAAGAAGAAAAACGCTCCAACTGTTTCTAGGAAGGTTCGTTATTCTAAGAAGACAAACGAAGAGTTGGATTAGTAGGTGAATAATATGAATAGACTACATGAAAGATATTTAAGTGAAATCCAACCAGCTTTAATTAAGAAATTCAATTACACTACAATTATGCAATGTCCAAAAGTTGTTAAGATTGTTGTGAATATGGGTGTTGGTGATTCTATCCAAAATTCTAAGTTATTAGATGATGCAGTTAGTGATTTAACTCAAATAACTGGTCAAAAACCAATCATCACTATCGCCAAGAAATCTATAGCTAACTTCAAACTTCGTGAAGGAATGAAGATAGGTGCTAAGGTTACATTAAGAGGCGAAAGAATGTATGAATTCCTAGATAAGCTCGTTTCAATTACTCTTCCTCGTGTTAGAGACTTTAGAGGTGTTTCTCCTAAAGCCTTTGATGGTAGAGGAAATTACACATTAGGTGTTAAAGAACAAATAATCTTCCCAGAAATTAATTTGGATAAGGTTACTAAAGTTCGTGGCATGGATATAGTTATCGTAACTACAGCTAAAACTGATGCTGAATGTTATGAACTATTAAAACTTGTTGGTGTTCCATTCCAACATAGGGGTGAATAATTATGGCAAAAACATCACAAATTATAAGATCAAAGAGACCTCAAAAGTTCTCCACAAGAGTTTATACAAGATGCGAAAGATGTGGTCGTCCACATGCCGTATATCGCAAGTTCCATCTATGTCGTATTTGTTTTAGAGAATTAGCTTCAGAAGGAAAAATCCCTGGAGTAAGAAAATCAAGTTGGTAGGAGGAAAGTAATATATGATGACTGATCCAATTGCTGATATGTTAACTCGTATCAGAAACGCAAACGCGATGAAGATGAAGACTGTAATCGTTCCTCTATCACGCACAAAAACTGAAATATTAGAAGTTATGAGAGTTGAAGGATACATTCTAGACTACAAAGTTAAAAGAGATGAAAAATCTCATCACAATGTAATAGAAGTATCACTTAAATACTTATCTAATAATGAAAGAGTTATCCAAGGACTCAAGAGAATCTCTAAGCCTGGCTTAAGAGTTTATGCACAATCTGAGAAATTACCTAAAGTACTTAATGGTCTCGGTGTTGCAATCATTTCCACATCTAAAGGTATTATGGCTGATAAAGATGCGAGAAAACAAAATATAGGTGGCGAAGTTATCGCCTATATATGGTAAAAAGTTATGAGTCGTATAGGTAAAAAAGCTATAGTGATTCCAGAAGGCGTAACAGTAGAACAAAACGGAAACGTTATAACTGTTAAAGGACCAAAAGGAACACTTACACAAACTTTTAAAGATGATGTTGTAATAACAGTAGAAAACAACGAAGTACACGTTAGTCTACCAGAACATCCAACTCTATTCAGTCCTGTATATCACGGAACTGCAAGAGCTCTACTAAACAATATGATAGTAGGTGCTCATGAAAACTTTAAAGTAGCTCTTGAAATTAAAGGAACAGGTTACAGATTTGTCCTAAATAATCCAAGAGAATTAACAGTAATTGCTGGTTATTCAAACCCTAAAGTAGTTCCACTACCTGAAGGAATTACTGTTGAACTCCCAACTCAAACAGATTGCGTAGTAATAGGCGCAAACAAACAAGTTGTTGGAGAATTCGCTGCCTACATTAGAGGCATAAGAAAACCTGAACCATATCATGGAAAAGGTATCAGATATAAAGGCGAAAAAGTAAGACATAAGGAAGGAAAGACAGCTAAGTAATATGATTAAGATCTATGATTCCAATGCGCAAAGACTTAAAAGACATGCGCGCGTAAGAAAAACTGTTAATGGAACATCAGAACGTCCAAGATTAGATGTTTTCCGTTCTAATATGCATATTTATGCACAAATCATCGATGATACTAAAGGCGTTACACTTGCTAGTGCATCAAGTTTAAAACTTGAACATGGTTCAAATTGTGAAGCCGCTAAAGAAGTAGGAAAGATGATTGCTGAAAACGCCAAGAAAGTTGGTGTTAGTGAAGTAGTATTCGACCGTGGTGGATATATCTATCATGGAAGAGTAAAAGCTTTAGCTGAAGCTGCTCGTGAAGCAGGATTAAAGTTCTAGGAGGATTGAAAATGGAAGATAAAGAATTAGATATCCAAGTTGAAGATAATGCTCAAGAACAAGAAGTAGTACAACAAGCTCAAGAGGCTAAAGGAGCTAGAAGAACTTCATCTGATCGTCGTCCAAGAAGAAGAGAAGAAAGAAAAGAAGAAGAATCACCTTATCAAGAAAAGTTAATCTCTGTAGGAAGAATAACTAAGGTTGTTAAGGGTGGTAGAAGACTTCGTTTCAATGCTTTAGTTGTTATTGGAGATGGTAAAGGTCTAGTTGGATTTGGTACTGGTAAAGCTCATGAAGTACCAGATGCAATCAAGAAAGCAGCTAAAGATGCTGAAAAGAATCTAGTTAAAGTTCCTCTTTATGGCACTACAATTCCTCACCAAGTAGTAGGCCACTATGGAGCTGGTTCAGTTTTATTAAAACCTGCAGTTCCTGGTACTGGTGTATCTGCTGGTGGTGCTGTGCGTGCCGTTATGGAACTCGCTGGTATTGAAGACGTATTAAGTAAATCACTTGGTTCTCATACTCCAGTAAATGTAGTTAGAGCTACATTTGATGCATTAAAGAATTTACGTTCTGCTGATCAAGTTGCTGAAGTAAGAGGAATCGATGTAAGGAAGGTGCTCGGATAATGAAATTAAAAATTACATTGATAAAGAGCCCTATTACAAGAAAACCAAATCAAATTGCAACTGTAAAAGCTTTAGGACTTCACAAGCTTCATAGTTCAGTTGAAAAAAATGACTCAAAACAAGTAAGAGGAATGATTAATACTATTAGTCATCTAGTTGCTGTTGAAGAGATTAAGGAGGCTTAATATGGGTCTTGATAATTTAAAATACACAGATGGTAGTATCCATTCTAAAAAAATATTAGGACGTGGCTACGGTTCACATGGAAAGACTTCAGCTAGAGGTCAAAAAGGTGCTGGAGCACGTGCTGGTGGAGGAGTTCGTTTAGGTTTCACTGGTGGTCAAACTCCACTATATAAAAGAATTGCGAAGAGAGGATTCACTCATGTATTTAGAAAAGAATATGCAATTGTTAATCTCTCTAAGCTCGAAGTATTTGATAATGGTTCATTAGTAGATAAAGAAGCTTTAATTAAAGCTAACTTAATTGATAAGGATGCTAAACTTGTTAAAGTGCTTGGAAATGGTGAAATTACAAAATCTTTAACTGTAAAAGTTGATAAAGTTTCTCTCAATGCTAAAGCAAAAATAGAAGGCGCTCAAGGCAAAGTTGAGGTGCTCTAATGGAAAAAACAAAAGTCTTCCAAAACAAAGAAAAGCAACAAAAGATTAAGGAAGTTGCTCTCAAGATATTATTTACACTTGGAATCTTCCTAGTATACAAGATTTGCACAATGATTCCAGCAGTTAAGGGTGTTGAATTATTCTCATCTGATGAAGCTCAAGGATTTATTGGTATTATTAACTCTTTTACAGGAGACAGTTTAAGAACATATTCTATTATTGCATTAGGTGTTTCACCTTATATCACCGCATCTATCATAGTTGAACTATTAGAAATGGACATAATTCCAGTATTAGCTGAATGGAAAGAAGAAGGTGAAGAAGGTCGTAAAAAATTAAGCCAACTCACAAGATATTTAGGTATCATAGTTGCTTTCATTCAAGCTATTGGAACAACATTTGGTATGAAAGACCAAATATTCCAGTATCAAAGAACCTCATTTATAGGTTTAATGGCAGTAGTTATAACTTTAACAGCTGGATCAGCACTTTGTATTTGGTTTGCTGATCTAATCACTCAATATGGTGTTGGAAATGGTACTTCACTATTAATCGCTATGGGTATCATAATCTCTCTACCTGGTTCTATCAAATCACTAATTAACGATATATCAGGACAAAATGTTGCATTCGCTAAATATTTAAGCGCAGCATTCTCGCTCCTCTTATTCTTCGCAGTAATAATCGGTATAGTATTTATGGAAGCGAGTCAAAGAAAGATTCAAATACAATACTCTAATAGACCTGGAGCTGCTAAATTTAGAGGCTCAAGTGAATCAGTATTTCCAATCAAACTTAACTCTGCATCAGTTATCCCAGTAATCTTCGCATCTACATTAATGGGAATACCTCTAACTATAATCTCTTATGCAGGATTATATAATTCTAATCCAACAGCTTATAATTGGTTATATCAAATATTCTCATCAAGTAGTATCTTAGGTTACGTAATATATGTACTATTAATATTCTTCTTCTCAATTTTCTATACATTCTTACAAATCAATCCACAGAAGACTGCAGAAGATTTACAAAAACGTGGTGCATATATCCCTGGATATCGTCCAGGATATGAAACTGAGCAATATCTATCCAAAACAATATTTAACGTTACCTTATTTGGCGCTATCTATCTAGTTGTTATTGCATCACTTCCAACATTCGCAACTATGCTTGGTGCTTCATCATCAATCGAAGTTGGCGGAACATCTATGATGATCGTTGTTGGTGTTGCTATTGAGACATGGCGTCAAATTAAAGCTGATGCTCAAGAACAAAAATATGCTGGCTTTTTAGCATAGGAGAAAATATGAATTTTGTGATTTTAGGAAAACCAGGAGCCGGTAAAGGCTCAATCTGCGAAGAGTTCAAAAAGAATAATTTAATCCATTTATCAACTGGAGATATATTTAGAAGAGAAATTGCTTCTCAATCAGAACTTGGACTTCTTGCTAATTCCTATATCAGAAAAGGTAACTTAGTTCCTGATGAAGTTACAAATGATATTATTAAGAAAATCCTTGTAGAAAATCCAAATAAAGATTATATCTTTGATGGATATCCACGCACTATTAATCAAGCTCAAGCACTAAAAAAGAACATGGATGATCTTGGAATAGAACTTGACGCAGTTATTAATTTAATAGTTGATGATGATCTTGTAATAGAAAGACTCTCATCAAGAAGAGTATGCAAAGAGTGTGGCGCTATCTATAACACAAGAAATCACAACCCTAAAGTTGAAGGTGTATGTGACAAATGCGGTGGCGAAGTTATCACAAGAGCCGACGATAAGATAGAAGCTATTAAAGAAAGACTTAATGTATACAACAATCAAACTGCCCCATTAATCGATTATTATATTAAAGAAGGTTTAATTATGAACGTTGATGGGTCACTAGACACAATAGATCTCTATCAAGTAGTTATGAAAAATCTTAACGAAAGAAAGTCTCTTTCTTCTTCAAATCTCTAAGGAAGAAAGAGACTAGAGATAAATTTAAGGAGAAATGAATGGCAAAAGATGATGTAATCGAATTCGATGGTACAATTGCTGAGGTATTGCCAAATACCGAATTCATTGTAGAACTTAATAATGGACATCGTATCCATGCGCACGTATCTGGCAAAATCCGTATAAACAACATACGCATTTTGCAAGGACAACAAGTAAAAGTTGAAGTTTCAACTTATGATTTATCACGTGGCAGAATTACGAGGAGATACAATAATAAAAAAGGAGAATAATCAAATTAATGAAAACAAGACCTTCAGTAAAAAAGATTTGCGACAAATGCAAAGTTATTAAAAGACATGGTGTTGTAATGGTAATTTGTGAAAATCCTAAACATAAACAAAGACAAGGTAAATAAGGAGAAACAAGAAAAAGATGGCACGTATAGTAGGTGTAGATATTCCTAATGATAAAAGAGTCGTTATTTCCCTAACTTATATTTATGGTATAGGATTAAGCATTTCTAAGAAAATTCTAAAAGAAACTGGAATATCAGAAGACACAAGAGTTAAAAATTTAACTGATGAAGAATTAACTAAAATTAGAACAGAAGTTTCTAAATATAAAATCGAAGGTGACTTACGTAGAGACGTCACTAACGATATCAAGCGTTTAATGGATATTGGATGCTATAGAGGTATTAGACATAGAAAAGGTCTACCTGTTAGAGGACAAAATACAAGAAACAACGCTAGAACACGTAAAGGTCCAAAGAAGACCGTTACTAATAAGAAGAAATAATAAGGGAGGATAGTTACAATGGCAACTACAAGTAAAAAACGTCGTGTTAAGAAAAATATCCCTTATGGTATCGCACATATTCATTCAACATTCAATAACACTATAGTATCAATCACTGATCCACAAGGCAATTTAGTATCTTGGAGTTCAGCAGGTGCTGTAGGATATAAGGGATCTAAAAAATCAACTCCATTTGCTGCAGGACTCGCAAGTGAAGCAGCAGCTAAAGCAGCTATGGATTGCGGAATGAAAAAAGTAGAAGTTGAAGTTAAAGGACCAGGACCAGGAAGAGATACTGCAGTTAGATCTTTAGCGGTTGCTGGACTTGAAATCACATCAATTTGTGATACGACTCCAATCCCACACAATGGATGTCGTCCACCAAAGAGACCTCGTGGTTAGGAGGTTATTATGCCAGAAATGAAAGATGCTTTATTAGAAACTGATATGGTCAGTCAATCTAATGATGAATTAAAACTCATTGCTCCAAAGGCAGTTATTACACAAACAGGTGAGAATAGTGCAGTTTTATCTATTAAACCACTTGAAAGAGGCTATGGTTTAACAGTAGGTAACGCACTAAGAAGAGTGTTACTCGCAAGTCTTCCAGGAGCTGCCATTACATCAATTAAAATTGATGGCATTCAACATGAATTTTCATCAATTGCTGGTGTAGTAGAAGATGTAACTGGAATAGTATTAAATTTAAAAGGCGTTGTTTTAAAATTCTTAAACGACGAAAAAATAGAAAAAGATAATCTTGAAATTGATTTAGAAGGCCCAAGAACCGTTACTGCAGAAGATATCATTACTGATGATGAAGTTGAAATTGTCAATAAAGATCAATATATCTGTAGAGTAAATGAAGGAAGGCTCAGAATCAGCATGACTGCAAGAAGAGGCATAGGCTACAAGAGTGCAGAAGAAAATAGAAAATATTATGAAGGCGAAAGCGAAGTAATTCCTATTGATTCAATCTATACTCCTGTAACACGTGTTGCATATCATGTTAATAAATATAGAATTCTTGATAATCCTAACTATGAAGAATTGATTCTTGAAGTTTATACAAATGGTGGAGTTACTCCTGAATATGCTGTAGCTAAAGCTGCAAAATATTTAAGAGATCAACTAGAACCTGTATTACTCCTATCTAAGAAAGCTGAAGAGGAAGGTTCTACAACAGGTGGTGTTGCTATCGAAGAAAAAGAAAATCAAACACCTGATAGACTAATAGAAGATCTTGATTTAAGCGTTAGATCATACAACTGCCTTAAGAGATTTGGAATCAAGAAAGTTTCTGAACTCACAGAAAAAACTGAAGAAGATATGATGAAGATCAGAAACTTAGGAAAGAAATCCCTAAAAGAAATAAAAGACAAGTTAAACGAGATGGGACTCTCTTTCGCTCATCATTAATATGGAGGATATATGTCAAACAAATTTACGCAATTAAATCGCGATATGTCATCTAGAAAAGCTTTAGTTAGAGACCTCTCTACTCAACTTATTCTTCATGGCGAAATAAAAACAACTCTAAAGAAAGCAAAATTAGTTCAAGGCATAGTTGAAAAACTAGTCACAACTGCAAAAGAAGGAACTCTAGCCGCAAGAAGAAACGTTATGGAAACCTTAAGACCACTTAAAAATTCTGAAGGCAAAACCGCAACTCAAATTCTATTTGATGAAATTGCCCCTAAACATAAAGAAAGAAATGGTGGTTACACACAAATCTTCAAACTCGCTCCAAGAGTAGGCGATGGAGCCCCAATGGCTTTAATTAGATTTGTAAAATAATAGTTAATTATTAAACCTCAATAGTACAAAAAACTATTGGGGTTTATTTTATGATGTATGATATACTAAAGATGAGAAGAGGAGGAGTGCAATATGAAAAAAATATTTTTTATAGTTATTTTTATATGTAGCTTTCTTTTAGCTTGTAATATTAAACCAAACGAAACAACACTTCCTTCCACTAATAATAGTGAAACTATATCGAATGATGTCATAAGAATAAGCAATAAAATAATATTTTAGTCCCAATAGAGTTATTGGAGTTTTTTCATTTTTTCAATTCATAAAGTGCTTTTACAATTCTAACTTATTATATGATATAATAATAAGTTGAGGTAAAAAATGCTTATTGAAGTTTTAAACTTAGTATATAAATATGAAGATGAAACTGTTAATGCACTTGATGGTGTATCTTTTAATATTGATAAAGGTGAATGGGTTTCATTGATTGGACATAATGGAAGTGGTAAATCCACTTTATCTAAATTGTTAATAGGTATTTTATCAGCTAAAGAAGGAACTATTAAAATAGATGGCCTAGCACTTAATGAAGAAAATATCTATGAAATAAGAAAAAAGATAGGTATAGTATACCAAAATCCAGACAATCAATTTGTCGCAACATCTATAGAAGATGATATCGCTTTTGGGCTTGAGAATCTTGAAGTTAATCCACAAGAAATGGAAAAGAAAATAGATGACGCCTTAAATCTTGTTGGGATGATTGAATACAAATATGAGATGCCATCTAATTTATCTGGTGGTGAGAAACAACGCGCTGCTATTGCATCTATTTTAGCAATGGAACCAGATATTTTAATTTTAGATGAATCAACTTCTATGCTTGATCCAAAAGGTAGAGAAGATTTTATAAACGTTGTTAAATCTTTAAAGGAAAAAGGCAAAACAATTATTATGATTACTCATAATATGGATGAAGCTCTTCTTTCAGATAGATGTATTGTTTTATATAATGGAAAGATTATAAGAGACGGAAAAACACTAGATGTATTACTAGATTATGATTGTTTGGCAAAGTCAAGTCTTGAAATGCCTACATCACTATACCTTTTTCATGAATTAAAGAAAAATAATTATAAGAATAAGGAGGTTTTAAATCTATTATGGGAATTAGCCTCAAAGAAGTAAGTTATTCTTATAATCCAAAAAGAAAAGGAACAAAATACGCACTTAAAAATGTTTCTTTAGAAATAAATGAACGCGATGAGATGATCGCAATCATTGGCGAATCTGGTAGTGGTAAATCTACTCTTGTATCTTTATTTAATGCCCTTAAGATTCCTACATTAGGTGAAGCGAATGTAATGGGTATCACAATAAAAAAGATAAGAAAAAGAAAAGAGAACTACAATTCCATTAGAAAGCACGTTGGGCTTGTTTTCCAATTCAGTGATTATCAATTATTTGAAGAGACAGTTTTAAATGATGTAATGTTTGCGCCAATGAATTTTGGTTATAAAAAAGAAGAAGCTAAAGAAATCGCAATAAAAGCGCTCAATCTTGTTGGAATTGATGAATCATTTTATGAAAAAAGTCCTTTTCAATTATCTGGTGGAGAAAAGAAAATCGTTTCAATTGCTGGAATACTTGCGATGGAACCAGATATCTTAGTTTTTGATGAACCTACCGCAGGCTTAGATCCTGAAACTAAGAAAAAGATGATTGAGTTATTTAGAGTACTAAATAGAGATCTTCATAAAACAGTTGTTTTTATAACTCATGATATGAACATCGTTATGGAATACGCTAAAAGAGTAATCGTAGTTGCGGATAGAACTATCAAATATGATGGAACTAAAGAAGAACTATTCTTAAATCATTTAGATATAGTAAAAGATGCTCATATCGATTATCCAGACACTTTTATCATATCGAAAATGATTAATGAAAAATTAAACAAAAACATCAATCAATTATTAGAAAGTAAAGAAGAATTGTTAGAAGAATTATTAAAAGATGAATAATTTTGTATTAGGCCAGTATGTACCTGGTAATTCATACCTACATAAATTAGACCCAAGAGCGAAGATTATTTCAACCATTGTCCTTATGGTCGCAATCTTCTTTTTTAAAAATGTCTACGCTATTTTAGTATCACTGGCTTTAATAATTATTCTACTTTTAACCGCAAGATTATCTATAATAAAAGCTATTAAAGGGCTTAAACCACTTCTCATATTATCTTTATTTGTGTTCATATTTCAATTATTGTTCAATAGACAAGGAGATATCATTTATAACACTAAATTATATTTCTCTTTAACATCTATTTCAGCTATTTTACTAATCACAATTATATATTTTATATCTTTAAAATATTTAAAACTAAAATTCTTATGGTTGCTTGTATATTTGAGTTTAATATTCATATCTTTGAAATATTTAAGTTTTGTAGAGTTGTTTAATCCATTTGATTTAAATATTTATAAAGAGGGTTTAAACACAAGTTTGTTTGTCTTCTTTAGATTAATTACTATTGTATTTATATCTACACTTCTAACTCTAACCACAAAACCGACTGATTTAACGCTTGCGATAGAGTGGCTTTTTAGACCACTTAAAATATTTAAAATCAATCCTGAAGAGATAGCTTTAATTATCACTATCGCTTTAAGATACATTCCTACTATTTTAGATGAAGCATATAAAATAATGGATGCACAAGCCGCAAGAGGTGCAGATTTTAAAAATGGTTCTTTAATCAAAAGAATTAAACAACTAGTATCTCTACTTGTTCCTATGTTCGTTATTTCATTTGAAAGAAGTGATGAACTTGCAGATGCAATGTTATCACGTAACTTTGTTCCTGGAAAACCAAAAACAAGGTATCATATTCTAAAATGGAACTATAAAGATACTGTTGCTTTAGTTATTGTGACATTATTCTTAGGAGGCGCAATATGTCTATACATCCTTCCTTAGAATCTATAATCAATTATCTAAATCATAAAGATGATTCATTGGTTTTACCTGATAGTTTTCAAGCTATAAGAACTGAAAAGGAAGAACTATTATTTGATAGAGAAGAATCTATAAAATATATATCTAGTTTAAGAGATGATATTAGTGATATTAAAATCTTTGAAGAAGATTCTCATTATATTATGTATTTTTTTCATAATTCGATAAAATATATATCTAAATTTAAAATGAATTATAAAGAAGAACTTGAGGCAATAATTACTACCAAATATGATGAGTCAAAAACAAATGTTGTTCTTGAAATAGAATATGATGGCAAGAATTATTATGGGATGCAGAAACAAAAAAATCCTAAACTAAATACCATTCAAGATGAATTAATAATTGCTCTTAAAAAGATGATAAACAAGGACGTTGATGTCATTATTTCATCTAGAACTGATAGAGGTGTTCACGCAAAAGCGCAAGTTGTTCAGTTTGAATCATTCAATATTTCACCTGATAAATATAAATATGCCTTAAATAATCTTTTACCTTTAGATATAAGAATAAAAAAAGCATATAGCAGAAGTCAATTATTCAATGTTAGATATGATACTATATCCAAAGAATACGAATATATAATTGATACAGGTGAATATTCAGTATTTAATAAGGATTATGTTTGGTATAAAAAGGTAAAATCAATAGATAAAATCAATGAAGAATTGAAATCTTTAATAGGTGAACATAATTTTATTTCTTTTTCAAGAGGTGAAAAAGAAAACACCACAAGAACTCTTTTTGAAGCATACGCTATAAAGAAAAATGAACAAATCATCTTTCATTTTAAAGGAAGTGGCTTCTTACATAATATGATTAGATTTATTGTGGGCACTATAGTTGAAATTGTGAATAAAGATAAGGGAAGTATAAAAGAAATGCTTGAACTTAAAACTAAGTCTTTAGATAGGAAATTAGCTCCTTCTTCAGGACTTTATTTGATAAAAATTAATTATTAAATATAAAAATAATTAAAATGTGAAATAATAATTATATAGGAGGATCTTTTTATGGAAGGTAAATTTATCACTTTTGAGGGAACTGATGGTTCTGGGAAAACATCAGTAATAAAAGAAGTTGAAAGATATTTAAAGGTTCAAGGATATGACGTTGTGACAACTCGTGAACCTGGAGGTGTCGCTATCGCTGAACAAGTTAGAACAGTTATTCATGATGTAAACAATACAGATATGGACCCTCTTTGTGAAGCTTTCTTATATGCTGCAAGTAGAAGGCAACATCTAGTTCAAAAAGTATTACCTCTTTTAAAACAAGGTAAAGTTGTAATATGTGATAGATATGTTGATTCATCTTTAGCATATCAAGGTTATGCACGTGGTCTTGGGATAGATAAAGTAAAAGATATAAATGAATTTGCAATCGATGGAAAATATCCTGACCTAACTATATTTATAGATGTAGATCCTAAAACTGGAATTAAAAGAATATTAGAACACTCAGATTCTCACGAGGTTAATAGATTAGACAAGGAATCTGTGAGTTTTCACGAAAAAACTCATGATGGATATCTTGAACTCGTTAAGAGATATCCTGATAGAATAAAGGCAGTTAATGGCGAAAGATCTATTAAAGAAGTCGCTTTTGATTGTTTTAATTTGATTAAGGAAATATTGTAATTCATGAATTATTTAGAAGAAGAACAACCATTAGTTTATAGGCAACTATCAAATATGATAAAAAAAGGGCATGTTCCTCATGCCTTAATTTTTTATGGTGATAGTTCTTCATCTAAAAAAGAAATGGCTAAATATTTTATTAAATTGATTTACGCGAAGTGGCTTAATGTATCTTTAGAAGAATCATATATGTCTAAAAAAATAGATGAAGAAACTTCTTTAAATGTTTTTTGGATTAAAAAAGATAAGAAGACAGTCACAAGCGTAGATGTGGTAAGAGAATATATTTATGAATCTAATCAGACATCTTTAGAAGAAGGGCCAAGGTTTTTTATATTTGAAGATGCGGATAGTTTAAATATCAATGCATCTAATGCCCTTTTGAAATTTGTTGAAGAGCCAATAGATGATGTATATATTATATTTTTAATTGAGAATTTGAATAATCTTTTGGATACAATCATTTCAAGATGTCAGCTTATAAACTTTAGACCACTAAACATTAATGCATTACACGAAAAATTAAGGGGTGAATATCCAGATTATATCTTAAATCCTATCTTAGAATATACTCAAAAAGAAGAAAGAGTAAGAGAGATTATCAGGGATGAAGATATGATGTCTATCTATAATTTAGTTATAGATATGTTTAGTGAAAAATATGAATTAAATGATTCCATAATTTTAGTCTTAAATGAAGAATACTCCCTTTTAGATAGTGATATTAAACAAGATTTTTTCATCAGTTTAATGATCATATATTTAAGGGATATATTGAATATTTTCATTGGAAATGATGATATTAAATTTATAAGTGAAAAAGATAGAATTATCGCTCTTGCGAGTTATTATACTAAGGAAAAGATTAGTACATATATCAAAGATTTACTTGAGATAAAAAGAAATGTAAATAACTCAAGAGCTATTAATCTTCATCTTCATCTAGATACAATACTTCTAAAAATGGAGATGGGAATAAAGAGGTAAATATATGGCAAATGTAGTAGGTGTAAGCTTTAGAGGAAACAATAAAAAGTATTATTTCGGATCTATTACAAATCTAAATATTGGAGATAAAGTAGTTGTAGACACAATAAGAGGTCTTGAAATAGGAACTATTACTCAAGGTTATAAAGAGATTAAAGAAGAAGAAATAATAGGTGAACTTAAGAACGTTGTAAGAAAGGCTACTCAAAAAGATTTAGATGATTATGAAGCTAATTTAAGAGATAAACCAGAATTATATAATGGTCTTAAAGAAATAATAGATAAATCAAATCTTGAGATGAAATTTCTAGACTGTGAATATACTTTAGATAGAACTAAACTACTAGTTTATTTCAGTGCGGAAGGAAGAGTAGACTTCAGAGAATTAGTTAAAGAAATAGCCTCAGTCTATAAAACAAGAATTGAACTTCGTCAAGTTGGCCCAAGAGATGCATCAAGAATCATAGGTGGCATTGGAATATGTGGTATGGAAGTGTGCTGCAAGAAGTTTTTAGGCGACATTCAAAATGTCACAATTAAAATGGCTAAAAACCAAAATTTATCTTTAAACCCTACCGCTATTTCAGGTTTATGTGGAAAATTATTATGCTGCATTTCTTTTGAAGATTTCTTATATTCAAAAGATAATGGAGATAAGAAAGAATTAAGTATAGGAGAAAAAGTAAAACTTGAAAATGGTGAAGGCGTTATTGTGAACATTGATAACGATAGTAGAACTGTAACCATTAAGATGGATACAGGAGAAGAAATAGAATTAAGTCAATAAAATGGAAAAAATCGACACAATTTTAGCTTATAAAAATTCACTTAAAATAATACAAGATAAGGATGCGTATAGTTATTCTATTGACTCATGCCTCCTTTCTTTCTTTATCAAGCTTAAGAAAAAAGAAAAAGGTATCATCGATCTTGGCACAGGTTCAGGTGCAATCCCACTTTACTTATCTATGTTTACTAAATCAAAAATTTATGGTGTTGAAATACAAGAAGATGCATCCATAAGAGCTAAAAGAAGCGTAGAGCTTAATAAATTAACAAATCAAATAGAAATATTGAATATGGATATTAAAGATTTACCTGAGATATTTCCTAAACATTCTTTTTCAACAGTTGTTTCAAACCCTCCATATTTCAGATTGAATGATACAGCGCTTAAAAATGCTAATCCGAGCCTTTTAATCGCAAGGCATGAAGTTTTAATAAATATGGAAGATATAATCAAGGTTGCATCATATCTTTTAATTGATGGCGGTTCAATCAATCTAGTTCAAAAAACTGAAAGATTTTTAGAAACTCTTGAATTATTAAATAATAATAAATTAACCCCAAAAAGAGTAAGATTTGTCTATCCTAAGATGAAGAAAGATTCTTATATTTTTTTAATAGAGGCAGTTAAAAATGCTCCTACTCATGGCTTTAAAATAGAAGAACCTCTATATATTTATAATGAAAAATCCGAATATTCTAAGGAAGTATTAGAATATTTCCATTATGGTGAAGAAAATGAAGAGATCAAGTGAATATATAAATAAAGGTGAATTATTCCTAATATCATCACCAATAGGAAATCTAAAAGATATCACATTTAGAGCGATTGAGGTTATTAAGAATGTGGATTATCTTTTTTGTGAAGATACAAGAGTAACAAAAAAATTATTAAAAGAATATAATATTGATAGAACTCTTGATTCTTTTCATGATTATTCAAAAGGTGAAAAAGAAGATTATATTATCTCTTTATTAAAGAATAATAATACTGTTGGTTTAATAAGTGATGCAGGAACTCCAGTAATTTCTGACCCTGGTTATGAACTTGTGAGGAAATCCCTAGATTTAGGGATTAAAGTAACACCAATTCCTGGACCTTCTGCCCAAGTTTCTGCGATGATTATGTCTGGGATGCCTATAAAACCATACCTGTTTTATGGTTTTCTAGATCATAAGATTAGCAAGAAAAAAAGTGAACTTGAATCTTTAAAAGATTATCCTTTCTCAATATGTTTTTATGAATCTCCTTTAAGAATAAATTCAACAATAGAACTTATGTTTAAAATATTTGGAGAAAGAAACGCAACTCTCACAAGAGAAATCACAAAGCTATATGAAGAAACTATAGAATTTAATTTAAGTGAATATGAATCATTCCCTAAAGATTTAAAAGGTGAAATGGTATTAATTGTTGAAGGAAGGAAAGAAACCATTAAAAAAGATGTTGATATTATTTTAGAATTGACTAAAATAATAAACGATGGCTTTTCACTAAAAGAAGCCACTAAGATGTTATCTAAGACTACTGGAATTAAATCTAGTGAATTATATAATGAATATTTGAGGTGTAAAAAATGAAAGTATACGCATTTGTCGCAAACGGAAGCGAAGATTCTGAGCTTGTAACTACTGTAGATGTTTTAAAAAGAGGAAAAATTGATGTACTTTTAGTTTCTATTGATGATTTATTTGTAACTTTAAGCCATGGACTCATAATTAAAGCTGATATGACTATTGATAATTTTAGTGATGAACTGATTGATGATGCTTATGGGCTCATTATCCCAGGTGGCCTAAAAGGCGTAAACGCTATGCTTGAATCAAAAGAATTATTATCAATCATCAAAAAATTTAATGATAATAAAAAATTTGTTTCAGCTATTTGTGCTGGTCCTACAGTTTTATCAAAGGCAGGTGTAATAGGTGACAATAAATATACCTGCTATGATGGGTTTGAGGAAAAAATCACTGATGGAAAATATCAAAAAGGTAAAAGTTTTGTTGTATCAAATAATGTAATTACAGGAAGAAGCATGAACTATTCAATTGAATTTGGTCTTGCAATATTAGAATATTTAAAAGGAAAAGAAGATAGAATTAAGGTTGAAAAATCTATTTTAAGGTAATTTTATGAAGAAAAACTTTTATATTACAACTCCAATATATTATTCTTCTGGAAGACTTCACATAGGTAGTTCATCAACAACTATTCTATGTGATGCTTTAAAAAGATATAAAAGAAGCATGGGCTATGATACTAGATTTTTAACTGGTATGGATGAACATGGTCAAAAAGTAGAAAAGAATGCATCACTAAAAGGTTTAGATCCACAAGAATTTACAGATAGATTAGCTAATAATGCCAAAGATTTATGGCATTATTTGGATTGCGATTATGATTATTTTGTAAGAACTACAGACAAAAATCATATTGAACAAGTTCAAGAAGTATATGAACTTATGATTAAAAAAGGTGATATCTATTTAGGTGAATATGATGGACTTTATTGTGTTGATTGTGAAACATTCTACACTCAAAGTGAAGTTGGTCCTGATAAAATATGCCCATCTTGCGGAAGAAAAGTAATAAGTGCAAAAGAACCTTCATATTTCTTTAGATTATCTAAATATCAAGATAGGCTCCTAGAATATATTGAAACACATCCTAGATTTATAGTTCCAGAAGGAAAAAAGAATGAAGTTGTTTCATTTATTAAACAAGGTCTACAAGATTTATCAGTATCTCGCTCAACTTTTAAATGGGGCATTCCAATTAAATCAGACCCTAAACATATAGCTTATGTTTGGCTAGATGCATTATTCAATTATTTAACATCTCTTAATTTCTTAGAAGAAGATAATAGCTTGTATCAAAAATATTGGTTAAATTCTGAAGTAGTACATGTAGTCGCAAAAGATATCTTAAGATTCCACGCAATCTTTTGGCCTATATTCCTAATGAGCCTTGATATTCCTATTAATTTTACTCTTTATACTCATAACTGGATTTTAATGTATGGCGAAAAGATGAGTAAGTCTAAAGGAAATGTAATATATCCTAAGACATTCGTTGATAAATATGGTTCTGATGCATTTAGATATTATATTTTAAGAGAATTCCCAAGTCTTTCAGATACCATTTCTACACCTGAAGATTTTATATCTAGATACAATTCTGATCTAGTTAATGATTTTGGAAATTTAGTATCTAGAACAATTTCTATGGCGAACAAATATTTTAATTCTAAGGTTCATAAAAAAGAATCAAATAATATATATCTAAAAGATGTGAAGAATGTGATGATAGAAACTATTAAGTTGTATCATGATGATCTATATGATTTTAGATATGATAAAGCATTACAAGATTTAAATAAATTTGTATCACGTACTAATAAATTAATAGATGAAACAACTCCATGGGTTCTCTTTAAGAATCAAGAAATGGATGAACTTGAAGCTGTGTTATATATGCTTCTTGAAGCTATTAGAATTCAAACAATTCTATATGAACCAGTATTAGTTAAATGTGTTCCATCAATTTATGAAGCTCTTGGATTAAATCAAGAATTTACATCTCTTTTAAATCCTAAATTATTTGAAATAGAAGAATATAATGTTTCTTCTTTAGAAAAGCCATTATTTTTAAGAGAAAATAATCCACAGCAGGCAAAAGAAGAACTAATTGAAAGCATGAGCATTGAACTCACTAAAGAGGCATAAAATGTCAGAAAATATTAATAAAATTGTTAAAGATAATAAAAAAAGCAGTCAATTATCGACTATTACATCTATCATTATAGTTGTTATAGCGTCCACATTTTTATCTATTTCCACAATAACTCTTCTAGATCCAGTAGGTCTTTATTCTGGAGGTGTGACAGGTATTGCGCAATTGGTTCTCCATTTTTTAGGATTATTAATACACGGAAAAGAAGGATGGGATGCTTTTTCACAATATTTAGGAATTCTTAATTTATTATTCCTTTTACCATTTAATATACTTGCCTTCTTTAAATTATCAAAAAAATACGCAATATATACTTTAATATCATCTATAGTTCAAACAATAGTATTATGTTTTCCTTCTTTTTGGATTGGTTTTGGAATATTCAAACACGCAGATGGAACATATGATATTATGTCATGTGCAATTGTAAGTGCGGTAATTGGTGGATTGTCTAACGGACTTATGATGAGACGTGGTGCAACATCTGGTGGCATCATCACTTTATGTCAATATTTAAACATTAAAAAAGATAAATCTGTAGGAGTTATAAACCTAATCATCAGTTCTATAATAGTTTTACTCGGTGCTTTATTTAGTTTCTTTGTATCAAATACAAGTTCAACCGCAATAGGAAGCGCCATTTCTACAGCTTTATATACTCTAACATCATTCGCATTAGCATCTACTGTCTTAGATTTCGTTCACACATCATATAATAAAGTTAAAATTGAAATCATCACAGAGAACGGAGATTTCCTTTCAAAAGCTCTTTTAAGAGAGCTTCCTCATGGCCTAACAACTTTTGACGCTGTAGGCGAATTCACAGGAAACAAGAAGAAAATATTGAATGTTGTAGTACAAAAATATGAATGCAATCACTACGTAAGTATTGTTAAAAAATATGATCCAGAAGCCTTCATATCTATTATTCCAATTTGGCGACTTGCGGGTAGATTTAATATCCAAATTATTGATAAATAAAACTTCCACAGCTTAATTAAAAAATATCTTGATAAAGTCTCATTTATTATGATATAATAATTAAGCCGTGAAAATGGAAAGATAGCGAAGAGGCTAAACGCGGTGGACTGTAAATCCACTCTCTACGAGTTCGATGGTTCGAATCCATCTCTTTCCACCATTAGAGTTAAGTACAGTCAATACCAAAATATTGGCTGTTTTTTTTCTTTATATAGGTATAAATACTGCAAATATATATGATTTTATTGGTATTTTGGCCTTAGAAATAGAAAAAGTAGTAGATATATCTATAACAACAATAATATATATAAATATAAATCGTTATACTACTAATAATTGTTAAACTACTACTTACTATATACAGGCATATATAAGAATATATATTTTTATAAGTATACCCCCACGTGACACGTGACTAGTGTGACAAACGAGACAGAATCTAGAACCAGTGATATTATTCGTCATGTAAATTATGGTATAATATATGTAGATTAAATCGCTTTGATTTATAAAGTTATAATAGTAAAAAGGAGATGATTATAGTTGAATAAAGATAGCAAGAATATAAACAACTTTAATGATACTATTATTCGTCATCTTGTTGATTATAAAAAACAAAAATTAGACATTGATGGTTGTGGTCATTTTATAACATATAATAAAAAAACAAAAGAATTTATTGATCATGGAGAATATGAACATATCCTTCCTGAACCTTTAGAAGTAAAATTAAGAAATTATATGTGCGATGAAGCAAAAACAGAATCATCAAAAATTAAAAGGCATAGTTATTGGCATCATTTGAATTCAAGCCAAACTATGTGTATTAATTTCTTTGCAATACTATTAAACAATGATTATGAGTATTTAAATGCTTTACTAGCATATATCTTAAAAAAGAATATTAAAATAAGAAAACATGAATTTGAAAAAGTATTAATTCCTAATAGTACTAATTTTGATTTTTATTGTGAAGATGAAGAAGGTCATAATTACTATTTTGAGATTAAATATACAGAAAAAGACATAGAAACAAAAACAACAGCAAGTAAACCATTCAAAACATTTAATGATATTTATAAGCCACTTATCGAAAATGGAACAAACCTTAAATTTATTTTAGAATCTGATAACTGGAAAATTTTTATGAGTAAGCATTATCAGGCATATAGAAATATGGTTTATGGTAATTCAATTAAAGGTGATTATTGTTTTTTTATTACAATGAAGAATAATCAAGGGACTTATGATGAATTACAAAATGCAATTAAAGATGCGAATGATTCATTATCCAATGTTGTCTCGCTATATTGGGAAGATTTAATTCCAATGACACTAAATATAGTAAATGGCAATAATAATCTTGTGAATTATTATAAAGAGTTTGAGAATAAGTATTTTTTACAATAAAAAACTCTAGCCTGCTAAACTAGAGTTCAATATTTATTACTGAGCCATCTTTGAAATTGAATTCGAGATGACTATTATTGATAAAAATGGCACAACATATAAATATAATCCTAAGACCAATGTGTTGGTAGAAGTTACAAAAGATGGCTATATAGTGTCATATAGGCATTATGGTAAGAGCACGTGGTATATTTCTAAGAAAGGAGAAAAGAAATGGATAAAATAAATAAAAAATTTAAACCAATGATGTGTCCTGTCTGCGATGGCATGTATTTTTCAGGGCCAAATAAAAATTCATTCGATGAAGATTTAGAAGAATATTTAAGTGGTGAAGTACAATGTGGGCATTGCGGATGGATTTATGATCTGCATCAAGCTGAAAATCCTGATTCTAAAGAAGGATTCAATGAAATGTCAGTTAATGAATATAAGGAATGGTTTGATAACAAAATTAAAGAAAACCCAAACTATGATTATTTTGAAGAACATATGCCTGAACCAACGCCACATAAATGTCCTGTTTGTGGAGAATATGAATTTGCTGATGAATTATCATCTGATATATGCCCAGTTTGCGGTTGGGAAGATACTGGGTTTGAAGATATGCCTGATGAAAAGCCTAGTGAATATATGATGTCATTTAATGAAAGATTATCTTGGTTTAAAGAAAAAAGAAAAAATAATCCTAAATATAGATGGGACAAGGATGATAATTAAAAAAATGACTCACTGCAAATAGATTAATTTCTAAATGTGGTGAGTCTTTTTAATTGTATTATAAAAAATAGCCCTAGCTACTAACTAGGGTAATCAAATATCAATGTTTATTGTTGAGCCATCTTTGAAATTGAATTCGTGGTGGCTATCTTTATATACTTTTATGTTGATGATTGTTAAATTGAAGAGTTTATCGTTAAATTCTAAATTAAGTGTATTGGTAGCTTTAATCTCATTGATGAATGCTTGAAGCTTAATTGATTGTCTATTTCTATCGACTTGTTCAGCCATAAGCTTATTGTATTTATCCTGAGCTTCAGTAAATCTTTTAACCAGATCTACATATTCTTCCATGTAAGCCTCATATTTCATTTGTTTCTTTTCTTTGTTGAAGATGTGTTGGTCACATAAACCACTAACTACTAGCATTTCATTCTTGGCTTGTTCCATAGGCTTGGATAGATTAACATCTAGTAGTTTTTCTTTTACTAGAAGAAGATTTGAAATAAGAAGTTCTTTATCTTTTAGAAGGATGTTTAATGCTTTTAAATAGGCATTTTTAATTGTTTCTTCATCAAGAGTAGGAGTAGTGCATTTAGTTCCGTTAAACTTATTATTACATTGCCATACGACATGTCTATAGATATCATTTGAATGCCATACCTTAGGTCCATATATAGAACCACAATCGGCGCATATGACTCTACCGCATAATACGTTGTTTCCACGACTTCTACTTGATTATTAAGTTCAAGTTCAGCTTGTACTAATTCCCATTCATCATTGGCTTTGATGTATTTAGTGTAATAATCAATTTGAGCTTCGTATGAAGTAAATTGTTCATCCTAATCTGTTGATACTCTAGCATATGCTGCGACTCGTTTTTTAGTAGGTGCATTTTCAACCTTTTTCTTTATTGGAGTAATTTCTTTAATTATCTTTTTCATCGATTTCCTCCAACACACTAATTATAGGTTTATATTTTTTAATGAGCTTTTTCTTAAATGATATAAGTTCATCTTTTGTTATAAATTTATCTTTAAGCATTTGATTTAGAAGAAGACATGCAAACCTATATTTTATTTCGCCTTCAATTTGTTTATGACGCATAATAAAAACCTCCTTAAAGTTGTGTCTATCTATCACTCTAAAGAGGTTTAAAGTCAAGTTGTATTAACCTTGTTTTTTAAATATTTTTGTTGTATAAAATATGCATATCATACTAAAAATCTTAATTTTAAAATTGGGTCAGTTTAGTTTAAAAATATGGGTCAGTTTTGTTGACAAATATGGTTCAGTTTGATAAAATATACGTGAACAATATAGAGGAGTTGTGATGCTATGAAGAAAATAACTAATTATTCTACATACAAAGCAAGAATAGTTGATGAACTAGTAAAAAGAGATTTGAGAATATTCGGTGCTATTTGTATTGAAGGGCCTAAATGGTGTGGAAAAACTTGGACATCATCGCATCATGCTAATAGCGAATTTCTTGTTGGTGATCCAAGTGGTAATTTTTCTAATAGAATGCTTGCTGAACTTGAACCTTATACCGTTTTAAAAGGGGATGCTCCTCGCTTAATTGATGAATGGCAAGAAGTTCCAGCATTATGGGATGCAACAAGAGCTTTTGTTGATGAAAGTGGCGGCAAGGGTCAAATAATTTTAACGGGATCATCAACACCAATTAATAAAGGTGTTTTGCATAGTGGTACAGGAAGAATTAAAAGTATTAGAATGAATACGATGTCATTATATGAATCTGGTGATTCAAGTGGGGTTATTTCTTTAAAGGACTTATGTGAAAATAAATTTGAATCAAAAGTGTTAGAAGAAACAAATCTTGAAAAATTAGCTTATTTAATTGTTAGAGGTGGATGGCCTGGAAATATTGATGTTAGTGTAAATGATTGTGATGAATTAGCTTTAGGATATATGGAGAATGTTGCAAAAACTGATTTAAAACAATTAGATAAAGATATTGATTATAATGAACATAAAGCGAAACTTATTTTAAAATCACTTGCTAGAAACGAATCAACAACTGTTTCTAATCAAAGTATTTTAAATGACATAATAGAAAATGATAATTCCTCCATTAGCAAAAATACTTTATCCAAATATTTAGATGCGTTTAATAGAATGTTTTTGTTTAACAATCAAGAACCCTTTTCATCAAACATAAGATCTTCTTTACGTGTTAAACAAATGGAAAAAAGACATTTTTCTGATCCCGCAATGGCATGTGCAATGCTTAAATTAACTCCAAAGAAAATGATGAATGATTTAAAAACTTTTGGTTTTATGTTTGAAGCAATGGTTGAAAGAGATTTGTCTATATATGCTCAAGCTATAAACGCCAAATTATTTCACTACCAAGATTATAAAAATAATGAAATTGATGCAGTTATAGAACTTGAAGATGGCAATTGGTGTGCCATAGAGATAAAATTAGGATTAAACAAAGCAGAAGAAGGCTCAAACAATTTAATCAAAGTATGCAAAGATATAGTTGATAATGGTGGTAAAGAGCCGATAATGAAATGTGTTATTTATGGTGTTGGTAATATGGCATATAAAAATGCTGATGGAGTTTATATTATCCCAATAACTGCATTAAAAAATTAATGATACTTATTAACTATATAAAAATTTTTTGTATAAAGCGTGCAAATCATAACTAAGTGTCACATCTGTCACGCTAGTCACACGTCACTTGTGTATATGCTTGAAAATATAGGTTTATATAGTGCACCTTCATCTATAGAGGGTGCATTGTATTATCAATACTTACCTTTCACATATTGAAACAACAGGATTGATACAATAAATATCAGTCCTTTTTTTATTTTTAAGGGCTATTTTACTTGTTTTTAGGTACATTTTACTTAAATTCAGGTGAAGTAGCCTTTTTTATTTGCTCTTTTTTGTTACTTCTTATTTGTGAAAAGCACGAATATACTATTATCCTTATTTATTGGTCACTGGCAGCAATGCTGGTGATCTTTTTTACGCCTTAAAAAAATATTTTAACTTTTTTCAAAAAACAGGGTGGTCAAAATCATCTCCAAACCTTCATATGGTGATCAAGGGATAAAAAGCAACAAAAATCTAGGTCAAATTAGGAGTCATTATCATCTTTTTTATAAAATTCAATTATCTAAAAATGCGTCCATACGCAAAAATAGTTGCTAACACTCTTGATTTTTTAAAATATATAGGATACAATATCAGTGTCTAAAAATGCGTCCATACGCAAAAATAATCATTGGAGGTTTTGATATGTTAATAAAACGAGATGAATATTTAAATAAACTAATATCAAAAAAATGGAATGGAATGATTAAAGTTATTACGGGCATTAGAAGATGCGGTAAATCATATCTATTATTTGAATTGTTCAAAAAACATTTAATCGATAGCGGAGTAGAAGATAATCAAATTATAGAAATTTCACTTGATTCAGTTGAATTTGAAGATTTACAAGACAAAAGAAAACTAAATGAATACATTAAATCAAAAATAAGAAATGATAAAAAATATTATATTTTCTTAGATGAGATACAGTTGGTTGATGGTTTTGAGTTATTGCTTAATGGACTTTTAAAACAAAAAAACATAGATGTTTATGTTACAGGTTCTAATTCCAAGTTTTTATCAAGTGATATAATTACTGAATTTAGAGGAAGAGGAGATGAGGTTAGAGTGCACCCTCTTTCATTTAAAGAGTTTTATGATTCATATAAAGGCGATAAGCATAATGCCTACTCTGAATATTCTATTTATGGTGGAATGCCTGCTTTAGTAGATATGGATTCACATGAAGCCAAAAATTTATATTTATATAATTTGGTCGAAAATGTATATTTAACCGATATAATTGATAGAAACGATTTAAAAAAAGATAAGGATGTATTAGGTGAATTATTAGATATTATTTCATCTGCAATCGGATCGCTTACCAATCCAACTAAACTTGTTAATGTTTATGAATCAGTTAAACATATTAAAATTAATAGGATGACTATATCAAATTATTTAGATTGTTTTATGGATGCATTCCTAATAAGCAAGGTTCAAAGATACGATATAAAAGGTAAGGCGTATATAGATTCTCCATTTAAATATTATTTTGAAGATATTGGATTAAGAAACGCCAGAATTAATTTTAGACAAAATGAGCCAACTCATACTATGGAAAACATTATTTATAATGAACTTATTATTCGTGGATATTCTGTTGATGTCGGTATAGTGGAAGTTAATTATAAAGACGAAAATAAAAAGAGTCAAAGAAAACAATATGAAGTTGATTTTGTATGTAATAAAGGAAATGCAAAGTATTATATTCAATCTGCATACGCTTTGGAAAATCAAGATAAAATTAATCAAGAAACTCGTGGCTTAAATAAAATAACGGATTCATTTAAGAAAATAGTGGTTGTTAAGGACTGCTATGTTCCTTGGTACGATGAAAAAGGTATTCTGTATATTGGACTTGAGGATTTCTTGCTTAATCCCAATAGTTTAGATATTTAAAAATTATAGAGTTATAATTATTATTACAATTGGCGGTAAAAGAAAATAATTGGTTATAGTGTGTCAGCAAATGATAAAAAAGCGCTTGAATTATTTTTATATGCCTCTAATAAAGAAATAGAAAATCTATATAAAGAAACAAAAATATGGCAAACATGTACTCCATATTTTGACACTAGAAATATTCATTATTATGTTAATAAATTAAAATTTCATATTATTTCATTTTGGAATAAATATAAACCTGATCCAAATATGCCAAATGACTTTATAGGTGATGGCGGTGATGGAATGTTTGAATTTGAAAAGATTATGAAATAATATTCACCTCAATTACTAACTATGGTAGTGGAAGCCTTAACTTTTAAATTGAACAATCTTTAAGTATGGCATAATCAAGTATATTGCACACTAATATATATTTGTGCTACACTTTAAAAAGAGATAAAAATATGATAAATAAAACAATAATTGATCTTACAAATTCTATGATAGAAAAAGATATACCTCTTATAAGTAATTTATCAAATTTAGCGACTATATTATTTGATAAATTTAGAGGTACTTCTTGGTTCGGATTTTATCTTGTACTAAAAGAAGAAGATGTTCTATATCTTGGACCATATAGAGGTCCTCTTGCGTGTACTAAAATAAAATTTGGGAAAGGTGTATGTGGCGAATCAGCTATAAAGAAGACTCCTATATTAGTTAGCGATGTGAGTAAGATAGATAATTATATCGCTTGCTCAAGTAGCGCAAGAAGTGAAGTAGTTGTTCCAATCATTAAAGATTCTAAAGTCCTAGGAGTTATTGATCTAGATAGTGATAATATAGACAATTATAACGAAGATGATGTAGATACACTTATTCAAGTATCTAATATAATAAAAGAGTTATTTTAATTACAAAGTAAATGAGCCTATAAAGGTTCATTTTTTTATTGACTCAAAGTTATATCTTTGATATAATAATTTGCGATTAACTCGCAAATTGGAGGTTCTTATGCAAAAATACAGCACTAAACAAAGATCAATATTAGTAAATTATTTATCTCTTCATATTGATGAGTATCTTTCAACAGAAGATATATTATCTGCGCTTGTTGATGAGAAGATCAGTGAAAGCGCAATTTATAGAAACTTATCATCACTTGAAAAAGACGGAAAACTTAAAAGAATAAGTAAAGCAGGAAGTAGAAAGATATATTATCAATATTTAGATCATGATGAATGCAAAGGCAATATTCATATATCTTGTATCAAATGTGGGAAGACTACTCATTTAGAACCTAATACAACAAATTTACTCACAAAGAAACTAGAAGAAGAATCAAGTTTTGAGCTAGATAGTGATGAAACCATTATTTATGGTATATGCAAAGAATGTAGAGGTTAAATATAAATTGAAAAAAGTAATTAGTTTATTATTTATATTAATATTATCAATTTGTTTTCTTTCATCTTGTAAATTAAAAGAAGATGAAAAAATAAGTGTTGTTGCTGTGAATTTCTCAGAATATGATTGGACAAAAAATATTATAGGTAGCGTAGATTCAGTAAATTTAACTCTTCTATCAGATAAAGGACTTGATTTGCATAATTATCAAGCATCAGTAGAAGATATGGTTAAAATATCAACTTGTGATCTTTTTATTCATGTGGGTGGTGAATCAGATAAATGGGTAGATGATGCACTCAAAAACAAATCAAATGAAAATATGATCATCTTAAATTTATTAAGCCTATTAGGCGAAAAAGCTAAAGAAGAAGAAACTGTTGAAGGAATGACTCATGAAGAGGAAGATGATGATGAAATAGAATTTGATGAACATGTTTGGTTGTCTTTAAAGAACGCAATTTTTTATGTAGAAGAAATAAAGAACGCACTTATTGAAATTGATCCATCTCATAAGAGAGAATATATGGAAAACGCAACATCATATTCTAATAAATTATCTTTATTAGATGAAAGATATAGCGAATTAGTTAGTGAAAAAGAAAAAGATACTATTTTATTTGGGGATAGATTCCCATTTAGATATTTAGTAGATGATTATAATATAAAATATTATGCAGCATTTAGTGGTTGTTCTGCGGAGGCAAACGCAAGTTTCAATACTATTATCTTCTTATCTAATAAAGTGGATGAACTTGGATTAAATGTAATATTGATACTTGAAAAATCAGATGATTCAATCGCAAGAACAATCAAAGATAATACTAAGAATCACAATCAACAGATTTTAGTTCTTGATTCTCTTCAATCCGCAACAAAAAAAGAAATAGATAATGGAAAATCTTATTATTCTATTATGGAAGAAAATCTCAATGTATTAAGAATTGCATTAAGTTAAAAGGAGAAATATTATGACTCAACTTTCATGTGACAATTTATCAATAGGATATGAAACTGGAATAGTGGTAAAAGACTTATCTTTCAGTATTGACTCTGGAGATTATCTTGCGATAGTTGGCGAAAACGGAACAGGTAAGTCAACACTGATAAAAACTATTCTTGGATTAATAAAACCTATCAAAGGGGAAATAAAGATGGATGAAAGCCTAAAAAGAAATGGTATAGGCTATCTTCCTCAACAAACTATTGTTCAAAAAGATTTTCCCGCATCTGTCTTTGAAATAGTCTTATCTGGCTTTGCGTCTATTAATGGTTTTAGACCATTTTATACAAAAGAAGAAAAAGAAATAGCAAAAGCAAATATTAATAAAATGGGTTTAAGTGGTTATGAAAAATATCCATATAAAGAATTATCTGGTGGCCAGATGCAAAGAGTGCTCCTTTCAAGAGCTCTTTGTTCTACAACAAAAATACTTCTACTTGATGAACCTGTATCAGGACTTGACCCTATAGTAACACAAGAGATGTATGAACTAATAAATAATCTAAATAAAGAAGGAATCACTATTATAATGATTTCTCATGATGTAAAAGAAGCAGTTAAATATGCGAATAAAATATTGCATATTGGAAATAAAGTATTCTTCGGAACTAAAACTGAATATCTAAATAGTGATTTTGGGAAGATATTCATTGATGGGGGTAAATAATATGAAAGAGTTAATTGAAACAATAAGTTATTATTTTCATTTTCCATTTGTATGGTACGCTCTAATAGTTGGAGTTTTAATAGCCCTAACCGCATCAATACTAGGTGTTACATTAGTATTAAAAAGATATTCAACTATTGGTGATGGGCTCTCTCATGTTGCCTTTGGTGCATTAAGTGTAGCTGCAATTGTTGGTCTTACAAATGAAATGCTTCTTGCGATGCCTATTACAATACTTGCCGCAATACTTCTTATGAAAAGTGGACAAAACGCAAAAATAAAAGGAGATGCTCAGCTCGCAATGATATCAGTAGGTGCTATCGCAATTGGTTATCTCCTTATAAACATATTCCCAACCTCATCTAATATAACCGCTGATGTATGTTCAACATTATTTGGTTCAATATCAATACTCACATTATCTAGTACAGAGGTAATAATATGTGTAGTATTATCAGTGGTTGTATTATTATTCTTTATTCTTTTTTATAATAAAATATTCTCTATTACCTTTGATGAAAACTTCTCTAAGGCAACAGGAATAAACACATCCTTTTATAACTATTTACTCGCTATAATTATCGCGATAGTAATAGTGCTTGCGATGAATCTCGTTGGTTCACTTTTAATATCTGCGCTTATAGTATTCCCTGCGCTTTCCGCAATGAGAGTATTTAAAAGCTTTAAATCAGTTATTATATCCTCCGCAATTATTTCGATATTCTCATCAATTTTTGGAATATTATCTTCTATATTATTTAGTACCCCAGTTGGCCCAACAATAGTAGTTGTGGATATATTAATATTTATAATATTCTTTATTGTTGGATTATTTAATACTCAACAAACTAAAGTAAAAGTATAATATAAAACGCAAAAATAGACTCTTGATTGAGTCTATTTTTATTAAAAAAAGAAGGAGAATTATTCTCCTTCTTGAACTGTTTCTTGAACAACTTCTTGGTTTTCTTCTTGAGCTACTTCTTGGTTATTGTCATCATTCTTTTTTCTTGAAACAACAACATTTACTAAAATACCAAGTAATAATGCACAAGCGATATCAGTTAATACTACACCACTGAAGTTTAGACCAAATCCACCAACACCGGCAATTAAGATTAATGAAACAACGAATAAGTTTCTATTATCACCAAGGTCTGCCTTTTGAATCATCTTTAAACCTGATACAGCGATGAAGCCATAAAGAGCTATACATACACCACCCATTACACATGATGGAATAGTTGATAAGAAGATTGAGAATGGACCGATGAATGAGATTACGATTGCCATAATAGATGTTGTAAGAATAGTTACTACTGAAGCATTTCCACTGATTGCAACACATCCAATTGATTCACCATATGTTGTGTTAGGACATCCACCAAAGAATGCACCAGCCATAGAACCAACACCATCACCGAGTAATGTTCTATTTAAACCTGGTTCAACTAATAAATCTCTTTCAATGATAGAAGAAATGTTTTTGTGGTCTGCGATATGTTCAGCGAATACTACGAGTCCTACTGGTACATAAGCAACTGCGATTGTACCGAAGTATGCCATGAATGATCCGAAGCTATCAAAATCAGAAATACCTTTGAATGCTTTGATGAATGAGAATTGTGGAATCCATCCTTCAATTGTTCCGAGTTGAGCAAATTTAGTAAAGTCGATAACCTTTAAAGCTTCAACAGATGCAATCCAACCAATTCCTGTTAAGATTGATGCGCAGATATATCCAGCAAGTATACCAAGTACGAATGGTATCATCTTTAAGAATCCCTTGCCATAAACTGAGAATAAGATAGTTGTGAATAATGTAACTAAACCACAAGCTAAGTATAATAAATAATTAGCGTTGAATACACCAGCTTCTGTTGCTGTTTCGGCAGCAGAGATAATGAAGTTTCCATTACCATCAACCATAGCACCTGTTAAACCACCAGCAATTAAATCGCCTATAGCATTTCTAGCTAAGCAAAGACCTATAATTGCAACTGTTGGGCCGATAACTACAGCTGGCATAAATTTGTCAATCCATTTAGAACCTACTGATTTAACAACTAATGATAATACTACATAAACTAATCCAGCTAATATAGCACCAATGATTAATCCTAAGAATCCAGCTTCAACTGTTATAGCACCAGCGAATGCAGCGAACATTGATGGTAAGAATGAGAATGAAGATCCTAAGAATACGGGGCTCTTAAATTTAGTGAATAATAAGTAAACGAGTGTTCCTACACCTGCACCGAATAATGCAGCAGATGGGCTCATACCATTTTGAACAATAGCTGGTACAGCAATAGTTGCTGCCATGATAGCTAAGAGTTGTTGTAATGCGAACACTATTGTTTCTTTGAAACTAGGTTTATCTTCTACATTGTAATATAACTTCATACTTTCCCTCCTTGTATATACAATATAACTTATTTAATAAAAACACCAAGCCCTATGCTTGATGTTTAGAATACTAAAATATTATTTGAAAGAGAAATCAAAAAATCAAAAAATCGAGTGAATGATATAACGTTTTTCTTAGCACTAATTGATTTTTTAGTCATTTCAATTCCTTTCTCTCTTTTTATTCTTGTATAATTATAAACAAAAAGTAATTTAAAAATCAATGAAAATGTTTTCAAATTTTATGAAAGTGTTTTCATAAGTTTTAAAAAGCAAAAAAACAGGTTTTATTTGCAACTTTATTTTATATTTTTTATAATAAGTATATGAATAAGTCTAAAAACACCTCTTGGTATAGGAAAAGACATAAAGTATTATGTACTATCGCAAAACCAATATTAAAACTATTAGTTGAAATTGAAGACAACTTTATAGTAGAAGAAGTGAAGACTAATGATGGTGCTGCACTAATTCTATCTAATCATATCTCAGGCTTTGACCCAATAAAGCTTGGTTTAAGCATCTCTGATAAAGTCTGTTATTATGTTGCGACAGATGACTTATTCAACAAAAAATTTATTGGTGGTCTTTTAAAGTATTCAGTAAATCCTATTCCTAAATCAAAATCTGTTTCAGATTTTAAATGTGTTAAAACTATTCTAAGAGTTCTAAAAGAAGGCCATAAAGTTGCTATATTCCCAGAAGGAAATAGAACTTATACAGGAGAATTATGCCACATAGATGATTCTATAGCTAAACTTGTTAAAGTTGCTAAAGTGCCTGTATATATATTCAATATGGAAGGCGGATATTCTGTTGATCCTAGATGGTCAAATAAAAAAAGAAGGAATCCAAATTATTGTAGGCTTAAAAAGCTAATTGATGTTGAAGAAATTAAGAAAAGCACACACAAAGAATTATATGACACTATAGTTGAAAACTTGAAATGTAATCCATTTGATTACCCATTGAAGAAGAATTATAATCACCTAAGTGAATATCTAGAAAGAGCGATTTATTATTGCCCTAATTGTGATTCATTTGAAACTATTTATTCTCATAAAAATGAAGTTCATTGTTTTAATTGCGGTTATGAACTTAGATACAACAAAGATTTGACTTTCTCACTGATAAAAGGAGAAAAGGAAGTAAAAAATGTTGTTTTATGGGACAAGATACAAAAGGAAAAGATACAAAAAATGGATCCTTTTATCAGTGATGATGTAATCTTTAGTGATAATCAAGTAACTTTATATGAGATTATCAAATATAAAGGCAAAAGAGCTTTAATCAAAAATGGATTAGTCACAATAAATAATAAAGAAATAAGAGTATCTTCTAAGAAAAAAGAAATAGTAATACCACTTAGCGATATTTATGATTCATGTGTAGTTATGAAACATAAAGCTAGTTTTTATGTATCAGATTACCAATACCAATTAGATGGTAAAGCTAGATTTTGTGCTTTAAAATATGTCCAACTCTATCATCATATAAAGAATATTAAAAATGGTATTAAAGAAGATGAATTTTTAGGATTATAAGAGAGAATTAATTCTCTCTTTTATATTCTTCAAATCTTTTTTCTTTTTTACCAATATTATCTAAAATTCGAAAATGATTAATATCTCCATCCATAATAAAATTCATAAACAATATACAAGCTAGTTTGTCTGTTTTAAGCTTGATGCTTTCCTCAATTTCTTCTTTAATTATTTTTATCATTTTCAAATTCCTTCTTATATTTATTCATATTATTCACAAAATCATATGCCCTATTTATCACAATGACATAAGATAAATAATCTATCATTCTTTTTTCTTCTTTTTCATTTAGTTGATTTAAAGAAGTAGGATTTAAATTATCATATAAATCAAGCATTTTCACAAGAGAAGAAGTCGGATGTTTTAATACTTGAGATATATACTCATCATAATCATCGCTTTTTTTGTGAGTTATAAGTTTTAATGGTGTTTCAATATATAGAGAAAAATATGTTTTTAAACCACATTCATCAAATATCTCTTCTAAATCTTTAACTGTAAAATCTGTATCTTCAATTACATCATGAAGTAAGCATAATTCTTGAACACCATCAAATGGTATTCCGTGTTTAAGCATTATATCCTTATCAATACAGAAAGGATCATTTTCAATTATTCCAACGAATTCTCTATACATTCCTAAGCATCTAAATGGATGATTAGCATAATCTTCTCCATTTTCTCTTTTTTGATTACGATGTGCATATTCACAAATCTCCATAGACAAAAAAACAGAATAATTATCACATTTCAATAATTCCTCTTCCTTTTTTCCAACTGAGATTAAGTAATCATGAATATCTTTTAATCTTGACATTTTATTTACTCCTCCTAAATACAAAAGAATTATATCACTTGTTATTGACAAAGTGGTAAAATGAGTTTTTACTTTTGTGTTAAAATAAAAGAAAGGATGGTTTTTTATGACACTTGAAGAATATATCAAATATAAACAATCAAGAACTAAAGAAAAGATAGATGATTTTGTAGACTATTTATATTTTCTTATGGATAAATATGGTTTTTCTAAATCTAGTGACCTATATACTAAAGCTAATATATCTAAACAATCTTGGTCCGCAATTATTTCAAAGAAATGCAATCCATCACTTAGCACATGCCTAAAGATAATATTCACTTTAAAACTAAACAATCATGAATGTAAATATTTGCTTAAAAAAGCGGGATACACTCTCGCATCTTCATCCAAATATTCTTTAATAATTAGGTATTGTATAGAAAATGAAATATATGATTTAGCTATATTAAATGAATATTTAACTAAATATGGTTATACGAGTTCTCTAATAGATTAAAAAAATGGCCCTAGAGCCATTTATTTTTTACTATTGGTGCGGGTGACAGGACTTGAACCTGCACGCCTTGCGGTACAAGAACCTAAATCTTGCGCGTCTGCCAGTTTCGCCACACCCGCATTATTTTATAAATATAGTCGATGTTTAAATCGACCATAGGTATAAAATATTGGCAGGGCCGGAAGGATTCGAACCTTCGATGATGGAGTCAAAGTCCATTGCCTTAACCACTTGGCTACGGTCCTATTTACATCGCTTTTTAATAATAACACAATTTTATTATTGTTTCAAGAATAAAAAATATCTAATCGATACTTTTTCTATAATCTTTAATATTTTAAAGATTTTTGCTATTATATTTATATATTGGGAGAGAAAATGTTAAAAGTTTTGTCCACTTCTATGATGAGGGAAGCTGACCAATACACCATAGATAATCTTACAACTTTAGAAGATTTAATAATGAAGGCTGGAAGAGCCGTTTTTCAGTCACATAAATTCATGGGTAAAACATTAATAATTATCGGAAAAGGTAATAATGGTGGTGATGGTCTCGCTCTTGCAAATATCTTAAAAGATGAAGGACATGATGTTGAAATTCTTCAATTATTTAAGTTAAGTAGTCCTACTCTTTTAGCCCTCC
Organism: Caryophanales bacterium UBA1188; assembly: GCA_002310135.1. Lineage (GTDB taxonomy): Bacteria > Bacillota_I > Bacilli_A > Izemoplasmatales > UBA1188 > UBA1188. Next base: position 389,828 of record DBYK01000001.1, on the reverse strand, counting down.
TTTCAACCGCAATAGAAAAACATATACCAGTATTTGAATATAGTGATGATTTCAATTTTATTGGGTATGATACATTCGTCGATGCTATTTTTGGGATAGGTTTTAAAGGTGAAATTAGTGAACCTGTAAAATCAGTTATCAATAAAATCAATTCTTTAGAAACATTTACTATTTCAATAGATATTAACACAGGTTTAGATGCTGATACAGGAAAGACAAATCTTGCAGTACTATCTGATTTAACTGTAGCGCTTGGGTATTTAAAACCTGGTCACTTCTTAAATGATGCTAAAGATTATATATATAGTCTCGCTTGTAATAATATAGGAATTCCACATGAAAAAGAAACATATTATCTTTATACTGGTGATGACTTAAAACAAATCTTTAAGAAGAGGAAATATAATTCTAATAAATCAACTTATGGATATGTAGGTATTTTTGGTGGATCATATAAATATTCAGGTTCTATAAAACTTTCAAGTTTAGGAGAGGCAGCACTTAGGGTAGGTTGTGGCGTTACACGAATAATCGCACCTCAAAGTATCGCTGATTCAATACTTCCATATATCTTAGAATCAACACTTTATCCTATAGAATCTGATGAATTTGGTAATTTCGTTTTCAACGAGGGAGAAATAGAAGAAGCGATTAAAGGTTTATCAGCATTAGCTTTTGGTATGGGTATTTCTGATACTTTAGATAATATTAAAATTTTAGAGTATATTTTAAATAACTATAATAAGAAGTTATTGATTGACGCAGATGGAATAAACACTTTAGCGAAATTAGATTTAGAATTAATCAATAATTCTTATGCAAGCATAGTATTAACTCCACATGTTAAAGAATTCTCAAGGCTCATAAATGTTAGTGTAGGTGATATTCTGCTTGATCCTATTAAATACGCAAAAGAATTCACTCTAAAATATAAATGCACTCTTCTTTTAAAAGGCACAACAACCATTGTATCTAATAGAGGAAAGATATATTTGATAAGCACAGGTTCTCCATCGCTATCAAAAGGTGGAAGTGGAGATATATTATCTGGAGTAATTGTGGGTATTATGGGTTATAATAGTTCTATAGATTCAACTCTTGCGGGTGCATTTTTGTTTGGACTTGCAGGGGATATCTTAAATAAAAAATATGGTTCATATACATCTATTCCAAGAGATGTAATAGAAGTATTAAAAGAACTTTTAAAAAATTATTAGGTGATAATATGACAGATTTAGAAAGATTAGCGGATTTAATATTTAAAGATGTAGATGAAACAATAGAAGATTTAGAAAAAAGATATCCAAAAAGAAATCTTAAAGATGGCGCCATAGTATGTAGATTTGCACCATCTCCTACAGGATTTCTTCATTCTGGCAGTCTTTTTACTGCGCTAGTTTGCAAGAAGTTCCAAAAACAAACAGACGGTGTATTTATTTTAAGACTTGAAGATACTGATACAAAAAGAGAAATAGAAGGTTCAGGAGAAAGATTACTTAAAGAGTTATCTTTATTTGATGTAGTTCCAACTGAAGGTTATTATGGAACATATGAAAAAGGTGAATATGGTCCATATAAACAATCTCAAAGATTTATGATTTATAATACTGTGATTAAAGAGCTCATAAGAAGAGGGGATGCATATCCTTGTTTCTTATCTGAAGATGAACTTAATGAAATAAGAAAAAAACAAGAAATGAACAAAGAAAATCCAGGCTGTTATGGGAAATATGCGCTTAGTTCTTTCTTAACCCCTCTTGAAGCTATTAATAGAATTCAAAACGGAGATAAATATGTAATAAGATTTAGATCTAAAGGAAGTCACCAGAATAAGATTAAAGTTCATGATTTAATTAAAGGGGATCTTGAATTAACTGAAAACGATCAACACATAGTTATTTTAAAATCTGATGGTCTTCCAACTTATCATTTCGCTCATCTTTGTGATGATCACTTTATGAGAACTACTCATGTCACAAGAGGAGAAGAATGGCTTTCAAGTTTACCTATTCATATAGAATTATTTGAAAGAATGGGCTGGGAGGCCCCATTATATGCCCATCTTCCAGTAATAATGAAATTAGATGAAGGCAAAAGAAGAAAATTATCTAAAAGATTAGATAAAGAGGCTGCGGTATCATTCTTTTTAGAATCAGGTTACCCTAAACAAGCTTTAATTGAATATTTATTTACTCTCGCTAATTCTAATTTTGAAGAGTGGAGATTAGAACATATGGATGACGATATCTATAATTTCAATTTTTCTTTTGAGAAATTCAGTGTTGATGGTGCGCTCTTCGATATAGAAAAAATAAATAATATCTCTAAAGAAAGATTATCAAGATTAAATAAAAAAGAATTCACAGATCAAGTGTTATCTTACGCTCATACATACAACAGCGAACTCGAACAATTAATATTAAGAGATAGAGATTATTTTGAATCTATAATCAACATAGAAAGAGAAAAAGAAAACCCAAGAAAAGACTATACTAAATTTGAAGATATCATTCCATTCATTTCATTCTTCTATGATGATTATTATGAAAATATTATTAAAAATAATATATTTGAATTTAATCCTAAATTCTCAAAAGAAATAATCGATAAAGTTCTATTAAATCATTTAGATAATTTAGGTCTTGATTTAAACGAAGAAGAATGGTTTAATAATCTTAAGTCAGTTATGAAACCTCTTGGTTTCGCTCAAAATAAAAAGGAAATGAGAGAAAATCCTGATTTCTATCAAGGAACTATAGGTGATGCATCAGAAATAATAAGAATCACCCTAACTGGCAGAAGAAGTTCTCCAAATCTATACTATGTTGAAAAGATTTTAGGAAAACAAAAAATTGAATCAAGAATAAAAAAGGTAACTAATTTGTTACCTTAATATGGCTCAGTGGAGAAGTGGTCTAACTCACAGCCCTCTCAAGGCTGCATTCACGGGTTCGAAACCCGTCTGAGCTACCATTAAGAACATACTCTCTATTATTCTAAGAATAATAGAGATTTTTTTATTTCAGATGCTATTATTTAATAACATTTGATAAAAAAAGATATTTTAAAGCCTAATAATTGACAAATCTATTTCAATTTGATATAATGTAAGCGTAAATGCTAACACGCTAACATAATTATAGGAGGTAGAATTATGATATTCGGCGAATTTATTAAAGAAAAAAGACAAGAAAAAGGTATTACATTAAGAGCGTTTGCAGATAAAGTTGGTATTGCTCCAGCATATATGAGTGATATTGAAAAAGCAAAAAGAAATGCTCCAACACAAGAAATCTTAGAAAAGATGGTAAGTGTACTTGAATTATCACAACAAGAAGCAAATGAATTATTTGACTTAGCTGCTAGTAGCAAAGATGCGATTGCACAAGATTTAAAAGAATATGTTAGCGATAATCAAAATGTGAGAGTAGCATTACGTAAAGCAAAAGACCTTAATTTAGGAGATGATGAATGGATTAAAATTATTGAAGAAATTATGAACAAAAAGTAGGTGGCATTATATGTATTTTTATTCAAAAGAAAAATTAGAAATTATGGCTGATGAACTTAATAAAGAATTCTATCCAGAAAGATTAGAAAAGGTAATTCCGTTTGATGCATATGGCTTTATGGAAAAACAAGGATTAGAAATTGAATGGAAATATATTACTCCAAATAAGAAATTATTAGGAATGATATTTTTTGGTGATGCAGTTTGGCCTGTTTGGGACAGTGGGAAATACAAAAAAGGTGATTACCCACATAATGGTAAATATTATTTATTAACTGGTGTAGGAACAAATGGTTTTATGGTATCTGCATACCCTATAAAGGAAAAAGAAGCCATTAAATTGAAAGCGAGGTATAAAAAATGATAAATCAAAAAGAAAAAGTCAAATTAATGTTTGATTACTTACAAGGTCCTATTTGGACTAGTGATATTGAAACAGGTGAACCATTAACTGGAATAGACATCATCGATGATGATAAAGTTCTTCCTGATTTAAATTTAAGATGTTCTGAATTGTATTCTGAATGCTACGAGTTTGATGTCAACAATCAACCATGTATATTTAATGAAGCAACTGCTAAAAAGAATAAAAAAGAGATTCTTGAATTACTTGCAAAGATTAAAGATAGACTTGATGAAATAAACGATGGCACGTTTTATATTGAAGATTTAGCCACAAAAGAGATTGAAGAATTATAAATAATGAAGTTTATTATGGCATAACTAGATTGTGTAAAAATAGTAAAACCGTTTGAAAATTTGAAAGCTGAATATTGAGGTCTATTAGAAATATTCTGAATACAAAGATAATTGAAAGCTCACTGCATAAAATAATTATGTAGTGGGCTTTTAATTGCTATATTATACGTTTTCTTTCTTTAACTAATCTAAAGAATGTTCCTCTTGATACATCAATTAATTCTGCAGCTTCAGTATTAGTTATTTCATGATTTATATATTTATCTAATATTTCATTGGTGTTAGGTGGGGTAGATACTTTTGGCCTACCAAACTTAACACCTTTTTCTTTTGCAATTCGAATACCTTCAGCTTGACGCTCTTTAATATTATTTCTTTCATTCTCAGCGACAAAAGATAATACTTGAAGTACTATATCACTTATAAATTTGCCAACTAGATTTTTTCCTTCAATTCTAGTATCTAGAAGTGGCATATCAAGTACCTTAATATCAGCTTCTTTAGTTTTAGTTATATAAGCCCATTCATCTAATATCATTTTATAATTTCTACCTAGACGATCTATTGATTTAACAATTAGTAGGTCGTCTTTTTTTATTTTCTTAATTAATTTTTGATAATTGGTTCTATCAAAGTCTTTTCCTGATTCTTTATCAATATAGATATGCTTGTCATCAATATCAAGAGCTTTTATTTCTTCATATTGTCTATCGATTTTCTGTTGTTTAGTTGAAACACGTATATACGCATAAATCAATTTACTCACCTCCATTTCTACATATAAAGCCATAAAAAGGAGGATTTATCAAGTTTGAAAGCAAATTAAAAGAGGTATCAACAAACAATATAAAAATGTATACGTTTTGATACCTCTAAAATTCTTCAATAAATCTCATATAGTATTCTATATTTTTCTCAAAATTTCTATATAAAGCACGATATTTGCCACATTTTTCCTACATTTTATCAATAAACGTTTCGTTCTAATAATTCATACAATTTGATACTTCAAAGCCTTCATAACTTTTTATGAAAGACGTGGAATATTATGACCGAAAGAAATGTATATTTGACAGAACAAATAATTACATATTTAGGAAATAAAAGATCTCTTTTAGATTTTATTGATAGTGCAATTAAACTTGTCATCGATGAATTAAATGTAGACAAAATAGATACTTTTGATGTTTTTGCAGGATCAGGGATTGTTTCTAGATTTTTAAAGCAGTATTCAAAGAACTTATATACTAATGACTTAGAGGATTATTGTAATACGATAAATAGGTGCTATTTAGCAAATGAAAGTGATATTAATTTAAACGAGTTAAAAAAGTGGTTTGATGATATAACTGATAAGTTAAAAAATAATCCTTTAGAAACAAATGGATTCATTTCTAGATTGTATGCACCAAAGGATGATAAAAATATACAACCTGGAGAAAGAGTGTTTTATACAACAAGAAATGCAAATTATCTAGATACTGCTCGAAAATATATTGAAGAAGTTCCTGAACCTTATAAGACTTTACTCTTAGGTCCTCTTTTATATGAAGCTTCAACCAAAAACAACACCTCAGGAGTATTTAAAGGCTTCTATAAAAATTCCAAAACACATATAGGACAATTTGGTGGCGATGGAAAAAATGCTTTGCAAAGAATTCTTGCAAATATAGAACTGAAAATGCCAATACTAAGTCAAAACAATTGTAATGTTCATGTTTTTCAAGGCGATTCAAACGTTATATGTAAACAGTTGCCACATGTCGATTTAGCATATTTAGACCCACCATATAACCAACACCCTTATGGATCAAATTACTTTATGTTGAACTTAATAAATAACTATAAAGAGCCTGACAATGTATCTTCCGTTTCTGGTATTCCAGTTGGTTGGAATAAATCAACATATAACAAAAAAAACGAGGCGTTAGAATCAATGAGACAGCTTTGCAATGATATAAATGCAACATATATTTTGATTTCATATAATTCTGAAGGCTTTATATCATATGAAGAAATGGTTGAAATGTTGGAACAACTAGGTGAAGTAAGAGCTTTTGATAAAAAATACAATGTATTTAGAGGATGTCGAAACTTAAGAGATAGAGATATACATGTAAAAGAATATTTATTCTTGTTAAAGAAAGAGGTGAACTGAAATGTTAGGTGACGTATTAAAAAGAGAAATACATAGACTTAAATATGCATCAACAAAAAAGGTTGGTCACGATGCTTTTTGGGTTATTTTAAGAGAAATTGCTGTACAAGAAATTGTTGAATATAATGGTCCAATAGATAGTGATACAATTATACCTCTTTATTATGATATTGTTTGTGATAATTTAGATAATATTCCACTTTATTTTCAAGAAATATTACCATCAAATAACCAAGAACGATTTAGAGTTATAATTCGTAATTTGTTTAGTAGTAATGCATTTCATCCAGATGGTCTAGCTAATCAAGATGGAATTTATGCATATAAAGAAATTAATGAATTAAAGAAAGGCGAAAGAATCGTCTACCAAAAGGCATAGTGGGGTGAAAAAATATGTTAATAAATAGTAATGATATTACTTCTGAGTACATTAAATTATATGATTGGCAAAATAAAAAAATTGGTATACCTATTTTTCAAAGATTTTATGATTGGAAGGAAAAAGAAATAGTTCAATTAAAAGAAGATTTATTGAAGGTAATAGATAATCAACAATCACAATTGTATTTTTTAGATTTTATTTATTATGAAGAAGATGGAAGAATTAAGTTTGCAGATGGTCAGCAAAGATTAGTAACTTTGAATAATTTGATAAAAGTTATTAAGACTATTGCATCAGAAGATGGATTAGTGATTGACGACATAGATTTATTTGATATAAAATATGATGTTTTTGCTAATCAACAAAAGTATGAAACTCATTTCACGAACTATGCAACAGCACCTTTTAAAAAGGTATATTTAGATTTTTATAGTTTTATTCGTGATAACATAGATAGAATTAATGACTTTATAAAAATTATTAAAAATAATATTTATGTTTATATGAAAAAATGTAGTAATGCTGATGATGCATTTAATATATTTCAACAAATCAATACTGGGGGTAAACCACTATCAAAAGATGAAGTTATAAAAACTGCATTAGATCAATATTCATTGGCATATGGAATAAGATTTGATACATCTAAAATGAAAGAAGTTAGACAATCTATTATTAGTTATTACAAATTAAAATCAAGCAATTTTGATAAGAATTTCGATAACATGGAAATTATTACATTCTTAAGAGAAAATGTAACAAAAGACAGAAATACATATCAAGATTTTGTTGATACAATTGCACTGTTAAATACTATAGGTAATAGTCCAATAAAATATGTTGTGAACTATATTAATAGAAATACTCTTTTAGATGTGTTAAATATATTAGCGATGAAGCATATTGATATAAATACAAATCATGACTATATGCTTAAAGTCATGGTTCCATTATGTATGATGAGTATTGTATTAACTCTAAATGGCGGAAGCCCTACAACATTTAGATATTTATTAAATGATGTTGTAGATGCTGTTAAAACAGGAAAAACTCCAGACGATATTAATTCCTCATTAATTAATAAAATAAATTCTGATGTTGTTACTTGGCAAATTAATATAAATGATTTTACTGATAAATTGGGTGCGATTACAACTCCAAGAGGGTTAAAAAAAGCATTGCTAATAATAGATGTAATCTGTCGAAATATTTCAGGTACTGTTAATGTTAATACTATTAATCTGGAACATATTTATCCACAGAATCCAGATTCTGAATGGGCTGGGAATGGATGGCCGTCTCATCGTGAATTGCAAAAAGAATTAATTGATAATATAGGAAATTATATATTGTTGTGTGAACAAGTTAACAAGAGTATTCAAAATCAATATATTACTCATAAAGTTGCAAAATATAATGCGATTATCTCAAGAGATATTTTACTTCAAACATCAATGAACACAGTTGATTTTAACAGATTTGAAAATGAACAAGAAACTTATATTAATGCTAGAAAGGCTGATATAGCTCGTTTGATTCAATCAACGTTACCATTGGGAAGAGTTCTTATTAAAAATTAGTAAAATCTTTACGAATTTAAAACACCCGCGATTACATCAAAGGTGTTTTCTTTTGCTAAAAATATATCATTTTACATCAAATTATTATTTAACACTTATTACTTTAAATAATTATTTTTTCTCGAAAAAAATCTTGATTACGAATTTTCCTCTAGTTTCCACTTTTTAGCAGGAAAATGTAAGTATAACGAGTATCATTTCCACTTTTTAGCAATTATAACGAGTTGCATAAAGACATATTTAAACAATAAAACTGATACAATAAAGTGTCAGTTTTTTATTTTTTAACAATATGCTTGATTTCCACCAATAACTACTGTATAATAGTAGTAACAGGAGGAAATAATATGATTAAGACTATTGACATGTTAATATATGAATATAGAAATTATTCAAATATTTATAACAAAATTGCATATGAGGAAAAAAATAATAATCTTATTAAACTAAAAAGAGGATTATATGAAACAAATAAGAATGCAGATCCTTTAACAATTGCTAATGTTTTATTATCACCATCATATATTTCCTTTGAAACAGCCTTAGCCTATTATGGAATGATACCTGAAAGAGTATATGCTATAAAATCTGCTACATTTAAAAAAAATAAGAAGAAGGAATATAAAAATAATTTCGGATTATTCTTATATCAGGATGTTAATTTAAATGCTTATCCATATGATATTAATCAAATTGAAATTGATGGTGTTAAGGTTATGATGGCATCTAAGGAAAAAGCATTGCTTGATTTATTGTCAGTAATATCACCAAGGAACAATAAGAAAGAATTAACGGATTTGTTGTTTGATGATTTAAGAATTGATGAGGTATTATTTGATGAACTAGATAAGGATAAAATTATTAAATTGTGTGAGTTATATTCATCAAAGACATTAAAAATTTTAAAAAAATATTTGGAGGCAAAGCATGTTTAATAATTATATTTTAGAATCTTTAAAATTAAGTAATCCTAAAAATATATATGAATTTGAAAATGCATTTAGAGAAATATCCCAAAAAATAATATTGTATGCATTAGCTCAAACATCATTTTTTAAAAATGTCGCCTTTTATGGTGGCACATGCTTAAGAATTTTTCATGGATTAGATAGATTTAGTGAAGATTTAGATTTTCAAGTAATAAGTGAAGACTATAAATTAGATTTTGATCAATACATGTCTAAATGTATAACTGTACTTGAATCATATGGTTTAAAATCTATAGTATATTCAAAATCAGATTATGATAGTGGTGAAGTTAGAAGAAGATATATAAAAATATCTCATTATGATATTGCTAGTGAATTTTTTGGCAAAATTAATATGAACAAAGAAAAACTACTTTCAATCAAAATTGAAGTTAGTACTGTATTTATACCTGGAGCTAAATATGAAATGAAATTACTTAATTCCCCAATGTTTTCTAATATATATTGTTTTAATTATGAATCATTATTTGCAAGCAAATTAAATGCATTAATAACAAGAAACTGGAGAGAAAGAACTAAAGGAAGAGATTATTATGACTATATGTTTTATGTCTCTCACAATATAAAAATTAATTTGGATTATTTAAAAAACAAATTAAAGTATTCTTTAAATAAAGATACATCAGATTATACTATTGATGATATTAAAGAGCTATTAAAAGAAAGGTTTGAACAAACAGATTTTAATTCTTTAAAGTCAGATATAATTCCTTTCGTTAATACCGATTACAATATTGATAATATAAATAAAGAAATGTTTATTAGCTCGCTTGAATATTTGGGAGTTGAATAAAATGGTAAAATTTCACTATGAGAGGCCTTCTTTAAATAGAAAAAATGAATTAATTAGTTTTCTTGATGAATTTGTTAAATATAAATCAGCAATAAATGGCTCAGGCGGAATGGATAAAATATATGCTGGATATACATTTGAAGACGCCTTAGATATATGCTTAAAAAAGAAAATAAAGAATATGTTAAAAGTATTAACAAATGTCCAAGCCTATTAATAATGTATTCATACATTGATACTAGTTGGTAAAACTATTAAGTTATAAAGAACGCTTTAGTTTTTGGTATTTAATTATTAAAGCCATCAGAAATGGTGGTTTTTTTCTTTATATAGGCATAAATGCTGAAATTATTAATGATTGATATGTTGTTTATGTAATATATATAGAAGCAGTAATTAGTTAAATAATTATTCTATCTTTTAATTTTAATTTATGTTATCATAAATTACATAAAAGACAATATTTGAGGTATTTATATGACTATTAACATTTTGACAGAAGAAGGAAAAGCAGTAGTTGCTTTAGAGGGAAGATTAGATACCGTTACGGCTCCAGAATTAGAAGAAAAATTGAATGAATTTGGTGATTCAATTATTGATTTAGTTTTTGATTTTTCGAATCTTGAATACATCTCTTCAGCAGGATTACGTGTAATGCTTCTATCTCAAAAAAAGATGAATAAAATTGGACACATGAAAATAATAAATGCATGTGATGATATAAAAGATATATTTGAAATGACTGGTTTTTCAGACATTATAGATATTGAATAAACTATTCTTGCTAATTGGAGGCTACTATAATGTTTGATTTCGACATCATTTTAAAATTATCACTTTGTGCTTTAATTCCGATAACTTTATCGGGAGTTTTTCATATATTAAAGAAAAGAACTAGTTTCAATGATATACCAAGAATAAGACAAGAAATAATAATAGGTGTGGTATTTGGACTTGCTGCTATAGTAGGCACTGAATTTGGTGTAGAAATTGGTGGGGCAACCGCTAATGCAAGAGATGCAGCACCACTTTGCGCAGGCCTAATATTCGGCCCATATGCTGGAATTGTTTCAGGTTTAATTGGTGGAATTGAAAGATTTCTTGCGGTCATCTGGAAACCTGGACTTGCGTATTCTCAAGTAGCATGCTCGATATCGACTATTCTTGCAGGTCTTTATGCTGCATTCTTAAGAAAATTTATGTTTGATAACAAACGTCCAACATGGGCTTTAGCTCTTGTGACTGGTGTTGTAATGGAGACTGTCCATATGACACTAATTTTCATCACTCATTTAAATGAACCTTTGGAAGCCATAAGAATAGTTGAGATATGTACTATACCAATGGTGTTAGTTAATTCTATATCTGTAATGTTATCTGTTATTCTTGTTTCTTTCGTATCATTTAAGATAAGAAACGGAGAGCCAAGAAACAGAAAGATATCACAACAGGTTCAAAACTGGTTATTAGTTTCAATTGTTCTAACATATCTTGCAACCACTTTATTTGTATATCAACTTCAAACATCGACCGCTTTAAGTCAAGCAAACAATCTTTTAGAACAAAACATCAACGATGTATCTTTTGAGATCATTAAGAATTCTGATGAAGATTTATTAAATGAATCTCTTCTTATGAAAAGCCATGAAATAGTCAATAGATACAGATTCAACAATGATATAGATTTAGTTTCATTAATGAATGAGTTTGAAATCAGTGAAATAAATGTTGTGGATAGCACTGGATTAATAATTAAGAGCACTAACCAAGAATATGTTGATATAGGCTTTAATATGCGTAGCTCTGAACAGTCTAATGCATTCATGGTTTTAATAGATACTCAAAACACGCTTGAAATGGTTCAAGAATTTGGGCCTATTGGATATGATTCAACTACATATAGGAAATATGCAGCTGTTAAATTAAACGACACTGAATTTATTCAAGTTGGTTATGATAAAGATAAATATGAAGAAAGTATAGAAGAAACAGTAATTAAATATACTGAATCAAGACGTATTGGAAGTACTGGTTACTACATCATTTTAAACAAGCACAACCAAGATATTCAAAATAACGATAAACCCATTTCTAGTGATAGCGCTTTAGCTGAAACAGTTGAATCATTAATAAATCAAAATGATGAAATGTCAGTAGTAAGAAAGACGATAGATAAAGAAAAAGTATTCGTAATGTATAAAAAACTCACTGATTTTTTAGTTATTGGTGTTTTATCTGAAGAAGAAGCTTATTCGACTAGAGATGCTCAATTATATGTTAATTCTTTCATGGAAGTAATAGTGTTTGCGATATTCTTCTTCCACATCTACTTCCTAATTAAAAAATATGTAGTGAACAACATAAGAGAAGTTAATGATAGTTTATCTAAAATTATAGGCGGTAATTTAGATACTAGAGTGAATGTTTATACTAGTGATGAATTTTCATCTCTATCAGATGACATTAACTCTACAGTTTCAACTCTAAAACATTATATAGAACTAGAATCGCAAAGAATAGACAACGAATTAGCGTTTGCGAAAAACATCCAGCACTCATCTTTACCATCAGTATTCCCGCCATTCCCTGCTTTAAAATATTTTGATATTTATGCAACTATGGATACCGCAAAAGAAGTTGGAGGTGATTTCTACGATTTCTATATGGTAAGTGATCACGAAGTCGCATTCCTAGTTGCGGATGTTTCAGGTAAAGGTATACCCGCAGCCCTCTTCATGATGACAGCTAAAACATTACTTAAGAATATGGCTGAATCTGGAAAGCCAGTAGATGTAGTTTTAAGTGATGCGAACAACAAACTGTGCAGTAATAATGATGCAGGTATGTTTGTCACATGTTGGATGGGTATATTAGATTACACAAATGGACATGTCACATTTGCGAATGCAGGCCATAACCCACCACTCATCTATAGAAAAGATAAAGGTTTTGAATATATCAAATCTAAATCTGGTTTAGTATTAGGTGGTATAGATGGTTTCATTTATAAACCACAAGAATTAGATTTAAATCCAGGCGATAAGATTTATCTTTATACTGATGGCGTTACTGAAGCAAACAATATAGATAAAGAATTATATGGAGAACCTCGATTAATAAATTATTTAAATGAACATAAAGAAGAATCAATGGAAGAAGTCTTAAAAGGAATCAAAGTTGATATCGACAAATTCAAAGGTGAAGCTGAACAATTCGATGATATTACAATGTTAATGATAAGTTATTATGGAGATTCAAATCCAATGATTGAAAGAACATTTAAAGCTCAAGATTCTGAACTAGCAAATGTCACAAACTTCATTATAGGTGAACTTGAAAAGAAAGAAGCATCTATGAAAGCTATTAATCAAATATCTATAGCGATTGAAGAGATATTCATAAATATTGCTCATTATGCTTATATAGATTCAACCGGGAATGCCACTATCGGAATATTAATTAAAGATGATATTGCCACAATCAGATTCATTGATTCAGGCATTCCATTCAATCCTCTATCCAAAGATAATCCAGATATTACATTATCTTCTGAAGAAAGATCTATTGGTGGTTTAGGTATTTATATGGTTAAAAAGTCAATGGATAGCGTCCACTATGAATTCACAAACGATAAAAATATTTTCACAATTAAAAAGAGAATTAAATAAAGAGGAGCAAAATGAACTATATATCATACGAGTTTAAAGACAATACTTTATATTTAAAACTAAATGAAAGATTAGACTCAGCAAACGCCGAAGCCACAGAAACTGAGATTAATGATATTAGATCTATAAATAAAGAAGGGGATGTGATAATAGACGCAAGAAACCTGAATTATATTTCAAGTGCCGGTCTTCGTGTTGTTTTAAGACTAAAGAAAAAAGAAAAATCTTTAAAGATAATAAATGTTTCTGTTGAAGCATATGAAATCTTTGAGATGACTGGTTTCTCTGAAATGATTCCAATCGAAAAAGCTTATAGAAAGATGTCAGTGGATGGTTGTAAAGTGATTGGAAAAGGAGCTAAAGGCATTATTTATAAATATGATGATGATACAATCATCAAAGTATATAAAAATAGCGATAGTCTACCAGAAATAAATAGAGAAAGAGACCTCGCAAGAAAAGCATTTATCTTAGGCGTACCTACAGTAATTCCTTTTGATGTTGTAGTTGTTGGTGATAAATATGGTTCAGTATTTGAATTACTAGATGCATTATCACTTTCAGATGCAATCAAAAATAATCCAGATGATTTAGATAAATATGTTGAACAGATGGTTGATCTTGTAAAAATCATTCATGGAACTGAAGTTAAATCGACTGATATGCCTAATGCGAATACTGAAATTGGTGGTGAATGGATTGAAGCATCTAAGATTTTTTTGAGTAAAGAAGATAGCGATAAGGCAGAAGCCTTAATCAAAGCTTTAAAAGCACCTCTTAAAATGCTTCATGGAGATTTTCACACAAACAACATTATGCTTCAAAATGGGGAAGCATTAATAATAGATATGGATACTTTGTCTTATGGAAATAGAATATTTGATCTTGCGAATACCTATTTCGCTTATGTTGGTATTGGTGAAATCAATCCTAAGTTAATTGAAAACTTCTTAGGAATGAAAGAAGAATTATATTCACAGATTTGGCCTAAGTTCATCAGGTTATATCTAAATACTACTGATGAAGGCAAGATAAAAGAAGTGAATGATAAAATTAAATGTCTTAATTCTCTTCATATGATTAAATATATTTCTAAACATAGAAAAAATGAACCAACATTTGAAGCTGAACTTGAGACATTTAAGAAAAAAGCTCATGATTTACTTTCAAATATTGATTCATTAGATTTTTAAATAATAAAAGACCTTATGTAAGGTCTTTTTTAATTATTAAACTACCATACTTAAAACCATCAATAATAATCCAGTAAAATAGAATGCGCTGTTAGCTCTTAAGCTCCAATTGTTTTTAAGTGCGAATCTATCTACTGTAAGTATCAAATCAGATATAAAGAATAGAAGTGAACCAAGTCCTAAAAGAAGAAGAGATGGAACATATATCATCACCGCAATCCCCATAACTCCATGGAGTGTAATTGATGATAAATAAAACAACATTGGATATTTCATCTTCCCCATTTTAAAGAACTTATCAAATTTAGTGAAAAGGAAATAATATGTGAGAAGTAAGATTAAAGATACTAATATCACCCACCAATATTCACTAAATTTAATTGAATGTTGACTAAGCACTGAGAGTTCATAGATGATGAAACACACATTTCCTGCTAAGAAGAAATCTCCTCCTCTATTTAAATCAAATAGAAGAAATATATCCCCAAGCATCGCAAGAAATAATCCCGCCATAAATAAACCATGATATGAAAGAAGAGAATATTTATCATCTATTGAAAAGACTATACACGCAAAGACGAAAAACATAAGCGCAAGAAGAACCTTATTTGGGGCTCTTAAATACATCTTTCCGCTTGTTTCAGTAAAGAAATACGCAACAAGCACTAACGAATATACAACTGTGAATATAATTACTGGTGTTGTCATATCATAACTCCTTTAGTTCATCTAGTGGTGGAACATCTATTTCCATATCACTTTTTGGATATGTTGCACAAGGATGAATATATCCAAATTTTTTATCTGCCCCTCTTCTATGATCATATTTAGAAGGAGTATAATAATCTCCACTTATTAATCTTGAGTGACAGAACCCACAGAATCCACTTCTACATCTAGATGGAGTATATAACCCTCCTTTTTCCATGGCTGTAAGTATGGTTTCGTTTTCATAAGAAGGTATAACGTGTACCTCATCTCTTAAGTGTACTGTAAGTTTATGTTCAATGTGCTTAAGAGTTGGATCATCTCCTATAGTGTTATGTTCAAATCTTATTTTATGATAATCAACCCCAAGTTTAGCGAATTCTTTTGAAACAAACTCATACATAGGATCTGGTCCGCACATAAAGACTGAATAATCACCTTTAAGGTATTTATTTAAAATATCTTTTGTGATGAAGCCATATTCATAACCATCAACTTTTTCTTCAGATAATATAATTATAATCTTTATTCTTGGGTCATTAATTGAACTAAAATCATACATCATAAATTCTCTTTTTCTAACGCCATAAAATAATGTTAGATTGAAGTCATCTGTGCCCTCAATTAAAGATTTAATCATAGATACAAATGGAGTAACACCTGATCCACCCGCAATCCCAACTATATTCTTTTTATCTCTTAAGTTATCATAATAGAAATCTCCAGATGGCTCTCCAATCATAACTTTTGTTCCTATCTTTATTACATCAACTAAAAAATTAGAGAAGAATCCGCTTCTTTTTACACCTATTTCTATTATTCCATTTAAGGCATCTTTAGGTGATGAATAAATTGAATAAGGTCTTGTAACTATAGAACCCTTAACTCTAGCTGAAATTGTAATAAATTGTCCTGCCTTAAAATATGGAAATCTTTTATTCTTAGATAATGATTTAAAAGTTAAAATTTTATAATCAGATATTGAATCTTTAATATCAATTAATTCCGCTTTAATCATTCCTGGATGTAAAGATTTTGAGAGTTCATTAACTTTATATGATTTTGGAAGAGGAGTAGAAGGAGAATTATCAATAGCTTCTCTTCTCTTATTAACAATGTTTAATCCTTTTTGGACATCTACCATTGGATTTTCATTTCTTTTAAACATTTATGAGCCCTCCTTTTCCATATCTTTTAGGGTTCTTTTAGCTTCATTATAACCACTCTTATATGAAGATGGATAACCTATTTCTCTTTCACCATAGGCTCCTCCAAATCTAAGACCTTTAATAAACGCATCTTCATTAACCATCATAATTCTCGCCATTAGTCCGTCATCATATTTACCTTCATACCCATAGATTACTCCTTGAGGATGTCCAGTGTATCTTGCGTATGTTTGAGGCGTTGCGATAGCTATTTCTTCTATATGACCTTTTATTTTTGCGCCAGTCGCAACTTCAAAATCTTCAATAAATTTCTCCGCAACTTCATTTTTGAATTTATAATAATCTTTTTCTTCAACATCTTTCCAAGCATCATCAAAATAGAGAGATGTCATATAAAGAATAGTAGTTCCTTTTTCAGAACAATCAGGATTAACATTATTAAGACAACAAGTTGCTTGGCCAACATGATGATGAAGATCTTTCATCTCATTATACATTTTTACTGAATCACTTGAATTATAAATGAAATATGAATGTTCAGTTATTCCAAGTTCTTCAGGAGAAGAATCAAGTCCTAAGAAAATAGTTATTCCTCTTCCCGCAAATTTCCTAAAATTGCATAATTTAAGAGCTCTTTCAGGGACAACTTTAGGGTCTAACATATTTGAATATACAACGTGTGGCGAACAGTTCGCAATAACATGTCTTGTCTCAATTACCTCACCATTTGAAAGTTCTACACCTGATACATGACCAACTTCATCAGTTAAAATCTTTTTAACTTCAGTGTTATAGAAGATATCTCCTCCTAAATCATGAATTCTCTTCTCAAACGCTAATGATAATTCATGACTTCTATATTTAGGGACAGTAGCCCCCATACTGTAATATGAATAAGTCATATTCGCATAATGCACAAAACTCATATTATCGAAGTCAACTCCTAAATAACTCCAATATGCGCTTAAAACATTTTTAATGATTTTTGGAGTTTTAAGGGATTCAAATACTTCATTGACAGAATAAGAAGAAGTCGCAAGATAATCATAATATTTTGTCTTCATAACCTCAGGGTCTGGGTTACCTTTTGAATCACTTAAATATCCTACAGCTTCATAAATTGTTTTAGATAAATCAATTATCTTTTTTGCCTCAATTCCGCCATTTTCACATAATGTATCACAAGCTTTAATGATATTATCAATACCAAAAGGAAGAACGAAATCTATCCCTTCTTCTTTAGATATCAATCTATATGCATTTTTAACTTGAATCCATTCTATTAAATCGCTTACTTCAAGTTCATCGAACATTCTTTTTGTGCTGCCACACATCTCCTCATTTCCTATTCCATTGAATTCATGAAGAGAAGCTTCAAATTCAAATCTACCTCTTACAAAAGATGTCGCAAAACCTCCAGGTATATTGTGCTTTTCACATACGAGGCAGCTTTTTTTACCCATAAGAATTTTGACTGCAGCACTCAGACCACCATTTCCTGCACCTATTACTACACAATCATATTTTTTCATAACTAATCAATCACAACTTCGTATTCCTTAACTTCAGGTACTACATCACCATCTATTTGAAGTGCACATGGAATATCGAAGGAAACTTTGAAACTATGTCCTACAGTATGATTAATCCATTTCTTTCCATCGTGTTTTCCACCTGAGAAAGTAGGGAATCTTAAGAAAGTCCTAAGTCTTCCAGTACTTGATAGAGTTGTTACTGTACAAGTGTGTTCTTCATTTAGTCTATTTTGTTTAGGTGCAGCCATAATTCCGCCACCATAATATTTACCAAACATAGTACTTGAAAGCCATACATTTTCATATTCATTAGTTACTCCATCAACAGTAACAGTAGCCTTTCTAACTGTATATCCTCCAAGAAGTAGTTTTATTGCGATATTAGTATAATTGATTTTAGCTCCTGGATCTTTTTCTCTAATTTGATCTCCAACAAGACAAGTTTCACCATCAAGACCATAACCAATACCATTTAAGAATCTTCTTTCAATTCCATTTACTTTAATTAGTGGTAAGTTTTTAAGGAATGGTTTAAAATCAATTTTTCCATCTTTTTCATATTCTTCTACATCTCTATAGAAGTCGTTTCCTGAACCACATTTCACATAAGATAATTTGCATTTGAAATCATATCCATACATTTCATTAGCGAAATAATTTACAGTTCCATCTCCACCACATAGAATTGCTTCATCATCTTCAGTTAGACCATCAAAGAATTTTTTGTAGTCAAGCCCAACAAGCTCCACAAATTCGACATCTTGAGTTAGCCTTTCTGCCCATTTTCTAGCATCCTCTTCGCCATGAGAATTGTTAGATTTAGAATTGAATAATACGTAAATCATTTTTTCCTCCAAATATTTAATTTTATATGTAATTCTAAAAATATTATAATTCAAAAAATAGATTATTTAAAGTATTAAGTCAAATACTTGAGCTATAGAGGGCCATTTTTTAAAAGAATGATGTGTTATAATGTTATTATAAGAAGTACAAGGGTTAGTATTATGAACGCAATTTTTAGTATCAATAATGTAGTTTTAGAAACTGAAAGATTAATACTTAGAGGATGGAAAATAGAAGATTTATCCGATTTTTATGAATACGCAAAAGTTGATGGGGTTGGTGAAATGGCTGGTTGGCCTCATCACAATAACACTGAAGAATCACTAAAGATACTTAATAATTTTATAAATAACGATAGAACCTTCGCGATAGTCTATAAAGAAAACAATAAAGTAATAGGTTCATTAGGCATTGAAAGATATAAACTAGAAGATGAACTAACTGAATTTAAAGATTATAAAGGAAGAGAACTAGGTTTTGTTTTATCTAAAGATTATTGGGGAAGGGGGATTATGTGTGAAGCTGTGAATAAAGTGATCGATTATCTATTCAATGATTATGATTTAGATTTTTTATTGTGCAGTCACTTTGATAAAAATAATAGGTCAAAAAGAGTTCAAGAAAAATGTGGTTTTATTCCATATAGAAAATTAGTCTTCAGCACTAATCTAGGCGTATCTGAACCAGGAGTAATGTCACTTCTTAAAAATCCAAAAAAGAATATTGAGTTTGAATTTTCTCATAAAGAAACTTTATTATTATAAATGAGGTATTTTAGTGAACACAAAATATCCTATAGTACTTGTCCATGGGCTAACGGTTCGAGACACTATATTTTTTAAATCTTTTGGAAAAATAGATAAAAAACTGAATGAAAAAGGATATACAGTTTATAGAAGTCAAATCGATAGTTTCGGAACGATAGAAAACAATGCACAAATACTAAAAGAAGAAATTCTAAGAATAATAGATACTATGAAGTGCGATAAAGTAAACATTATTGCACATTCTAAGGGTGGACTTGATTCTAAATATATGATAATGAAACTAGATATGGAGGATAAAGTATCAAGTCTCACTACTTTGTGCACGCCTCATAAAGGAAGTCCTATCGCAACCAATATATTGAAATTACCTAAATGGATTTTAAAGACAACCGCTTTCTTCATAAACACTTGGTATAAGATTTTAGGTGATAAGCATCCTGATTCACTAAATGCATGCATAGAATTATCTGAATCAAATGCGATAGAAGAGGAAACGTTCGATATAGGTAATAAAGTATATTGCCAAAGTTATTCAACAAAAATGGATAAACCAAAAGATGATTTTATCATGGGTATTCCACTCCTATTCTTCCATCATTTTGAAAAAGATAAAGATTCTGATGGCTTAGTATCAAATGATTCCGCAGCATTTGGTGAATATAAAGGCAATGCCTTTAAAGAATCAATATCACATTCAGAAATTAATGGTTTTTCAGCAAGCAAGAAAAAACGTGAAAAGGTTTATGAATTTTATTATGAATTATGTAGAGATTTAGCGAGTAGAGGATACTAAAACCATTTTTTATCATAAAAAAATATTTTCACAATTAGATACTTTTAATGAAATTGGAACTATAAAATACTTGAAAAGTATTGACATTGCATATACAATGTAAATGTATATGACTATTATAAATATGCATATATGTAAAATTAACATTTATAGGAGGAAAGAATGAAAAAGTTAGTTTTAATTATGTCTGTTTTATTAGTTGCTGTTAGCTTTTCTGTTTTAGCAGGTTGCGGCAAGAAAAAAGCTGAAATAGCTGTTGTTACTGACGTTGGACAACTTATGGATGGTGGTTTCAACCAAGGTACTTATGAAGGTGCAAAGACTTTCGCTGAAAAGAATAATAAAACTTACGCTTATTATCAACCTGAAAATGGTCAAAACGCTACTGATAATGACCGTATTGCTGCTATGGAAAACGCTATTGAAAATGGTGCAAAAATTATCGTTGCTCCAGGTTTCTTACAACAAGCTGCAATTGAAAAGGTTGCTACAGATCATCCAGATGTAAAATTCGTATTCGTTGATGGTTGGAATTTTGGAAAAGCAAATGTTACTGCAATTTCTTACAAAGAACAAGAATCAGGATATTTAGCTGGTTATGCCGTTGTTATGGATGGCTATAGAAAACTTGGTGGTGTATTTGGTGGTGGAGGATCTAACTTCGCATGCAATAGATTCTGCTATGGATTTATGCAAGGTGCTGATGCTGCTGCTAAAGCTTTAAATTTAGAAACTCCAATTGAAATGAAGATTTCATTCAAATATGGCTCAAGCTTCAGTGCTTCAAATGAACTTCAAACTCTAGTTTCTCAATGGTATACAGCTGGAACACAAGTAGTATTCTCTTGTGGTGGTTCAATGCTCAACTCAGTTATAGCTGCTGCAGCTGAAAATGCTAATGCTAAGATTGTTGGTGTTGATACTGACCAAGCTGGTTTAAGTTCTAAAATCATCACTTCAGCAATTAAAGGATTATCTTCATCTGTTCAATTAGTATTAAAACAATTCTACGATGGAGAATGGGATGCTAAACTTGCTGACAAGACTTCTAATTTAGGCGCTGCTGAAGATTCAACTGGTCTTCCAACTGCAACTACATCTTGGAGATTCACAACATTCACTCTTGAACAATATCAAACATTATTCAACAGCATTAAGAATGGAACTGTAACTCCAGTTGCTGCAACTCCAGAAGACTGCTCATTAGCAGGTGCATGGGATACTATTGCTGGAGAATTAACTAGTCTAAGTGTTATTCACGAAGCAGGTAAATAATTAATTATCAAAAACTTTTAATAAAGGAGATGCCTATATTGGCTTGCGATACATATATGAGCGACAACTATATTATCGAAATGCTAAATATTACCAAAGAATTTCCTGGAATAAAAGCGAATGATGACATTACATTACAACTTAAGAAGGGCGAGATTCTCGCCCTTCTT
This sequence comes from Caryophanales bacterium UBA1188, assembly GCA_002310135.1. GTDB lineage: Bacteria > Bacillota_I > Bacilli_A > Izemoplasmatales > UBA1188 > UBA1188. The sequence continues at coordinate 367,592 of DBYK01000001.1, read as the reverse complement.
GGGGAAAATGGTGCAGGCAAATCAACTTTGATGAGTGTCCTATTTGGCCTTTATAAACCAGATTTTGGTAGCATTTATAAAAATGGAATTGAAGTAACAATTAATGATCCTAATGATGCGACAGCTCTTGGAATAGGAATGGTTCACCAACATTTTAAACTTGTTGAGTGCTTTACTGTCCTTGATAATATTATTCTAGGGGATGAAGATACTAAGTTAGGATTTATTTTAAAAAAGGATGCTAGAAAAAAAGTTCAAGATCTTATGGATAGATATGGTCTACATGTTGATTTAGATGCAAAAGTAGAAGATATCACTGTAGGTATGCAACAAAGAACCGAAATATTAAAAATGCTTTATAGGGATAATGAAATCCTTATTTTTGATGAGCCTACCGCCGTATTAACTCCTCAAGAAATAGATGAATTGATGAAAGTTATGAGAAATCTCTCTAATGAAGGAAAATCAATTCTTTTTATTTCTCATAAATTAAATGAAATTATGGCTATAGCCGATAGAGTCACAGTTTTAAGAAAAGGAAAATTAGTCGGCACAGTTGAAAAGAATAAAACTACTGTAGAAGAGTTATCAACTTTAATGGTCGGTCGTCCTGTTCAACTTGAAGTTAAAAAAGATGAAGCAAAACCTGGAAAAACTGTCCTTGAAGTTAAAAATATAACTGTTAAAAATAAAGATAAAAAAAGCGCTAAAGATCTTGTTAAAGATGTAAGTTTCTATGTACGTGAAGGCGAAATTGTATGTATTGCTGGGATAGATGGAAACGGACAAACAGAATTAGTTCAAGCTTTAACAGGATTAAATCCACATTTTTCTGGAGAAATAATATTTAAAGGTGAAAACTATACTAATAAGACTATTAGATATCGTAATTCACATGGTTTTTCACATATTCCAGAAGATAGACATAAAGACGGTCTAATTCTTGATTTTAGATTAGATTACAATGAAGTATTACAAAATTATTTCGAAGATAGATTTGTAAAAAATGGGTTCATGAAGTTCAAAGAAATAAAAGAATACTCTGATAAACTCATAGAAAAATATGATGTAAGAAGCGGACAAGGAAGCGATACAATTGTTAGAAGTATGTCCGGTGGTAATCAACAAAAAGCAATTGTAGGGCGTGAAATGGAAAGAGAACATTCTCTTTTAATCGCAGTTCAGCCAACAAGAGGCTTAGATGTTGGAGCAATAGAGTTTATTCATAGTGAGATGGTTAAGAAAAGAGATGAGGGTGATGCGATTTTAATAGTATCGCTTGAATTAGATGAAGTTATGAACCTTTCAGATAGAATATATGTCATGTATGAAGGCGAAATTGTTGGAGAAGTTAATCCAAAAGAAGTAACTATCCAAGAACTTGGTTTATATATGGCAGGCGCAAAGAGAAATTATTATGGAGGGGAAGTATTATGAAAAGTAATCTTTCAAAGCAGATATTAGCTTCTATCCTCTGTATAGTTTGTGGCTTTGTGGTTGGTTTAATTGTGATGTTATTTATCACAATCACAAATGAAAATTTAGATTTTTCAAACTTTTTATTAGGTATTAGATATTTATTTAGTGGTCCTTTCTCTTCTAGTTCTCTTGTGACTATTAAGAGAAACCTTGGCAATATGATCTTCTATATAGTTCCACTAATTATGACAGGCTTATCTGTCGCACTCGCATATAAAACAGGTCTATTTAATATAGGTGCTGCGGGACAATTCTTAATGGGCTCAATGGGTTCATTACTTGTTGCTTTAAATATAGATTGTTCAGATAATAGAGGACTAGGTATCTTAGTTTGGCTCCTCGCAATAATTGTAGGTTTAATTTGTGGTGCACTTTGGGGGGCTATTCCAGGCATATTTAAAGCGTTCTTTGATATAAACGAAGTTGTTGTGTGTATTATGACAAACTGGATTGCTGCGAATATTGTTACTTGGGTTTTTTCAACTCAATCTCATCTTATCAATATTCCAGAAGGAAAGAGCGCATATCTAATTAAGACAGGTGGTCTTGGGACATTCACTCCAACTTTTGGACTCGATAAATTGCTTCCTAATTCATATATTGATGGTGGAATATTCATAGCTATATTAATTGCGGCATTCATTTTCGTAATTATGTCTAAAACTAAATTTGGATTTGAACTTAAAGCTTGTGGTGCGAATAAATCCGCCGCAAGATATGCAGGTATGAATGAAAAGAAGAATATAGTTTTTGCTATGGCAATTGCGGGAGCTCTATCCGCTATTGGAGGATCACTTTATTACCTCAACTCTGGAATTGAGCTACAATATGGTAGTGTATATGCGAATCTTCCAGATTATGGTTTCAATGGTATTCCTGCTGCACTTCTTGCGAACTGTGATCCAATAGGTGTAATCTTTAGTGCGACATTCTTAAGATATATTTCCGCATCTGGTTCTAGATTACAACTCGCAGGATTTAACTCATATATCGCCGCAGTAATTTCATCTGTAATAATTTACTTCTCTGGTTTCTCAAGATTATTCTTAGAGCTGTTATCTAAGAAAAAGAAGAAAGATGAAGTATTAGTTATAAATGATATAGATGTTGGTGAAAAAGATAAAATACCAATTAATGATGAGAATAAGGAGGGTGAAAAATAATGGAAAACCTTATCCTAATTCTTCAAAAAACATTGATATATGCTATACCACTTCTAATAGTTGCGCTCGGTGGTGTGTTTGCTGAGAGGAGTGGTGTCATCAACTTAGCGCTTGAAGGTGAGATGATATTTGGTGCATTTATAGGTGCAATATTTGTATATCTTCTTCAAAAAAATGAAATATGGTTAGAAAAACCTCAATTAACTTTCATCTTTGCATTAATAATAAGCGCAACAAGTGGAGCGCTATATTCACTACTATTATCGCTTTCTGCGATTAAACTTAAAGCCGATCAAACGATTGGTGGAACCGCTCTTAATATGCTCGCTCCTGCAATCGTCAATACATTTGGTTTAGTATTCTTCCTACAAGAAAAGATCAATATGCCTTACACATTTAGAGGATACGCAATCATCAATACTGAACTTCCAGGTTTCTTAAGGATTTTCTTTGATAAGGCATATATATCTACATATATAATAATTGCTGTATTTATAATTCTTTCAATTTGGCTATACAAATCTAGAGTTGGTACACATCTTAGATCTTGTGGTGAACATCCACAAGCCGCAGATTCTGTAGGTATAAATGTTAAAGGAATGCGTTATTTAGGTACTACAATATCTGGAGCTTTAGCTGGTCTTGGTGGCTATGCTTATATTGCGACAGTTGCGAATGGTACTGCTGAGGCAACTATTGGTGGTATGGGTTTCTTAGCTCTTGCTATTATGATATTTGGTAACTGGAGTCCAGTAGGTATTGTTGTTGGTGCCTTAATGTTTGGCTTCTTAAAATGTATTGGTGCAGTTTCATCATCAATAGATTTCTTCGCAAATATTGGACTTCCATCATATTTCTATAATATTATTCCATATGTAGTAGTATTAATAGTTTTAGTATTATTTAGAAAGAAGTCAGGTTGTCCTAAAGCAGAAGGTATTCCATACGATAAAGGACAAAGATAAAAAGGATTCGGCCGAATCCTTTTTGCTTTATATGATAAAATTAAAATATGAAATACAAAGAATTAGAAGAATACCTATTTAGTAATAGAGATCAAAAATTTGCGCTCTTTTCAAAATCACTTTCAAATAGCGATTATATTTCTATTGGAATTAAAAATCCAATATTAAAAGATATAATAAAGAAACATAAAGATGACTTAGAATTAAAATTAGAAGATTTCATTCTAGGTAAATATTTAGAAATAGATTTCATTTATTTTGGATTATCTTTATCAAGGTTAAACACAATAGATGAACAACTTTTATTCCTAAAGAACAACATTAAAAACGCAAAATCATGGGCTATCACAGACTGCATCCCATCATTCCTTAAGAAATTACCTTTTGATAAATATTATGACTTCTTTTTAAATACATATAATTCTAATAATACATATGAAGAGAGAATATCTTATGTCTTAGGACTTAGATACTATAAAGAAAAAGAAGTACTAAAAATAATACCACTTATAAAACTGAATAAAGAATATATGGTAATGATGGCTGAAGCATGGCTTCTATCAGTAATCGCAATCACCTATCCTATAGATGTATTTGAATACCTTAAGAATACTAGTGATATAGCATTAAAAAGAAAGACAATTTCTAAGATATGTGATTCAAGAAGAATAGAAGAAGAATTAAAAAATAAATTTAAATCTCTAAGATGAAGATTTAAACTAACTATTTAAAGGAATAAGAAGACATAATTTAAGAAAATAGCCTTGATTTTTATATCAAGGCTTTATTTTTTTATAATAATTAAATAAAATATAATATGAAGGAAAAGGAGAGCTTATTTATGCTTAAAAAGATTAGTTTTAAAGAAATAAATAATTATAAAGATTCTTTTAGCTTATTCAGTGATAGCCAAGTAGCTTTAGTGAAAGCAGATGATATAGTAAATCCTATAACTATTGGTTGGGGTCTAATTGGAATATTATGGAATAAACCATGTCTATGCCTTTTTATTCATAAAAGCAGATTCTCTAAACAACTTTTTGATAAAGCTAATTCTTTTTCTTTATGTGTTTTAAAAGATGAATACAGAAAATATCTAGAATATTTTGGTAGAGTATCTGGAAGATGTGAGAATAAAGTTGAAGCATCTTCTTTAGAAGTTAGTTATAGTAATGGTACTCCTTATTTTGTAGAATCTGATTTAGTAATAATCGCAAAAAAGATGGCTGAAACTTGTTTTAATACAACTATTATTAATGATGAGAGAATTCTAAATTGGTATAAAAAAGATGGAGTACATTCTATTTATTTTGGTGAAATAATAGAAGTATTAAGGAGTGAATAGGAGATAATATGAAAAATAAAGGTTTTCTTTCTTTTATAATTTTTTATATAATTGTGAGTGCTCTATTACTATTCTATCTTGATTTAGCGAATGGCCCCATATATTTACTTTTTGTAGAAATATCTGTTTTAGTATCTGCTTTAATGCTTAGAATTGTATTTAAAGATAAAACTAAATTCATAAAATCTTTAGCTTTTTTATCTATTATAGTTTTAAATATCCCAATAATTATCCTTGCACATCCTTCGGTTGAAGCATTTAAACCAGTAGAGAAAATCGTAGAAACTGATGTATTACATCTTAAGAATGGTGATGTCATTGGAACATATAATGAAGATAGAAGTGTTGAAATATATGCTGGTGTGCCATACGCAAAGGCTCCTGTTGGTAATCTTAGATTTAAAGAGCCGCAAGAAGTAGAAGATTGGACTGGAATTCTAAATTGTACATATTTTAAACCACGTGCAATGCAAGTAGATACAGCACCTGTTATGTCAACTTTAATTAATATGTACGCAGAAGGCAGTTGGCATCCAAATTATAATATGGAGCCTATTCAAGAGATGAGTGAAGATTGTCTTTATTTAAATATATGGAGGCCAAGTGGAAATAAAACCAATTTACCAATTCTAGTTTATATTCATGGTGGATCCCTTAAATCAGGTTCAAGTTCATCTTATGAATATAATGGTGAAACATACGCTAAAAAAGATGTGATAATGATAACTATTGCATATAGGCTTGGAATATTTGGGTATTTCACACATCCATCTTTAGCGCTAGAATCAATCCATAGTTCCGCAGGAAATTATGGCTTATTAGATCAAATTCAAGCTTTGAAATGGATAAACGATAATGCGATTTATTTTGGTGGAGATAAAGATAATATTACAATAGCGGGTGAATCTGCAGGATCAAGCTCAGTATCTGCGCTTTGTTCATCTCCACTTGCCAAAAATTTATTTAAAAAAGCTATTGCTGAATCATCATCTTTAGTTGTTGAAGTTCCTCCACATACATATCTTCCATATAGTGATGCTATACTAGATGGAGAAAAGATAATGGAAGAATTTGGTTGTAGCACTATTGATGAACTTAGAAATATAAGCGCAGAAGAATTAGTTAAATCAAAAACAGCTATTACATATATGACTATAGATGGCTATGCTTTAACTAAAACACCATATGAAGTATATAAAAGCGGCGAAAACAATGAAGTTGCATTATTAAATGGATATAACATCAAAGAATCAGATGCTTTTGTAATTCCAACTTATCTTTTCTCCCCAACAAACAAACACAATATTAAAGAAAGATTATTTTTGTATTTTGGGGAAGACGTAGGAAATGATATTTATAATCTTTATAAAGATAGAATAGAAGAAGATGCATTTAGTGTTTTCAATGAAATAATGTCTGTCCATTGGTTTATATATCCTCATTATGTGTGGTCAACACTCGCTAAAGAAAATGGTGTAAAAGTATACAAATACCAATTCACTAAAGAAAATGGATATTATGGGACTTATCATAGTGGTGAAATTATATATTTTTATGGTAATTTAGCTAATTCACCTCATACATTCGCGTACGATGAGAGTGATTTTGAACTAGAAAAAATAATCAATAAATTTTTAATCAACTTTATTAAAAATGGTGACCCTAATGGAGAAGGCTTACCTCTTTGGGAAGAATATAGAGTAGAAGATAATAGGGTGATGGAACTCGGGAATAATGTTTCTATGATAAATGATAGATATCTAGATTTATATCCACTTATTAAGAGTTATATTGATAATCTAGAATAAGAGGAATAATATGAAAAAGAATAAAATTACTAGCTTAATGATTATACTCGCAATATATTTTATTGCGGCTATAGCTGGATACACTATTTATATAAACTTACCTTTTGAATTTTATTTCAATCTTTTGATTGCGGATATTTCTAGTACTATCCTTATATTCATTTTTAGTTGCATATTTAAAAACGCATCCTGTTATGATGCATATTGGAGTGTTGCTCCAATAGTTATCATATCTTTTTACTTAATTTCAAAACCATTTAATATAGTAAGATTGCTTCTATCTATCGCAATAATTGGTTGGGGAATAAGATTAACCATTAACTGGGCATATACTTTTGATAATTTACTTTGGATGGATTGGAGATATAAGATGTTAAAAGAAAAAACTAAATGGCTTTATCCATTAGTTAATTTCTTAGGTATACATCTTTTCCCAACTTTAGTTGTCTATACTTGTATTTTACCTGCAGTATTCTGTTTTGAATATGAAACTAGTTTCAATATTTTAGTATTATTGTTTTTCTTACTCAGTATGTTTTCATTCCAGTTTCAGGCAGTCGCAGATATTCAAATGCATCGCTTTAGAAAAACTGGTTCAAACACATTCATTAGAAATGGACTGTGGAAATATTCAAGACATCCAAATTATTTAGGCGAAATAATGATGTGGATATCTATTGGCCTTTTATCTATTTCTGCCTTAAACGGATATTATTTTTTAATAATTGGTTCGTTCATTAACACACTTATGTTTGTGTTCATCTCTATTCCAATGGCTGAAGAACACCAACGTTCAAGAAAAGAAGGGTTTGATGAATATAAGAAGGAGACTAGAATGCTTCTTCCAATTTATAAAAAGATAGATTAATTTACTAATAATTTTATATATGTTATAATATCAATAATTAAATGAAGATACTCATAAAATCCAATTCCAATTGGATTTTGTATTTTTTTCACTTAATTAGGTGTATAGAGGTTAGTATGCTTAATAATATGGATGAGAAGAAAAGATTGTTATTTGAAAAGACGCCTGTAACAAACGCTATTTTTTCTCTTGCAATTCCATCAATTATTAGTCAGTTAATATTAGTTATCTACAATATGGTTGATACTTTCTTTATTGGTCAAGCAAGTAAGATGATTGATGAATCTCTTGCGAGTGAACTAATCGCAGGTGTAACAATTTCTATGCCTATTTATATGATATTAACCGCAATCAGTAATTTGTTTGGGATTGGAGCCGCAAGCGTTATTTCAAGAAGCCTTGGAAAAGGTAATTTGTGGAGAGCTAAGAATTCATCGAGATTTGCGTTTTGGGGATGCCTATTCACAACTCTTGCATATTCTTTATTAATATTATTAATCAATAAACCAATCGCATATTTTATTTCTGGTGGAGCTCCTTTAACCGCTAAATTTGCGGAAGAATATATTTTATTTTGTGTATGTATATTTGGCATTCCTACTGCGATTAATACACTATTTTCCCATCTCATTCGTTCTCAAGGAAAATCAATTCACGCATCAATCGGTATAGCGCTTGGCGGTATTTTAAATTGTATATTAGATCCAATCTTCATTTTCGTCATTTTTGATATTGAAGATGCCGCTATCGCAGCAGCTCTTGCGACTGGAGTTGCGAATGTTGTTGCGTTAATTTATTATCTAGTCCTATTCTTTTTAAAGAGAAAAACACTAGTTATTTCATTAAAGTTTTCAAGTAAAGCATTATCCGAAAACATTCCAAAAGAAGTATTAAGAATAGGCACACCTGCTTGTCTTATGACTTTATGTGAGAATATATCTTATATCATCTTAGATAATTTAGTTGGTACTGTATTAACTCTAAACGCTTTAACTGAGGAGACTTTATCTTTAAGCGCTTCTGCACTTGCGGGTGTAGGAGTCGCAAAGAAGATTAATATGGTCGCCCATAGTATTGTAAGAGGTATGTCTCAAGGAGTACTTCCACTAATTGGATATAATAAATCTAGTGGTAATAGAAAGAGAATGACCAAGATTGTTTATGTTAGTGGGCTTATATCTTTTTCTATCGCTTTATTATGTACTCTTCTATCATTCACTTTCGCAAGACAATTTTCAAATATATTTGTCCATGAGGAACAATCAATTCTCTATGCTTCGCTATTCTTAAAGATTTTGAGTATAGGAGCGCCTCTATCAGCTTTAGCTTATACAGTTATATCTTTCTTCCAAGCTGTAGGAAAAGCTTGGAGAAGCCTTATTTTAGCTTTGCTTAGAAAAGGAATATTAGATATACCACTTATGTATATATTCCATTTTATTGCCTCTCAAAACGAAAATAGTTTTGGGCCAGATTTAATTCTATGGGCTACACCTATTTCTGATTTTGTCTGCGCAATAATATCGCTTACTCTACTTTTTGTCTATATCAAGTGGCATGGTCAAGACAAAATTAAAGATAATGAAATAATAGATAATAATCAATTATTACAGTAAATATCTAAAATGTTGTATATTTCATGTTAAAATGAAGAGAATAATAAGGAGGTAAAAATATGCCTTGTACTACTTTACTAGTTGGAAAAAATGCGACAAATGATAACTCATTAATTATCGCAAGAACTGATGATGGACATTTCGATGTCAAAAAAATAATTGTGGTTAACCCTAAAGACCAACCTAAAATATATAAAAGTAAGATAGGACACTTAGAAATAGAACTTAAAGAAAAACCATTTAGGTATACATCTTGTCCTAGTGTTGATTTAAAAAATGGTATTTGGGCCGCAACTGGAATAAATGAAAAGAATGTAGGTATGACTGCGACAGAAACTACTACATCTAATCCTAGAGTCTTAGGGCTTGATCCATATGTTAGATATGAAAAAGCTAAAAAGAAAGGTGAAAAAGATAAACCTGGCGGACTAGGTGAAGAAGATTTTGTGGTACTAGTCTTACCATATATTAAAACCGCAAGAGAAGGAGTGCTCAGATTAGGTGAACTCTTAACTAAATATGGCACATATGAATCAAATGGTATAGCTTTTAATGATGAAAATGAAATATGGTGGTTTGAAACTATAGGTGGTCACCACTGGATGGCAAGAAAAGTAGAAGATGATGAATATGTGGTGATGCCTAATCAATTCGGTTTAGATAAATTCGATTTTTCTGACGCTTATAAAGAGAAAAAGGCGAATCTATGTTCTTCTGATTTAAAAGAATTTGTCGAATCTAATTTTTTAAACACATCTTTTGATGAATCTAATTTTAATCCAAGGTTAGCGTTTGGAAGTCATACCGATCAAGACCACGTATACAACACTCCAAGAGGTTGGTATATGTGTAGGTATTTCAACCCTAGAACTTTCGTTTGGGATGGAGAGAACGCTTATTATACTCCTGAAAGTGACGATATTCCTTGGTCATTAAAGCCTGAACACAAGATAACTATTGAAGATATAAAATATATTTTATCTTCATATTACCAAGGCACTATATATAACCCTTATGGAAGAGGTGATAGCCCTAAAAAAGGAATGTATAGACCAATTGGAATAAATAGAACTGATGTCACAGGCATCTTACAGATTAGGCCAAATAAAGATGATAATATAAAGGGAATTGAGTGGATTTCTTTCGCATCAAATGCATTTAATGTATCAGTTCCGCTTTATTCAAATGTATCTAAAATGCCTTCATATTTAAGTAGTGTGAATAAAAATGTATCACTAGATAATTTATATTGGTCAACTAGAGTTCTTCAAGCACTAGCCGATTCACATTATTCAACTTCAATCATGAGTATTGAAAGATATCAAAATAAAGTAATGAATGGAGTTAGAGAATTGCTTTATAAATATGATAAACTCATGGAAGAAAAAGGAAAATACGATTTGATGGAAGAAGCTAATCAAAAAATTGTAGATTTCGTAAAGGCCGAGACTGATTCAATTATAAGCACAGTATTATTAAACGCAAGCGAACACATGAAGAATGGGTATAATAGGTTTGATAATTAGTGTATGAAAAATAAAGCTTTAGTTCTCACAAAAAATACAAAAGAAAAGACAGCTTATTATGTTGATTCATGCATTAAAGTTGGGCTTAATCCAACCACCACTAATTCATATATAGACCATTCTTTATTTGACTGTCTCATTTTAACTGGTGGAATGGATATTGATCCATCTTTATATGGAAAAGAAAGAAATTCAACCACCACTTTAACTGACAAAGAATATGATAAAGTTTGTCTTAAATTAATTGATGAATTTTATAAAAATAAAAAACCAATACTTGGAATATGTAGAGGTCTTCAATTAATCAATGTGTACTTCAATGGTACTCTTAATTTAGATATAAAAAACCATAAATTAAAAGATGATTGCCTTCATGAAATAAAAAATCTTGAAAATTCATTTCTATATAAAATATATGGTCCTATAGCTTTTGTGAATTCTTCTCATCACCAATCTATTGATAAATTAGGATGTGGATTAACTATAACTTCAACTTCAAAAGATAATGTGATAGAAGGAATAGAAAAAGATAATATCATCGCAGTTCAGTGGCACCCCGAAAGAATGACTGATGGAATAAAGATATTTGAGTATTTTAAGAATATGATATAAAAAAGTTGAAACACTGTTTCAACTTTATTTTTTATTTATCACAATCTTTTTCTTAGGTTCAAATATAGCTTTAAATTTAAACTTTCTAATGTAATATACAAATGATGAACAAAGCACAAATCCTGCGCTTATTCCAGATAAAGCTAGAAGTAATTCAGGTGCATATTCATTAAAGAGAATTGAATTTTGCCAGATGATTCCGAGTGATGAATAATAGAATAATCCTCCTGGAATAATTGGAATAATTGATGGATAAAGATAAAGAGTCGAAGGTTCTTTTTTAATTATCGCAATTATTTCTGAATATAGAGCCGCAATAAAGGAAGACATAATTGTATAAGCTAGAGTATATGGCACTATGATTTGAAATAATATATAGACAGCTCTAATTATTGCTCCACCTAAGCCTGCGAATAGAATATCTTTTAAATTGATATTAAATACTACTCCAAGTCCTAAAGATGCGAAGAATGATAGAATTATAAGTTCTAAAGAAGAGAAGAAATCTCTTGGGTCTCTATCAACTATTGATTCTTCAAGAGTAGGAAGACCTTTATCGAAGAAATAGAAGGCAAGTCCTATTCCAGCACAGATGATTAGTACATTTAATAAGATCTTAAGTAATTCTATAACCCCATTCATCTCATTACCACAAAGAATATTTCTTGCGGCGTTCACAAGAGGAATACCTGGGAATAAAAAGAGGGAATTAACTATGATTATAGAATAATGATTTGTGGTAAAGCCTATTCTAGTTGAAAGAAGGGCTATAGATACCACAACGAACATAGAAATAAAACTGCTAATCATTTTATTTAGTTTTATTTTATTAGAAAGTAATCCTAATCCATAAATTATAAATGTGTTAACTTCTATAATTAATAATTCAGGTATACCCCCATTAAACATTCTTCCGATACAAAGAACGGTGATGAAATATGCGATTAATGTAACCCAAATAGGATATTTCTTATCTTCCACTTCATGAAGCATTTCTTTAAGTTTTATAGGTTCACATTTTTCTTTTGCGATAATGTGAGATAACCTATTCAAGTTTTTCATCTTTTCAAGATCTAAATCTAAAGATTGTTCTATTTTAATTTGTCTTTGACAATAATTTCCTTCATTATCTCTTGCGCTTAGGGAGATAAAAGTACTCAGCAAATGCATAGAGACATCTTCTAAATTATAAGCATTTAGAATTCTTGCGATATTATAATTAACTCTTTCTATATTAGTTCCAGCTTCAATTAATTGTTTTGCGTAATGAACGCTAAAATCAATTATATATTCAAGATTAGTCATAATTAACCTCCCAAATAGAAATTATAGTAGTTTATTGATTTATTGTAAATAAATATGTTTATGTGATATGATTTATAGGGTGGTAAACGATGAAAGTAGTAAGAATTCAACCTTTAAGTAATTATTGTTTCATATGTGGAATAAATAATGATTATGGATTAAAAGCTAAATTTTATGAAGTAGAAGATGAAAGTGTGGTGAGCATATTTGAATATGACCCACATCATCAAAGTTATCCAGGTAGAACCCATGGGGGAATAATTACTGCGATGCTTGATGAAGTAATAGGAAGAGCCATTTGGATATATGAAAAAGATACTTGGGGTGTAACGACATCTATAAATGTTAAATTTAGAAAAGAAGTACCATACTCAACCAAACTTAAAGCCATTGGTAGAATAACTAAAAATGGTTCTAGACTTTTTTCTGGAATTGGGGAGTTGTATGATTCTAATGGGAATTTACTTGCTACCGCAGAGGCAATGTATTACAAATTAGATTTTAAAAAGATCACAGGCGAATTATCTCATGAAGAATGTAATATAATAGTTGAAGATGATATAAAAGAAATATAAAAAAATGTTTTGGACTCCAAAACATTTTATTTTTGTATTAATTTTCTATTTGTATATATTCCATATCCTATCATTATCAGTGATAATACTGTGAAATTAACTCCTATAAATATTCCACAATTCATGAAGAATTCTAAAGGAAGAATAAGTATTACTGGATCAGTATATGGATTGAAAAGCCAATTATCTTTTCCAGGAAAGAACACCGTATGGAATATTCTAAATAATAAATCGAAATCTATTATTCCAATTATTCCAATTACCACAATAAAGCTTATTGTGATTATCGCCCCAAAAAATAGTGGTGAATATCCTTTTGGCCTATAAATTTTAATCATTTTAGTTAAGACTAATATGAGCACTATAAGCATCAAAGAAGAAGTAACTATAGCCCCAATTAAATCTAACCAAAATAGTGGTACACAATCTTCAAAATGACTTTTCCCATCTTCACTGTATTCTAAAGAACCAGTTTTGAATTCTTTATGAAGCCATATAAAATCCATAACGTCATCATAAGCCTCAATTATTTCTTCTTTGGTATATCCAGTATTTTGCGCTATCCCTAGTGAATCAATTTGATTGTAGTAGAAACTTCTTGAAATAAGTGGAGGAAGAATTGATAAAGAAATGATGAATGGGACAGTTATAAATATTAATATGTATGAAATAATTTTATCTATTTTTCTATATTCCATATTGTTCCTCCTTAGTATAACTTAAGCCATATAAAGATAAAGATGTAATAACGATTATAACTTGTGATGGTAAATAGAATAACCATATATATTGGCTTAATATTCCAAGTAGATGAGATAACCCTAGTGATACATCACAACCTATAAAAAGAAGTAGCCCAATCGAAAAGAATAATCCAGTTAAGAATCTCTTCTTATCTTTTCTAAGTTTAATAGTAGAAATAATTGAATCAACTAAATTCATAACTAGATTTATAAAATAAAACCCTACAACTAAATTCAAAATTGAAAACATATTTAATATAAGAAGAGATACTACTGCGATTAAGAATAAACTAACTCTTGTGATAGTTGAACTATTAATTCTTTTCATACTAAAATCTGTCCCAACAATTAGTCTAAAGAAATATAAAATTTGTGTAACTATGAAGAAAGAAACGCCTATTTCATAATATGCATTTTTTAGAAGTAAAAAACTATCCGCAATAAGAGTGAATATGAGCGCAAATAAAGTTATTAATGCATCTCTTTTAGAATATTTATTCTCATCTTTATTTAATAAGTCTTTAACATATATTACTAGAGTTGATGTGAATGAAAAAACTACTACAGAAACTATGCCTATATATTTGATTAATGTATTGTCTAAATCTATTTGAACACCAAAATCTTGGCACATATATAAAGTATATATTAGTAGTTCTAATACAATAAAAATCCCAAAATATAGCCATTTTCCTATATTAAACAATAACTTCTTATTCATAGAAATAAAAATGTGAAGAATTACTTCACATCATCCTCTCCTTTAATGAATGATTGATATCCGCCTTTTAGGTAATATACCATTTCAGCTCCAGCTTTAACATATGCTTTCGCAATATTAAGCGCCCTCTTTCCGTTTTCATCATATATAAATATTGGTATATCTTTTCTCACTTGTGATGATTTAGCTCCACTTTTATTTGGAAGATTTTTAGCCCCTACTATTTTTCCATCTTCAAATAATTTTTCGTTTCTAACATCTACCAAAGTTCCCATTCTTTTTGTATCTAAAAAATCTTTTTTTGATAGTCCAGCAATCTTACTCATATCAACTTTTTTATTGCTTGAAAAAAGCGATCCTAAAAGTAATCCCCCAACGAGAGCTATTCCTAACCATAAAAAATCAAATTGAGCATATATCATATCATTTCTACCTTCTTACTATTTGTATTATATACTAAACCATTAAAAAAACCTAATATTTTAATCTTATAGACAAAAACGCTTATTTCTTGTATAATTTTATTTGTAAAATTATTAGGAGGTAGTATGATAAATACTAATGAATTTAAAACTGGTGTAACTATCACTTTCGATTCTAACGTTTATGAAGTTATGGAATTCCAACATGTTAAACCTGGAAAGGGTGGAGCATTCGTTAATGCTAAACTTAAAAATTTACGTACAGGCGCTATCATCCCTTATACATTCAACGCTGGAGTAAAAGTTGAAACTGCACAAATCGACAAATGCGAAATGAACTATTTATATGATGAAGGAGACAAAGCTGTGTTCATGAACAACGAAACTTATGAACAAATTGAGATTCCTAAAGAACAAATAGCTAATGAACTCCAATTTTTAACAATGGGTAAAAATGTCAATATAAAGATGTACATGGGAGAAGTACTAGGTGTTGCGCTTCCTGATAAAGTTGTTCTAGAGGTTACTGAAACTCCTCCAGGAGAAAAAGGTAATTCTGCAACTAATGTTCAAAAAGAAGCTCTACTTGAAACTGGAATAAGAATTAGAGTTCCTTTATTTATCAATAATGGAGATAAAATTGTCGTAAACACAACTACTGGTAAATACGACACTAGATATAAAGAATAATATGGACCCTCACCTTACGTACACAGTTTATTCAATTAATGTTGTAAGCACCATTATTTATGCTTCAATTATAATAATTCTTTTATTCTTTTCTGCATTCTTTTCTAAATCAGAAACTGTTTATTCAAGCGTTTCAAGAGCGAAACTTATGACTCTAATAGATGAAGAAAAGAAAGGATCAAGAAAAGCATTATGGTTAACTGAAAATTTCGATAAAGTCTTATCCGTAATTCTAATAGGCAATAACTTAGTTAATATTGCTATTTCTACACTTGGTTTAAGACTATTTTTAGGTTTATTTGAATCTGATGCAACTTGGATAGACATTGTTAATACTCTAGTAATCACTTTAATCGTTTTAATATTTGGAGAAATTCTTCCAAAATCACATGGTAAAGCATCTCCAGAAAAGAATGCCTTAAAATTATCTGGGCCTTTATACGTAGTAGTTAAAATCTTAACTCCAATCGCATACCCATTCTATAAAATGAATAGGATTGCTCTTGATAAACTTGATTCAGATTCAGAATCTATTTCTTCAGATGATCTCGAAAACATCATAGATTCAATGGAAGATAGTGGTGAAATCGAAAAAGATGAGGCAGACATGCTTCAAAAAGTATTAGATTTATCCACTATAGATGTTAAGAATATAATGACTCCTAGAGTTGATACTATTGTGCTTGATATTGATGCTCCACTTGATGAAGTAAGAAAATGCTTCTTCGATAATCAATATTCAAGAGTTCCAGTTTATGAAGGCACAATAGATCATATAGTAGGAATATTATATGAAAAAGAATTCTTTAAAGCAATTATACAAAAACCAAATCTAAAAACAATCAAAACTCTACTTCAAAAACCATTATTTGTAGTAGGTTCAATGACCGCAGATAATCTACTTTCGCTTCTTAAACAAAGAAATGTTCATTTAGCGATTGTTCTTGATGAATATGGTGGATTTGATGGGGTTGTTACTATGGAAGATGTCTTAGAAGAATTAGTTGGCGAGATATTCGATGAACATGATGAAGTCCCATTTACTATCACAAAAGTTGATGAAGATAATTATTTAGTATCTGGAGATTTAGAAGTTGAGAATTTATTCGATTATTTCTCTTTTGAAGAACCTCTTGAAAACATCGATTCAACCACTATAGGTGGTTGGGTTCAAGATAAGCTTGAAAGACTTCCAATGATTGATGATGAAGTGTCATTTAGAATTATTTCTAAAGTATTATATAGTGAACTTGATGAAGAAGAAGGCATAGAATACGCAATTCTAACCTTTAAAATCAAAGATATAGAAAACAATAGAATAAACACTTTAGAATTAAATGTTAAGATAGAAGAGGATAGCGATGAACAAAATTGAGGAATTAAGAAAAATAATAGATAACTCGAAACATCTCGTATTTTTTGGTGGGGCTGGAGTTTCAACTGCCTCTAATATTCCTGATTTTAGAAGTTCTACCGGTATATTTAATGAGAAATATGGCTCAATTCCTATTGAGAGAATTATTTCTCATTCTTTTTTTATGAGTCATCCAGATATATTTTATAGTGTTTATAAAGAAAAACTTTGCTTTAAGGATGCAATGCCTAATGATTGCCATAAAGTATTAAAGAAGCTTGAAGATTTAGGTATACTAAAAGCTATAATCACTCAAAATATAGATGATTTGCATCAAAAAGCTGGTTCTAAAAAAGTCTTAGAACTTCATGGCTCAACATTTAGAAATTATTGCATGCATTGTCACAAATTCTATAGTTTAGATGATTTAATGAAGTTTGATTCTATTCCTAAATGTAGTTGTGGAGGAATTATTAAACCAGATGTAGTTTTATATGAAGAACCACTAGATAACACTACTGTGAGCGAGGCAGTAAAAGAGATATCTATGGCTGATACACTAATTATTGGTGGAACTAGTTTAGTTGTTTATCCTGCAGCATATTATATAGAATTTTTTAGAGGTAAGAACTTGGTAATAATTAATAAGTCTGAAACTCCGAAAGATTATATTGCTACACTCTTAATTCACGATGATATCGCAAAAGTATTTAGAGAATTAGGTTATTAAAATAGACAGCATTAGGCAACTTAGAATTAAAAATCAATAAATTGTTCACAAAACTGAACAATTTTTTAATTTGTTGTTTCTTTTTTTAAACTTTATATTAAAATAGTAAGAGCGGAGGTAAAAAATATGAAATACGCAATACTATTAGCTGCTGGAAAAGGCACAAGAATGAAAACTGATCTTCCAAAAGGCGCTTTTCCTGTAAATGATAGACCAATGATTATATATTCAATTGAAGCATTACAAAATTCTCACTTCGATAAAATCAATGTTGTTGTGGGCCACAAGAAGGAAGTCTTAATAGATATACTCACTGGATTCAACTGTGATTTCAGTGAACAAACTGAATTAAATGGAACAGCGAAGGCTGTAGAATCAAGCAAAGGAACACTTGAAGGCTTAGAAGGTAATACTTTAATACTTCCAGTTGATATGCCTTTAGTAACTTCAAACCTAATCAACGAATTAGTTAATTACCATGAAGAAAATAAAAATGACTTAACAGTTCTTTCAACTAAAATAGATAATCCATTCTCATATGGAAGAATTATAAGAGATGAAAATGGTGATTTTTTAGCTATTAAAGAAGAACTTGATACTACTATAGAAGAGAAGAAAATAAACGAAATAAATAGTGGTGTATATGTTGTAGATAATAAATTATTATTTAAAGCATTATCAAAAGTTAACAACAATAACAACAAGCAAGAATATTATCTTACTGATATAGTTTCAATTCTTAAAGGCGAAGGAAAGAAAGTTCAAGCTTATATCTATTCTAATTCTATTGAGACTACAGGAGTTAATGATTTATACACAAAGAGTATTGTTGAAAAAGAGATAAGAAATAGAATAAATAAAGAATTAATGTTAAGTGGTGTAAACATTATTAACCCAGATACTGTGACAATAGGTTCAGATGTAATAATAGGACAAAATTGTACAATAGAGCCAAACACTCATATAACTGGTGGAACTGTGATAGGAAGCGGCTCAAGAATTGGCCCTAACACAGAATTAATAAATGCGACTATTGGTGAAAATGTTTGGATTAGACACTCAATAGTAAGTGATTCTAGTGTAGGAAACAACACTACAGTAGGTCCATTCTCTCATCTTAGAAATAAAACACATATTGGTGAGAAAAATAGAGTTGGTAATTTTGTTGAGTTCAAAAACACAACCACAGGTTTCAATACTAAGGCAAGCCACCTTTCATATCTCGGTGATTCAAATGTTGGAAGTAGTGTAAACTTCGGATGTGGATGTATAACAGTCAACTATGATGGCAAAAATAAATGGCATACAGAGATTGGAGATAATGTATTTGTTGGATCAAATTCAAATCTAATAGCTCCAATTAAAATAGAAAAAGATTCATTCATCGCAGCTGGTTCAACAATCAATAAAAATGTCCCAGAAGGTGCACTTGCTATCGCAAGAGAATATCAAGTTACTAAGCCAGATTATGCACAAATACTAAGAAAAAGGGCAGAATTAAAATCTAAACAAAATAATAAATAATTATCTATAGAGTGGTGTGCTTTTGCACACCTTTTTATTTATATAGTAACGTTTCTCATTTTAATATGTTAAAATAACTATATAAATACAATTTAAGGAGAAATAATTTAATATGAACGTATTAAGAGTAGTTTGGCAAAGAGTCTTTATGTTCCTCTTCTATAAAGCTACATATCTTATGAACTGGAGAATTCCTGAGCTTATTGAAGGTAATGATTCAGTTAAATTGATTCCAAATAAAATCAAAGAATTAGGAATGGATAATTGTTTCTTAGTAATAGATCCAGGACTAATTAAGTTAGGTTTAGATAAAGGTTTAATAGACGCCTTTATGGAATCTAATTTGAAATATACTATATTTAGTAAGATTGAACCTAATCCAAAAATATGTGATATAGAAGAAGGTGTAGAAGAATACATTAAAAGCGGTTCATCTTGTATAGTTACTTTAGGCGGTGGTAGTGCGATGGATACCGCAAAAGCTATAGGCGCAAGAATCGCAAGACCTAAAAAAACTATCGAACAACTTGGAGGCTTATTAAAAGTAGGTAAAAAAATACCTCCACTATTCGCAATACCTACTACCGCAGGTACTGGAAGTGAGACAACTATTGCGAGCGTTGTGACTAATGAAATTACTCACCACAAATATGCGATAAACGATTTACACCTAATTCCACTATACGCAGTACTTGATCCAATGCTCACTGTTGGTCTTCCAAAATCAATCACTAGTTCAACTGGTATGGACGCATTAACTCATGCAGTAGAAGGATATCTTTCTTGTGATGTTCCAAAGAAATATAGAATTTTAGCGGAGGAAGCTGTTGAAGCAATCATTAAAAACATAGAAATTGTTTATAATGATGGCTCAAATATTGAAGCTAGACGCGAAATGCTTTATGCTTCATTTAAGGCAGGAGCTGTATTCACAAGAGTCGGGCTCACTTATGTTCATCCTATAGCTCATACATTTGGTGGACTATATTCAGTACCTCATGGACTCGCAAATGCTATTACCCTTCCATATTGTCTTAAAAAATATGGTAAGAAAGTATACAAGAAACTATCAAGACTATCAGATATAGCTCACTTATCAAGTGATGGTATGAGTGAAGAAGAAAAAGCTAAAGTTTTCATCGAAAAGATTGAAGAATTGAATAAGAAGATGGAACTCAATAAAACATTCGATGAAAGATACAAGCCACTAATCAAAGAAGAAGATATTCCTCAAATGATTAAATGGGCTCAAAAAGAAGCTAACGCAGCTTATTATCCACCAGTTATTTTAAGCAATAAAGACTTAGAAGAGATAATAAAGGAAATAAAATCATAAGAATAAAGAAGCGATGCATTCGCTTCTTTTATTTATATGATATAATAATACTACTAGGTAGGGGTATTATATGATAGAAGATAGACTCAAAAAGTTAAGAGATTTAATGGAAAAAAACGAAATAGATGCATATCTTGTGGATAACGCAGATTACCATTCTAGTGAATATGTGAAAGACTATTTTAAAGAAAGAACTTTTATTTCTTCTTTTGATGGTTCAAATGGTATTGCATTAATACTTAAAGATAGCTCTTATCTTTGGACTGATGGAAGATATTTTATTCAGGCAGAAAAAGATTTAAAAGATACATCTATCACTCTTATGAAGATGAAAGAAGAAGGAGTTCCTACTCTCCTTGAATTCATAAAAGAGAACTTATCATCTAAAGTTATTGGCTTAAACGGTTATACATCTTCATATAATCTCGTTGAAGAAATAGAAGGACTATCAACTGTGAAGTCTAAGAATGATTTAATAGATGAAATATGGACTACTAGACCTAAATTCACCTTTAATAATATATATTCTCTCCCACTTACTTTAACTGGAGAATCTACTCAATCAAAATTAATTAGATTAAGAGAAAAACTAGAAGAAAAAGGCGCTACATCTATTTTTATTACATCACTAGATGATAACGCATGGTTATTCAATCTAAGAGGAAGCGATGTCAAAGAATCTCTATTATTTCTTTCTTTCTCATATATAACTAAAAATGAAGCACATCTATTCCTTAGTATAGATTCTTTAAACGAAGCTTTAAAAAACAATTTAAAAAATCACGATATTATTCTTCATGAATATAGTGATGTATTATCATTTTTAGGTAATATTAGAGATGAAAAAATATTATTATCGAAACTTAGAACTAGTTATGGATATGTTAAATTATTAGAAAACAATAATGAAATTATTGATTCTATCCTCCCTACAACTCTTTTTAAATCAATTAAGAATGAAGTTGAAATTTCAAATGATATAGACATTCATAAGGCAGATGGCCTTGCGGTATTTAGATTTATGAAATACATAAAAGAAAACCACAATAAAAAAGAAATGGATGAATATAATCTAGCTTTAAAATTAAAAGATTTAAGAAAGATGGATAAAAGATTTATAGAAGTATCCTTTGGGACTATTGCCTCATTTAAAGAAAATGCCGCTATAGTTCACTACGCTCCATCTAAAGATAGTAGTAAAAGGGTGGAAGGAGATGGGCTCTTTTTACTTGATTCAGGAGGTCAATATTTTGGTGGTACCACAGATATCACAAGAACTTATGCATTAGGTAAAATTAGTGATTCTATGAGGCACCATTATACTTTAGTTTTAAAAGGTCATATAGCGCTTGCTAATCTTGAATTTGAAAAAGGAACTAAAGGATATTATATGGACTTGCTTGCGAGATCTCCGCTCAAAGATGAAGGATTAGATTATAAACATGGTACAGGCCATGGAATAGGTTATATGTTAAATGTTCATGAAGGACCTAATGCATTTAGAGATTCACTTGAATCATCAGTAGAAATAAAAGAAGGAACTATCACTTCAAATGAACCTGGATTTTATTTAGAAGGTGAATATGGTATTAGAATAGAAAGTGAAGTGTTGTGCGTTAAAAAAGGAGATAAATTAGGTTTTAAAACTATTACGTATGCACCAATTGATCTAGAACCAATAGATATTAATCTTTTAACTAAACAAGAAAAAGATTGGTTAAATAATTATCATAAAGAAGTATATAATGCTTTAAAAGATCTAGTAGATGATAATGAATTAGAATATCTAAAAATTGTCACAAGAGAGATTTAGTTATGAAATTCACAGGGATTCAAAAGATAACTTTAGTTGATTATGATAAGGAAATATCCACAACTCTTTTTACTGGGGGTTGTAATTTTAGGTGTCCTTTCTGTCATAATTTTGAATTTGTATTAATGAATGATGATGTAGAGATATTTGATACAGAAGAAATATTTAAATATCTAGATTCAAGAAAACATCTTTTAACCGCTGTTGTAATAACTGGTGGAGAACCAACTCTTTATAAAGATTTAAAAGATATAATTAAAAGAATTAAAGCTATGGGATATAAAGTTAAACTTGATACAAATGGCACTAATCCTTTAATTGTTGAAGAGTTATTTAAAGAATCTCTAATCGATTATTGCGCAGTAGATATAAAGAATTCAAAAGAATTATATCCTATGACTATAGGTATAGATAATTATGATATTTCAAATATCATAAAGACAGTTGAATTTCTCCTACATAATGGATATGATTATGAATTTAGAACAACTATTATAAAGAATTATCATACTAAAGAATCTATAAGAGAAATTGGAAAATGGGTTAAAGGCGCGAAAAGATTTTTCTTACAAAAATTCGAGATGAGTGAAAATGTTCCACTTAAATCTTTAGAGACAGAAGAATTAAAAAATGTGCTCGAATACAAGCACATTTTAGAAGAATATATAGAAGATGTTTCTATTAGAGGTTACGACTAAGATAAGTATCTATTTAAATTAAACGCACAGATAGCAGCATCATTTGCGGCAGTAGTTAGTTGACGAACCTGTTTATATCTACAATCACCGATGGCATATAGTCCGTCGGTTTTTGTTTTCATTGTATCGTCAGTTAAGATATATTGTTTGTTTCTATCAACTAACTTTTCAAAGATATCTGTCTTAGGTGTTTGGCCTATTGCGATAAATACCGCTTTTGATTCGAAATGAATTAGTTCATTTGTTTTAGTGTTCCTAAATGTTAGGCCATCCATTTCATCACCACCAGTTACTTCTTCAAGAAGTAATTCTTTATAAACACTAACATTTTCTTTAGATTCAACTTTATCTATTAAGATTTGTTCACCAAAATAGTGATCAAAAAGCATGCATAGATTTACTTTCTTACAGATTCCAGAGAGAAGTAGAACATATTGAAGTGCTGTATTAGCATCTCCAATTACTGTAACTTCTTCACCTTTACTGAATGCACCATCGCATAAAGCACAATAAGATACACCTTTTTTATCTATTCCTTTAGCTTCAAGTTTGTTGTGCTCTGCACCACATGCAATAACTACGCTTCTTGAATTATAAGTTTTATAATTAGTTTTTACTTCGAATATATCATCATTTTTATTTATTTCTAAAACTTCTTCAAGTTCAAATACTGCGCCAAGGCTTATTACTTGATCAAATAAAGCCATAGAAAAATCGAGACCACTGATCTCTTTTATTCCTGGGAAGTTTTCAACTTTAGGACTTGATGCGATTTGTCCACCTATTTGTTCTTTCTCAAGTATTAATACTGTTTTTCCGTTCCTCAGTATGTTTAAGGCTGCAGTCATTCCTGCAGCCCCACATCCAATTATTATTGAATCGTACATATTTTATCTATTTTCTTCTATATAGCGTTTGATTTCAGATGCATTATCGTAATAAACACTTTGATTTTCACTAGGTACTATCATTGTAGGAGCCTTAGTTACTTTGAATTGTTTAGTTGTTTCTATGTTGTCTTCAGCATCTATTACTTTATATTTGATTCCTGCAGCATCAAGCATTATTTTAGCCATCTTGCAGTTTGGACAAGTCTTTGTAGTGAAGAGAAGAATTTCATCAACTTTTGGTGTATTATTTTGAACTTCACACACTACATCAGCTTTAGTTCCTAAAGTTTCAACTGATTTTTCAATGTTGTAAGTCTTTCTTTCTTTGAATTCTTGACTCTTTCCTGCATTCCAGTTCTTAACTGGTCTATAGTAACCTGTAATTCTTGAATATACTTCAGTTTCTTTACCACATGTTGGACATACTGATTGGTTTCCAACTAGATAACCATGTTCTGAACATACTGAATATGTTGGAGAAATAGTGAAGTATGGTAATTTATGATTTTCAGCAATTGTTCTTACAAGTTTAGCTGTAGATTGCCAGTTAGGCATTCTCTCACCCAAGAATGTATGGAATACTGTACCACTTGTATATAAAGGTTGGAATTCATCTTGAATTTCTAAAGCATGGAATACATCATCAGTATAAGATACAGGAAGATGAGATGAATTTGTATAATATGGAGTTTGATCAGGAGAAGTAGCAGTTATGATATCTGGATACATTTCCTTATCATGTTTTGCAAGTCTATAAGAAGTTGATTCAGCTGGAGTTGCTTCAAGGTTATATAAATCTCCATATGCTTCTTGGTAGTCACTTAATTTGTTTCTCATGAAGTTGAGTACATCTTTTGTGAATTCTTGAGCTTTAACTTGAGTTAAATCTTCTCTTAACCAGTTAGCATTTAAGCAACATTCATTCATACCAACTAGTCCTATTGTAGAGAAGTGGTTATTGAATGTTCCAAGGTATCTCTTAGTATATGGATATAATCCATTATCTAATAAATTAGATACAACCTTTCTCTTAATCTTTAAGCTTCTTGCAGCTATATCCATAAGTTTAGATAATCTTTCATAGAAATCATCTAAATCATGAGATAGATATGCAATTCTTGGCATGTTGAGTGTTACAACACCGATAGAACCAGTAGATTCACCTGAACCGAAGAAACCACCTGATTTCTTTCTTAATTCTCTTAAATCTAGACGTAATCTGCAGCACATACTTCTTACATCTGATGGTTCCATATCAGAATTGATATAGTTAGAGAAATAAGGAGTTCCATATTTAGAAGTCATTTCGAATAATAGTTTATTATTTTCAGTTTCACTCCAGTCGAAATCTCTAGTAATTGAATATGTTGGGATTGGATATTGGAATCCTCTACCATTAGCATCACCTTCAATCATTATTTCGATGAATGCTTTATTGATCATTGCCATTTCTTTTTCACAATCTTTATATTTGAATGGCATTTCTTTTCCACCAACGATACAATTTAGTTCAGCTAAATCGTTTGGTACTACCCAGTCAAGAGTAATATTTGTGAATGGAGCTTGTGTTCCCCAACGAGAAGGAGTGTTAACTCCATATACAAATGATTGGATACATTGTTTTGTTTCTTTATAAGTTAAATTGTCAACTTTAACAAATGGAGCTAAGTATGTATCAAATGATGAGAATGCTTGAGCNNCCAGCCCATTCATTTTGCATAATTCCAAGGAAGTTAACCATTTGATTACATAGAGTAGATAAGTGAGATGCAGGAGTAGAAGAGATTTTTCCAGGAACTCCTCCAAGACCTTCCTTAATTAATTGTTTTAAACTCCAACCAGCACAATAACCTGTGAGCATAGAAAGATCATGTAGATGAATATCGCAATTCTTATGAGCATTAGCAATTTCTTCATCATAAACTTCACTTAACCAATAATTAGCTGTGATAGCGCCAGAGTTAGAAAGAATTAATCCACCTACAGAATAAGTAACAGTAGAGTTTTCCTTAACTCTCCAGTCACTTATCTTTAGATAACTATCTACAGTATCTTTATAGTTTAGGAGTGTAGTTTTGGCTTGTCTGATGTTTTCGTGTTGTTTACGATATAAAATATATCCTTTAGCAACATCTTCATAAGAAGCTTGAATTAACACAACTTCAACGCTATCTTGGATATCTTCAACACCAATTACTCCGTTTTGAACTTTCTTTTCAAAATTAGAAGTTACTCTTAATGCCAAGAGTTCAATTATATCCTTTGAATATTCAGTTTTGCAATCAATAAAAGCGCGCTCAATAGCACTCTCAATTTTCTTAATATCAAAAGCGATGATATTTCCGTTTCTTTTTCTAACTCTTAGCATAATATATATTCCTCCAATTTGTGTGTGTATAGTATAAATGATTTATAACTATAATTCAAGCAAAATGCTTAAAAATTTTTAAAATTATTTTTTTCGCTAAAAAAGGCCTTAAATTTGGGTGTTTTTTTGAAATTTGGTGTAAAATAAAAACCATTAATGGTTTTTATGAAAATTTCATATTTGCTTTTCTTCTTTCTGCATAATAATTCTATTATATTTTAATTTCTTTGTAAAGAGGCTAAAATTTAAGTATTTAAGATGAGTGTCAAAGTATTGGTGTTTTTTGTCTAAATATAGCCTAAATTTTTTTTAAAAACTGCTAAAAAAAAATCATTTTTTTACACTTTATCGACTTTTGTCACTTTCTTTTATAAAAAAAGAATCATCAAATCAATCTTAAAAAATTTTTATAAATTTATTTTTATTCGTTTTTATTTTATACTAGAAATAGACTATATATTATTTATTCATTATATTAACACATTGTAGATATTATTACATATTAATACTTAATATAATAGAAAAAATATTTTGATTATCTAAAGACATTTGGTATTATAATATTTATAGAATTATATTTTGGGAGGAAATTATGGGTCAATTTTGGCTTTGGATTGTCATTGCAATATGCTTTATTGCAATGCTTTATGTTTTCTATAACTACTTCAAAATTAAGAAACTTCCTGAAGGCGATGAAAATATGGTTAGAATGAGCGGCATCATAAGAGAAGGTGCCAATGTTTTCATTAAAAAGGAATTTTTTACAATCGCTATTGTTATAGGAATACTCGCATTACTATTTACTTTATTTATTGAGAAATTAAGTGGTATAACATATATGCTTGGTGCAATTATGTCTAGTTCAGTATGTATATTAGGCATGAAGAGCGCAACATATGCAAATGTTAGAACTGCAAATAGAGCTAAAGAAACATTATCTATTGGTGAAACAGTAAAGGTTGCTTTATCTGGAGGATCAATTAGTGGACTTTCAGTTCAAGCTTGTGGTTTATTTGGAATCGTTATGATTACTTTAATTAGTGCACTAAATAACGACTTTGCGACAATGCAAGGAAACGGTATTATTGGTATTGGTGCTTTATTAACTAATTCCTTTGTAATGCGAATTACTACATACTCTCTTGGATGTTCAACTGTCGCAATGTTCAATAGGGTTGCTGGTGGAAACTACACAAAAGCTGCGGATATAAGTGCAGATATTCTAGGAAAGATTAGAAATGATCTTCCAGAAGATGATAGTAGAGTTCCAAATGTTATAGCGGATTTTATAGGTGATAATGTAAATGATATCGCAGGAAACTGTTCAGATTTATTAGAGAGTTTTGTTGCTACAATGAGTGCGTCAATAGTAGTAGCTGTATCTTTCTTATCATCAAGTCAAATCAGTGAAGCTGTATTCAATAATGCATATCTATTCCCACTTGTTGTTGCAGGAGGAGGATTATTAGGTTGTGTTGTTGGTATTGTAATAGTTACATTTAAAAAGATGGGAAATAATCCATCTAAAGAATTGAATCTCGCAACATACATAAGTGCCGCAATTGCTCTTATAATATTTGGTATATTTTCATATATTGCATTTGGAAAGATGAGCAATGCTGATTTAGAAAGCATTGGTTTTGTTATTGGATGGTTCTCACCATGGGTTTGTGCAATCTTGGGAATTATAAGTGGTGTTGCAATAGGTGCAATCACTGAATATTTCACAAGTTTCGAATTCAAGCCAACAAAAGAAATAGCGGAATACGCTACTGAAGGTGAAGCATTTGTTGTAACTAAAGGTGATGCTGTTGGTAGTAAGAGTTGTCTCTTCCCAATATTAATCATTGGTGCATCTTTATTGATCGCAGGGTCTATAGCTGGTATTTATGGTATCGCAATATCTGCGCTTGGAATGTTATCATTTGTTGCAACTACTGTATCAATTGATGCTTTCGGTCCTATCGCAGATAATGCTGGTGGGCTTGCTGAATCTTGTCATCTAGACCATCATGTAAGAGAAATCACAGATAAACTTGATTCTGTAGGAAACACTACTGCAGCAATCGGTAAGGGATTCGCAATCTGTAGTGCTGCATTCGCAACTGTATCACTCATTTGCGCATATATTGGAAACTATGCTCATTTCGTTGATTTAGAAATTCCAAGAATAGATAGTTTCATAGTTATTGCTGGATGCTTAATAGGTGGAGCATTAATTGAATTCTTCAGTGCTCTTTTAACAGACAACACTATCACAAGCGCAAAAGAACTCGCTGATGTTGGTGATATGCAACTTAGAGATCCTGAAATATTATCTGGAAAGAAAGATCCAGACTACAATGAACTTGTAAGACTTGCTACACAATCAGCTTTAAAGAGAATGGTTCTTCCATCAATAATTGCTATATGCGTTCCACTAGCTGGTGGTGCACTATTTGGAGTAGACTTCGTAGTAGGTATCTTACTTGGCGCAACTATAGTCGCAATTCCAAGAGCGATCTTTATGGGTAACTCTGGTGGTGCGTTTGATAATGCAAAGAAGTTCATTGAATCTGGCGGACTTGAAGGACATGGGAAAGGTAGTGCCGCTCACAAAGCCGCAGTTACTGGCGATACTGTAGGTGATACAAGAAAAGACGTTGTTGGTGTTGCGCTTGATATCTTCATCAAGATGATGAGTACTGTCGCAACAACTCTCTTCGTTTTAATATATGCTTTAAGCAAATTAATGCCTTGGTAGATATATGAAAATATTCGCTCACAGAGGGCTCTCATCCCTATATCCAGAAAATACTATATTAGCTTTTGAAAAAGCTTTAGAATACAAAATTGATGGCGTTGAAACCGATGTTCAACTCACAAAAGATAATAAAGCAGTTATAATCCATGATGAAATGTTAGATAGAACTACTGGAGTTCATGGATTTGTGAAAGATTTTACATTAGAAGAAATAAAGAAATTAAACGCAAATAATAAAAAAGAAGGAGTTCATAGAATTCCAACTTTAGATGAATTTTTAGATTTATTTGTGGATAGAAAAGATTTGATCATCAATCTAGAACTTAAAACTAGTATTTTTGAGTATGAAGGAATAGAAGAAATAGTATATGATTCTATGAAAAAACATAATCTTTTAGATAATATCATCATTTCTTCATTCAATCACGAAAGTCTTTTAAGATTTAAAAAAATAGATGAATCGATCAAGACTGCAGTATTAACTGCGGATAGAATAGTCAATGTGGAAGAATACGTTAAGAGTCTTGGATGTAGCGCATATCATCCACTATTTGCGACTGTGAAAAAAGACCGCATTGATAAAGCCCATTCTTTAGGACTAGATGTTAATGTTTGGACTATAGATGATGAAATGTATCTAAATATGGTTAAACAAATGGGCGTTGATACTGTGATGACTAACTGCTGTAATAAATTTTGTGAAAAATTATAAATTGGAGGTAATGTTATGGTAGGAATGGAAAGAACAAAAATGTACATTCAAGAACCAGAAAAAAGAAAAAACAACTTCTCCTTAGTCTCAACTGGTTATACTAAAGATGAGGTAATTGAAGAAGCTAAAAGATGTCTTAATTGTAAAATACCTCAATGCTCAAAAGCTTGTCCTATTCAAAATAGGATTCCTGAATTCATAAGTGAAGTTAAAAATGGAAACTTTGAAAAAGCTTATGAAATAATTAAAACTAAATCTTTATTAAGCGATATATGTTCAACAGTGTGTCCTCACGAAAAACAGTGTGAGGGAAGCTGTGTTAGAGGAATTAAAGGTGAACCAGTCGCAATTGGCTCAATTGAAAGGTTCGTAAGTGAATGGGCAAATGAGAATTTAAAAGAATCTTATACTAAAGAGCCTAACGGCAAGAAAATCGCTATAATTGGCGCTGGTCCTGCTGGAATAAGCTGTGCTCTATATCTTCTTTCAAAGGGATATAAAGTAGTTTTTTATGAAAAAGAAAATTATGTTGGTGGAGTATTAAAATGGGGTATTCCATCATTCAGATTATCTGATAAAATTGTAGATAATTATTATGAAAAACTTAAAAAGATGAATGCTGAATTCCACTTCAACTATAAAGTTGGAAAAGATAATTCACTTGATGATTTATTAAAGAATGAAGGCTATGATGCATGCTTTATTGGAATTGGTGCTTGTTCATCCAATGTGATGAATATTGAAGGCGAAGACTTAAAAGGCGTATATAGTGCTGATGATTTCTTATCAAAGATTAATTTATCTGAATTAAAAGGTGATAGGAGATATTTCGATGAATGTGGTGAAAGAGTATTAATAGTTGGTGGTGGAAACGTTGCGATGGATGCAGCAAGATGTGCTGTTCGTCTTCCACAAGTTAAGAAAGTTTCTATAGTCTATAGAAGAACAGAACAAGAAATGCCAGCATGTTCTATAGAACTTGAACATGCAAAAGAAGAAGGAATTGAATTCCTAACTCTTAAAAATCCTGTAAAATTTATTGGAAAAGATAGTAAACTCACTCAAGCAGAATGCGCAGTAATGGTGCTTGGTGAACCTGATGCAAGTGGAAGAAGACGCCCAGTTGAATCAAATGAAGACCATATATTCTTAGATGTTGATACATGTGTGCTCGCTCTTGGTTTCTCTAATGAAAAAGAGATTTCAATGTATACTAAAGATTTAGAGGCAGATAAATGGGGTTGTTTCATCGTAGATGAAAACAATATGACATCAAGAGAAGGCATATACGCTGGTGGGGATGCTGTTACGGGAGCTGATACTGTTGTAAGAGCAATGAAGGCAGGAATAAATGCTGCAAAAGCAATAGATACTAAATTATCATAAATGTAAATAAAAATGGGATTAGTTTCTACCTAATCCCATTTTTTTATGCACTTTATTTATCTTTTTTCTAGCTAAAGTAGTTGCGTATTCTCTTCCTTCATCAAGAATTGTATCTAATTCTTTTGAATTGATTATTTCATTGTATTTTGTTTGTATCTTTTCAAGAGTTTTCCCAACAATTTCCGCTAAATCTTCTTTGAATTCTTTATATCCAAGTCCTTTATATTTTTCTAAAATATTAGGTACATTTATATCTTCTAATAAAGAATATATGTCTATAAGGTTAGCTAAACCTGGTTGATTCTCCTTATCATATGCCATAACTCCTAAATTATCAGTCACAGCCCTTCTTATTTTATTCTTAGCTTCGTTTATATCATCGAGTAAGCTTATACAGCCTTTTGGATTTGGATCTGATTTACTCATTTTATGGAGTGGATCTTGTAGGCTCATAATTCTTGCACCACTTTTTCTTATTAGTGGTTCTGGAACAGTGAATGTTTCACCAAACCTATTATTAAATCTAATAGCTAAATCTCTTGTGAGTTCAACATGTTGTTTTTGATCTTCTCCTACAGGAACATAGTTTGAATCATAAAGGAGAATATCTGCGGCCATAAGGCATGGATATGTTAGAAGACCGGTTGTTACAGTTTGACCTTGTTTAACGCTTTTTTCTTTGAATTGTATCATTCTTTCCATTTCACCTATATATGAATTACATTCAAGTATAAATGATAATTCAGAATGTTCTTTTACTTCGGATTGAATAAAGATATGAGTTTTCTTTGGATCTAATCCTACTGCGATATATAGTGCAGCAAGATTTTTAATATTCTTTTTTAGTTCACTTTTATCTTTTGGAATAGTAATAGAGTGTAAGTCCGCAACAAAAACAAGAATATCTGCGTCTTTATATTCTTCTTGAAGTTTAACAAAATTGCGCATTGCACCTAAATAATTTCCAAGCGTTGGAACGTTTGTTGGCTGAATGCCGGATAATATTCTCATACTTTACCTCCTATAGATAGGTCTATTTTTCGCTACCTGTGATCATTGTTGACATCATATGTGGGTCTATAATCATTTCACAAATATTAGTAGCGTGGTCTGAAATTCTTTCAAGATTTGATACTATATCGATATATAAAATATCTAGTTGTGATACTTCACCAGTTCTAAGATATGAGTGGACATTATGTCTGTATTCAACTTCCATATCATCGATTATAGCTTCACGTGCTATAACTGATTTTGCGAGGATCTTATCACTATTTTTGAATGCTTCTACAGATTCATAAACTTGTTCTCTACAGATTTCGAAGAACTTAAGAAGTGCGTCATGCATTTCAGGACTCATCATATTCTTTTCTTCATAGTATCTTTTTAAGAATTCACTGAAGTTTACTGCGTGGTCTGCGATACGCTCATAATCCCTAATTACATCTATATATTCAGTTTGAAGGAAACTATCTTTTTTAACTAGATGTGTTTCACTTAACTGCATCAAATAATCGTGAATTAAGTGTTCATAGAGGTCTACAACTTCTTCAGTAGAATTTATTTCATCATAATATTTATTATTGTTTTCATTGAAATAATTTATTGATAGATCATACATCTTTAAAACTAAATCATTCATCTCTATCATTGATAATCTAGCACTCTCAAGAGCAAGAGAAGGAGTTTTTAAAAGTTCTAAACTCAAATTCTCTGCGCTAATTCTTTGAATCTTTTCTGGTGGGATAATAAATTCAACAATTTTAACGATATATTTAATTAATAATAATGCAAGTCCACTACATACAATATTATAGAATGCATGGAAGAAGGCGATAGTGAACATATTTTTACTACCGAATATACCGTTTTCGATTAAAGAGAATAATTGAGTTACAGGATGAATTAGTGGTAAAACTATTACAGCACCTACTAAAACCGTTAAGGTATTTGCGAGAGCAGCTTCTTTAGATGTCTTATTTCCACCAAGAGAAGCGATACATGCAGTAACAGAAGTACCGATGTTTGAACCTACTACTAATGCAATAGATGTCGCAAGAGACATTTGTGCAGTTGTTATATATAATTCTTGGACTATACCGATGAAGGCTCCACTTGATTGGATTAGAGCGGTTAGGAATGTACCAACTATGAAACTTAGGAATAAGTTATCACCAAGTGTAATCATAATTTTATTAAACCAAGCTTCATCTGCGAATGAACCAAATGAGATGCTCATAAGTTCAAGTCCTAAGAATAAGAAACCAAGACCAATGATGATACGTCCTGATAACTTAATCTTTCTTTGAGCAAAGAATAATATAATTATTGCCCCAGCAAACAGTAGTGGGTAGCAAATAAATCCTATATCAAGACCTATGATGAAAGCCATTACAGTTGTGCCTATGTGTGAACCAATCATAATAGGTATAGCGTGTTTTAAATCTAAAAGTCCTGCACTAATAAGTGATACTACAATAACTGTAGTTGCACTAGATGATTGAATAATTACGGTAATTAAAATACCGATTAAAAATCCTTTAAATATATTATTTGTTGCTTTAGATACAAATGTTTTTAAATTATTTCCTGCGAGACTATTTAAAGAATTTGATAAAAGATTTATACCATAAAGAAACAAACCTAATCCACCAATGATTAAGAATATTAATGATGTTAAACTGGAATCTCCTATTCCTATTACCGATAAAATATTATTCATTAATTGCTTTTCCTAATTCTTCTAATAATTCTTCAAGCCTTATAACTACTGCATCTAAGGCATCAGTTTTAGTGAAATCTACCCCTGCTTGCTTAACCAGTTCAATCGGATAATCTGAACCACCTGATTTAAGTAGGTTGATGTATTTCTCAAATGCACCTTCTTCATTATTTTTAACTTTATTATATATTGCGAGAGATGCACTATAACTTGTCGCATATTGATATACATAATATGGACTATGGAAGAAGTGTGATACATATGCCCATACATATTTTTTAACTTTTTCTTTATTGATATCTATTCCATAATATTCATCGTAAAGTTTGATAAATATATCAGATAGACTATCCTCAGTTATAGCTTCACCTTCAAGTGCTTTTTTATGAGCTAAATATTCATATTCAGCGAATTGAGTTTGTCTATAGAATGTAGAAATTATTCCATCTATTGCATTTTGAATTAGTTTAATCTTTTCATTCTTTGATAATGTTCCTTTTGAGAGGAGATAATCTAAAAGATTATGTTCATTAAAAGTAGAGGCAATTTCCGCAACAAATATTGTGTAACTTTGAGTCATTGTAGGTTGAGCCATACTAAATAGAGAATGAATTGAATGCCCTGCCTCATGAGCTAAAGTGAAACAACTATCTAAGTTTCCTGTGAAGTTTAGAAGTATGCATGGATGAGTATTTGGTGTTGAATTTGAATATGCTCCTGATCTTTTTCCAAGTCCAGGCATAACATCAACATATCCATCTTTTAAAGCTTCCATAGCATTATTCTTAAATTCTTGAGGGAATTTTTCAATAGATTTAAAGAATAGTTCCTTAGCTTCTTCATAAGTGAACTTAGATTCATTATCATCTTCAACTAAATCTAAGAATCTATCATAAGTATGATATTCATCTAAACCTAGTACTTTCTTTCTTAAAGCTAGATATTTTTTAACTGTTGGAGCAGCTTTATGAGCTATCTCTATTAAATTATGATATAAAGAGAGAGGAATATTATTGTGATATAGATGCATTTCAAGTGCACTTTTAAATCCTCTTGATTTAGCGAGTCCTATATCAGCATTTAACACAGATTTATATAAAGATGCATAAGTGTTTTTGTTGTATTCGTATCTTTCAAATTCAGCTTCAAATATTCTCTTTCTTTCACTAGCACTTTTAGATTCAGCGATTAATGTACTCCAGTTCGCATCCATTATATTTACATCTTTTCCATTATCTAATTTGATGATATGTTCTTTTATATCACCATTAGATAGTGAATCATATGTATCACTTCCTGATCTAAGTAATGATGAGAAATTTGCGATAACTTTTTGAGCTTCTTCTTTAGGAGTGTGTTCTTTTTGCCTAAATAGATTCTTAAGCCCAAATTCAAATTGTTTGAGTTCACTATATTTATTTATTACACTTAAAATGTAATCTTCACCTAAAGATAGGATTTCTGAATCTTCGAAAGAAGTTGCTTCAGACATACTATTAAATAAAAACATTACTTTTTGCATATCTGATAGAGCGCTTGTATTTCTTTGATCTATATCCATTGCGCATTCTGCGTATAAATACAGTTTTTCATATTTCCCAACAATATCTATTTGATAATCTAAATATTCTTTTAATTTTAGTTCATCACCCAATGTGCCCTTATATGTTTTTAGGATTTCTATTATTTTTTTAGCTTCTTCAAGACTCTTAATGAAATCATCATAAGTCTTATAGTAATTAGTTAAGTCCCACTTCATTCTCTAAGCCTCCTAAATACAATTATACTATAAAATATATTTTATTGTTTTGTTTTATGCTAAGTAGAAGAAAAAATATTATTGTGTTATAATATTTTAGTAAAGAAAGGGACTAGTATGGTTTATTTATATGTATCTGCTTCATGCCAATCATGTAGAAAAACAATTAAATGGTTTGAAGAACAAGAAATTGAGTTTAAAACAATAAATATTTTAAGAGAAAAATTAACTAAAGAAGATGTCTTTAGAATGCTTAAAAATTCTTTAAATGGTTTTGATGATATCATTTCAAAAAGATCTAAACCTTTTCTTGAAAGCAATGTAGATTTAGATGATTTAAAGATAAGTGAATTAATTCATTTCATCATCAACAATCCTACAGTTTTAAAAAGACCTATAATAGTTGCGAATAACTTACTTGAAGTTGGATATAATCCAGATGATATAAGAGCATTTATTCCACCAGAAAAGAGGATATTTAATAGAACTGGTTGTAGCGATTGTACAACAAAAGATCCTAAGACTTGTGAATATCATGATGATTCTATAATGCTTATAGATGAAATAAGAAGAGAATTTGAAAAAACAAAACAATCTCAATAATTTATGTAAAGATGTAAGAAATATATATTTCTTGCATTTTTATTTTGATAGTAGTAAAATCTCTATGGTATTAAAATAAGAAGAAGGAGAATTATTAAAAAATGTCTAAAAATGTAAGAGTTGCAATTAATGGTTTTGGAAGAATTGGACGTTTAGCTTTCAGACAAATGTTTGGTGCTGAAGGTTATGAAGTTGTAGCAATCAACGATTTAACTAGTCCAAAGATGTTAGCTCATCTATTAAAATATGATTCAGCACAAGGAAGATATGCTTTAGCTGATAAAGTAACATGTTCTAATGAAGATGAAGCTGAAGGATGGATCGCTGTAGATGGTCATAAGATTAAAATCTACGCAGAAAAAGATGCTATCAACTGCCCATGGAAAGAATTAGATGTAGATGTAGTACTAGAATGCACTGGTTTCTACTGCTCTAAAGAAAAATCAATGGCTCATATCAACGCAGGTGCTAAGAAAGTTGTTATCTCAGCTCCAGCTGGTAAAGATTTAAAGACTATAGTATTTGGTGTTAACCATGATACATTAACTAAAGATGATCAAATCATTTCTGCTGCATCATGCACAACTAACTGCTTAGCTCCTATGGCTAAAGCATTAAATGACTTTTTACCAATTGAATCTGGTATTATGCTCACAGTTCATGCATATACAGGAGACCAAATGGTTTTAGATGGACCACACAGAAAAGGCGATTTAAGAAGAGCTAGAGCTGCTGCTGTTAACGTAGTTCCAAATACTACAGGTGCTGCTAAAGCTATTGGCCTTGTTATTCCTGAACTTGATGGTAAATTAATCGGTTCTGCACAAAGAGTTCCAGTTCCTACAGGTTCAACTACACTATTATTCGCAGTAGTTAAAGGTGAAAATGTAACTAAAGATGCAATCAATGCATATATGAAGAGTGTTCAATCAGAAGTTTATGGTTATACTGAAGACCCAATCGTATCAAGCGATGTTATCGGTATGACATATGGTTCACTCTTTGATGCAACACAAACTATGGTTTCTAAAGTTGCTGATGGATTATATGAAGTTCAAGTTGTATCTTGGTATGACAACGAAAACTCATATACAACTCAAATGGTTCGTACTATTAAATATTTCGCCGAAAAGTGCTAGTATTTAAATAAATGAAATATATAGGCTACCTAAACTATAGGTAGCTTTTTATTTTTTCCACTTAAAAAATATATCTCTTATATATTTTTATGTCTTGAAGTATTAAAATCATAAAATTGTTATATAATATATTTAATAGTGAGGTGCAATTTATGAAATTATTAATTGTTGTTGATTATCAAAATGATTTTGTTGATGGTAGTTTAGGTTTTCCTGGTGCTGAACTTCTTGATGAGAAAATCGCAAGCATTATCAAGAATTATGATGATGTTATTTTTACTCTTGATACACACTTCGATGATTATCTAGAAACATTTGAAGGAAAGATGCTTCCAGTTAAACACACAATAAAAGGGACAAAAGGTCATGAAGTTTATGGAAAAGTAAAAGAGTATCTAAAAGATGCTAAAATGGTTTTTGAAAAACCTACATTCCCTTCACTAGAACTTGGAAATTATTTAACTAAACATCCTGAATACACTGAAATTGATCTTTGTGGTCTTGTATCACATATGTGTGTATTCTCTAATGCAGTTATCTGTAAAGCTGCACTTCCAAATGCTTTAATTACTGTTTTAAAAGATTACACAGATTCTTTTGATAAAGCTCTTGAAGCTAAATCTTTTAACGTATTAAATGGTCTTCAAATAGAGGTTAAATAGATGGGAAAAGCTCTTATTACTGATCTATATGAAATAAAGATGTCATATGTTTATTTCAAAAAAGGCATGAAAGATAATGTTGCCTATTTTGATGTTTTTTATAGAAGGATTCCAGATAATGGGGGCTATGTTTTATATGCTGGTCTTGAATCTATTATAGCTTATGTTAAAAATTTTCATTTCGAAAAAGAAGAAATAGAATTCTTAAGAAAAACTAATGAATACAGTGAAGACTTTCTAAATTATCTTGAAAATTTAAAATTCACTGGTACTCTATATTCAATGAAGGAAGGCTCTGTAATCTTCCCACAAGAACCAGTCCTAATAGTAAAAGCTCCAATAATTGAAGCTCAACTTCTTGAAACATATCTTTTGATGCTTTTTAATCATCAGTCATTAATCGCAACTAAAGCATCTAGAATAGTAAGAGCCGCATTAGGAAGACCAATCACTGAATTTGGCGCAAGAAGAGCGCACAACGAAGATGCGGCAATGCTTGGAACACGTGCTGCATATATAGGTGGATGCCTTGGGACAAGTGTAGTTGAAGCGGAAAGATTATATGGTATAAAATCATATGGAACTATGGCCCATTCATATGTTCAATCATTTGATAATGAATTTGATGCATTTAAGGAATTCGCATTACTCTATCCTAATAATACATCACTCTTAATAGATACTTATGACGTACTTAAAAGCGGTCTTCCAAATGCCATAAGAGTATTTAAGGAAGTTCTGGAACCTATGGGTATTAAAAAAGGAAGTGTGAGAATTGATTCAGGTGATTTATCATATCTATCTAATGAAACAAGAAAGATGCTTGATAAAGCTGGCCTTAATTATGTAAAGATAATGCTCACAAATTCATTAGATGAATATTCTATTCAAGAAATAATCGCAAATGGCGCAGATGTTGATTTAATGGGTGTTGGTGAAAGATTAATCACATCATCATCTTCTCCAGTTTTAGATGGTGTTTATAAATTATCCGCTATCGAAGAAAATGGAAAATTAGTAGATGTGATGAAGATAAGCGCAAGCCCTCAAAAAACCACAAATCCAGGTTTTAAAAAAGTATATAGAATCTATGATAAAGAAACTAAGAAGGCTGAGGCTGATTTAATCTGTAGAAGTCATGAAGTATTTGATAATTCTAAACCTCTAACTTTATTTGATCCAAATTACACATATAAAACTAAAACATTTGAATCATTCGAGATAAAAGAATTGTTAATAAAAATAATAGAAGATGGAAAACTGATATATGAAAAACCTACTATTGATGAGATAAAAGAATTCGCAAAATCAGAATTAGATAGTATGTGGCCTGAAGTTAAAAGATTCACATTACCTCATGAATATTATGTAGATTTATCAGATGAACTTTATAACTATAAAGAACAAAAAATAAAAGAAGAATTAAATGAAAGCATTTGAAAGAAGAGATATCCTCTTAAACGAGACACAAATAGAAAAACTAGAAAAAGCTAAAATAGCTATTTTTGGTCTTGGTGGAGTTGGAGGATATGCCTTTGAGGCACTTCTTAGAATGGGAATAAAGGATTTCATTTTATGCGATGGAGATAACTTCACTTTATCTAATTTAAATAGACAAATCCTATCTACATCCGCTAATTTAAATAAAAATAAGGCAGAAGAAGCTAAAATTAGAGCCTTATCAATATTTAATGATTTAAATATAAAAGTAATCCCATATAATGTGAATAAAGAAAATATCAATTCTTTAGGCCTAAATGGATACTATATAGTAGATTGTATAGATAGTGTTGATGATAAGATTGCATTAATCAAATATGCGAAAGAAAATGGTAATGAAATCATATCTATGATGGGTGCAGGAAATAGACTTCATGCATCCTTCATATCATCAGATATCTATAAAACAAGCAGTGATGCCTTATCAAAGAAGATGAGAAAACGTTTGAGAGAAGAATCTATAGATAATTTAAAAGTGGTGTATACTAAAGATGATGCATTAGTTCATCCAAAAGGCAATGTTGCATCTATCTCTTATGTGGTTGGCTCTGCAGGCTTAAAAGTTGCGGAAGAAGTTATTAAATCTATAATAGAATAAAGACGTTCCCGTAGTTAAATGGATATAACAGGGACCTCCTAAGTCTCAGTTGTGAGTTCGATTCTCGCCAGGAACGCCATACTTATCAAATTAATGCCACGAATATTCGGTTTATAGTATTTGTGGCATTTTTTAATCTATAAAAGGATGTTTTTTAATGAAAAAAGTCACTATAGTGACTTTTTAAGGATACTCGGTCTATTTATTTTTGACAATTAATCATCTATATTATTTATGACGTATTTCCTAGATTCTTTTCTTTTGCTTTCAAGATAAATACTGTATTTAACAGATGAGACAATAATTAAAACATATAAAATAGTTAAAATTAGTATTGAAACAAGATTAATAAATAAGATATTAAATCCAAATAGAGATTTAATAACACTGTTAAATATAGTTCCAAATAGTATGTATAGTATTATCGATACTAATAAAGGCATAAGTGTAATTTTTAGAAGACCAATTCTAATTATTTTTTCTATTTTATTTCTACTAATACCAAGTGATACAAAAAGCTTTATAGTCTTCTTTTTGTGTTGAATTATATTTTTTGTTAGTTGAATTAATACTAGTGATAAAAAGCAAAAAAACAAAAGAAATGCAACCACAAATATGATTATAATTTTATTATAGGAATTAGATAATAAATACATCTCGTTAACCAAGTAATTATACTCATCAGAAATAACTATATTCTCTCCATTTTTTATGTTGGATATGTAGTTTCTTGCTGGAATTACAATATGTTCGAACAATTTATCCTTATCTTTAATATCAACAATTCCCATAGAATATTTATTTTTATCTGATGATATTATAAAACTGTTACTTTCAATATACTCTTCTTTAACATATAGTAATGATTCATAACTATGAGAATAGTAGTTCACAAATTCATCAAACAGGGTCATAGTTTCACTACTGATGTTGCTCACTTCACTTATCAATGAAAGTTGCTTCTTTTTACCAGCTTTAAATGCATCAACAAAGTTATTAGATTCAAAAACTCCACAAATATATAAGAAATCGTTGTTAATATTTATTTCCTTGCCTATGAGATCTGAATAATTTGTTATTTCTTCAACGGTTCTATTTGATAAATTGTAATATCCAAGAGACTTAAATATGTTATAGAAATAATTTGATATGGACACTTCATTTTTTTGTTTAGGTTTAGTACCATAAATTATTTTAACTTTACCTTCTAAATCAGCTATTCCTATTGGTTCAAAAATTACATCTAGACCATGATACGATCCACGCATTAATTCACTTTCTAGAGGAAGATATTCTTCTAATTCTGTCCCAGAGAAGTCAATTCGTGAGTTTTTAAAATAAATGTTTGAAATGAAGTTATTTTTACGATTTGAAGCTCCCAAAATATCTATAGAGTCATCTTTTAATATCTTAATATTATCTTCGTCGATGTCGGTTTGTTGAAAGAATACTTCACCTTCATTTTCTATAACATCTATATTTCTTACTTGTATAAATTCATATTGATTTGTGTTTTCAAACTCTTTTTTTATAATCTTCTTTGTGTTTATAAACAAAAAAGAAAAAGAAGCCAAACATAATAATCCAGAAATAACGCAAAGCAAATTTAATAACATCTCTTTTTTAAAATACCCCTTAAATAATAATTTTTGAATTTTAAATAACCAAGAAAAAGGTATTTTATTTTTTTCTATGTTTTCATTTACTATGTTAGAACTATTTTCATAACTTTTTATCTCATAATCATTAATTATTTGGCCCTTTCTTAATTTGATAATCCCATTAGAATACTTTTCAGTATTTTTGTTATCATGTGATGCAACAATCACAAGCATATTTGAGGATAATTTTTTTAATATTTCAAAAACATTTTCTGAGTTTTTATCGTCTAATGACCCAGTTGGTTCATCTGCAATTATCACTTTAGATTTATTAATAATCGCTCTAGCAACAGCTACTCTTTGTTTTTCTCCACCCGAAAGATTGAATACTTTTCTATTTTCATATCCAGAAATTCCGAGTTCATCTAATACAATCTTTATTTCTTCTTTGCTACATTCTTTACCATTTAGTAGTTTAGGAATCTCAATATTTTCTTCAACAGTATAATTTTCAATTAAATTATTTTCTTGAAATATAAACGAAATGTTTTTGTTTCTAAAATCTGATTTTTCATCATCTGTTAAATCATTCATGTTTATATTATTAAAAATCAAACTTCCTTTATCGGGAGTTATTAAACTTCCAATAATATTCAATAGTGTAGACTTTCCACTACCAGATTCACCGACAATAGAAAAAAATCCTGTATTTGGGAAAGATAATGTTGCATTATCTAATGCAGTAATTGTGCCTTCTTGTTGTTTATATTTTTTTGATATTTGTTGTAGCTTAATCATTTTAATACATTAATCCAGGAACATCTATTTTCATCTTTTTCCTTCCTTATTGTGTTTTTTCTTATTATAAAATGTATTTCATAAAGTTTATATACCAAGTATTTGGTATTGAGGTTAAATTTTTTGGACTAATCGTTTATCTTTTTACACTTTAATAAAAAAACAAATTATTATATAATCTAGTTATGAGAAATAATATGATTTCAAACAAAATAAAAGAACTAAGACTAAACAATAATTATTCAATAGAAAAATATGCAGATTTAATTGGTGTATCTAAAAATACTATTATTAACTGGGAAAAAGGTGTGAGTTCTCCAAACTATGACTTTCTAATAAAAATAGCCAAACTGCACAATATTTCAATATCATATTTTGAAGAAGACACCAATAATGCTGTTTCATTAGATGATAATGAAAATCAAAAAAACAAAAAATCATTTTTCAAACTTTCATCTATTGTTTATTTAATAATAGAACCAATAATATTCGTGTTCTTTTTTGTTCTTTGTATAATTAATTATATTAAAAATAATAATGATTTTAATCCAAATAACTATTACACACTACTCTATTATATGGTGCCAGTTCTTGCACTATCTTTTATTGATGTAATAATTCACATAATATTATGTGTAACCAAAAAGAAGAAGATCAGTTTTAACAACTTGATTTCATTCATATCTTTAATTCTTATTTTTCTTTCAAATATTGTTTCTTTTTTCTTATTTATAAATAATCTTACTTATAATGTTTTTCTTTCAATCTTGCTTCTAATTGTTTTCATTGGATTCCCATTATTCATTTCATTTTTAATTAGAATTTTTAATGAAAACTTACAATTATAAAAAGTAGTAAAAACTGCGTGGAGATTAGAAAATGATTTAAATCTGTTTTTTGTTACTTTAATACCAGGAGGTCATAGAAAATGAAAGAAATAAAATTAGGGTCATTATGCATTACTAAAAATGAAAAAACATTTAGAATTAAAGATAGAGATGTCACAATACCTAAAGGAACATATGTTGTTGTTTGCGATAATGATTATTATTTGAAAGAAGGCTTTGTTCTTGTTGAATCAGAAGATTATGATGCTTATGCTGTCAACTATAATATTGAAGAATTAATATTAGTTTAAAGTTCTACCGGGAAGGAGCGCCATAATTGGTAAATTCATCACTCTTTTAGGGGGTGATGTTTTTATTTATTTCCCATTTTTTTGAAAACATAGTTTTTTGGGAATAATAGTTGCATAATTTCTCAATAATATAGTAAAATTTCTAGTTGAATTGTAAAAAATACTATGATATACTATTTATGGAAGTGATAATAATGATAAAAAGAACGATAAAAAAACAAATTGAATTAAGCATTAAAACAAAACCTATAACACTAATTACAGGCGCTAGACAAGTTGGTAAATCAACATTATGCTATGAAATAAAAAAAGAATATGGATATAATTATGTTTCGCTTGATGACAGAAGAGAAAGAATCCAAGCAATTAGTGATCCAGAGTTATTTTTGAAGATGCATAATTGGCCATTAAT
This sequence comes from Caryophanales bacterium UBA1188, assembly GCA_002310135.1. Classification (GTDB taxonomy): domain Bacteria; phylum Bacillota_I; class Bacilli_A; order Izemoplasmatales; family UBA1188; genus UBA1188. The sequence goes on along the minus strand of DBYK01000001.1, from coordinate 323,268 downwards.
AATTGATGAAGTTCAGTATGCACCTGTACTTTTCGATGTTGTCGAATCAATAGTAAATAAACAAAAACTAGAAACAGGAAATAATAATGGTATGTTTATTTTAACAGGCTCACAAACTTATGAGTTAATGAAGGATGTAACTGAATCAATGGCTGGGAGAGTATCGATTATTAGAATGTCTCCACTAAGTTCTTCTGAAATATATGATAAAGATGAATTAATATTTGAGATTGATCCCATCAAAAATAACAAGAGAATTTCAAATTATCATATTGGCATCGATGAATTATATAAATTAATTATTAGAGGAATGTATCCTGAATTATATGATAAGCCTGAATTGACTTCAGATTCTTTTTATTCTAGTTATGTAGATACATACATTGAAAGAGATGTATCTCAATTAATAAATGTAAAAGATAAAATGAAGTTTCAAAATTTTATGGAAATATTAGCATCTTTAACTGGCCAAGAATTAGTGTATGATACTATTGCCAAAGCAGTTGGTGTAAAAGTAAATACAATACAATCGTGGATAAGCGTATTAATTGCTGGCGAAATTGTATATTTATTACAGCCATACAACGAATTATCAGTTACAAAAAGAATAGTTAAAAGACCTAAAATATACTTCAATGATACAGGACTTGCATGTTATCTTGCGAGATTGAACAATGTCGAAGTACTAAAAAAATCTATATTTGCTGGTAGATTTATCGAAACATATATTGTTAATGAAATTAAAAAATCATATAGAAATAATGGATTAAAAGAAAATTTCTATTATTATAGAGATAATAATCAAAATGAAATCGACTTAATTATACTAAAAAATGGTACGCTTCATTTTGTTGAATGTAAATCAGGAGTATCATTTAACAAAAACGATATAAAAGCTTTTAAACAGTTAAATGACACGGATTATAAAATCGGCTTATCATGCATAATATGTAATACTGATGCAATATATACTATAGACGATAATATATATGCCATTCCGATTACTGCTATTTAATTCAACTGTCTAAATTCATAAGATGTAATTGATTAGTAAAAGGATATATTAAAAACAAACAAGATTATATGAACCAATTCAAAGAAGGGAGAATTTCCTAAGGATTAGTTGCTGTTTCGATTTAGACAGGTAACGCCATAAAAAGCAAAAAGATGGTGCACTTCAGCGCCACCTTTATTTTTTTGCCATTCAAAGATTTCGTCTTTATAGTTGTCAATGTACTCTTGTGCAGTTCCAAACCAATCATCATAATCATCGCTTTGAATCCACATATTCCAAACATATCTTTTATGAGATTTAATATTCTTTTAGCGACTTCACAGTTAGTGTAACTTAGGTTTGTCAAGTAGGCTTTTTATTTGGAAACCTATCAATTACATCATCCATCATACATTCGGTGTCTTCCAAAACATCATTTGGTGAAAACTCTAATTCAAAACCCGAACGGTTTTTTTCATATATATTAAATCTGGCGAATCATATAGTAGCGGATTTGATATTTATCTTGCTATGATTTGCTTTATTAAATAGCATTTCTTTTTGTAGTGCATCCTTTTTTCCTTTTGTCTTTTTCGTATTGTTATACATACATTCATTTGTTCTATAGATTGTATTTTTATAATCCTCTTATTAATATTATTATTTATGTATTTAAAAACAAATATAGTTAATAAAAGATTATCAATATTATCACCTAAAGAAACACTTATTATATTTAATGAACTTACATAATTTCTCGTTTTTTATGTTAGTTCATATTGGACTTTAATTTGAAAATATTATATACTTATAATATAAGATGACTATTATGGAAAATAATTGCGTAAAAGATAACATTAGAAGAGAATATAATATTAAAAGATGGTTCTATCTTGTTTATGGAACCATTTTAATGTTTTCTATTTCTATATGTTATGCATGGTCTATTTTTAATGCACCAATAGTAGTTGAATATCCAAGTTGGAGTGAATTAGATTTTTCATTAGTATTTACTGTATTTATGATATCTAATGCAATAATGGGTGTAGTATCCGGAATTATTATTAAGAAAAAGATGGGTAAACCATTTCTTAATTATATAATTGGATCTACTCTTTTAATATTAGCTTTTATAATTACTTCAATCTCAAATAGTGTTTTCTTATTAATGCTTGGTTTTGGTTTTTTTGGTGGGGCTGGAGTTGCATTTTGTTATAATGCAACCATTATAACTATTACAAGATGGTTTCCTGATAAAGTAGGTTTTTCTACAGGAATGCTTCTCATGGGTTATGGACTTGGCTCATTTGTGATAGGTAAAATTTATTCAAGTATTTTACTTAGCGGCATATCTTGGCGTAATATATTTTTTGTGATTGGAATAATCTTGTTTATTATATCTCTTATCGCATCTTTTATAATAAAGTTGCCAAAAGATGATTTCATAGTTCCACTTCCTAAAAAACCTATAATTAATAAAGAAGAGATAGAGACAATAGAACTTCCACCTTTAAAAATGATTAAGCGAAGATCATTTATCTTGATATTTGTAGGTATTGGGGTACTCATGCTTATATCAAGTATGGGAATCACAAGTAATGCAAGAAACATAGTTCAATATGTCGATTCAAGTATTGAACTTGGGCAAATCGCAACTATTGTAGGGTTGATCTCAATAATGAATGCGATTGGAAGAATATCAATTGGTTTCTTCCACGATAAATTAGGACTTAGATTCGCTCTTTTATCATCTTCAATCTTTTTTGTGTTATCAATCGCTTTAATCGCAGTTGCGACATTCAATCAAAACATAGTTTTTCTAACTCTTAGTTATATATTATTTGGATTATCATCTGGGATGATTATTCCAAATGGAGCAATCATCATAAAGAGATTTTATGGTATTTCAAATTATGGAATCAATTTACAGGTTATGATGCTTAGTGGAGTGTTCAATTCACTAGGCGCAGTAATTGTTGGGCTAGTTCAAGGGATGACCCTTAATTATTATGCACCTGTATTTGTTTTATCTATTATTGCATCTTTAGGTTTAATCCTAGTGCTATTTATAAAAAGACCATGAAGAAGAGGTTTATATGAAAAGAGGACTAATATTATTATTATTAATGGTTATTTGCCTAAGTTTGACGGCATGTTTAAATGAGCCAACTACTACAACAGATTATTCAACTAATCCTACAAATTTTCCTTCAACGATTCCTCCAACAACTATCACGACAACAGAGCCTACTACTGAAGAACACGTTCATAGTTATGGTGAGTGGAAAGTTTTAAGTGAATCAACAGAAGAAACTCATGGAATTAGAGAAAAAGAATGTAGTGAATGTGGTGATGTGGTAAGAGAAGAGTTGCCACTACTTGAACCACATATCAAGATGTATAGTTATTATAAAACTACTTCAATTCCTAGAATCAGTATCAATACTGAGGGAGGGAAGGCTATAGATGATAGATCATTAATTAATCCTAATGAACACAAAGGGCAATTTAATGAAATACCAGTATATGACTATATAAATGCGACTATATCTGTGAGTAATTGCGAAGGATATGAACTAAATAATGTTGAAGGAAAAGTAAAAGTTAGAGGCAACTATACTTCAACATATCCAAAGCGTCCTATCCGTATTAAATTCAACAAGAAACAATCTATGTGTGGTCTAAATGATGGAAACAAACTCAAGAGTTGGGTTTTACTTGCGGAATATAAAGATCATTCAATGCTAAGGAATAGTGTAGCTGCATTCTTAGGTAACACCCTACTTTCTAGTAATGGAATATATTGTACAGATTTTAGATATGTAGAGGTATATATAAATGGTGTTTATAATGGTTTATATGTCCTTGTAGAACAGCAAGAAACCAATAAGAATAGAGTTAATATACCTGAGGCGCTTGACCCAGAAGATAGTGATAACGAAGGGTTAAGTGAAGAAGAATTAAAGAATGTTAAAATTGGATATTTCATAGAATATGATGGATATTATGATAAAGAACCAGAAATTAACCAATTCACAATCACGTATAATGAAATATCACGTATTAATGGCACAAGATTCACCCCATCAAGCCCAACATCTCAAGGTGGATTTGGCTTCGGCTGGGGAGGCTGGGGAGGTTCAAGTAGAGTAGTAGGATTTACTATTAAGAGTGATGTATATTATACTGAACAGAATCTCTTCATCAAGAAATGCATGCAGACTATCTGGAATGTATTATATGATGCGATGTATAGGGATCACACTAATTTAGAATCAAATCCATATCACACAATGGATTGTGATGGAAATTATATAGTTGATAGAGATATCACCACAGTTTATGAGGCAGTATCTAAAGTTATAAATATTGAAAGTTTAGTCGATATGTATATCATTCAAGAGATTCTTGAAGATATGGATATCTCATGGTCATCATTCTTCTTTGAACTCGATATGAGTGATAAAGGAAGCAAGAAGTTAGTATATAATGCACCATGGGATTTCGATTCATCATTAGGTAATGCATCAGGCGATACAAAACGTAATGATTCATTCTATGTAATGAATTCTGATAATCCATGGCTTGTGATATTCTCACATCAAGGTTGGTTCTTTAAATTAGTTAATGAAAGATTTAATGAAGCATATAATAAAGGTGTATTTTTGGAAGTAGAAAATATGATAGATTATTACACTTCAAACTTTAAAGAAATCTATAGAGCCAACTATCAAGCTTACAACACTCTTGGAAGAAAAATAGAAGATAGACAAGTTGATGATGTAAGAAACTTCACTTCTCAAGAAGATGCTTCAAATTATTTAAAGACTTGGTATAGTCAAAGAATAATTAATTTAAAGATATTATTAGAAAATGAAAGCGGAAAATACGATTGATATGAATGCTTATTTCGCAGGTGGATGTTTTTGGTGCATCACAGAACCATTTTATGATATAGATGGTGTAATAAAAGTTGAAAGTGGTTTTTCAGGAGGAGATGAAATAAATCCTAATTATGAAGATGTAAAAGCTCAAAAAACATCTCATAGAGAAACAATTAAAGTGATATATGATGAATCAAAAGTCGACTATAAAACACTATTAGATACTTTCTTAAATCACGTGGATTTAACTGATGATGGTGGGCAATTCATAGATAGAGGATTTTCATATACTCTTGCGATCTTTTATAATAATGTTGATGAAGAAAAAATAATAAGAAAAACCATAAAAGAAATAGAGAATAAATATAATATTAAGGCATGTGTAAGTGTCTTACCATTTAAGAATTTCTATATCGCAGATGAATACCATCAAGACTACTTCAAGAAGAATAAAGAAGAATATTTGAAAGAGATGATAGAATCTGGAAGAAGAAAAAACATACAGAATTAACCTGTATGTTTTTTTCTTGGAATTTAGCCTTATTCCATCAATTATAATCTATTTTATCTATAAACTTTCTTTCATATAATAAACTTGCGTTTAGGATGATAAGAAGTGATCCAACATTATGAACTATTGCCCCAGTTATTGGATCTAATATTCCGAATATAGATAAAATAGTCGCAACGAAATTCACAAATAAAGATAAGAATATATTTAATTTAATTGTGTTTATTGTTTTGTTTGATAGAAGTAGAAGATATGGAAGTTTATCTATATCATCATTTAAGAGTGATATATCTGATGCCTCTATCGCAATATCGCTTCCTATTTTACTCATAGACACTGAACTATCTGCGACTTCAAGCGCTAAAGCGTCATTAAGCCCATCTCCTACCATCACTGTTTTATATCCACTCTTTTTATATTTTTCAATTATTTTAACTTTATCAAGAGGAAGTAGATTAGCTTTAAAATCATCTACACCTATTTGATTTTTAATATTTGACACAGTATTATAATCGTCTCCTGATAAAATGACTGTTTTATATCCTAATGATTTTATTTTGCTTATCACATCTTTTGCGTTCTCTTTTATAGTATCCATAAGTGAGATATAACCTAATATTTTTTCAGTATCGCTTAAGAATATCACAACTTTACTAGTAAGTCTTAGTTCATTAACTTCTCTTATTATATCATCACTAATCTTTATATTATTTTCTTCTAAATATAATTTGTTACCTAAATAATATTTTTGATTTAAATAGATACCGCTTATTCCTTTTCCGGCTTCTATATTAATTTCATCAATTTCTTTAGGTTTTAATCCTTTTTCTTTAGCTTTATTAATTATAGCTTCGCTTATTGGGTGAGCGCTTAGCGATTCTAAACTATAAGCTATAGATAAGATTTCATCTTCATTTAACATATTTGTGCATACCACATTATCTACTATTAATACACCTTTAGTAATTGTGCCTGTCTTATCGAAGAATATCACATTACTTCTACCAATATTTTCAATTGCTTCTCCAGATTTAATTAATACACCATATTTAGTTGCTTGGCCAACTCCCGCAATAATAGATGTTGGGGTCGCAAGAGAGAGGGCACAAGGGCAAAATACCACAAGTATTGTCACACCTCTAATTAAAGCTATATTATCGTTATTTCCATAAATAATCCAAGTTACGATTGTAGTAATAATCGCAATTAAGCATGATAAAGGTACTAAAATTGATGCCCACTTGTCCGCAATTCTTTGAAGTGGTGCTTTTTTAGTTTTAGTTTCATTTAATAAATCTATCATTTTTTGGAATGAAGAATTCTTATATTCACTTTCAACTAATATATCAATAGTTCCATTATAATTGAACGTTCCTGCATATACTTTAGAACCTTTTTCTTTTAATACTGGAATAGCTTCTCCAGTTAGAGTTGCTTCATTTATATCAGTAGAACCACTTAATACTACTCCATCAAGTGGAACTTCATCTCCTGGAAATATTCTAACTATTTCACTCGCTTTAATTTCATCTATATCCCTTTTAACTACTTCATTATTTTCAACTACGTATCCATATTTTGGAGTAATTTTAATTAAATTATCTATTCCTTTTTTTGCCTTATTTATGGTTAACTCTTCTAAGAGTTCCCCAAGAGCCATAATAAATGCCACTTCAGCCGCAGCGAACATTTCAGAAATAACAATTGATGCGATTATCGCAATCGATATAAGAAGAGAACTCTTAATTTCTCTATCTTTGAATAATCCTTCTATTGCTTCAAAAATAATTGGATAACCAGATAAAATGATTGTGATCCATGCGAAATCGAGGTATGGATTTAGACTAATTATTTCTAAATTTTTAAGTATTAATAATACTAAACTCAACATAAGTGACACAAAAGAAATAATTAAATATATTGGCTTTTCTAATTCTTCTTTAATCTTTTCCATTCTTCGCTCTCCTTTACTTTATAAAAGTAATTTAGTATAATATATATGATATTGAACATTATGTTCGATATTATTATATTAAATTAGATTTAATAAATGAATAAACAGTTTTTAAGAATTATAAGTTTCTGGACATTTTAATAAATTTATCCAAAAACTTACACTTGGAGGATTAAATGGATAGAAGAATCACAAGAACTAAAAAATTAATATTTGATGCTTTTTATAAGTTGATTCAAGAAAAAGATTATTCAAAAATTTCAATTCAAGATATTATCGATGAAGCAAACATTGGAAGAAGCACTTTTTATGATCATTTTGAAACCAAAGACGATCTTTTAAGCGTTATGTGTAAGAATCTCTTTGAACACATCTTTAATCCATCGCTAAATGATACCTGTCCACTTGATTCAGAATCGTTTAAAGATAAGATACTTCATATCTTTTCCCATCTTCTTGAGAAATCTAATATTATTAAAGGAATATTATCCAGTGAAAGCCATGATATATTCATAAGACACTTTAAAGAATATTTAGATAAGATTTCTGATAGTATCACTAAAAAAATCGACTCTATTCCTAAAGATTTCTTAAAAAACTACATCACTGGTAGCCTAATCAATTTAGTCACATATTGGGTTGAATCAAACTATAAATATAGTCCTAAAGATTTATGTGACTATTATCTGTCTATTCTCCCAAAAGAGATAGGAAACTTATAAATTGTTTATTATGTTATAATAAAATGGTAAGAAAATATGATGAGTATTGAGAAAATTGATGAGATTGTGAAATCTATCAATAAGTCGTTTAGCGCAAAACTTAATAAAGGATATATAGAGCTTTTAGGTAGCACATCTAATTATGATGAAATACTAAAAGCTATTTCTAAATCTAAATATAAGTCATATAGCGTCTCATCAAATATAAAATTAGAAGGTCTAAATACATCATCTCCAAATATACCTCTAAATGATTCTTCTATAGATAATTTAAAGGTAGATTGTTTGATAATTGGAGGTGGAATAATTGGTCTATCAATCCTAAGAGAATTATCTAAATTTAAATTGAATTCAATTTTAATAGAAATGGATAATGATATAAATAGAAGAGAATCATCTAGAATAAATGGTTCTATTTCATCTGGGATAGATTCAAGACATTTTCCAATTAAAACTATGTATATAGTTAAAGGAAATATGGAGCTTAAGAAAACTCTAACGGAACTTGAAGTTCCATTTGAAGAATGTGGTGAAATCTTCCTCCTCAAAGGAAAAAGCGAAAAGATGATTTATCCATTTATCAAAACTATTTCAAATAGATTAGGGATTAATAATGTTTCATATATTTCAAAAGAAGAACTAAAGAATAGATTAAGTGAATCACTAGAATTCTTTGATGGCGGATTCTTCTTAAAAGACAATATTAGGACTAACCCTTTCTTATATGCTTTATCTTTAGCAGAAAATGCTATAGATAATGGAGCTGTAATTAGTCTTAATACTAAGGTATTAGATATCAAAGTTAAAGATGGGCTCATTAAGTCAGTTAAGACAAATAGAGGAACTATTTATCCAAAGATTGTGATAAATGCGAATGGGCTTTATTCAGATGAAATTGCGGAATTATCTCACGATAAATCTTTTTCTATTCTTCCAATTAAAAATACTGAAATAGTATTAGATAAAAGACTCTCAAATAAGGTAAATGAATCCATCACATCTTTTCCACTAGAATATGAATCAAGTAGAATGAAAGCTATAAGCAAGATTAAAAAAATCTTGAGTGATAAAGGAGAAATAACGAACAATAAATCAGTGAGAATTTCAAAACTCTCAAGCGGAAATATAGTTGTATCACTTCCTGGGGTTATGACTCCTAAAAAAGATGATAATATGGTCGATGAAAATGTCTTCAATTTCATCAAATATATAAGAAATAAGAAAATCTTAGATATTTCAAGAAACGATATTATTTCATATAATGTATATACATCTTTTAAAATTGATACATTTGATTTTTTAGTAAGGCGTGGAATAGATACTAAAAATATAATAGAAGTCATAGTTGATAATAATTTAATTTCATCATCCATTTCAATTTCTAAAGATGTTAAAGATTGGGTTTTAGAATATTTAGAATCAACTGGGTATGAGACAACAGATAATAAATCTTTTAATCCACATCATACATCTTTAAAAAGATTAAAAGATTATCCATTATCTTTAGTTAATAAGATGATTAAAACTAATCCAAAATATGGAAGAGTAGTTTGCACCTGCCAAAATATTTCAGAAGGTGAAATAATTGATGCACTAAATACTACATTCCCATCCTTTACTATAGATGGCTTAAGAAGAAGACTAGACGCAGAATTTTCTTTATGTAATGGAGCGTATTGCACACACCATTTAATGGAAATAATTAAGAATAAAAAAGGAATTAATCTATCTATGATTCTAAAGTCATCTCTTGATAGTAACCTAATCTACAATAAAGCTAAAGAGGAGGAACTATTATGAAAGATGTAGTAATAATAGGTGCTGGTGCATCTTGTCTTAGTCTCCTCTACAATCTAAGAAAAACCACAAATTCTATTCTTGTGCTTGAAAAGAATAGCGAAGTTGGTGGAGCTTTAAGATATGAAGGTCAAAAAATCTTTAATCATAATGGAACTCTTTTATCAGGTAGAGAACTAATTGATGATATCGTTTCATCCATAAAAGATTCAAATATAGAAATAGAAGTTAATTCACTTTCACTAAATGTAGGAGAAGAAGATTCTATACTTTATGTTGATTATATGAGCTTAAATGGAATTAAAAGAGTATACACTAAAAATATCATTAATGCGACTGGAAGTATAGAATCTACCATCAATCAAGCATTCATCAAATTCAATCCAAACCTACAATTCTATACTCCAAATATGATCTTTGATTTTTATAATAAATTTAAAACTCTTCCAACTTTAAATACTATTATTTATGGTTCTAGTATTGATACATACTTAAAAGCTTTAAATCTCATTGAAATAGGTATTAATATTAAAGCTATCATCACAACTTCTAATATCTTAAAAGATTCTATAGAATATAATAATCTCAAAAGTAAAGGCGTAATATTTTATGAAAATCATAAAATAAATAAAGTAATTGGAGATAAAAGAGTAGAAGGAGTTGAACTAATTAATTTAAATGAAAAGAAAAAAGAAATAATCTATTCTGATTCTTTAATTCTATCATTTGCTCACACCCCAAACATCAATCTCTTATCATCTATGGATATCAAAAAATCATCTGTGTTTTCAGCTTATACAGATGAATCATTTATGACATCTATAGATAATTTATTCTTAATAGGGGATTCTCTTTATATTCATGAATCAACTGATTCATTAAGGCTTGACTCTAAAGAAGCTAAATTGATTCAAAAAGCTTTCAAAAAAGAAAAGAGGAATTTAGTGACTATAGGGCTTGATTCAAGAATTGATTTCATCTTTCCAAGAATGATTAATACATATAAGTCTCTATCAAATATCACTTTTAAATTTAAATTAAATGAATATGTTGAAGATTTCTCTTTAATATTTAAAATTAATAAAGGAGAAATATATAGAAAGAATTATTCTAAGCTATCAAATATTGAAGAAGTCATTCTTGATTTAAGAGAGATAGATATGAAATCAATTAAAGATTTTTCTATAGAAATAGGTTAATATATGATTTATTTATTAAGACATGCCCAAACTTTAAACAACTTAAATAGAATTATTCAGGGAAGGATAGACTTCCCTCTTTCTGAAAGAGGAAAAGAATATATTAAAGTTGTAGGATCAAAATTTAAGAAAAAAGGATATAAGGTTGATTTAATATATTCAAGTCCATTAAAAAGAGCTTATGAAAGCGCATTAATCATAAAAGATTCTATAGGCTATAATAAAAATATCATAATATATGATAATCTAATAGAGAGGGAGTTTGGTGAAGCTGAAGGTCTAACTTTATCAAAAGAAATATACGATAGAATCTTAAAAGATGATTTCAAAGGTATGGAAAAATGCGAAGAAGTAGTAAAAAGAGGATATAATGCTGTCCTTGATATCGCAAGACAAAATAAAGATAAAAATGTTTTAATAGTATGTCATTCTCATGTGATTAAGGGAGTGCTTATAGGTATAGATAAAACATATAAATTTAGTGATACACTTGAGAATTGTTCATTAACTATCCTAGATTACGTTAATGATTCACTAAAGATAGTTGAGGCAAATAAGGAGTTATATTATGAAGACATATAATGATAATGATTTATGTTGGTGTGGATTAAATAAATTATATAAAGATTGTCATAAAGATTTTGACCTTAAACTTGAAGAGAAAAGAAAGATGGGATATTTAATTCCACCAAGAAGAATGATTAAGAATTCTCTTCAAATAGAAGGTATTAGAAAAGCTGGAATAATCAATAATGGTATGCTTGATTATATAGAGAAGAATTTGCGTCCAAGAATGACAACTGAAGAAATAGATAGATTATGTGTTAAATATCTAAAAGAGAATGACGCAGAAAGCGCAGACTTCCATTACCAAGGTTATCCTAAACACATTTGCACATCTAAAAATGAAGTTGTCTGTCATGGAGTTCCAAGTGATTATGTAATCTTAAATGAAGGAGATATCATAAATGTAGATGCGACTTTAGTCTATAAAGGATATTACGCAGATGCATCTAGGATGTATTCAATAGGTAATATATCTAAAAACGCCTCAAAACTGATAAGAGTTACTAAAGAATGCTTAGATAAGGCAATAGAGGCTATAGTGCCATATGAAACTACACTAAATGATTTAGGCAAAATCATTGAAGGTCACGCAAAAAGAAATGGTTTTAGTGTAGTTCATGAATATTGTGGACATGGTGTGGGACTTTCTATGCATGAAGACCCACTAGTTCTACACTATCCAATAAAAGATAAAACATATCTAATAGTTCCTGGAATGGTCTTCACCATTGAACCTATGATAAATGAAGGTGAAAGGTTCATTGAATTAGATTATAAAGATCACTGGACAGTATATACTAAAGATAGAAAGCTGAGTGCTCAGTGGGAACACACTATAGTCGTACATGAAGACTCTGTAGAAATACTATCTAAATAAGGAGGAATTATGCTTAAGCTTGAAAACGTAGGAAAGATATATTCTACTGGAAATAATCTTTCTGTCGGTATTAGAAAAGTTAATCTAGAATTTAAGTTAGGTGAATTCGTCGCAATAACTGGTGAATCTGGAAGTGGTAAATCCACTCTTTTAAACATCTTATCTGGGATAGATAGTTTTGAAGAAGGAGAGATGTTTTTAAATGGTGAAGCTACATCTGGCTTTTCTAAAGAAGAACTAGAAGATTATAGAAACAAATATGTCGGTTTCATCTTCCAAAATTATAATATTATAGATTCATATACAGTATATGAAAATGTTGAAGCTGCCTTACTATTTTCATATGTTGATGAAGAAAAAAGAAAAGAGAAAGTATTAGAACTTCTAGAGCGTGTAGGTCTAAAGAAGAAAATGCATTCTAAAGCTTCTAAATTATCAGGTGGTGAGAAACAAAGAGTCGTTATAGCGAGAGCCCTCGCAAAAAGTCCTCTAATCATCGCAGCCGATGAACCAACTGGAAACCTAGATTCAAAAACTAGTAAAGAAATAATAGATCTTCTTTTTGAATTATCAAAAGATGTTTTAGTTCTAATTGTGACCCATGACTATAATGAAGTTAAAGAATACGCCACAAGAGTAATCAGAATGTTTGATGGTGAAGTAAAAGAAGATAAGAAACTAAAAGATGTTGATGATGTATCTAACATAGACATAAGTGAAGTTGAACCTAAAAAGATAAAGCTTAAGGATGCACTCCATTTATCTAGAGTAGATATCTTTAGTTCACCAAAAAGATTATTCTTCTATCTTTCGATAATATTTCTTATGTCTTTATTTGTTTTTTCTGGAATTGCAATATATAGAGTTTATTCCACTCAAAATGAATCGACAACTTATTCACCTTACATAAATACTAGTCCATCAAGAATGATTATCTATAAAAAAGATAAGTCTATGATTAGTGATGATGATATAAATGAAATTAAAAATATGAATCATGTCGATTACATAGTTAAAGAAGATACATATCTAGATACATCCATCTATATTAGAATTGAAGATGTAAGAGTTAATGTTCCTAATAACAATGGTTTTTATAAACTCACAAATTATGTAGGGACACTAAAACCTAATTATATCGACAACATCAATTCTAAATATAGACTATATGGATCGCTTCCATCTTCTGATAATGAAGTAGTTATAACCGCAAGTGAAGAAAATTTCGTATATGATTATTCTTTTAAAAATGATGGTAAAGAGAACGGATTTAATGCCTTAATAGGTAAAAATATTTCTATAGCAAATGAATTTTATGAAGATTCAATCTATAAAGTAGTTGGGGTCATAGATATGGATACTATTCCACTTGGTGAAGGGGATTTAATATATTTCACTTATCAAGAATTTAAGAATAGAAGTAAATTATCATTTTATAGATATTTATCCATAATCACCTATAACGATAATGAAGAAGATAATTATTACAAGAATGATTACATTGCACTTAAACCAAGTGATGAACTTCAAGATAATGAATATTATAGTACCTATTCTGTATATAAAAAGAATATTAAAATCTCAACTATTTACGAAGATTTATATGTTTTTGATAATGCAGAATTTAAAAAGATTACTGTAGAAGACAGCTATCCTTTCTTTGTGAGCACTAATGTTTATAACGCTATAATGGAAAAGTTAGATGACTGTTTCCAAATATCAATCTTCATAGATAATGTTGGATATATGTCACTACTTAGAAATAGATTAAAAAATGACGGTTATAGAGTTATCGTCCCAAGCAAGGATGGAACTATAAGTATAGGTGGTCTTGATAAGGTACTAAATGCGATAATCGCAACTATAATTGGAATATTCTTAATGGTTACATTCTTTATAGTGTATGTAATATTACTTCATTCTATGAAATCAAGAAATGAAGACATTGAAATACTTAGGACTATAGGCGCAAAAGAAAAAGAAATAGCGAACATGTTTAGCTTAGAATTCTTATTTATTGGAATAATGTCCTATATCTTAGTGATTGCATTTTATTTAGTACTAAGAATTGTTTCATATGGTGATTTCTTAGAATTCTTAAAGACTATCAAAGTAATGGATTTCATAATTGTCTTAGTTTTAGTTCTTCTGATGAACTATCTTTTAGCGAGAAGATTCTCGAAGAAATTATTCAAGAAGACCATCAAATCTTCTCTTGATGAAAGGTAGGTGAAAGAGATGCTAAAGATTAGTAATTTAAACAAATATTATAATAAAGGTAATAGAAACGAATATCACGTTATAGATAACTTATCTTATGAATTCGAAGATACTGGTCTCTATGTTTTCTTTGGTCCATCTGGTTGTGGAAAGACAACTCTTTTAAATGTGATAGGATGTCTTGATAAATTCGATAGTGGATCTATCACTTATTTCGAAAAAGAGACAAAGAAATATATCCCTAAAACCGCAGATGATTTTAGAAATAATTATATAGGTTTCATCTTCCAAAATTATAACCTTATAGATACTATGTCAATTGAAGGAAACCTAAACATAGTATTAGATATGATAGGCTTAAATGATAAAGAAGAAAGGAAAAGAAGAATAGAAAAAGCTTTAAGCCTTGTTGGCCTATTAAAATACAAGAAAAGAAATACCTTAGCTCTATCTGGTGGTGAACGCCAAAGAGTCGCCATCGCAAGAGCTTTAGTAAAAGATCCTAAAGTATTACTCGCAGATGAACCTACCGGTAACCTTGATTCAAATAATACTTTTGAAATAATGAACATCATTAAAAAGATTTCAAAAGAAAGATTAGTTATTCTAGTATCTCATGAGAAAAACTTAGTAGACTTCTACGCAGATAGAATAATAGAATTAAATGATGGAATGATTGTGGGCGATAGAGTAAATGAAGGCTCAAGTCTTTTCCATGAAGATTCAAGAAATATTTATCTTAAAGATTATCAAAAGACTGAAATTAAAGATAAAAACATAGATGTTAGTCTTTATTCAAATGAAGATAATGATATTTCATTTGATATAGTTATGAAAGATGGAGACATCTATATCAAATCAAATGGTCCAAGTAAAGTCCACCTAGTAAATGATTCTAGTGAAGTTAAGTTTCTAGATAAGAAATCAAGTGATTTTATCAAAGAAATCGAAAACAAGAATGTTGATTTCTCTTTTGATGATTTCAGTGATGATTATACTAAAGATAAAAAATCTAAAAGAAGATATATTTCATTCTTTAAGGCAATTAAAAATGGTTTTAAAAACGAGAATCTCATTAAAAGAAGCAGAATAACGTCTCTCGCACTTATAATAAGCGCAGTATTCTTTTCATTCCTTTTCTCAAGATTAAGTTCAGATTTAAATATCACTGAAAGAGATTACATTAAAACTCCAAGTGACGTAGTTAAAGTAGAATTAAATGATAGAGAATTAAATAGTTATTCACTTTCAACAATTTATAATGATGCTAAAGAAGTACCTGGATTTATTTCATTCCAAGCCGATAATAGTTATGGAATAGAAATTCCATTATCCGGAAGCTACCAAACAGTATATTTTAATAGAGGAATGTTCTATTCAAATGTATTCGCTATTAAAGATATAAATCATAATTATGATATTATGGAAGGCTGTGGAAGAAAGATTCAAGGAGAAGGAGAAATAGTCCTATCGAGATGGATCGCAGAAGATGCTCTAAATTCAACATCCGCAAAGCTTGGTGGCTTTATGGAATTTAGTGATTTAGTTGGATTATCTGTGAATGTTAGTTACTATCAGGATAATGATAGAAAAATAGTAACAATTGTAGGAATTTCTAATGAGAAATCTCCATCTATATTCATACATCCATCTGATTATAAAGATTCGTATCCAAATTATTATTATAATGCTTATATAGAGTGCGAAAATAAAGATGAAATGATTAGAATACTCAAAGAAAAATATTCTACAGTTAAAGACGTATCTAAAAACGCAAAATGGAATTATTTTTTAGAAGTCATAGATAGAAATGGTCTATCTATTGTGTTTGATGCAGTATTAATAGTAGGTCTATCACTTTATCTAATATTTATGATCAGGGCGACTCTTTTCCAAAAAATAAAAGAGATAGGAATATTAAGAAGTATAGGTGTATACAAAAAAGATATCATTTCTATGTATGTAGGTGATATGTTCGCATACACCACAAAGACAGGACTGATATCGTTTAGCGCATCTTTCTTATTCTTATTCTATTATTCATATAATTTCAGTTTATCTGATTTTGGTTTCCAAATAATTAATCCATCTATAATCGCATTTATAGTTGGAATAGTCTCAATTTATTTTGTGAACTTGATAAGTACCGCTATTCCTATACTAATATTACTCTCAAAAACTCCAGTTGAGATTATTAAAAAATATGATATTTAAAATTATGGGTGTGACTTTTAGCCACACCTTAATTTTTTACTTGATTTATAAAAAAAATAGTATATAATAGTTATGCGTAAAAAAAGTTCGATACGCGCCCATAGCTCAATTGGATAGAGCGTTTGACTACGGATCAAAAGGTTGCGGGTTCGACTCCTGCTGGGCGTGCCAGTAGGGAAATATTCAAAAATCGGAAAGTAGCTTAGCTTGGTAGAGCGCCTGGTTTGGGACCAGGAGGTCGCAGGTTCGAATCCTGTCTTTCCGACCATTTTTATCTTAATAGATGGAGCCTTAGCCAAGCGGTAAGGCAAGGGACTGCAACTCCCTGACCCCCGGTTCAAATCCGGGAGGCTCCTCCAATTATAATTATCTTACTAGAATCTTTAAGATTCTAGTTTTTTATTCTAATCTCTTTTCTAAATATTTAGGTAATTCCTCAATTAATCTATATAGAATTCTTTATTAGTAGGAGTAATAAACCTATATTCTTTTCCTACAAGATAAGAATCCTGTGCCTAACTCATTTAAGAATCCAATTATATTATCTATTAATTGGTTCTTTAATTCTTTTTCATTCTTTATCTTTTCTTTATCTAAAAAATCAAATACATATGTATCTTTAAATAATTCATAGGTCTTTTTTACTTGTATAATAAAGGTCAAAACTGATAGGAAATATAAATATCAAAAACCATTTTTTAAGGATTATTTTAAATTATATCCTCATATTTTTTATAATTATGATATTATAAAAATGATATGTAAAAAAATATTAATTATGGGGGACTAAAAAAATGAAAAAATTATTTACATTATCTAATGTTATCAAGGCTTCAGCTGTAGTATTTGGACTTGTAGCATTCTTCCTTATGTTTGCTGATCAATTAATTGGTAATTTACTTGAAACAAGAGTTAAATTTAGTGATGCATTCTTTGGTGATTTAGGGGCTGTAGTATCATTTATAGGTTATCTATTTATTGGTCTATCTAGCGTTGCAGTATGCGCATTAGTATTTATGGGATTAGATCCAAAAGTAGGAAAACTTATTAGCCTTGGTTTAGCATTATTATTAATATTAGGTGCAGTATTTGTATTTATTGAAGCATCTGTAGTTAATAGTAATATTGGTGCTAATTTGTATAAATTAGCTGGTGCACCAATTGTATCTGGAATTTTCGCAATTGTTGCAGCATTAGCTCTATGTGCTTCAGAATTTGTACCAAATAAAAAGTTATTAAAATAATTAAGAAGTTTAAAGAGCCGTTTCTAGCGGCTCTTTTTTCTTTTCTTGGTATAGATAATTTGATATAATCATATTTGATTGGAGCAGTACTCAAGAGGCTTAAGAGGCGCGCTTGGAGAGCGTGTAGATTGGTAATACCGGTGCGGGAGTTCAAATCTCCCCTGCTCCGCCAACTTGAAAATGACAAGGTATCTTAAACAGGTGCCTTTTTATTTTTATGTTTTGCTTCCTATTTGCGAGATTGCTAACAACAAAAATTTAAACTAACAATTTCTAACAATATCTAACAAAATATTGATTTTCTAACAAAAATATGAAATAATAATGATGAGGTGAATATAATGAATAATCCGTTCGTATTATCCTTTGGTAGAGAACCAATAAATTTTATTCCAAGAATAAATTTTGTACAGGAAGTTGAAGAAAATTTTTATAGTGAAACAAGACCTAAACAAGTATTTATGATTACTGGTGTAAGAGGTACTGGCAAAACAGTATTTTTGTCTCGTCTTGCTAAGGAATTTGAAAAGAATAAAGATTGGGTTGTTGTAGATTTGAATCCTGAAAGAGATATGTTAAATTCTCTTGCCTCTCAAATTTATAATAATTCAAAAGTAAAACATCTTTTTCTTAAAGCAAAATTTAATTTTTCATTTAATGGTATTGGTTTATCTATAGAAAATAATCAACCATCAAATGATATAGAAATTATCATATTTAAAATGATAGAATATCTTTCTAGTAAAAATATAAAATTATTAATTACTATCGATGATGCAACTAGCAATAATAATCTAAAAGTATTTGCTCATACATTTCAAGCATTACTTAGGAAAGATTATAAAGTATTTATGCTAATGACTGGTTTATATGAAAATTTATCAGCGCTTCAAAAAAATAAGTCATTAACATTCTTATCTAGATCATCACAAATTATTTTAAATCCATTAGACTTGCCTTCAATAAAAGATAGTTACCAAGAAATATTTAATATAAATGAAGATGAAGCAGTAAAAATGGCTAAGCTTACTAATGGATACGCTTATGCCTATCAAGTATTAGGATATCTACTTTGGAATTCTAATACAAAAACTATTTCAAAAAAAATATTATCAGAATATGATTATTATTTAAAAAGTTTTGTATATGATAAGATTTGGGAAGGACTATCAAACAAAGAAATAGAAATCCTTCATAGCATTTGTGAATCTAACGATATTAATGAAATAATAGAAAAAATTGATATGGATAAAAAAACTTTTTCTGTATATAGAGATAGATTAATAAAGTATGGGGTGCTTATATCAAAACAAAGAGGTAAAATAACATTTGCACTACCTAGATTTAAAGAATACATAAGAAATGTTTTCTTGTTTGACTAGATTTGGTTCGAATACCATTATCCACTGCTCCGCCAATATTTAAAAATATAGTGATACGATAAAAAGTATCACTTTTTTTGTAGTTCAAAACAATTAATTTGTATGCTGTAAATACAAAAAAAGGAGTGAATTCTGCTTTACAGGCAGACACCCTTTCCAATATAACTATAAAACAATTTCTTGATATTTACAAGCAAATTCCTTTATTCTCTGGTGATTTATCACAAGATGTGAAAAATAAGTTAGGGATTACGAGAAAGAGTGAATTAGAAAATCTTAAGTTCGCAAAAGAATTGACATTTGAACAAAATGATAGAATTGCTCAAACATATAATATAGAATACTCTCACAATAATAAAAATCCTGAATATTTTAATATATATATATATATGACAGATAAATATGGTAATCTGGTATATACACATTCAATGTCTAGTGAAGTTGTTTTAAAAGATAGACTTGGTGATGAATTAACAAATTATGTAATAAAAAACGCAACTGAAAAAGAAAAAACTATTTCAAGGAAAGAAATAGAAAAATATATCCAAAAGATTGATAATTCAAACATAAAGAAAAAGAACTCGATGATTCAACGTGTGCATTTTTTGCACAGGTTCAAAAAGAGGGGAACAGAGAAGTGAAAAGAAGTATTGAGTATTATAACTTGGATATGATTATTTCTATTGGATATAGAGTTAAATCACAAAATGGAATTATTTTCAGAAAATGGGCCAATAAAATATTAAAAGAATACTTGCTTAAGGGATTTGTTATAAATGAAAATAGAACACTTGTAACAAACGAGAATTATATTAATTTAATAAATAGGGTCGATTCTATAGATTCAAGATTGCAACATATAGAAAATAATGAATTGAGTTATAAAAAAGAAAAATTAATGGTTAATGGTGACATATTCGATTCTTTAGCTATTGAATTAGGTAGTACAATTATAGATGAAAAAGGAATTATGGATATCAAAGTACCAGACCCTGATTTTACATATCCAAAAGCAGGTTTTTATAATATGAAAAATATAAAACCAACAATTACAAGAAAAAATATAATAGTTGGAGATTATTCATATTATAGTGGTAATGATTTTGAATCTAGAGTTACACACCATTATGATTTTTTAGGTGATAAATTGATAATTGGTAAATTCTGCCAAATAGGTAATAATGTGGAATTTATTATGAATGGCGCAAATCATCAAATAAATGCGGCTACAACATTCCCCTTTTATGTAATGGATGGATGGAAACAGGATGCACCAAAAATTAAAGACTTGCCATTTAAAGGTGATACAATAGTGGGCAATGATTGTTGGATTGGTCAAAATGTGATAATATTACCTGGAGTTCATATTGGTAATGGTGTAATAATAGGTGCCAATTCAGTAGTAAGTAAGGATTTGCCATCATATTCAATCTGTGCAGGAAATCCATGCGTTGTTAAGAAAATGAGATTTAGCGAGGATATTATAAAAGTATTAGAAGAATTAAAATGGTGGGATAAAAGTGTTGATGAGATACAAAAGATTATTCCTTTAATAACTAAAGCAAATCCTACAAAGGAAGAGTTATTGAGATTAATTTAGTTTCTTCATTTGTACGAAATTATATAAAAACTAGTGGCAAACGTTTTGTATCAAAATTGTATATCTTTGCCAATATTAAAAATATAAGATCTTGAATTGTTCAAGGTCTTTTTTGATAAAGAAGAGAAGGGTTATATTCAGGCATATTAATAATGAAGGTGAATTATACAACATATAAAATGTAATTAAATAAATTATATAAAAACATAATAAATATGTTAAAATAAATAAACAATATAAAAAATACATTTATATTTATTCAATCATTTGCTAATTAATCATACAAAATAATCTTAGATTGATAAGTCAATCTATTTTTATTTGAATTATTTCTGAAAAATTAATCAAATGATTAAGTCAATAATTGATTTGGCTTGACCTATTCAATTATTCAATATAAAATATAAGTGGTTATGATGTCATTACCAGTAAGGTGGGTGTAAATATGGGATTACCTAAATATGATCTTTTGAAACAAGAATTAGTAAGACTTATTGATGATGGGAGTGTTGGTGAAGATGAACCAATCCCAAGTGAAAGAGAACTATGTGAGAGATATTCATTAAGCAGAATCACTGTAAGAAAAGCGATTGATGAATTAGTAGTCGAAGGACTACTTTATAGAGTCCATGGAAAAGGAACATATGTTAAAAAAATAGAAGCAAGTCAAGATCTATTCTTTATTGATAGCTGTTCATCAGATATCGAAAAAGCTCATATGACTCCAAGCAGAAAAACAATTTTTCAAGGAATTGTTGATGCTTATCCTAAAAGGATGAAAGAACTAGAATTATCACCTAATGAAAAATTATTTAAATTAGATAGAGTTTATTATGCAGATTTAAATCCAGTTAATAGAACTATTACATATTTACCAATTAAGTATTTTCCTGGAATTGATAAATATGATTTTTCTAAATATTCACTATATGAGATATTAGAAACTAAATATAATGTTAAAATAACAAGAGCTAAAAGAACATTAGAAGCCGTTCTTTCATATGGAGATACAACAAAATTATTACAAATTAATAACAATACACCAATAATACTCTTTAGAGCAGTTACATATGGAATAATTAATGAAAGGGAAGTCGCAATAGAAAGTTTTAAATCGAGTTATAGAACTGACAAAATAAAGTTTCACATAAACCAAATAAGATAGGAGGATTTTATGAAAAAATTATTTGGATTGCTCATTGCCATAGTTATGGCAGTAGCACTCGTTGGATGTAGGGAAAATACATCCAAAAAGTTAAAAGTTGGACTTATTGGGTCAGCAGCAGGACTAAATGATAAAGGCTATAACCAATTCGCTGTTGATGGTTTAAAGAAAGCCGAAAAAGAATTTGACATAACAATTAAAACAGTTGATATCACAAGTGGTGTTGATATCAATAAAACTTTAGATCAATTTGGTCAACAAAAATATGATCTAGTATTTTTACTAGAGTACAATTTTGATGGATTAATCACATCATACAACAATGGAAAACCAATCGCAGAAAAATACCCTAATACACAATTTGTAATATTCAATGCCTTCGCAAACACTAACGAACAGGGAAATAAGATTCATAGTAATGTAACAGAAGTATTATTCGGTGTCAATGAATCATCATATCTTGCAGGAATGCTCGCAGTTCTTGCATATGAAAATAGAGATATATTCATTGATAACACATATTTGTTCCCTAATAATAGAGCATTAGCATTCGTTGGTGGAACTAATAGTGAAGGTATTACAGTATTTAGTTATGGTTTCTACCAAGGAGCTAACGCTGCAGCGCATGAAGCTGGTGTAACATATGATATTTATGAAACATATGAAGCAGGTTTTGGTGCATCTACTGAAATGGCTCAAAAGATTAAAGGATATTATGATAATGGAGTATCTACAGTATATGGTGCAGCTGGTGGTGTTGCATCAAACATAAGAACTGAAGCTGAAACAGCTAAAAGATTTATGATAGATGTAGATGCTAATCAAGACGAATTAAAACCAGGATATGTTCTAACAAGTGTTCTTAAGAAAACTGATGCTGCAGTATATGAACTCATAAAAGAATTAAAAAACAAAACATTTGAAGGTGGAAAGGTAAGAAATTATAACTTAGCAAATTCAGGAACTGATATCACAGATTTAAGCACTATTTCAAGATTCATTAAAGAAGAAAAGATTGCTAAATGGAATGAAATTAAAAGAAAAATTAGAGATGCAAAGGCAGCTATTATAAACGGTACAATAGATGTCATTGATGCACAAAATCACGAAGTTTTAGACAAAACAACTCTTACAAACCTCAATTTTAGATAATAAATATATTTATATATTTTATTAAAAGAGGTTTTAAGAATGTTTGCTATTAAAACAGTTGCTTTAACGAAGAAATTCGGTGAATTTATTGCTAACGATAACATTTCTATTAATGTTGAGAAAGGCAAAATCTTAGCAATCGTGGGCGAGAATGGTGCTGGCAAAACAACACTAATGAATATGTTATATGGCTTATTAAAGCCTACTTCTGGTGAAATATATGTAAATGATGAAAAAGTTGATTTTAGGTCGCCTGCCGATGCTATTAAACATGGCATCGGTATGGTGCATCAACATTTTAAATTAGTTCCATCTCTTACTGTATATGAGAATATATTTTTAGGTAATGAAGATGTTTTTGAATTAGATATCAAATACAGAAAAGATAAAGTTTTTAAATTAAAAACTGGTTTCATCAAGAAAAAAGAAGAAAAAGAAATAATCAAAAATCTTATAGAAGAAAACAATTTCAACATAGATCCATCAAAAAAAGTTAAAGATCTCACAGTTGGTGCTAAACAAAAAGTTGAGATTTTAAAAATGCTTCAAAGAAACGCAGATATCTTGATATTTGATGAACCAACTGCGGTTTTAATTCCACAAGAGATTGAGGAGTTTTTTGAGAACGTTAAAAAGATAAAAGAAAAAGGTAAAACTATTATTATCATAACTCATAAATTAAAAGAAGTTATGGAAATAAGTGATAACGTCTACGTTATCAAACAAGGGAAAATCATAGATTACCTAAAAACTTCTAACACTAGTGAAGCAGAAATTGCGAACCTCATGGTTGGAAGAAGTGTTCTTCTTAAAGTAGATAAGAAATATAGAGATTTATCTAATGAAAAAGTAATATATAGAGTTCAAAACTTATCAACTAAAGATAAAGATGGAAAAACGGTAGTAGATAATGTATCTTTTGAAATAAAATCTGGAGAGATATTAGGTGTTGCGGGAGTTGAAGGTAATGGTCAAACACCACTTGCTCATCTTTTAACTGGAATGATGTTGCCAACTTCTGGTGATATCTATTATAAAGATCAAAGAATAACTTCTTTTTGGCCTAAAGAATTGAGAAAAATAGGACTAGGTATTATTCCAGAAGATAGATATTTATATGGACTTTGTGAAGAGATGTCCATCACAAATAATTTAATCGCATCTTCTCTAGATGATGAGAATATTTGTAAAAGAGGAATATTTCAAACTAAAGAAATAGATAGACACTGCGATAATTTAATAGATAAATATGATATAAGGTTGAGTGAGAAAAAAGGAAATATATCATCACTCTCAGGTGGAAATGCTCAAAAGATTATTATCGCAAGAGAACTTGAGAAAAGGCCTGATGTATTAATCTGTTCTCAACCGACAAGAGGAATTGACATTGGAGCGATTGAATTTATTCATAACTCATTACTCAATTATTCAAAAAATGGAAAGGCAATCTTATTAATCTCAAGTGAGATATCTGAGATTATGTCGTTAAGCGATAGAATTATCGTGATGTATAAAGGAAAAATAATAGGAGAAGTTGATGCAAAAAATACTACACTCGAGGAACTTGGACTTCTTATGGGAGGTGTAGGATTTGGAAGCCAAACTTAATAAAAAAATAGAGAAGAAGACAGGAATTTTATCGACTTTAATCAATGTATTAGTTCCTATCCTACTCGCACTTATAATCGCTATAATTCCTATCTTAATTCAAAATGAAAATCCATTTAAAGTATATTTCTATATGATATTTGGAAACTTCACAAGTTTTGATAATATCGCAACTTTGTTTCACACTATGGCTCCTCTAATTTTAACTGGTATGGCTATTGGAATAAGCTTTAAGGCAGGACTATTCAATATGGGAGTTGAAAGTGGAGTTATAGTTTCAGGTTTTGTGACTGCGGTACTTGGATATTATCTTAAAAGTTGGCCTAAAGGAGTCCTAATTCCATTCTTATTTTTAGTAGGCGCAATCTGTGGGATAATTGTATTAATAATCCCCGCAATCTTAAAAGCTTATTTAAACGTTAATGAGATGGTTGTAACACTACTTCTAAATTATGCATATATAGATATACTCAAGTATCTAACAACTTATGTTGATGGAATAAGAGATAAACAAGCAGGATACATAAAGACATTCACAATAGGGCAAAATGCTAGTTTAACCGGGTTTTTAGGTAGTTCATTTACCCTATTTTTCTTTATCGCAATACTCATTTTCTTCATATTATTATTCCTAATTAAAAGAACTAAGTTAGGTTATAGAATAGATGCCCTTGGGAAGAATACTTGCTATAGTGAGGCAGTAGGACTCAATGTTAAAAAAAGCATTATTGGAATCATGCTTCTATCTGGGGCAATCGCTGGAATTGCTGGTGCAGGATGGTTAATGTCAGATAAAAAATCATATGCTCTAGATTTTTCTGGTAGTCCTGGACTTGGTTGGGATGGAATGGTTATATCGCTTCTTGGTGCTCATTCACCAATAGGTATATTAATTTCATCACTATTTTATGGGATATTAAAAGCGGGAGTTAATTATGTTAGTTTTAACACAATTGTCCCAGGCCAAATTATTTTAATCATCCAAGGATTATTAATCTTATTCTTATCATTTAAGATTTTCACAAACAAATCATCTATTGAATATATTAGGCTTAAAAACTTCATCAATAAATGTGAACTCTATTTTGAAAAGAAAAAGAATAAAAGACAAAAAATAGAGGTGGATAAAGAATGAAAGTAATAGATGTTATATTGATAAACACATTTATATTTGCGCTTCCAATTGTCCTTTCAACTCTTGGAGGATTAATCGCATATAAATTGAATATAGTAAATATTGG
Source organism: Caryophanales bacterium UBA1188 (assembly GCA_002310135.1). GTDB lineage: Bacteria > Bacillota_I > Bacilli_A > Izemoplasmatales > UBA1188 > UBA1188. Next base: position 296,937 of record DBYK01000001.1, on the reverse strand, counting down.
ACTTGAAGGATTTATGCTTCTTGGAGGATTATTCTCAGGGCTTGGAGTCTATTACACCAAAAGTTATGTAGTAGGTTTATTGATATGTCTTATATTTTCAGGTCTAATTGGCCTAATATATGCATTTTTTGCGATTAAATTAAAATCCAATTTCATCATTACTGGATTCGCAATAAATGTAATTGCGGGGGCACTATCCGCCTATATTTTAATAACGATGGATAGAAAAGATTTAGATTTAAATGTAGTAAACGCAGAAAATCTAAAACTTGTGTTTAGTGGAACTGAAAACATACCAATACTTAATGGACTCATCAATTCACATAGCCCAATGTTTTTTATCACTATTATTATATTTATATTACTTGTAGTAATATTCAATTCAACTAGATTTGGGACTTATATAAAGGTAATTGGAGAAAATGAAAAAGCCGCAAGAGCTCAAGGAATAAAAGTTGATTTAATAAAATATTTAGCTTTAATATTGTCAGCTTTAATAGTGGGTCTTGGAGGATTCGCTATCGCTGTTGAACAGATAAAACTATTTACCCCTGATATAATTGCGGGTACTGGTTTTATCGCTATCGCAGCCTTTTATTGTGGTAACGGTAAGCCTTCATCATCCCTTCTTTATGCCCTACTTTTTGGGCTTGCGAAAGCGCTCGCTTTCACTCTCGCATTCAATATGCCTCAAGTGGAAGGAATCTTAAAAATAGTTCCGTATGTTGCGATAGTCATAGTTCTCACAGTTACCGCAATTATAAAAAGAAGAAAATCACTTATGAGAGGAGTGTATCAAGATGAATAAGACAGCTTTTATTGTAGTAGATATGCTTAATGATTTTTTAGAAGAAAATGGTAAAGTATTCTATCCTAAATATAGGAAAATCATTCCTGATGTTAAATATGCATTAGAGTTATCTAGAAGATATGATAAGCTCATCATATTTATGAAACATTCTTATAGAAAAGATAAATATGATAAGAATCTCTTAAATATGAGGGAGTGTTTAATCGAGGGCACTATTGGCTCAGAGATTATTAAAGAGTTAGAAACTAAACCTACTGACTATATCATAAATAAGAGAAGATATAGTTCGTTCTTTGCAACAGATCTAGATTTAGTTTTAAAAGAGAATTCAATTGAAAATGTAGTATTAGTTGGAATTAAAACTGATAACTGCATATTCTCTTCTGCCCTTGATGCATATTATTTAAATTATAATGTCTTCGTTATAGAAGATGCGGTTGCGACTAAAGATGATAGTGTTGGGCTCATGTTTTTAGAAACCATCAACAAATATATAGGAAAGACTATCACACTAATAGAATATAAAAATATGCTTTCATTTGGTGAATTATGAAAAATATATTAGTTTGTGGTTATCCTAGTCTGGATAGAATAATCAAGGTTGATAAAGAACTAAAAGTGGGTGAAACTAGTCTAGTCACTAATAAGAATTCAGGTAATATTTATTATGGTGGATGTTCAGTTAATATTAGTTCTATATTATCAAGGTTAGGTCTAATATCTACACCAATTATTAGAGTTGGTGATGATTTTGAAAAGACTAAATATAAATCATTTCTTCTAAAACACAATGTAGATTTAAAAGGAGTAAAAGAAATAAAAGGTGAAAAGACTAGTTGTTCATATCTAATTGAGCTTAAAAATGGAGATCATATTACTCTTTTTTCACCCGGCGCAATGTCCCAAGATTATTTTGAGAGTTATGATGAATCATTATTTGAAAACGCAAAAGTTGTGATTATGACAATTAATTCAATGAAAGATAATCTAGAGATTATTAAACTCGCTAAAAAATATGATTTAGATATCATTCTTGGAATGAAATTAGATAGAAGTGGATTCACTGATGATGTAATTAGGGATGTCATGAATCAAACAAAAATAATATTCGCTAATAAAGAAGAAGCGAAAGAACTTAAAAATCTTTTCGGATTTAATAATATAAAAGAGTTCTTTAAATTTGAAAGATTGGATTCTTTCGTTGTGACTAGAGGCAAAAAAGGAAGCACAATCTACACAAGAAAAAATACTATAAAAATCGATATTGTTGAAGGCAAGAAAATTGTTGATACAACTGGGGCAGGAGATGCATATCTTTCTGGTTTTATATTTGGTTATTTAAATAATAGATGTTATGAAACTTGTGGAAGATATGGGAGTGTTCTATCATCATTTATCATTGAAAAGATGGGTTGCATCTCAAACATTCCAACCTACGACAAGTTTCATAAAAGATATTTAAAATTATATGGAGTTGAAAAATGAAAAAGACTTTATATTTAGAAGCAGGGAAGGATGATATATCTAAATATGTGATATTTAGTGGTGATCCTTTTAGAGTAGAAATTTTAAAACAATTCTTAGATAATCCTATTCAAGTATCACACTCAAGAGAATTCAATACTTATACAGGCTTTTATAAAGGATTAAAAGTCACTATAACTTCTACAGGAATAGGTTCCCCATCTTCCGCTATCGCAATGGAAGAGATGTATGAATGTGGAATGGAAGTAGCGCTAAGGATGGGAACTGTGATGAGCCTAAAAGAAGAACTTCTAGGCCACTATATAGTGCCTATCGCATCCGTTAGGTCAGAAAGGACTAGTCTAACTTATGTAGATAGAGATTATCCTGCAGTAGCGGACCATGAATTTGTGAGTGTAATAAGTGAAGAAGTTAAGAAAAGGAATAAGATATGTGATAATGGTCTAAATTTAACTTTAGATGGATTTTATTCTTTAATGAAAGAATCAAAATTATCTAAAGAAATGTCTAGAGACATATCTAAAACATTTATTAAAGCTAAATCTTTAGGAATTGTTGGGATTGATATGGAATCAAGCCTTATTTTAGTCCTTGGAAGACTAATGGGAGTTAAAACTGCAGTTTTAACACTCGCAAGTGTCCTTGAGAATCTAAAAGGTTTTTTAGGTGAAGATGAAAGGATAAAAGGAGAAAAAGAATTATCTTTAATCGCACTTGATAGTATTTATGAATATAGTTTAAGGAGGAAAGATGCCAAAATTTGAATTTAAAAAGAATATGATTATAGGTATGGTACATTTGCTTCCACTGATTAATACTACTCATTATAAAGACAATAATGAAGAAATAATAAATAGAGCAATTGAAGATGCGAAGACACTTGAGGGAGCAAATGTAGATGCCATAATGGTTGAAAATATGGGAGACTCTCCTTTAAGAGAAACATTAAAACATGAACAAGCTATTATGTTAGCCGTAATAGTATCTAAAATAGTTGATGCAGTAAATATTCCAGTTGGAGTTGATGCAGCATTCAATGATTATAAAACATCACTATCAATTTCTAAGGCAACTGGTGCATCTTTCATAAGAATTCCAGTATTTGTAGATACTGTAATTTATCATAATGGGATTATTTATCCTAAAGGTGCAAGCGCAATTGAATATAGAAAAGAAATAATGGCTAATGATGTTAAGATTTTAGCGGATATTCAAGTTAAATACACATATATGCTAAATCAAAATATAAAAATAGAAGATAGCGCTAAAATGGCTGAGGCTAATCATGCGGATGCTGTTATTGTGACTGGATCATCTAGTGGAGATGAAACTCCTATAGATTTAGTAGAAAGAGTTAAAAGAATCGTAAAGATTCCAGTATTTATTGGTAGTGGCTTAAGTGAATCAAATATCCTTAAGGAACTAAGTATTGCCGATGGGGCAATTGTGGGTTCATCTTTGAAAAAAGATAAGAAAATAGAAAATCCAATTTCTTTTGAACTTACAAGAAAATTATTAGAAAAGATAGGAAAGTAATTTATGATAGAAAGACCGATGAAGCTAGCTGGAGATGAATTAATATTCGGCCAAGATAGCTTAAGTTATTTAGAAAATATTAAAGCTAAAAAGATAGTTATAGTTTTAGGAGATGATGTAGTATATAAAAATGGTGTGATGAGGATAGTTGAGAATCATTTAACTAACGCAGATATACCATATTCTGTATTTATAGGGGTTGAATCTGACCCTGGGCTTGATACTGTAGAAAGAGGCGCAAAATTTATGGAAGAAGAAAAACCTGACTTCATTCTAGCCATTGGTGGTGGAAGTGTAATGGATGCCGCAAAAGCGATGTGGATTTTCTATGAGCACCCAGAAACTAAAGGGCTAGATGAACTTATGGATAAATCTAAATTTCCAAAACTTAGATTGAAAGCGCACCTAGGTTGTATTCCTACAACCGCAGGTACTGCATCTGAAGTATCAAGATCTATTGTAATCACAGATAGTATGACAGGTTATAAATGCGGTATTGGAAATATGGAGATGATGCCAGATGTCGCTATACTTGACCCTATCACAACCATATCTCTTCCAAAACATTTAACTGCCCAAACTGGATTTGACGCTCTAACACACGCAATAGAAGCGTATACCTCAAATAGAGCGAACTATTTAACTGATATTTTAGCGAAGGCAGCTATAATTGATATATTCGACACTCTTCCAAAAGTATATGTCAATTTAAATGATATTGATTTAAGAGAGAAGATGTTAAATGCGAGTATGGTCGCAGGACTCTCTTTCACTAATGCATCTTTAGGAATAGTGCATTCTATTTCTCATTCTTTAGGAAGTATATTCCACGTTCCTCACGGAATATTAAACGCTATTTTGCTTCCATATGTTATAGAATTCAATCGTAATAATCCTATAACACTTAGAAGATATAGTGATATCGCTAAATGGATTGGTGAGAAGAACTTAACTCTTGGAATAAAAAGATTAATTAAAGATTTAGAAATAAAAGATGATTTATCTTTATATATTTCTCAAGATGATTTAATGAATAAATTAGATGAAGTAATATCACTTGCTTTAGAAGATGGCTGTACTAAAACTAATCCAGTTACACCAAAACCAAGCGATATTAGAAAAATCATCTTAAGAGCTTATAGAGGTGACTAATATGAAATTAATTGGTTACCTCTCTTTAGGATACCCAAACATAAAAAAGACTATAGATATTGCGGGAGTATATATAGAAAGCGGCATAGATGTCCTCGAAATTGATATGCCATCTAAAAATCCATATTTAGATAGTGAATTCATAAGAAATAGGATGCTTAAAGCGCTTGAGGTTTCAAGTGATTATAATGAATATATGGACGCAGTCTTATATATTAAAGATAAATATCCTAATCAAGAAATATTTATATTATGTTATGAAGAGACAGTTAAAGAGATTGGTGTATCTAAATTCATTAATTTTATGAATGAAGCTAACATAGAGAATATGATTTATGTTGGTGGAAATGATAAAACCATTAAGAAGAGATTGATTAAAGGAAATATAAGATTAGCGTCTTATATTCCTCTTAATCTAAACGAGGAAGATTTAGATGCATCTAAATTAAGTAACGGTTTTATCTACCTTCAAGCGAAGTCAGATGATATTAACCCAAAATACCCTACATTAAAAGATGTAATATATTATCTAAGAGATAATGAAGGTAAAAATAAAAAGATATATTGTGGGGTAGGAGTGAAAACTTTAATGGACGCAAAACTAGTTAAAGATGCCGGTGCTGATGGGGTATTTGTTGGAAGTACATTTTTAAAGCTTCACAGTGACATGGAAAAGCTAAAAAGCACAATTAAAGAATTCAAAAAGATAATAGAGTAAAAAAAGATATAAGTCGCCTTGACTTATATTTTTTTATGTTAGAATATTAAAAAGAGGATTCATATGATAAAGATAAGATATGCAGTTGATAGCGATAAAGACTCAATAATTGAATTATTAAAAGAAGTATTAGAAGTTCATAGTTTAATTAGACCTGATATCTTTAAAAGTGGAACAACTAAATATACTAAAGATGAAGTTGAAAATATCATAAATGATAAAAATAGAATAACTTTAGTTGCGCTTGAAGATGATACTATAGTTGGGTATATCATGGGAATAATAAAAAAGACTAATAATCATACTATGCATAACTTTAGTTATCTATATATTGATGATATATGTGTTAATGAGAAAGAAAGAGGAAAAGGAATAGGAACTATGCTTTTTGAATATATCAAAAATATATCAAAAGAATTAGGTTTATATGAAATAACTCTTAATGTATGGGAAGGTAATGATAAAGCTAAAGAATTCTATAAAAAGCTTGGCTTAAAGATAAAAGAGATAGAAATGGAATTAATAATATAGAAGCACTCCAAAAAAGTGCTTTTATATTATATTAATTATTGATATAATTAAAAATAATAGGAGGTACATTTTAAATGGAAAAATGTTTTTATGATATGATATTTAAAAGAAAATCTTTTCATAATTTTAAAGATATTCCTGATTCAAAAATTAGTGATGAAACCATAAAAGATATAGAAAATAAATTCTATAGTTTTACTCCTTTAATTAAAGACATAAAAGTTAAAATCAAATTTGTAAAAGATAATGAGAATTATAAAAAGAATCAAGAATATTTAATCTTCATGTATTCTCAAAAGAAAGATAATTATCTTCAAAATATAGGTTATCTCGGTGAACAATTAGATTTATATCTTGCATCTATCAATATAGGTGCACTATGGTTTGGACTCGGCAAAACTAAGATGAAAAAAGAAGATGGTCTTGATTTTGTGATAATGATCGCAATTAAAAAAGTTGATTCATCTTTATTTAGGAAAAATATCGATGATGTACCAAGATTAGAATTATCTAAAATAATTTCTGGAGATTATTATAAAGACATCATAAAAGATATAAGATATGCACCTAGTGCAGTTAATTCACAACCATGGTTTTTAGAAACATCTAAAGATAATATTAAAGTTTATAGAATTAGAAGAGATTCTAAAACTGGAATATTACCTATGAAGTTTGTGAATTATCTAAATAGGATAGACATAGGTATTCTTTTATGTTTCTTAGATGTATGTCTTGAGAATAATAATATAGAATATACAAAAGAATTATATATTGAAGAAAATGTAAACAAGAAAAAGAATTTAACCGCCATATATTCAATAAAATAAAAAAGGATAAATATGAGATTACTTAAGATAATTAAAGCAATACTCTTTATATCATTTTCTATGACTCTTTTCTTTATAAGAGATCATTTTGTGCTCAATTTAGAATACTATATCCCATCACTTATGATGGCATATGGTATTTTTGAATTCTTACATATCTTAATTAAACACAAAAAAGAATTCTATAAAGAAGGTAGTTTCTATTTCGGTTCTATTGAATTATTACTTGGAATAATCCTCTTAGTATTCATTAGTGATTTCACAACTATTTGTGTTACTTGGGCTATATGGTCAATATTAAGAGAATCAATAGAGATAGAAGAAATAGTAAACGGACTCTTAAAAGGAATTCCTCTTATCTTAAGCATAGTAACTATCATAGAATCATTAGTAGTAATTGTATTATCCACAATATTAATTATTAATCCAAATGAAGAGACAGCTTTAATTTATTCATATTTACTTTCGGTTGAATTAATTTTAACTGCGATAATTCCACTGTTTAGACAAAAAGATAATAATATAAAAGAAGAAGAATCTAATTTTCTTTAAAAAAACACAACTTTAAATTAGATTCTTTTTTCATTATTTAATATCTTTCAACTTTTAAAAAAGAAATAAAAATAAAGATATATCAAATCAAACATATTTGACAAAATATATTTTTAAAATATTAAGTAATTATTAATTTATTTATATAAAAAATATTCCTAAATATAAAGATATTCCATAAATTAGATTGCCAATTATTAATTGACATATTTTATGATTTATTAAAAAATCAGATTTTAAATAAAAAAAGATTTTAAAAACTATATAATGGGTATACTTTTTTGTTTTTATAAATATAGGCGTATTGGTCATTTTTTGACCATTTTTATTTTAAAATAAAAAATATTTTACCTGTTCATTAGATTTTTCTTTTAATTTCTTTCTAAATAGTTTAAAATTATATAAGCATAAATAATTAATTATTTATCCTAAATATAATCAATTAAGATTGCGTTATCCTTTGAAAAGGAAGGTTAGTTATGAAGAAAAACATTAGTAGAATTATTTCTTTAATAGTTATTGATATAGCGATTGTAGTGTTCTCATTTTTATTCTCAAACTACCTACTCTCAATTAAACTAGATAGAAGCAATCTTTTATTTTATGTATTATGTTGCGTGGCTGAATCCGCAATCATAATATTTGCGTTTTCTATATCAAGACTATATAGATCACTCCTTAAGTATGTATCAATGATAGACTTACTTAAGATAATGATTACAATCTTTGCGAACTTCGTTGCGGGAATACTTTTTGTCTTAATTACTGATGGAGCATATCTATCACTCAAATTTATTGTGGTAAATAATGTTATTCTTGCGATCCTACTTTCTTTTGCGAGATTCTCAATCAGACTTGCGATTCAAGTTAAGAATAATGACCTCTTCCAAAAACAACCAGATAATATCCATGTGATGATAGTTGGAGCGGGAGACGCTGGAACTATGGTCGCAAGGGAACTCATAAACTCAGAAAAAGTTAATAAGATACCAGTATGTTTTATAGATGATGATGAACAAAAAAGACAGACTTCAATACTTGGTGTTCCTATTGTTGGTGGAAGGGATATGATTCCTGAAGCTGTGAAGAAATATGATGTTAAAGAAATAATAGTTGCGATTCCATCAATTACAAGATATGAAACAAGACAACTATTAAGTATTTGTGAGAAAACAAATTGTCAAGTTGATATCATCCCAGGGATCTATCAACTTGTGAATGGTACAGTATCTATTAGATCAATTAGACACGTTGAAATCACTGATTTACTCGGTCGTGGTGAAATCAAAGTTAATCTAGATGAGATAATGGGGTATATAGAAAATAGAGTTGTGCTTATAACTGGTGGTGGAGGTTCAATTGGTTCTGAACTTTCAAGACAAGTTGCAGCACACAACCCAAAAAGATTAATAATTCTTGATATCTATGAGAATAATGCATATGACATAGAACAAGAACTTAAAAGAAACTTCCCTTATTTAAATCTCTTAGTACTAATCGCAAGTATTAGAGATAAAAATAAGTTGGAAGATGTTTTCAAAAAATATAAAATCGATATTGTTTTTAATGCCGCAGCTCATAAACATGTTCCATTAATGGAGACAAGTCCTAATGAGGCCATTAAAAACAATGTATTTGGAACCCTAAACCTTGCTAAACTCGCAGATGAATACAAGGTTAAAAGATTTGTTCAAATATCTACTGATAAAGCAGTTAATCCAACAAATATCATGGGCGCATCTAAGCGCATATGCGAGATGATTATTCAAGCAATAGGAAGAAGATCTAAAAATACTGAATTTGTTGCTGTAAGATTTGGCAATGTTCTTGGTTCAAATGGTTCAGTAATACCACTATTTAAAAAACAAATTGCGCTTGGTGGCCCTGTTACTGTAACACACAGAGAAATCACAAGATATTTTATGACTATACCTGAAGCTGTAACATTAATCTTACAAGCTGGTGCATACGCTAAAGGTGGTGAGATCTATGTTCTTGATATGGGTGAACCAGTAAAGATATATGATCTTGCAGAAACTCTAATTAGATTATCAGGATTTATTCCTCATAAAGATATAAAGATTCAAGTCACAGGACTCAGACCTGGAGAGAAATTATATGAGGAAAGACTTATGGATGAAGAAGGCCTAAAGACTACTGATAATGGATTAATTAATATTGCAAAACCTATAGAATTCGATGAAGATAAATTCTTCGAATGCTTAGATAGGTTATGCATAGAAGCTTATAATGAAAGTGAAGGAATTAAACCAATAGTTAAGGAGTTAGTTCCAACTTATAAAATTTAAATTATCTCATTATTTTTAAGCGAAGCTAGGCACACTTAAAAATAATTGGTGTTATATCGATTCATCTAGCACATGCATTAATGCACGCGCTAGCCGTAGGCATGACTTTATGTATTATGTAATTCAAGTTTTTAGTGGAAAAGAAGAAGAAACAAAAAAGAGATTTTTAAAGGAAATAACTCTTCCTTCTTTTGAATATGATATATTCGTTCCAAAAAGAAAAAGAATGAGAAAAAAAGAAGGAAAGATGTTTGAGGTTGTTGAGACTTGTTTTCCTGGTTATCTCTTTATTGAAACAGATAATATAGTTGAACTTAAAAAACAACTCTACAACATCAAAACACTAACTAAACTTCTTGGAATAGATAAGAAACATAAAGACTATATCGCTCCTTTAAGAAGGGATGAAGAAGAAATGATTAATGTTCTTATTGGAAAAAGCGGCACATCAAGAACTATTGAAATATCTCATATCTATTTAAAAGAAGGAAAAGATATAGTAGTTGTCGATGGGCCACTTAAAGGTCTTGAAGGTAAAATATCAAATGTTAACCTACATAAAAGACAAGCTACAGTTTTAATTAACCTTATGGGTCAATTAGTAGATACTATACTTGGAATCGATATAATAGAAGAGAAAATAATAGATAATCCAACTAAAAATTAGTTGGATTTATTTAATAAATAATCTACTAGATACTAAAAGATAATGTACTCAATGATTAAGGTAGTTTTTAAGGAGATTTTATGGAAGAAAAACAATATCTTATCGAAGATGAAGGCATTACCTTAAGCGATTTACTACAAGTATTATTTGGAAGAAAAATTCTTCTTCTAATTGTAACTTTAAGTTTGTTTATTATATCAACTTTAGGTATTTTATTTTATAACTCAAGAAAACAAACTTATAGTTCAATTTTTGAATACAATTTATCGGGTTTTCAAAATAATGAATATTTAGATGGCACAAGATTTGATGTAAGAGATCTTATCACTTTAGAAAAACTAAATGAATATAAAGAATCAAGTTCAATACTAAGTAATCTTGATATGGAAAAGATCTATTACAAAAATGCAATAATGTCATTTAAATATGAAAAATTATATGTTAAAAATGAACAAAAAATAAATAAAGATGATGTCGATTATTTGTTAGATAAAGAAGGATTTAGAATAGTTTTAGATAAAAAGCTATTCACTAAAGAAGAAGCTCAAGCATTAGTTGAACTAGTTGCAAAAGAACCAGTTAAACTTACTAAAGAAAAAATTGAAAAAGTTAATTATACAAGGGATTTATTGCTTTATAACCAATCAAAAATATATGATTTATCAATAAATTACCTTGAAAATCAATATTACACACTAATTAATAATTACAGTAAACTCATAAATGAGTTTGGTGATTTAGTAATATCTGATTCAGAAAAAATATCAGATAGAAGTAGAATGCTTCAGGAATATTTCCAAAATTATTCATTCGCTTCTTTAAGAAATGAATTAAATCAATTTGGATATGTTAAAGATTTTGAAAATTATGAAAGCACTCTATTAAGTACTAAAGAATCATTAACTTTAGAAAAGAAATATAATAGTCTTTTAAAAGACGAACTAATTGAACAAAGAAAACAGTTAATTCAACTAGCTGGTTCAATGTATTCAGTTGAATTAACTTCATATAATGAAAAGATAATATCACTATCCACAAGAATTTTAGAAATCGATAAAGAACTAGAATTATTAGAAAAAAAACTAAATCACATATCAAGAGTAAGTGATACAGACCCATCTCGTGATGAAACATATGTTTTATCACTAGAATCTTTCGAACAAAGATTAGACCAAATATATCAAAAATTAACAATTGAAACAGAACAATATACTACACTCGCAAAAGAAGTAGTCAATAATAATTCATTCTTATATTTTGATAATAACTCAGTTGTAGTAGTAGAAAACCCAATATCAAGAGTGAAGTATATTGTGATTGCATTCTTCTGTTCCCTCTTGATTGGATTAATTGTTAATCTTTGTGTTGATTTTAAAAAATTAACTAGAGAATATAGAAGAGCAAATAAATAATTGTGGCTTATTAGTAAACTATTTATAGAATACTAAGAATGCTAAAATTATTTTTTGTTTTAGATTTTTAGAGGATATTATGATTTACAGTAAGGATGAACTACTATACTTTCTTCAGGAAGATGCAAAAGCAAATGGAAGGAAATCAATTAGACCACGGTTTTTTGGAGATGACATTTGGAAGTTTATTATTGCATATAGAAAAAAAGATTATTACTCGAATATTAAAAATAGATTCAAATCTATTTTAATATTGCCTTTTAAGTTGTTTTATAATTATCGTTTTTCAGTATTAAGCCATAGATTATGCTTTTCTATTGCTTCTTTTAATATTGGACCGGGTTTATGTTTGGTTCACTATGGTTCAATAGTAATTGGCGATAATGCTATAATTGGAAGTAATTGCAGAATACAAGAAGGTGTTACAATTGGGGCTACGAATGGTTCTTCAAAATCTGCTACTATTGGAAACAATGTTTTTATTGGCACAGGCGCCAAAATAATTGGCGACATTTGTATTGCGAATGATGTAGCAATTGGTGCTAATGCAGTTGTTTGTAAAAGTGTTGAAGAACCAGGAACAACATGGGGGGGTGTTCCTGCAAAGAAAATAGGCGATAATAATTCACACAGTAACTTATCTTCTCTCCTTGGTTTATTAGATTAAGTTATTTATTAGGAGAAAAATGACAAAAAAAATGAACATACCATTTAGTCCACCCGACATTAGTGAATTAGAAATTGAAGAAGTAACAAAAGTTTTAAAGTCTGGGTGGATTACTACAGGGCCTAGGGTTAAAGAACTAGAAAAGAAATTAGCAAAGTATGTTGGAGTACCTATAGATGCTCCAAATTGTGTTTGCCTAAATTCACAAACTGCTTGTGGTGAATTATCTCTTAGATTGTTAGGAATTGGCCCACAAGAAGGTGGAAGTGAACTTGATGAAGTAATCACATGTGCATATACATACACTGCTTCCGCATCAGTTGTTTGCCATATAGGTGCAAAATTAGTTTTGATTGATTGTCAAAAGAACAATCTAGAAATGGATTATGATGCATTAGAAAAGGCAATAAATGAACATACTAAGGCAATTATTCCAATTGATTTAGGTGGTATTCCATGTAATTATGATCGAATTTTTGAGATTGTTGAAAGAAAGAAGGGTCTATTTAAACCATCTAATAAAATACAAAAAGCAATTGGGAGAGTAGCAATAGTTGATGATGCAGCTCACGCTATTGGTGCTTCTTATAAAGGAAAGATGGTCGGATCTATCGCTGATTTTACCAATTTTAGTTTTCATGCAGTTAAGAATTTTACAACTGCTGAAGGTGGAGCAATGATGTGGAATCATATAGAGGGAATAGACGATTCTGAAATATATCATCAAGTTCAATTATATTCTCTTCATGGTCAATCAAAAGATGCTTTAAATAAAAATAAACCTGGCATGTGGGAATATGATATTGTTGGAACTTGGTATAAATGTAATATGACTGATGTTGTTGCGGCTATTGGCTTAAAACAGTTTGAACGATATCCAGGTATGCTTCAAAGAAGAAAAGGCATTATCACAAGATATGATAATGCATTCAAACCACTTGGAGTTGAAACTCTTATGCATTATACTGATGATTATTCTTCATCAGGTCATTTATATATCACTAGAATTCCAGGCATAATAAATGAACAAAGAAGAAAAATAATTATAAAAATGGCAGAAGAGGGAGTATCCTGTAATGTCCATTACAAACCACTTCCTATGCACACTGCTTATAAGCATCTAGGATTTGATATAAAGAATTATCCTAATGCATATGCTCATTATGAAAATGAAGTAACGTTACCTCTTCATACATGCTTAACTGATGAAGAAGTAGATTACATAATCGATACTTTTAAAAAGGTTTTAAAAGACTATGTTGATTAAAAAATGGGAAAAATTACCCAAGGAATTACAAATAGACGAAGTTAAACCATATTATGAATTCTTAAGAAAGAAGAACTTTAGTTTATTTTGGAAAAGGGTATTTGATATATTCGTTTCTGGAATAATGCTGTTAATATTGTTTCCACTATTTTTAATCATATCTCTCGCAATAGTGATTGATAGCAAGGGTGGAGTTTTCTTTAGGCAAGAAAGAGTAACTCAATATGGGAAGCGTTTTAGAATTTTTAAGTTTCGCTCAATGGTAAGCAATGCAAATAAAAAAGGGTCTTTGGTTACCATTGAAAACGATGATAGAATAACAAAAGTTGGTAAGTTTATTAGAAAACTTAGAATTGATGAATTTAGTCAACTTATTGATATATTTAGAGGAACTATGACATTTGTTTCAACTAGACCTGAAGTTCCTAAATATGTTGACAAATATAAACCTGAGTACTTAGCAACATTGCTATTACCATCTGGAGTAACGTCAATGGCTTCGATAATGTTCAAAGATGAAGATAAACTTTTAGAGGGCAAAGAAGATGTTGACCTAGCATATATTGAAGATGTATTGCCAAAGAAGATGAAGTGGAACTTAGAGGAAATAAAGAAATATAGTTTTTGGAGAGATATAAAAATTATGTTCATGACTGTTTTTGCGGTTTTTAAAAAAAGCAATAATTAAGTTGGGGGTTGTATATGAAAAAAATAGCTGTTATTACAACATCAACAGCATTTCCTGGTGAAAAAGGATTGAATAGAATGTTTTATATAGCAAATTTATTATCTAATAATGGGTTTGATATTGAACTAATAACTAGTGATTTCCAACATTGGGATAAAAAACATAGAAAAATTGATTCTAATTTATTTATTGACAACATTAAAGTGAAACTAATTCATGAGATTGGTTATAAGAGGAATATTGACCCTAAACGTATAATAAGTCATTTTTTATTAGCAAATAAAATTTATAATTACATAAAACCAAAGCAGTTTGATTTGGTATATTGTGATATTCCAGATAATCATGTTGCTTTTTTAGCATCAAAATATGCTAAGCATAATAATATTCCTTTTATTGTTGATATTGAAGATTTATGGCCCGAAGCAATGAAAATGGTTTTTAATATTCCAATTATTAGTTCATTATTGTTTTCTTATTTTTCACGAGATGCTAAAAGAACTTATAGAAATGCATCGGGTTTTATTGGCTCATCGGATACTTATAAAAATGAGCCAAACAAATATGGTGTTGTGTGTGACCTTAGTGAAACAATTTATGTTGGTAATGAAATGTCAATTTTCGATGAGGGAGTATCTCAGTATTCTAAGGAAATTGAAAAAAATAATAATGAGTACTGGGTTACATATGCAGGTTCACTAGGAAGCAGTTATGGAATAAAAACAATGATTGATTCAGCGTGCCTTCTTTCCAAATATAAAGAAATAAAGTTTTATATTTTAGGTGATGGTCCATTAAGAATAGATTTTGAAAAGTATGCAAATGAAAAAGAATGTAATGTTGTTTTTTTAGGATATGTAGATTATAAAAAGATGGCTGCTTACTTAAAAAAGTCTAATGTATCAGTTAATTCGCTTGTCAAAGGTGCTGCTCAAAGCATTGTATCTAAGATTGGTGATTATTTAGCAGCAGGCATTCCTTTAATAAATACTGGTGAAGACAAAGAATTCAGAAAAAAGGTTGAAAATGATGATTTTGGTATTAATGTTAATCCCGACAATCCTCAAGAATTAAGCGATGCCATCCTTTTATTAAAAAACAACCCTCAAATAAGCAAACGGATGGGGAAAAATGCTAGAAAAATTGCAGAAATTGAATTTGATAGAAAAAACTCATTCAAAAGAATTATTTTAATGATTGAATCTTTATTAGGAGAAAAATAATGGATAAATGTGATATCTTGTTCATACTTCCAAGTTATCCGGAGCCAAGAAATACAAACATAATTAACGCAGTTAAGCAAAAATTCAATGTCAAAGTAATATACTGGGAAAAAAAGAAAAATAGTTTAACTTATAAAAACAGCAACTGTGAAGTCACTCCAATACTTATTAGAGCAAATGATCACAAGCCATTATTAAGGATTTTTCGAACTTTTTTATTTCAGAAAAAACTATTAAAAGAAATTACAAAAACTCAACCATCTTGTATTCATGTTTCAAAGTTGGATTCATTATTGGTTGCTAGTGAGTACAAAAGAAACAAAAATAATAACGTTAGGATTGTTTATGATGTTAGCGATATGCACAATTTAGCATATAATGATAACAATTCTTTCTTTTCAAGAATGATAAAAAAACAATTATATAATTTTGAAAAAAAATGTAGTTATTATGTTAATCGTTTGCTTATTACTTCGCCAAAATTTTTTGAAGAATATTATTTTAACTTTTATAACAAAGAACAAATTATTTTTGTTACAAATTCTCCAAATGAATCTGTGTTTTCTAGTTTTTTTCCACATAAGGGTCGTTTTACAGTTGGTTTTGTTGGAAGCATTAGATATCCTAATCAAATGAAAATGTTAATAGATATTTCTAATGATATGGATATTGATGTTTTGTTTGCTGGTGGTGGTGTCTACGAAAAAGCATTAAGAGAATATTCTAAACACAATAAGAATGTCTTCTTTATAGGACAATATGATTATGATAGCCAGATTGCTAGCATTTATAGTAGGATTGATTGCCTATACGTTCAATATGATACAACTATAAAAAATGTAAGAATTGCTTTACCCAACAAATTATATGAGGGTGCATTTTGTGGAATACCAATTATAGTATCCCATGGAGTATATTTAGCTGAAATAGTGAATAAATATAAATTAGGTTTTGATGTTATTGATGGCGATAAAAGCGATTTAATTAAAAAAATAAATGATGTTAGAGTTTTAAATAAAGAAGAATTGCAGCACAATTGCAAAGTTTTTTATGAAGCAAATTCTTTTAAAACAACTATTGTAAAATTACTTGCTGCATATGAGGAAATGTGCAATGATTCATAAAAAAAATCATAATTTGAACATCTTTGCATTAGGTGTTTCAATTTATTTGATCAATTCATTTTATTTTAAAGACTATGTATTGATTCAGCAACTATTAGTATGGGGCACTACTGGACTGTTTTTGTTTTTCAACATTAATGTTTTGTCTTCTATGTTTAATAAGTGTGCAATTAGAAAAAAAATATCGGAAGCAGCTTTATTCTTTATTCTTTTTGTACTGTTTTCTATATTGTCCCCTATCGCACATTTAACCTTTGATTTTTCATTTTTATCTACAACTTTTTTAAAATTGTTAAGTGGTTTTGTATATAGTTTGGTTCCTGCTGTTATAATCTTTAAGGATAATAGAATTATATCTAAATTTGATAGTTATTTACTTACATTTTCATTAAGTATGGCATGCTATGTTGTGGGTTCATTAATTATTTATTTTATACCATCTCTCCGAGATGTAATAATATCTTCTATTTACATGTCAGAAAAGGATTTAGACATTATTTCATATTCATACTATGCTACAAGATTTGGTTGGGCCGGGTTATCGAGTTTCACAACTTCTATGAAGTGTGTTTTAGGTATCGCTTTTTTACAATTCCTTCTCATTAAATATATAGATAACAAAAAAGATATATTTGGTTGTATTGTCCTTGTTTTACTTTTGTTGATTGGATGTTTCATGTATGCAAGAACTGGAGCACTTATTGGTTTGATTGCAATTTTGATGGGGTTGTTTAATATATTTTCAAAATTTAAGAGAATTAAAAAAATCATAAAATATATTATTATTATAGTTGTTGTCTTTATTGCAATTGCTCCTTTTTTTTACGATGTAATTTCAAATAATCACGCATTATCTTGGATGTTTGAATTGTTAATAAATTACAAAGAAGGGTATGGTTTTGTCACCGACTCATCAGATGGTTTGCTAAAAATGTATGATATTAAAATTAAATTTGATACATTTTTAATTGGGGATGGTTTTTATATTGATAAGGCTACTGGTGGCTATTATATGAAAAATGATATTGGTTTTGTTAGAATGATCTTATACTTTGGAATATTTGGTCTAATAACACAATATTTAACTTTCGTTGCGCCCCTTATTGGCACAATAAAACAAAGCAAGAACAGTTTATTAAAGATGCTTTCTATTTCTTTGATTATTATCTTACTTTTATTTGAAATGAAAGGCGAAACATGGGTAACTATGCTGCCCTATACATTCAGTTTATTTTTATTATTAAAAGGTGAAGAACATAAGGCATATGAAAACAAATAAAATAAAAGTACTATTTTATGTAAGTGGTTTTGCTGAAAGCTCAGGTGGAATTGAATCTTTCATTTATAACTCTATGAATTTTTTTAAAGATGATTATGATGTTGATTTAGCTTTTGTTACTAGATTTTGCTATTTTGACAGTGATTTTTATAATAAATACAAAAAAAGTGGCTTTGAAGTGTTTTCATTAGGGATCAAACATCTCACTTTTTCTAATTTTTCATTGTTTAGAAAAAAACTATTCAACTTTTTTGTTAGCGGTGATTATGATATTTTACATATTCATGGTACAGATGAACCATATGTTTCAAAAACAGCAAAAGCAGCAGGTATTAAACATATAGTGCTTCATTCCCACACTCCTGAATATTCTGAATTACACATTAGTGCACTAAGACTTTTTCTTAAAAAACATTTTAGAATACAAAATATAAAAAACTCTGATTATATTATAGGTTGTTCTAAAAATGTACTTAAATCGCTCAATCTTTCTTTCAAAAAGAAAACTCTTATTATCAATAATTCGATCGAAACCTCAACTTTTTCATTTAGTGAGTTTAATCGAGCACAAGTTAGAAAAGAACTTGGAATAAATGAAGAAATTCTAATTGGACACGTGGGCAGGTTTTCAAAAGTTAAAAATCACATTTTTTTAATTAACCTTTTTAACTATTTGAAGAAAAACAATCAAAATATAAAACTGGCTTTAATCGGAGTGGGAGAAGAACTAGAAACAATAAAAAAACAGGTTTATCAACTGGGAATAACAAAAGATGTTTTATTTTTACTCGAAAAACCAGATGTTTTTAGATTTTTATCTGCTTTTGATTTGTTTGTTTTTCCTTCATTTTTTGAGGGTATGAGTATGTCTTTGATTGAAGCTCAGACAAATGGATTGCAATGTGTGGTTTCTTCAAATATTTCTGATGATAGTTTTGTCACTGACTTGATTTATGCCTGTTCATTGTCTGACCCCATTTCTTCCTGGAGTTATTGTATTCAAAAATGTATCGATAACATACAAAATGTCGATAGAATTACTTACTATGAGAAAGTGTTAGATGCTGGATATGATTTGAACATGCAATTATCTAAATTAAAAAAACTATATGTGGAGATTACCAATGAATGAAATAAAAGTGTCTGTTATTATGTCGGTTTTTAATACTAAGATTGAGTATTTGTCTCTTGCTATTAATAGTATTTTAAATCAGTCATTCAAAGATTTTGAATTTATAATTGTTGATGATTACTCTACAAATGGTGCATCCGATTTAATTGAACAATATCGAAAATTAGACAATAGAATTGTTGCCATTAAAAATGATAAAAATTTGGGATTAACGAAAAGTTTGAATAAATGTTTACTTATTTGTAAAGGCAAATATGTCGCTAGAATGGACTCTGATGATTATTCTCTCCCTAATAGGCTTGAAAAACAAGTCAAATATCTAGACAGGCATGAGAATGTCGTGGTTGTTGGGTCCAATGGATACACGGGCATCAAAAAATGTCGTTCAATCACATACTGGACTAAAAATGATCGGTATACAAAAATCAGCATGTTGTTTCGCAATTCTGGTGTTTCACATCCTACAGCTATGTTTAGACGTGTAGTTTTCTCTGATGCTATTTATTATGATGAAAGAATTAAAAAAAGCCAAGATTTTGAATTGTGGTCTAGAATGTGCAAAATGGGTAAAATAAAAGTACTTGATGATTTTTTGCTTATTTATAGAATACATCCTGAACAGATATCTACAGGTTCTAATAGCGAACAATGCTCTTTTGCAAGACAAATTGTAAAAAGACAAATTAATCATTATTTTGACTTACCAGAAGAGGATTTAGACACTATTTCAAGATTATTTTATGACCATGATAATGTTGTTAATCCTTCCATTATCCAGAGAATTTTTTCAAATCTTATTGCTCAAAACAATGAAAAATGTGTTTTTGATAAAAATGATTTTGCTTGTTTTTTGGGTGAGATGACTTTTGAGTTAAAGCTAAAGCATTCGCGGAAATTCATTTTACCTGTATTGAGATTAAAATCATTTTATCTATATTTATCTTTTTTTGTGTTTCCTAGATTAAAATATGACTACAAATCGTTTGTTTTTAAATTATTCCACAGCAAGGAAACAAGAGGTGTTTTCTTTGAAAAATAGCATTTTATTCATAATCCCTAACTTAATTGGAGGGGGAGCGCAAAAAGTAGTTGCGAACTTGTCACATTATTTAATTAACTATTATGATGTTCACATTCTTTCTTTATTGCCTTGTGAGGAAAAATATGATTATTCTGGTAAAATCCATTTTATAGAGAATAAAAGACAACAATCATTTTTCCCAATTAGAATTATCAATAGGGCCACACAAATATTAAAGATAAAAAGATTAAAAAGAAAACTCAAAGTGAAATGTACAATTAGTTTTTTACCTGAAGCTGATCGAACAAATGCGTATTCGTCTATTGGAGAACGAATAATATTTTCTATAAGAAATAATCTTTTAGCTGATAACAAACTCAATGGTGTTGACAAAAAAAGATATTCTTTTGCTGTTAAAAAATGTTATAGAATAGTGTCCATTACAGATGGAATTCGTATTCAAATTATTAATAAACTACAATTAGAAAGTGATAAAGTTATAACAATATATAATCCATATTTACCATATACAACAAAAAACACTGCTATGAATAATGATAGACCATTTATTGTTACAATGGGAAGACTAGAACATCAAAAAGGGCAATGGCACTTAATTAGAGCTTTTAAGTATTTGTTGGAAAAAACAAACTCAAATGTTGATTTAGTTATACTAGGGAAGGGATCGCTTGAGGGATATTTGAATTCATTGATAGATGATTTGAATTTAAAGGAGCGTGTAAAACTATTAGGATTTAGTATGGATGCTCTAGATATTATTTCATCTTCTAAGTGTTTTGTTTTTCCATCTTTATATGAAGGGTTAGGTAATTCACTTATAGAGGTCATGGGATTAGGTGTACCAATTATATCTTCTGATTGCGACTTTGGACCAAGAGAAATATTATCACCAGAATCTAATTCAGAATTCAGAGTTATTGATAAAATTGATTATGAATCAAAATGTGGCATTTTAGTTCCAGTTTGTGATGGGACACATTATACTTCGTTTGATCCTATAACAAAAGAAGAAATACTCTTGTCTAATGCTATTAATACACTTTTGGAAAATAATGCATTAAGGCAAAAAATAATTCATAATGAATCAATTCGTATTAAGGATTTTAGCCTTGAAAGTATTGGCCAAAAGTGGAGGTCATTGATTGATGAAGAATAAATTGACGCTTAATACATTTTTATCGGTATTATATCAATTTATAGCTATTATAATTGGTTTAATAATTCCACGACTAATTCTAAATGCTTTTGGTTCTGAAGTTAATGGGCTTGTATCTTCAATAACTCAAATGCTTACAATAGTATCTTTTTTGGATTTAGGTGTTGGTTCTGTTGTCCAAGTGTCTCTTTATGGCCCATTGTCAAGTAGAGATAATCAAACTATTTCAAAAATATATTGTGCATCACAAAGCTATTTTAAGAAAATAACAGTAATACTTGTCGTTTATGTTGTTTTTTTGTGTGGTTATTATTCTGTATTTAAAACACAAACTTTTGATTGGTTTTATGTTGTTACACTTATATTATCAATTTCAATAAGCAATATTGCTCAATATCTTTTTGGAATTACCAACACTTTGCTTTTGAATGCTGACCAAAAGATATACGTTGTTACAATACTCAACATTGTGACAACAGTTTTAAATGCCATATGTGTTTTTTTGTGTTTAACTTATTCATTAAGCATCCAAATAGTCAAACTTGTCTCGTCTCTTGTTTTTTTAATTAAACCAATTGTATTGGTTTTATATGTAAAAAAGAATTACGAGATTGACAAACATTCTAAGTTCGATTCATCGACATTAAAAAATAAATGGTCCGGAATGGTTCAACATATTTCCACCACACTTACTAATACCATTGACTATATTGTGTTGACGCTTTTTTCAACATTTGGAAATTTATCAATTTATAATGTATATGTATTGCCTATTAATAGTTTTCGATTGGTAATTGAATCATTCTCAACTAGTTTTAAGAGTTTTTTTGGAAAATTGATTGTTGAAGGGAAGAAAAAGTTACTGAATGTTTCCTTTGACTTTTTTGAAGCAATAATGCATTATGTTTCAACTGTTGTTTTTGGTACAATTGATTATGTGCTTGTCCCATTTGTTTTGTTTTATACAATTGGTGTTTCTGATTTGAATTATTCAGATCCTGTATTTTCACATTTGATGTGTCTAGCATATTTTCTTTTTTCATTAAGAATTGTGTATACAACAATTATTTTTTCTGCGGGTCATTTTAAGGAAACACAACACATTTGCATAATTGAGATTTGCATCAATATAGTTGTTTCTTGTGCCCTTGTTTTTGTTTTTGGAATAAGTGGTGTTGCTATAGGAACTTGTATTAGTACACTTTATAGGCTTATTGCTTCAGTATTTTATTTAAGGAAAAATATAGTTAATAGAAGTATTACAAAATTTTTTGTTCAAATCTTTGTTGATTTTGTTACTATTGTTATATTTATATTTGTTGATTCTTTATTTGAAATTAGATTTGATAGTTTTTTATTCTGGTTTGTAGATTCTATGATTGTTTTTGCAATTAATTTAGCAATTGGTACTTTGGTTTTCCTCCTATTTAAATGGAAAATTATTGTTTCTTTTTTAAAAAGAGGTGAAGAAAAATGAGTTTTTTAAAAAAAATTAAGGATTGGTACTTGTGGAAAAAAGATCCAAGTGGATCATTGTACTATCGGAATTTAGGTGTAAATATAGGTAATAATTGTTCATTTATCGGAACGGAAATTAGTGTTAGTTCAGAGCCCTATTTGATTTACATTTGTGATAATGTTCGTATTAGTTTTGGTGTTAGTTTTATAACACATGATGGTGCGACATATGTACTTAGAAAAGAGGACCCAAATGTTTGCATTTATGCCCCAATTATTGTTAGAGAAAACACCTTTATAGGTGCGAATAGCATAATTCTTCCTGGCGTTGAGATAGGGCAAAATGTAATTATTGGTGCTGGAAGTGTAGTTACAAAAAACATTCCCAATAATGAAGTTTGGGCAGGAATTCCAGCAAAAAAAATATGTACTATAAGAGAATATAAAGAAAAAAACGCAAATAATTTTTCTCATATACTAAATTATTCCTTTAATGATAAAAAAAAGTATTTAGAAAAAGCTTTTGATAATTATCTTAAAGATAAAGGGTTAAAGTAATTATTTAATATAATAAAAGGACTTGGTTGTGTTTGGCATAAAATAACTATTAGTATTGGTTTTGAGAATCAATTATTTGAATATGTTTTAAAGAATGTGATGATAATGGAGGAAGCGACAATATGTTTAGAAAAATTAAAAGGTTGCTGGGCGGTTTTTCGCCTCTTTCTAAAAAAGAATTAGTTAAATTAGGTGCTAGAATTGGATACAATTTTCATAATTATGGTATTATCGACGAAGGCCACTGTTTTTTGCTTACTGTAGGAGATAATGTGACATTAGCTACAGCATCTAGAATTCTTTTACATGATGCCTCTACAAAAAAGACTCTTGGATATTCTAAAATAGGGAGAGTAGAAATTGGTTCAAATGTATTTATTGGTTCAGGTGCCATAATATTACCAAATGTAAAAATTGGTTCAAATGTAATTATAGGAGCCGGTTCTGTTGTTGCAAAAGATATATCTAGTGATTCTGTTGTTGTTGGTAACCCCTGTCGTGTGATAGGAACCTACACAGATTATATGCAAAAAAACTATGAGTTATTTAATATAGCACCTAAATTTGATACATTCGTTACTAAAAAAACAAAAAAAGAACGTCAAGAAGAGTTTGAAAAAATGAAAAATGGTGGCATAGGATTTGACTTGTAGCTGATCAAAACATAGTAGTTGTTTAAATGCAATATTATAGTTATCAAGCACAAATGACATGTTGACTATATATTATAAAAAGAAGGTATTCGTATGTTCAATAAAAAGACTATTTTAATAACAGGCTCTGCAGGCTTTATTGGTGCAGCTCTTACTAATAAAATATTAAAGATGAACAATAATAAGATTATAGGACTTGATAATCTTAATTCCTACTATGATGTGAAACTAAAAGAAGAAAGATTGAAGAACTCTATGAACGACAACTATATCTTTATTAAAGGAGATTTATCAGATTCTTCTTTAGTAAAAGATATTTTTGAAAAATATCACCCTAATATTGTTGTTAATCTAGCTGCTCAAGCAGGAGTACGCTATTCAATAATTAACCCAGATGCATATGTTCAATCAAACTTAATTGGTTTTTATAACATTTTAGAAGCGTGTAGGCATTATCCTGTTGAACATTTAGTATATGCTTCATCATCATCAATATATGGCGGAAATAAGAAAGTGCCATTCTCAACTGATGATAAAGTAGATAACCCAGTTAGTCTATATGCTGCAACAAAGAAGTCTAATGAACTCCTTGCCCATGCATATAGTAAACTATATAATATTCCAACAACGGGTCTTAGATTCTTTACTGTATATGGTCCTATGGGAAGACCTGATATGGCTTATTTTGGTTTTACAAATAAGTTATTAAAGGGTGAAACAATTGAAATATTTAACTATGGAAATTGTAAAAGAGATTTTACTTATATAGACGATATTGTAGATGGTGTTATTAAGGTAATGAGTAAAGCACCAGAAAAGAAAACTGGCGAAGATGGATTGCCAATACCACCATATAAAATCTACAATATAGGTAATAACAACCCTGAAAATTTATTAGATTTTGTACAAATATTATCAGAAGAATTAGTAAGAGCAAAAATCTTACCTCCTGATTTTGATTTTGAATCTCATAAGAAATTGGTTCCAATGCAACCAGGCGATGTTCCAATTACTTATGCAGATACAAGTGAACTTGAAAAAGATTTTGGTTTTAAACCAAAAACTAGTTTAAGAGAAGGCTTAAGAAAATTTGCTGAATGGTACTATGATTATTATATGAAAGGAAGTAAATAATTATGAAAATTTCAGTAGCTGGAGCTGGTTATGTAGGATTATCAATTGCTACACTTCTTTCTCAAGAGAATGAAGTTGTTCTTGTTGATGTCATTTCAGAAAAAGTAGAAAAAGTAAACAAAAGAATTAGTCCAATTCAAGACAACTATATTGAAAAGTATTTTAAAGAAAAAGATCTTAATTTAACTGCAACACTAGATGGAGCATCAGCATATAAAGATACTAGTTTCGTTATTATTGCTGCTCCAACAAATTATGATCCTGTAAAGAATTTCTTTGATACATCTTTAGTTGAACAAGTTATCGAACTTGTTCTATCAGTTAATAAAGATGCAATGATGGTTATCAAATCAACTATTCCAGTTGGATACACAAAAACTATTAAAGAAAAATTTAATACCAATAATATTATCTTCTCTCCTGAATTTCTAAGAGAAAGTAAAGCATTAGAAGATAATTTATATCCAAGTAGAATTATAGTTGGGTGTGATAAAGAACAAGAAGAAAAAGCAAAAGAATTTGCTCAATTATTAAAGAGTTGTTCGCTTAAAAAAGATGTACCTGTTTTATTAATGGGTACAACTGAAGCAGAAGCTGTTAAACTATTTGCTAATACATATCTTGCATTACGTGTATCATATTTTAATGAACTTGATACTTATGCTGAGTCAAAAGGGCTGGATACAAAAGCAATTATTGAAGGGATCTGTTTAGATCCTAGAATTGGAACCCATTACAATAATCCATCTTTTGGATATGGTGGATACTGCCTTCCAAAAGATACAAAACAATTAAAAGCTAATTTTGATAGAGTTCCTGAAAATTTAATATCAGCAATAGTTGAATCTAATAGAACTAGAAAAGATTATATTGCTGATAGAGTATTAGAACTTGCTGGATATTATACGGCAAGTGCTTCTTGGGATATAAAGAGAGAAAAAGAAGTTGTTATTGGTGTTTATAGATTAACAATGAAATCTAATAGTGATAACTTCCGTCAATCTTCTATCCAAGGTGTAATGAAAAGAATTAAAGCAAAAGGTGCTAAAGTTATTGTATATGAACCATCACTTAAAGATGGTGAATTATTCTTTGGCTCAAAAGTAGTAAATAATTTAGATGAATTTAAAAAACAATCAAATGCGATAATAGCTAATAGATATGATATATGTCTAGAAGATGTGATAGATAAGGTATATACAAGAGATATATTTAGAAGAGATTAAACAATGATAAAAAAGAAAATAGTACTAACAGTAGGTTGTCGTCCTGATTGTATAAAGTTGATGCCACTTGTTAAAGAATTTAAAAAAAGAGATAGCTTGGAAGTGATATTACTTTCTACTGGTCAGCATCGCGAGATGCTTGATCAAGTGTTTGATGTCTTCAACGAATATCCAGATTATGATCTTGAGATAATGAAACCTGGTCAGTCTCTTTTTGATATAACCACAAATATATTAAATAAAATACAAGTGACAATGGAAGAGATTAAACCAGATTTAGTGTTAGTTCATGGTGATACATCTACTGCATTTGTTACTGCACTTGCATGCTACTATATGCAAATACCTATTGGCCATGTTGAAGCAGGCCTTAGAACTTATAATATATATTCTCCATTCCCTGAAGAATTTAATAGACAAGGGATTGGTTTAATAGCGAAATACAATTTCGCTCCTACAAAACTTGCTAAACAAAATCTTTTAAACGAAGGAAAAGACCCTAAATCTATTTATGTAACTGGTAATACTGTAATAGATGCTATGAAACATACAGTTGTTGATGATTATCATCATTCTGAATTAGATTGGGTTGGTAGTAATAAATTAATCTTTATAACTGCTCATAGAAGAGAAAACTTAGGTGAACCTATGCATAATATGTTTAGGGCAATAAGAAGAGTATTAGATGAACATAAAGATTTAAAAGCTGTATACCCTATACATATGAATCCATTAGTTAGAAAAGCAGCTGATGAAGAATTAGGTGATTGTGATAGGATTCATATAATAGAACCAATAGAAGTATTTGATTGTCATAATTTTGAGGCAAGAAGTTATCTAATACTTACTGATAGTGGTGGAATACAAGAAGAAGCACCAGCATATGGTGTGCCTGTTCTTGTTATGAGAGACACTACTGAAAGACCTGAAGGAGTAGAAGCTGGTACATTAAAATTAGTGGGTACTAGTGAAGAAGTAATATATAAAGAATTTAGTGAATTATTAAATAACAAAGAATACTATAATAAAATGGCTAAAGCTATAAACCCTTATGGTGATGGCCATGCCTGTGAAAGGATTGCTGATATTCTAGAAGAAAAAGAATATGAAGAATGGGAGAACTAACTTATACAATAAATAATTAGAAAATAACAAATACAAAAAAATATTTTCATAAAAATTATGAGAAGAGATAGTGAATTTGTTTAAGTTATAAGTGATTAAATCATAAAATATAAAGATTTTTACAAAAACTTATGTTTGCTTCACATATTATTTATATAAAACTTAAGTCATATTATTTCTAATAGCACTAAAAACATTACATTATACAAGGAAAGAAACAATGATAAACAAAGATATAGGATCCAAAAAGCCAGAAAAACCAAATACAATTCTAGTGATAGGCAATGGCTTTGACCTAGCATGTAAACTAAAAAGCAGATACAGCGATTTTATAGACCACTATAATCAAAAAAATGACCATACTTTTATTAGAAAGAATATATGGTATATACTACTTCACTATGGTTTTAGAACTAATATTGATTTTTTTCGAAATATAAATGTGTCTAATGAAAATAACTGGATGAACATAGAATATTTTATTAAAGAAATATTGCAAAATAAAATTAAATCTATAGAAGATTTTTTTTATAATTTTAGTACTCGACCTCTATATATTGGTCCATTTTCATTTCCAAAAAATAATTCAGATTCCTTTTTATACGATATAAATTATTATGTACAATCTTATTTAAAAAAAGCAAATTATAATATTTATGAAGGACTTGATGTAGAATCATTATTATTTCGAGAACTAAAAGAAATGGAAAAAGATTTTTCAAGTTATCTAACTGAAGAAATTAAAATAAAGAATAAATACATCACAAATGCAAATAGTTTAATAGCAAAAATTGAAAACAAAATTAATGAAGTATTGAACAGTAGTTTGTTTATTGTTAGTTTTAATTATACAAATCCTTTTAGTAAAGATGTTGTAGATTCTGATAGCATTATGTTAGTTCATGGAAATTTAGAGCAAAATAATATCATTATAGGAATTGATTGTAATGATGTTAAGTCAGAGAGTAATAATGATAAGTTATTTAGATTTTCAAAGGCATGGCGAAAGATTAACAATCACGAAAAAATGATTAATATTCCTCCTAAAAACGATATAAATGATATTGTTTTCTTTGGTCACTCATTGGGGGAACAAGATTATTCATACTTTTATTCACTATTCAATTATTATGATATATATAACAATAACATAAAATTAATTTTTATATTTTCGGATTATGGCAGTAGTGAAGAAGAAAATTTAAAAAATGAACAAGATTATTATGATAAAATTTTTGCTCTTCTAAGGCATTATGTAACAGATTCTTTGGGAATAAAAGAGGCAAATTCATTCATTACTAAAATTCAACTAGAAAATAGACTATTAATAGAAAGAATAAGTACTAATGATTTAGAATGAAGTTAACAACATTTAAGAAATATAACATAAAGGAGCAAAAACAATATGAGTGATTTTATGTATAAAGAATCAAGAAAAAGAATTCTTGATATTTTGGATTCTAAGACAAAAATTGAAAATTGTGATACCATACCTAAAAATGAAGACGATTTAAATTTTAAAAATGGAATAAGAAGTTGGGTCGGTGCTATTTTTGTCGACATAGTTGATTCATCATCCTTATTTAAAAGTGGGGAAGAAGAAAAAGTCGCACGTATAATGAGAGCATTTTCTAGTGAAATAATTGGAATTTTAGAAAGCGACAAAAATTATAGACAAATTGGAATAAGAGGTGATTGTGTATATGCAATTTATTCAGCCCCTAATAAAGAAGATTTGGAAAGGATTTTAGATAATGCAGTGCTAATTAACACATTTCAAAAAATGTTTAATAAGGTGTTAGAACAAAAACATTTTCCAACATTTAAGATTGGCATTGGATTAGGAGCATCTGAAGATTTGGTTATTAAAGCAGGTAAAAAAGGAACTGGGATAAATGATAATATTTGGATCGGTTCTGCAGTCGTAAATGCATCAAATTTGTCATCAGAGGGAAGCAGAAGTAATAATTCACCAATTATAATGGATGGAACTTTCTATTATAATATAAAAGATGTTAAAGTTAATGAAAAGTATTGTTATTCCGATTATGTTACTAAAAAAAAATTATACATGGGAGACTATATTTATTCTTTTGATTTAATATATACTGAATTCAACAATTGGATTGAAAATGGAATGAAGGATTAAATATGGACAATAGAAAAGAAATTTTAAATGGTTTTTTATTAGACACAAAAAACCAAATTGCATCATTTGATCAAAAAGCTGGGATACTTTTAGCTATTGTTGGTGTTTTGTTTGCCCTAATGTCTAATTATTTTAACATCTTTGATTCATATAATTTTATTATTCATTCTAACGAATTCACAAAAATAATATGCAAGATTTCTTTTATTTTATATATTATTTCTGTAGTTGTAACCCTGATATTATTTATTTTGGTTATTTTCCCTAGGAAAAGGAATAATGGAGATAATTACATAAATAATAAATTGAATATTAACTACTATTATGATGTTGCTGATGCAAATTTGAGTGAAGATGATTTTAAAAAAGAATTTGATTCTTTTAGCAACAGTGATGATGACATTATTGAACAAATAATTATTAATGATAAAATTTGCAAGGAAAAGCACAAATTATTAGAAGCAGGTTTTTATTCACTTATTGGTTTTGGTTTCTTTACATTGTGTATGATTATATTTGTAGTATTTGTGTTTTAAATGGTTCTTTAAAATGAAAGTTAGTTTGTAGGTATATACAACTATCTACCTTAAAAAACAAATAGCCCAATAATACCCTGACATATATCAGGGTATTATATTTTTATTGACGCTTAATTTTCCAATAATGTAGTTATTTTATTTATGCAGTTTTATTAATAAAGAAACATATGTATGTTATAATGCAATTACAGATAGTGATTCTTTTAACATAATTATTTTTGCTCCAAAAAAGGTTTTACGTATAATCAATAATAAGAAATGACAATTATTGATTATGCTAATGTTTTTACTTTACAGTCGAGAATTAATATCTAAAAATAAAATCATTAGTTATAATGGAGAATTTTTATGAATAAAGAAAAAATTAAAGTTAATAATAACTCGTTTTTAGTTATTAAACCAAATACTTGTTCTATATGTAAGTGTGGTATTGATCCTAAGACAATAAATAAATTTATTTATAAATACAATGATATAAATCGTATTATAGTCACATATCAATGCCCTATATGTGATGACTTAATTTTTGCATTTTATGAAATAGGTTCAGATTCTTATTATGAAACAATTAATGATGAAATATTGCATCCTTTTAGGGTAATTGGCAATAATCAAACTAAGAATTTTTCTGATGAAATTAAAGAAGTCAGCAAAAGATTTGTCGATATTTATAATGATACATATATAGCCGAACAAGCAGGATGTAAAGAGATTATAGGAGTTGGTTATAGAAGAGCGTTTGAATTTTTAATCAAGGATTTTGCAATCAAATATAATCCTAATGACGCTGAGAAAATATCCAATATGACTTTATCCCAATGTGTCAATTGTTATTCTCCTGATGAGGAAACAAAACAACTATTATTAAAAGCATCTTGGATTGGAAATGATTTTGCACATTATAAAAATAAACATAAAGATATAAAATTAGATGATTTAAAACAATTAATTATGTTGTCTTTAGGCTCTATTGAATCATATATTAAAAAGAAGAACTATATTTGCAATATAGAAAAAAGCATACGTAAATATGCCTTTAATCAAATATCAATTTTACACTTGGGTAAATCGAATCCAAACGGCTTTATTTCATCCGACGGTCTTTCACAAGTCGCATTTTACAAGATATCTTGCAATATAATGATACAATGATATTATGTTTTTTCAATATCTTTCTTTGTAAATATTGATTTTTTAATTATATTTTTCACATTTAAAACAAACAAAAGACGTATTTTATATTTATAATACATCAAAAAATATTGTTTTTTTAATTATTAAAACATTATTATATATTTTTATAAAGATATTATTAAATACTAAAAGACAACTAACTCTAAGATAATTATTAAATAAGAACGGAGTTAAGAATGAATATATTAGTCACAGGCGCAAAAGGTACTATAGGACTAGAGCTTGTTAAGAGATTAAAAGAAATAAAAGAAGGTATAAATAAATCAAGACCTAATATAAAAATAGATGATATATTTGAATATGATAAAGGAGATGAAAAAGATTTAGATTTATATTCATCTAAAGCTGATTTCATCTTCAACTTAGTTGGAGTATTCAAACCAACTAACAAAGAAGAATATTATAATTCTAATTATCTCTTTACTAAAACTTTAATAGAATCACTTAAAAAACATAATAATAAATCTCCTATAATGTATGCATCTACCATTCAAGCATCCCTTATTCACTGGTATGATAATGATTATGGAAGAAGTAAGAAGATGGGAGAAGATTTATTATTTAGTTATAGCATAGAATTTAACACAAAAGTATCAATATATAGACTTCCTAATGTGATGAGTAAAGCTAAACCATTTTCAAATTCTACTTTAAGCACTATCTGTTATACTGTAGCAAATGATATAGAATATGAAATAAAAGATAGAGATCTTAAAAAAGAATATCTATATATTGATGATTTTATAGAAGGTATGTTTGATTTATTAGAAAATAAAGAAAAAAGATGTGATTATGATGGATTAAATCTAATAGATGATATTAATGGTAAATATTCATATATTCCAAACACATATAAAAAATCATATAATGAAATAATTAATTTATTAAATGATTTTAAGAATAATTCACATATAAATATAAATAATGATAAATTTAAGAAAAAATTATATTCTTTATATCTTTATTATTCAAAAATATATTAAAATATATTTGATATAAGGAGTATATAAATAACTATGACTATATTTAAAAAAGAACTGATATCTATTGGAAATAACTTCTATAATATTTATTCTAATGAAAAAGACTATCCTGCTTTAATAAATGGATTTTATGCTTTAAAATTTTATCTAAAAGCTTTAGGTAAGCCTTCACAAGTTAATAATACTGTAAAAGATTTATTTTTAAATCTTCATGATGATACTAAAAAAAGAATAACTGAAGGTGCAACTAAAATAATTGGAATAGATTTAGTATTCCCTGAAATATTAATTGGTATTGAAAATATACCTAAATTGCCACTATCTCTTGATGATGAATTAAAATATTCATTTAAGGATATGATGAAAGTCTTATCCGCACTTCTTGAAGTTGCAAATAAAGAAATAAATAATATAAAAGAATAAAAGAAGAGACGTGTCTCTTCTTTTATTTCATTATCTTATTTAATATATTTTTTAATTCTTTTTCATTTAGTTTTATTTCTTTTATATTTCCAAATGATTCTATTAATATAAATGATATTAGTTCATCATTATTTTTCTTATCATTCTTCATAAATGATATAAGTTCATCTATATCATATTTTAAATCAAATATTAAATTAGATATCTTTAGTATATTTATAATTTCATCTAATGTTTCTTTATTTATGATACCTAGTTCATAAGATATCTTTGATTCTATTAATAATCCCATTCCAACTGCATTACCATGTGATATAGAATAATTACTTATTGCCTCAATCGAATGAGCTATAGTATGACCTAGATTTAATACTTTCCTTAGTCCATTTGTTTCAAATTCATCTTTTTCAACTATATCTTTTTTAAGATATAGGCATTTATTAATTATAGATTCTATATTATCTTTTATTTCATTATTTAAAATATTATTCTTTATCCCAAGATTGCCTATAATATCACATTTAATTACTTCAGCCATACCTTCTTTAAAGATAGAAGAAGGTAAATCTTTAATAATATTTATGTCACATATAACCATCTTAGGCTCTTTAAAGGCTCCTACTAAGTTTTTACCTGATTTTAAATCTATTCCAGTTTTACCACCTATTGCGGAATCAACCATTGAAAGAAGTGTAGTAGGTATTTGAATATAATTAATTCCTCTCATGTAAAGTGCACTTGAAAGACCAACTATATCACCAACCACTCCTCCACCAAGCGAAATAAGATAATCACTCCTATTAAAATTATTATCACCTAAGAATTCTAATATATTAAAAAGAGTTTCTTTGTTTTTTGATTTTTCTCCTGATTTAATAACCAACTTTATAGTCTTTAGTTTTCTATTTTTCTTTAGATCATTAAATAAAGAATCAGCGTACAATTTATCTACTATATCATCAGTTATTAAAGCTATGTTTGAATTTATAGTTAAATCATTAATTAAAGAAGGCACCAATGAAATAAGACCCTCTCCAACTATACAATCATAACTTTCTCTTGTATTGATATTGATTATATTCATATAAGTATAACCCCTCATTAGATATTATAAATATAAATTCGTGTAAATAAAATATAAAAAATGTGAATAAATAATTTTTATATATTATTATTTAACCCTCTCATTTGATTTTTTATGTATCCTAAAATATAATATTTATATATGTTGGTATATATATTTAAGGAGATAGAAAAGAGTAAGGTATATAAGGCTATAAGATGGTTTTTCTCATCTATTTTTTATATTGCCTTAATAGGAATTATTACTTTAATATCTAATATATATGGAATGGAAATATTGACTTTAAAATTGTTCACTTTATTTGGGCTTATCATTCCATTTATTTTTTTAGATGACTTAACTCCTATTATTCCACCACTTTTTTTTGGATATATTACTATTAGTAGAATTAATAATGATTATCAAACTAATACATCTATATTTAATAATATAGAATTTATAAATACTTTGTATTTATATTTCACTATTATTTTTAGTTTATTATTAATTAGAATAATATTAGATTTTATAATTAAAAAGGACAGAAAAAGAAATTTAAGATTTATAATATCTTTAGTTTTAATGTCCATATCTTTTGTGCTAGGTGGGGCGTTAACTGAATTTTATAATTCTAATACAATATATTATAGTTTAGTGCTTGGTGGACTATTTATTATTCCATATTTAGTATTAATGCTTACTATAGATTTTACTAAATTAAGAGTTGATTATTTCGCATATCTTCTTTTAGTATTTGGAATAGTTTTAACTATTGAACTAGCCCATATATATTTATCTCAAGGATTAGAAAATATATTCAATGGTGAAGTAAATAAATCATTTATCTATACTGGCTGGGGAATAGATAATAATATCGGTGGAGCACTCACCCTTTCTACAGTATCTAGTGCTTATTTATCAATTAAGAAAAGATTTGGATTTTTATATCTTCCATTCTTATTTATAAATTTAATTAGTGTAGTGTTCACTTTATCTAGAGCCGCAATACTCACAATTATTTTATTATTCATTATAAGCATTGTGCTTATAATTATATATTCTAAGAGAAAAAGAAGATTAATAAATATAATCACTCTATTAATTTTAGTATCTTTATCTATATTATCTTATTTCATATTTAAAAAATATATAGATAAAGTAGTTGAACCAATTTTAAATACATTACTTAAAGAAGATTTAGACGCAATATCTTCTGGAAGATTAACTATATATAAATATGGAATAGATCAGTTTTTAAACAATAAATTATTTGGAGTTGGATTCTTTAGTCTTGAAATTCATTCTGCCCCATACCTTCAAACTGGCTTTGTCCCAGCGAGATATCATAATACTATAGTTCAGATATTATCTTCTTCTGGATTATTTGGAATAATCACTTATTTAATCCATAGGGTATCAACTATTACTCCACTCTTTAAAAAGCCTAAAGAAGAAGAAATATTTATATTCTTAAGCATTTTAGGTTTAATTTTATCATCACTTCTTGATTGTCACTTATTCAATTTAGGACCTACTATGGAATATTCAATTTTGCTCGCATTATATAATGGAATAATAATTAATAGATCTAATAATTAATCTCTTTTAAAACAAAAGAGATTTTTTATTTTTAATAGTGTAAAATAGAATTAAAGGATGGTATAAACATGATTAAATATTTAAAGAAGAATTTACTTATGATAATTGCTTCATTTATTAGTCTTTTAACCGCTTTAATGTTTCTTGCCTATAGGCCTTGCTGGAGCGGAATAAGTAAAGCGCTTGGAGCTGAAAAGAACCCATCATTTTTTGTGATGAATGTTGGACTTATTTTTACGATACTCGCATTTTTATCATTTATATTTTCTTTTTTGATGTTATTCTTAAATAAAAAAGAAAAGAAATGGCCTTGGATTACATCTTTTAGCTTAGATTTATTCTTTATAATAATATTACTAGTAATATATTTCTTAGGCGCAAATGATTATTTCTATTTCATTTTCCCTAATTTCTTAAAATCATTATGCATATCACTTGTATTCATATTATTCTTACTAATTTTATTCTTTAATGTAGAATCAAAAATTGTGAAAATTTTAATATCTACTGTTGCATTAGTATTCACTATTGTTTTAGGATTTGATATTAAAATTAATTATTTCACATTTGATTCTGTTGTATATGCTGTAGAAGATGAATATCAAATAGTTTATTCAACTAATGATAAATCTATTGCCTGGGTTGAAGTTGGTGGTGAAAAATATTATGATTTATATGCTGGAAGCATGAAATCAAATGATAAAGTCCATAAAATTATAGTCCCACAAGAAAAACTAGATAGCGCTAAAGAATATACAATATACGCTCAAAAAATGATATATAGAGGTCCATTTGGCGGATATAAAGGTAAGATTATATCTATTAAACACAGCTTTAAACCTGTAGATATCACCGATGGAATAAATTATTTAGCTTTATCTGATGTGCATGAAGCATTTAATCCTGCAGTAAAGGTGTCAGAATATGATAAGACAATTGATTTTTTAGTTATAGTTGGTGATATCACATCATGCGTTGATAGTGAATTCTACGCAAATGCGACTAATCATATTTCATCAAGAATAACTAAAGGTGAAAAGCCAGTTGTATACGCAAGAGGAAACCACGAATGTAAAGGTGAATATTCTGAAACTTTATATAAATATGTAGGATCAAAGAATCAAAAATTTTATTACACATTTAGACTATCTAATATTTATGGAATAGTGCTAGATTTAGGCGAAGATCACGATGATGATTGGTGGGAATGTTATGGAACTGATAAATATGATCTCTATAGAGATGAACAGACTTTATTCTTAGAAGAAATAAAAGCGTCTCATGAATATAATTTATATGATTACACATTGGTTGTATGTCATATTCCAATTCAACTAGTTAATTATAGAGTTAACCATGAATCATATAAAAATAGATGGACTGAACTATTAAATGATATGAATATTGATATCTTACTATGTGGTCACCAACACGATATAAACTTATTTGAACCTGGAGTAGTAGAGTCAAATGTCCCAATCTATTACAATACAAATTATGATCCATCTGGTGAGAAATATTCAAAGAAAGGATATCTAACTGATTTCGACTTCTTAGGTGTAATGGTAGGTAAACCTGGTGAAATCCAAGCGGGAGATTCAAATGGTCATGGTTCTAAAACATATATAGGCACATATATAAATGTAGATTTTGTAAATAATAGACAAACTATAAAATTCGTAAATAGTAAAGGAAAAGTAGTTGATAGCTGTAATATCTTTTCAACTGATGAATTAAAAAGCGAACACACATATCCTTTAAGTTAAAGAGTGAAGATAATTCACTCTTTTTCTTTATAAATATCTAAATTTCTATTAAATGCTTTATTTTTCTAAAAATAATGACATAATAGTAATATATTTATTTTTAGAGGTAGGAAGCATTATGAACCTTGATTTAAATTATTTAGGACTTAAGACAAATAAAAATATCTATAGGAATTTAAATGTAGATGAATTAGTTAAGTTATCTTTAGAAAGAGAAGATGTAGCTTTAAGTAAAACTGGTGCTTTATCAGTTACTACAGGCAAATATACTGGAAGAAGTCCTAAAGATAAATTTATTGTGGATAGAGAAGAGATAAGGAGTGATATTGCCTGGGGCAAAGTCAACGTTCCAATAAGCATTGAAAATTATAATAAAATAAAAGAAAGATTAATAGATTATTTAAGTGATAAAGATCTATTTATATTTGATGGATTATCTGGAGCTGATAGAAAATATAGTAAAAAATTTAGAATCATAAATGAACTTCCAAGTCAAAACCTTTTTATCCATCAACTCTTAATTAGGCCAACTAAAGAAGAATTAGATAATTATAATAATCCTAATTATACTATTTTAGTATGCCCAACTTTAAAACTAGAAAAAGAAAAATATGGGATTAATAGTGAAGCCGCAATCATAATTGATTATGTTGAAAACATAATCTTAATTGCGGGAACTGGGTATGCTGGAGAGATTAAGAAAAGTGTATTTTCCACAATGAATTATTGTTTGACTAAGATGGGAGTCCTCCCAATGCATTGTAGCGCAAATATAGACCCTATTACTCATGAAAGCGCAATATTTTTTGGATTATCTGGAACTGGGAAGACTACACTATCTGCGGATCCATCAAGAATGTTAATTGGGGATGATGAACACGGCTTTAGTGAAGATTCAATCTTCAATCTTGAGGGAGGCTGTTATGCTAAATGCATTAACTTGAGTAAAGAGAGTGAACCAGATATATATAATGCGATTAGATATGGCGCAGTAGTTGAAAATGTTATATTAAATAAAGAAACTAAAGAATTTGATTTTTCTGATGATTCTTTAACTGAAAACACAAGAGTGGCATATCCAATAGATTATATTAATAATTCAGTTAAAGAAGGAGTAGGTCCTATTCCAAAAGTTATCATATTTTTAACTGCGGATGCATTTGGAGTACTTCCTTCAATCTCAAGACTTAATAAAAACCAAGCGATGTATCACTTCATTACTGGTTTTACTAGTAAACTATCTGGTACAGAAAGAGGAGTTAAAAACCCTGAACCAACATTCTCAACTCTTTTCGGTGAACCATTTATGCCAATGAACCCTAAAATTTATGCTCATATGCTTGGTGAAAGATTAGATAAATATGGAATAGATGTATATCTAGTCAATACTGGTTGGATTGGTGGAAAAGCTAGTGATGGAGCTAAAAGAATAAAACTAGAATACACAAGACAAATGGTTAAAGAAGCCTTAAATGGCACATTAAGATGTGCTAAATTTAAACATCATGATATATTTAATTTAGATTATCCAGTTGAAATAAGTGGTATTCCAAATGAAATACTTGATCCAGCTTTAGCGTGGGATTCAATAGATGAATATATAAGCGCATCAAACGCTCTCGCAAAATTATTTATGGATAATTTTAATTCTAAATATCCTGATATGGATTTAAATATTGTAAGTGCTGGGCCAAAACCAATTATTAAGTAGAGGTATAAAAATGAATATAGGTATTGTAATTGCGGTAATAGATGAATTCAAAACTTTTTTAAGTTCTGGCTTTACTTTAGAAAAAGAGATAATTTCAAATAGAGAAATATATAAAACCAAAATAGGTAATAATAATATTTATGTTTTAAATAGTGGTTGTGGCATTATTTATGCATCAAGCGCTACTGAATTTTTAATTTCATCACTAGGTTGTGATTACATCTTAAATTATGGGGTTAGTGGCGCACTTGATAAATCTTTAAAAGTAGAAGACCTCTTTATTTTGACTCACACAATTCATTATGATTATGATGTATCAAATCTAGATGATGTTTTAAAACATCAATACAGTGGCTATAGTAGTGCTTTAATTGGAGGTTCAACTAAACTCTATGATTTAGTTAAAAAAATAGAACCAAGTGTTAAAGATGCAGTATGCGCAAGTGGAGATAAGTTTGTATCTATAAAAGAAGAAAAAGAAAGATTGCATTCACTTGGGGCTAGTATTTGTGATATGGAAAGCGCAGGTATATTCTTAGTATCTAATTTCCATAAAAAAGAAGTATTATCTATTAAATGTATAAGTGATACATTTGATGGAGATTCTAAAGATTATTATTTGAATGTTGAAAGAAGTTCTAAAAAAGCATTTGAAATAATCAAGAAATTATTATTAAGTATATAAAAAACTCTTAACACCATCGTTAAGAGTTTTTATATTGCTTTATATTTAACCTAATATTAAACCTTCAACTATTAAGAATTCAGCTAAAGTATATGTAAGCATTACTAGGAAATGAGTTTTAAGTTTAGAATCTTTCTTAAACCTTACAAAATATAGTGTTGTATCAGAGATGAAGAAGAGGATTGCCCCAACTAATGTTAAAATTGTACCAATATTTATGCTTGATGCAAATCTAAAGATCGCAAAACTATTCATTGTACCATTTATTAGTAGATATAGTCCCATAGGTATCACTAATGCTTTATGAAGATATGGTTTTAGTTTTATCATAATAAAACTTACTATCACAAAGAATAGAATAGATACAGGAATAATTAAGAATAAACTTAAATTAGGAAAATCTATAGTATAACTATATGAAATAATAAAGAATGCATGGGATATTAAAAATAGTATTCCACCTGCAGTAAACCAACCTAATCCTTTTGGAATTAGGAAGATATCTCCAAGCCAACTAAATATTAGTGCGATTAATGTAACCCAGATTGGAGATGTTGAAAGAGTGTAATATGCCATTAAAGATAATAAAATAAACCCTTTTGAGAAATTCCTCAAATTTTGATCCTTTTTCTTACTGGCATAAAGATGAATCGCAGTAAAAATTACAAAAATACCTAAGAATACGTATTTCATATAGCCACCTTTCTTTTTTAAAAAAATTCTATATATATATTGTATGTCAAATATAGAATTATTTCAAATAAAAAAAGAGTAATATTATAGTATTACTCCATTATATATAGCTTTAATAGCTTTAGTGAAATCATTATTATCAACACCTATTGTGATTGATAATTCTTGAGTGTTTTGTGATATCAACTTTATATTAACTTTCTCTTCTCCAAGAAGCGCAAACAATTTAGCGCTTATACCTGGTTTATATACCATATTTCTTCCAACTATCGCAATAAGAGATAAATTATCATCAATTGATAAATCAATCACATCTTCATTAGATTTAATCTCACTGATTATATCATATAATTTCTTCTCTATTGAACTTTTTTCAACCACAATTGAGAAAGAATCAATAGATGTTGGGATAGATTCAATAGATACTTTATTTCTTTTAAGTATATCTAAAGCAAAACTGATTATATCAATTTTATTAGATGCCTTATTCTTAGTGATATTTAGTGATATAAAATCTTTCTTTCCTGCAACTCCAGTGATGATATTATTCATCCCTTTTGCGTCTTTTTTAATTAAAGTGCCTTTATTATCTTTATTAAAAGTATTTAAGATATTTATTGGAATATTTGCGATTTGAACAGGATAGATTGTCTCTTCGTTTATTACACTTGCGCCCATATATGATAATTCTCTAAGTTCATCATATGTGAGTTCATCAATCATCTTAGGATTATCAATTATTTTTGGGCTTGCCATAAATATTCCATCTACATCTGTAAAGTTTTCATAAAGGATAGCGTTTAAGCACCTAGATAGAATAGCCCCAGTTATATCTGATCCACCTCTACTAAAAAGACAAATCTTTTGGTTTGGATATGACCCATAAAAACCAGGAATAACTACTTTATCATTTTCTTTAATTAATGCATTAATAGCTTTAGTAGTTAAATCATAATCAACTTTAGAATTATATCCAAATTTTATTAAGTCTTTACTATCGATGAATTTATAACCTAAATATTCGCTTAACATCTTCGCAGTTAAATATTCACCACGACTAACGATATATTCTTCGCCAAGATCAATATTTTCTATTATTTCATTAAAATCTTTTTCTAAATCAATCTTTAGATTTAGTTCATTTTTAATAGTCATAAATTTATCTTTAATAGTTGAAAGCACATTATCAAAATTCACATGATATTTATAATGAGCATAAAGAAGATAAAGTAAGTCAGTTACTTTATTATCTTTATCTTTTTCTTTACCTATTGCGCTTGTGACTATTACTTTTCTATTTTCATCACTTAATATAATATCTTTAACTAATTTAAAGTTATTGGAGTTTGAAACAGAAGAACCACCAAATTTAGAAACTTTTACCATCGCTTACATCTCCTTTATAATCTTCTCCATTATTTCTACTGCATTAGATGCGGCACCTTTTCTTACATTATCAAGGGTTGAATAGAAAATTAACCCATTATCACTTGATAAATCTTTTCTAATTCTTCCTACATAAACATTATCATTTCCGTTTGAAATAATTTGTGTTGGGTACCCATGATTATTGATATCATCTATCAATACTAAACCCTCTTTATTCTTTAGGCATTCATATACTTTATCCATATCTATCTTTTTCTTAAATTCACAAGAAGTAACTACTCCATGTGAATTTAGGATAGGAACTCTTATACAAGTTGCGGATACTTTTAGATCTTTTTTATGAAGAATCTTCCTTGTCTCATTTACCATCTTTAATTCTTCTTTAGTATAATGATTTTCTTGGTCAAAAATATCGATTTCAGGAATACAAGTCTTTGTTATATCATATGGATAAAACTTTGGTTCCTCTCCATTTAGGCATCTCTTATAATCATTTATTCCTTTAATGC
Source organism: Caryophanales bacterium UBA1188 (assembly GCA_002310135.1). Lineage (GTDB taxonomy): Bacteria > Bacillota_I > Bacilli_A > Izemoplasmatales > UBA1188 > UBA1188. The sequence goes on along the minus strand of DBYK01000001.1, from coordinate 254,502 downwards.
CTGAACCAGATACAGCTTGATAAGTTGTATAATTCACTCTTATTAAATCGAATTCTTTATCAAGATGGTATAGTGGTAAAATAGCAGTAATAGTCGAACAATTCGGATTTGCGATTAAGTTGCCTATCACTCTATCATTAAAATTGATTTCAGGGACAATTAAAGGAGAGTTTTCATCCATCCTAAAGTATGATGAATTATCTATAACTATAGCCCCAGAATCAATAAATTTTTTTGCGTATTCTTTAGATATGCTCGCTCCTGCGCTAAAAAGAGCGAAATCGACTTTTTCATCACTATATTTTTCTATATCTTTAACTATATAATCTTTTCCTCTATAATTAATGATTTTACCTTCACTCTTTTTAGATGCATAAAGATATAGATTAGATACATCTATATTTTTCTCATCCATCACTTTTAGAAAAGTAGAACCTACAAGGCCAGTTGCCCCAATTATTGCGATATTATATTTCTTCATATGGCCCAACCCTTAAATAAATAGCGTCATCGCTAAACTTACTAGTAAAATTTATTTCTCCATCTTTATATCTTAGATATAAAGATTTTGTATCATTTTTAATAATTAGATTATCATTTAAAATGATATTTTGTTTGATTCCTTTTTTAATTCTTTCTAAATCTTGAACTATACTAGATGCGGTAGGATATTTTCCTGCCCCCTTTCCATAAAATGATAATAATCCATTATTTAGAGTATTAATAATAATCATATTGAATTCATCATTCACATTACTAATTAAATCGATAGATTTAAATAATACTGGTTCAACAACTATTTTGATCTCATTACCACTTTTAATAGATTCAGCAATATATTTGATACTATAACCAAGAGATTTGACTTTAGCCATCAAATCTTTATTTATAAAAGTCATAGGAGTAGTTTTAATATCTTCATCTTTAATATAGCTTTTATAAGCTATACTTGAAAGGATTGAAATCTTTCTTCTTAAATCTAATCCTTCTAAATCAGCACTTGGATCTCTTTCAGCAAAACCATTTTTCATGGCTAGATCTAAAGCTTCATCAAATGATAAGCCTTCACTTATTTTAGTTAAGATATAATTGGTCGTTCCATTAATAATTCCATAAATATGATTAACCCCATCAACATTCACCAAATCAATTAAATTATTAATTATTGGGACTCCTCCACCAACTGATGCCTCAAAGAAGAAAGATACATTATTTTCTTTAGATAAATTAATAAATTCAGGTAAATGATTAGATACAACTTCTTTATTTGAAGTGATGACATTTTTCCCATTTAATAAAGAAGTTTTGATTAGTTCATATGGGAGACTGTCTCCACCAAGGCACTCTATCACTGTATCAATTAAAGGGGATGATACTATATCATATGCGGAAGATGTAAAGATGGCATCTTTAATAAGATGTCTTTTTTCTTCTATATCAAATACCATCACAATTTCATTTTTTAAAAGTTCATATACAGAAGAACCTATTGTTCCATATCCTAATAACCCTATTTTCATTTATCTAATACCTCAAGGTGAGTAGATACATCTTTTGATGTATTTACTTCTATTACATCTAAATCTAAAGATGAAAGTTCATCTTTTAAGCCAGAAATAGAAGTAGTAATAACTAACATAGAACTACCACTACCACTAATCTTTAAAATAGCGTTATATTTAGATGCGATATTTAATGCAGAATCATATTCTTTAATAAATTCTTTTCTATATTTTTCATGAATATTATCTTTTAAAACTATTTTCAAATCTTCAATTGAACCCACCTTAAATGCTTGAACAAGGTTTAGCGCTCTTGATGCATTAAATGTTAGATCGCTATAAGAAAGAGTCTTAGGTAAAGCCTCTCTCGCCATTTTAGTTGATACTTCATATTTAGGGATTAATACTAAAAACTTTAATTTAGGATTAACTATGTGGTGATACACTATACACTTCCCATCATCAATAATAGATGATACAAGAGAACCATATAGTTCAGCGATTAAATTATCTCTATGACCTTCAAGTTCAATCATCTCATTAATTAAATAATCACTAATAGAAGTAGTATGATTAATAAAATATGATGAAGCTAAAACCCCCGCAATAATCGCACTTGCGCTACTCCCAAGACCTCTAGATGTTGGGATATCTTTTTTAGTCCACTCTATCTTAACTGGAATAACTTCTTTATTTAACTTTTTAAATAAATGAAGATATGATTCCAGTACTAAATTATTTTTTAAGTTAGAAAAACCAAGAAGTTCTATCTTTTCACTTCTTGTGAATATAAATTCATTATATAGATTTAGCGACATCCCAAGATAATCAAACCCAGGTCCTAGATTTGAAGTTGAAGCTGGCACAGATATTTTAATTCTTTCCACTTATATAATCCTTTATTCCTTTCTCATCCATTATAATCTTTTTATTCTTTGTCTTAAGCATAACCTTAAGAGAATCTGGTGCATCTTCCATATTTATTTCTACTCCTGCCTTTTTAATTGTATCAATAAATTTATAAGGAGATGCAGTAGAGACAATAACTGTATAATGACTAGAGTTATTATATTTAAGATATGCACCCTTCGCGACCGCTGTATGAGGGTCTATTACATAACCATTTTCAATATATTCATCTTTGATGATTTTTAATACTTCAGAATTTGAAACATAAAAAGCTTCAAAATCTTTAAATAATTCTTTATATTCTTTAATTTCTACTCTTCCAGTTTTATTGAAAACTGAATATATTTCTTTTATCTTATTTGTATCTTTATAGAAAAGATATAATAATCTTTCCATATTTGAAGATACTAAAATATCCATAGAAGGAGAATAAGTTTTAATAAATTCTCTATTCTTATCATATATTCCAGTATTGATGAAATCATATAATACTTTATTTTCATTAGATGCACAAATTAATTTATTAATATTTAACCCCATTAATTTTGCGATATATCCAGATAAAATATTTCCAAAATTACCAGTAGGTACTACAAAATTAATATAATCACCATTTTTGATTATTTTATCGTTAATTAATGTTTTATATGAATAAAAATAATACATTATTTGAGGAAATAATCTTCCAATGTTAATTGAATTTGCGCTAGATAAATTAGAGTTAGAAGTAGATAATTCTTTTACAACTCTTTGACAATCATCAAAATCACCTTTAAACGCAAAAGCTTTATTTTTATCATCATTAAAATATAACATTTGTTTCTCTTGAGCTTCGCTAATTAGGTTATTTGGATAAAGGATTGTAACATCACAATCTTCTTTATCTTTAAATCCTGATAAAGTTGCGCTTCCTGTATCTCCACTCGTTGCGACAAATATATGAGAGGCGCTTGTTAGTCTTGGAAGAAAAGTTAAGGCCACATCTTTAAAAGATAAAGTTGGCCCATGAAAAAGTTCAAGATATGAATAATTCTTAAATGACTTAAGTTCAATTTTAAAAGATGGATATGATTCTATCTTAGATTCAAAATCAAAATCATCAAATAATAGATTTAATATATATAGAGTCATATCGTGATAATTAAGTTCTAATATCTTTTCAATATCCACTTTTTTAAAATCATCAAAAATAAAAAGACCGCCATCTTTTGCGATACCTTTATTTATTGCATCTTTTAGACTGATATAATCATCTGATCTAGTTGAGTGAAGCTTCATCGCTATATCCTTTAATAATAATTTATACCACAAGAATCAAAAACTTTATATAGGTTTTTAAAAAATTACATTTTTTTATTGAATATATAATAATAGTTTGAATCAGATAAAATGTCCTAAATTTAACTCCTAAAAATATAGAATTGAAATAATTCATAAAGATTGGTATAATATTATATTAGAAAAATCATTCAATTTAATAGGAGGTAAAAATGGGATATACACAAGAAGATATCCATAATATTGTTTTAAAACAAAGAGAATTTTTCAAAACTGGTACTACACTTGATGTTAATTGGAGAAAAGAACAACTCAAAAAACTTAAACAAGCATTAATTGATAATACTGAAAAAATTCAAGAAGCACTCTTCCAAGATCTTGGAAGATGTGACACAGAAGCCTATATTCTAGATATAGGTGATGTCATCATGGAAATAAATGAATGCATCCATGATCTAAAGAGGTGGGCTAGACCTGAAACACACATGAGTGGCTTATTATGCTTCCCTAGTACTAAAACTAAGGTATATAAGATGCCATATGGTGTTTCACTAATTATAAGTCCATTTAACTTCCCTGTACTCTTATCTATGGGTGTAGTTGCGGCCGCAATCTCTGGAGGCAATACTTGCGTTGTCAAGACAAGCAGTAAATCAGCTCACACTACACAAGCATTAAAAGAGATGATTGCGGAAACATTTAGTGAAGAATACATCACAGTAATCGATGGTGGACACGATGTCGCAGACTTCTGTCTCAATGAAAGAGTAGACAAAATTTTCTATACTGGTTCACCAAATGTCGCAAAACACGTAATGGAATGCGCAAGTAAGAACTTAACTCCAGTCGCACTTGAACTCGGTGGTGAGACAGGTAACTGGTGTGTAATAAGGAAAGACGCAGATATCAAAGATGCCGCAAGAAAGATTGCGTTCTTCAAGATTTGTAACTCTGGCCAAATTTGTATAAACATCAACCAAGTTGCGGTTGCGGAAGAAGTCGCAGATGAATTCATCGAAGAATTAAAGAAGGCAATAGTAAGTCAAATCGGTGAACGTCCATTCTTAAATCCTGAATATCCAAAACTAATCTCAAGAAAAGCTTATGAATGGTGTAGTGAAGAAGCATTAGAATACAAAGATAGAATAGTATTTGGTGGTGAAGGAGATATAGAAACACAAAAATATTCAACAACTGTAATCTATCCAGTTAAGATTGATGAGAAGATAGTTCTCCATGAACTATTCTGTCCACTACTCCCAGTTGTTCCATATAAAGATAGCGAAATCAATGAACTTATGGATACAATTAGAGATAGAGAACATGGTCTTGCGCTCTATTTATTCACTAAAGATTTGAAGTGGGCAAAGAAAGAAATGCAAGTTCAACAATACGGTGGTGGATGTATCAATGAAGTATGTCTCCACTTGATGGTTAAAGGTGTTCCATTCAATGGTACAGGCCACTCAGGAATGGGTGCGTATCATGGAGAATGGGGATTTAGAGAATTCACTCACCCATCTACAGTTTTATTTGGTAAAACTCATATGAACTTACCTTTAAGAGAACACCCTTATGATAAGAAATTCTTCGGAATGAAGAAGAAGAGTTTACTCAAATCATTCATGAAATAATATTACTTAAAGAATCCTTGAAACTCCTCAAGGATTCTTTTTTATTATCTTTAAGTGTGTTATTATTTAGATATAGAGGAGTAAATGTGAGATTTAAAAAAATATATCTTGAAATCACAAATATCTGTAATTTATCTTGTAAGTTTTGTCATGGGACAAAAAGAGAAAAAAGATCTTTATCTTTAGATGAATTTAAGATAATAATGGAAAAAATTAAAGGTAGATGCGATTACCTATTTTTTCATCTTATGGGTGAACCTTTGCTTCATATAAATATTATTGATTTTTTAAAGATTTCTTCTTCTTATAATTTTAAAAATATTATCACAACTAATGGGACTCTTCTTCCTTTATATTATAAAGATTTAGCTAAGTATATTTATAAAATAAATATTTCACTTCATTCTTATAGTTGGAATAATATGGATATGAGCCTTAAAGATTATATTCATAAAATTATCGTTATGAGTAAATATTTAAGTGATAATAAAGTACTTGTATCACTTAGGCTTTGGAATATTAGAGAAGACTCTTTATATAAAGATTTTAATGATGAAGTATTTTCTTATTTAAAGGAAGAATTTGACTCAGATTTTATTAAGGGAAGAACTGGATATAAATTAAAAGATAATATTTATTTAGAGTATGGCGACCTATTTGATTGGCCAGATATTAATAAAGATAAAATGAGAAAGACTGGGTTTTGCTACGCTCTAAGAGATCAAATAGGAATATTATCTAATGGAGAAGTTGTTCCATGTTGTCTTGATGCTGATGGGATAGTTTCACTAGGTAATATATTTAAAGAAGAATTAGATGATATTTTAAATTCCCTAAAGGTAAAAGAATTCTATGATTTATTCTCAAACCACATTCTTCCAAATGACTTATGCAAAACTTGTGGCTATATAAAAAGATTTGATTAATTATGTTATAATAATATGAATATTATATATATTATATATTATGAAGGAGCTTATATGAAAAAGGATTATACAAACATTTTTATAATTATTTCATTGATATTAATGGGGCTTATTATAATACCTTTCTCACCTGATAAACTATCTTTTATAGAAGTTATCATTAAATTCGCAGTTATTCCAGTAATTGTGCTCTTTACTATCGCTTTATTTTTCTCTAAGAGAAGAAAGAATATAAAAAATAATAATTCTAGGGAAAGAAGCGTGATTGTTTTAATCACTTCATCTTTAGTTTCTTCATATTTTTTATTCTTGTTCTTTATTCCTCTTAAAAATCATAATTATGGAACATTTATTGAACTTAGTGATGGGTATCTTCTTCATTCAATGTTTTATTTATTTATGGCTTTTTTAGTTAAATTAATAGGTTATTTCAATTCTTTGAACCTTAAGAAAGATAAAGATATAAATTCATATAATACATCTTTAGTTTCAACTATCGCCTTAGTCGCTTTAACTACTGCCTTAATTTTAATTTATACATTCTCACTTTCGAATATTTCATTTAATGCATCAAGGCTGACTATTCTCAATTATTCATCAATTACACTAATGGTTATAGTGGTTGTTATAGATGTTTTTGTATTAATATTAATAACTAAAATATTTAAATTGATGATGAATAATAAAGAAACTAAAGTAGTAGATTCTACTCTTAATGAAAAAGAATCATTAGTCTTTAATGAATATTTATCATATATTGAATCTAATAATAAAGAAGATAATTATGATTCATTAAATGAATTTGTATCTACTAAAGTAGAAAAGAAAGAAAGCGAAGAAGAAAAAACAAAAATAATCATATTAGAAGATGAAACTTTAAAAGATGAAGATACTAAAACATATAAAAGATCATTCATGGCTAAATTATCTCAAGCCAAAGATGAACTTAAAAAAGATTATTCAACTCTAAAGAATAAAGTAATGTCATATAAAAATGTGAGTGAAAGAATATCGTTTAGTTTTGAGACTATTAATAAAGGGAGAACTAAATTATTAAGATTTGGAATAAAAGGTAAAACATTATATGTTTACTTCAATTTAACTGAAGAAGACATAATAGATAAAAAGATTAATTATGAATTAGTGGATTCAAAGAAATATGAAGACACTCCACTTTTAATCAAGATTAAGAATCCAAGAAGATTCCAAATGGCGGAAGAACTAATAGATTTATTATCTCAAATTCAAGAACTAGATAAAATTGAAGAATATATTTCTCAAGATTACTATATTCCTTATATGGAAGATATAGAATTATTAGAAAAAGGATTAATAAAAGAAATTAAAGCGGACGAAGATGAGCCAATCGATGAAATAAGAGAAGATGATTTAAGTGAATATTCATCACTCTTTAGTAGACCTCTTCCTACTCTTGAATCTATAGAAAACCCTAAGTCTTTAGAAGAACCTATAGAAGAAGAACCTATAGAAGAAGAAAAAGCTGAAGAAATTATTGAAGAGGCGCATCAAGAAGAAGAGCCTAAAGAAAAAGAGGTTGCCCCAATAAAAGAGGCTATAGATGAAGATGATGATGACCTAGATTTACTTGATAGATATAGCGCATTTTCTAATATGACATACGCAGAAAAATATCTAGAACTTGAAGTATATGAAAAGAAGAAAGCCAATGAGCTTTCAATCGCTTTTAAATCTAATCCTGGGGTAAAAGAGACTATCACAAAGAAATATGTATCTTATTCATATAAAAATAAAACTATCGCAAAAATAATGATCACAAGAGGAAAAGTTAAAGCTTTCTTTGCGACAGACGCAAATGATTTAGATAATATAAAATATTATCTCAAAGATGTATCTAGTAAGAAAGCATATGAAACTACTCCATCACAACTTAAACTATCCAGCGCAAGATCTATAAGATATGCGAAAGAATTATTTAATAAGATTTATAACTCAATATAGAATTTAAGAAAATAGAAGATTTCTTCTATTTTTTTATCATATTATTTCTAAATTGAATAGAGTTGTTGTATAATATCTAAGGTATTAAAGGAGAAAGAATATGAAAAAACCTATACTTTTAGTAATCATGGATGGTGTTGGATTTAGTAAAACTGGACTTGGTGATGCGGTTACACTTGCGAATACTCCAAATTTAGATTATCTACTTAAAAATTATCCAAATACTCGTCTTAAAGCTCATGGTGATGCAGTAGGACTTCCAAGCGATGATGATATGGGAAATAGTGAAGTAGGGCATAACGCTCTTGGTTGTGGACAGATCTATTCACAAGGCGCAAAACTTGTGAATGAATCTATAGAAAGCGCTAAAATGTTTAATTCACCTGCTTGGAATGAAGTAATTAAAAATGTAAAAGATAATAACTCTACACTTCATTTTTTAGGTCTACTCTCAGATGGTAATGTTCATTCAAACATATCACATTTATTCAAGATGATTAAAAGAGCTAAAGAAGATGGAGTTAAGCGTGTTAGAATTCATATACTCCTTGATGGAAGAGATGTTCCCGCAACAAGCGCTTTAATATATGTAAAAGAATTAGAAGACTACATAGAAGAATTATCATCATCTTCATTTGATGTGTGTATCGCATCAGGTGGTGGAAGAATGAAGATCACAATGGACCGCTACCAAGCTGATTGGAAGATGGTTGAGGCTGGTTGGCACGCTCATGTCTTAGGTGATGCAAAAGGCTATAGATGCGCTAAAGAAGCTATAGAAGATTACAGAAAAACATATAACTGTATAGATCAAGATCTTCCAGCATTTGTAATAGAAAAAGACAGCGAACCAGTTGGAAAAATTATTGATAATGATTCAGTGATATTATTCAATTTTAGAGGTGATAGAGCTATTGAAATATCTATGGCATTCGATTATCAAGATTTCGATAAATTTGATAGAATTTATTATCCTAAAGTATGCTATGCAGGACTGCTTCAATACGATGGAGATTTAAAACTCCCAAAAAGATTCTTAGTTAATCCTCCAGAAATAAAAGACACTTTAACTGAAGTTTTAGTTAAAGCTAAAATAAATGAATTTGCGATTAGTGAAACTCAAAAATATGGACATGTCACATATTTCTGGAATGGAAATAGAAGTGGTAAAGTATCTGAAGAACTTGAAACTTATAAAGAAATTGATTCAGATAAAGTTTCTTTTGATGAGAGACCTTGGATGAAATCAGCTGAAATAACTGATGAAGTAATAAATGCCTTAAAATCACACAAGTATGGCTTTATTAGACTAAACTATCCTAATGGTGATATGGTAGGTCATACTGGTTCACTCGATGCGACAATCTGCGCTATGGAAGCAGTAGATTTAGGAATAGGAAGACTCTTAAAAGTCGCTAAAGAAGAAGGCTACATTATGATAGTTACAGCTGACCATGGAAATGCAGATGAGATGCTTGAAAAGAATAAAAAAGGTGAAATTCAAGTTAGAACCGCTCATTCACTTAATCCAGTACCATTCATCATAGTTGATGACGATAATAAATATGTGATTAAGAATAAAGCATTCGGTCTTGCGAATGTTGCCCCAACAATTCTTAAAATGATGGGACTTGATTCTCCAAAAACTTGGGAAGAATCTATTATAGAATAAACATAAAAATATACAAATAAAAAAATACTTGATAAATCCTCTTTCTAAATATAAAATAGAAAGAGCCTAGGGGCTTGGTGTCAATGGCAGCACGATGGTCTCCAAAACCACAAGTATGGGTTCGAATCCTATAGCCCCTGCCAACAACTATATCGAATTTCACTAGTCTTTTGATTAGTGATTTTTTTATTCAAGATATCATTTTATATATAATTTTCCAATCCTTATTTACAATTCTAAATAAAGGTGTTAATATCAATTAAACTGTTGATGCGGATGTAAAACTAAAGAAGACTATTAGAGAGTCTGTGATGGTGGAATACAGATTAGAAACTATTTAGTAAATGGACCGCTGAGGGCGCAAGGAAAAGGAATAATCCCTTAGTATTTGGCGACGTTAAGGCCGACGTTAAGAGCCGGGAATATGATAGTATTTCGCTAAGCGCATACTACTCTTAGTAGTGTGAACCAAGGTGGCACCGCGGATAATTTATATTATTCGTCCTTGACAGAATTTTTCTTTCTGTTAGGGACTTTTTTATTCCCTAATAGTAAAAAAGTATTAATCGATTTTTAAACTAAAGGAGGGAATGAAAAATGAAATTTAATGAAATTGACTTTGATACTTATTTTAAGAATTATCCTGACAAAGATGGCTTTTTTGGAAAATATGGGGGTTCATTTATTCCAGAAGAACTAAAAGAAGCCATTAAAGAAATCAATGATGCTTATCAAACTATTTGTAAGTCATCAAAATTTATCTCTGAACTTAGAAGAATCAGAAAAGAATTTCAGGGAAGACCTACACCAATATCACATCTTGAAAGATTATCAAAGTCTATCGGTAATGGTGTACAAATCTATGTGAAAAGAGAAGATTTAAACCATACAGGAGCTCATAAATTAAACCACTGTATGGGTGAAGCATTACTCGCAAAATATATGGGCAAAAAGAAAGTGATTGCGGAAACAGGCGCAGGTCAACATGGTGTTGCACTCGCTACTGCGGCTGCATATTTCGGTCTTGAATGCGATATCTATATGGGTAGTGTAGATATCAAGAAACAAGCGCCAAATGTCGCTAGGATGAAAATACTTGGTGCAAGAGTAATAGAAGTAACTGATGGATTGAAGACTCTAAAGGAGGCAGTTGATGCAGCATTTGCTGCATACTTAAAAGAATATAAGACATCAATTTATTGTATAGGGTCTGTTGTAGGTCCTCATCCATTCCCAATGCTTGTAAGAGACTTCCAAAGTGTTGTTGGGATTGAAGCAAGAGAACAATTCCTCTTGATGACTGGTGAACTACCTGATGCTGTAGTTGCGTGCGTTGGTGGTGGTTCAAATGCTATGGGAATTTTCTCAGGCTTCCTAAATTATCCAGTAGATATTTATGGTGTTGAACCACTTGGAAGAGGCAAAAAGTTAGGAGACCATGCCGCAAGCCTAACTTATGGTAGTGAAGGAATTATGCATGGATTTAATAGTATCATGTTAAAAGATGAAAATGGTAATCCTGCCCCAGTTTATTCTATCGCATCAGGTCTTGATTATCCATCAAGTGGCCCAGAACACGCCTTCTTAAGAGATCTTGGAAGAGTAAAATATGATGTAGTAGATGATAGTGAAACTGTAGATGCATTCTTCAAATTATCTCGTCTTGAAGGAATCATCCCAGCTATTGAGAGTTCACATGCTATCGCATATGCGATTAAACTCGCAAAGAAGATGAATAAAGGTTCTATCTTAGTCAATCTATCAGGAAGAGGTGACAAAGATATGGATTATATCATCGAAAAATATGGTGATAGTGAATACTTTAAAGAATAATTATATTTTTTATAGTATAATATATTAGAAAAGGAAGGCTACAATGAAAAGAGGTATCATAAATAATATTATTATCACTATCTTAATATTCACAATATCTATATTTTTAACTTCATGTAAAGATAATAAAAATAATTCTAATAATAATCATCCAATAGTATGTATATACCTAACTAATGGAATGAAAATTAAATTAGAATTATATGAAGATATTGCGCCTATTACTGTTGAACATTTCTTAAAATTAGTTGATGAAGATTATTATGATGGAACTATCTTTCATAGAGTAATTCAAGATTTCATGATTCAAGGTGGAGGCTATATAATAAAATATAGTGAAACCGAAAAGAAGAATTTAGTTACTAAAAACCCAAAACCATGTGATTCAATAGTTGGAGAATTCAGTGAAAATGGTTATGAAAATGATATTATGCACCTTCCTGGAGTAATATCTATGGCGAGATCGGATGACTATAATAGTGCGACAGGCCAATTCTTTATCTGTTCAACAGATACTCCATCACTAGATGGAAGATATGCAGCTTTTGGAAAATGTGTTGATCAAGAATCTTTAAATAATGTAATTGCGATTTCTAATCTAGAAACATTTAAGATGTCAGCTAATTTTCAATATATGCCAAAAGATGTAATGAATTATAGAATTGATACAATAGTTAGACTAAAATAAAGAGACCTTTAGGTCTCTTTTTATTCTACTGTTTCAAGTATTCCATAATTTATTAATATTGTGGCCCATATAAACGATAAAGCTAATGCAATAAAACTTATAATTAAGTGAAGTCTCGCTTTTCCTTTAGGGTTTGTTCTAAATTCCACAAAATTATAAAATAAAGATAAGAATATGAATAATGAACCGATAAATGGGACAAGCCAACTAACTGTTGAGATATACATAAAAATCTCTCCTCTTTTTCCTTTGTAGGAGTAGTCATCTTTATTATTATCATTTTTTATTATTTCATCATTAGTATTCATCTCTTCACCAAATATGTCATACATTTTAGGTGATTTAAGTTTACTTCCGCAATTGTCGCAGTAGATGAAATCATCACTATATACTTTTTCGCATTTTTCACAATACTTCATATTCTTTCCCCTCGATTTATTATATCATAAAGATAAAATATTTATAGGTAAATAATAATAGTTATATTATAATATAAAATATGGCAATAGTATTAACTGGCGCGACAGGACATATAGGCGCAAATCTAGTAAGATTATTAAAAAAAGAAAATAACGATGTAAGAGTCATAGTAAGAAAGATTGATGAGTCTATTAAAAACTTAGATTTAGATATTGTAGTTGGCTCTTTCTATGATAAAGATATCTTAAATAAATCTATCTTTGAAGGAGACATAGTTGTTCACCTTGCGGCTTTAATTTCGACAAGAAGAAAAGACGAAAAAGAAGTGATGAAAATTAATTATGATGCGACTAAAATAATAGCTTTACACTCTTTAGATAAAAAGGTGAAAAAGTTTATCTATGTTTCATCAACTGAAGCTCTAGATTATTTAGGAATAGAATTTGTTAGTGAAGCACCAGATTATATAAATGCGATAGATATTAAAGATCCATATCCAAAAAGTAAAATATTAGCGGGTAATTATTTAAAAGAATTAAAAAGGGAAAATCCATCATTTAATTTATCGATAGTTTACCCATCATGCGTTATTGGAACTAATGATTTTAAACCATCTCAAATAGGTGGGGTATTAAGAGGCGTAATAAATGGAACACCTGAAGTTATAATAAATGGAAATTATAATTTTGTGGATGTGAAAGATGTAGTAAATGGAATTTATTCTATCATAAGAGATGATAATATAAATGGAGATTTTATTCTTACAGGATCTAAACTCACATTAAGAGAATTGTATACTATCATCAATAAAACATTAGGGAAAAATAGATTAATTGTATCTTTCCCATCAATATTTGCCTATCTCTTATGCCCATTTATTAGAGTTCTTACACCATATGCGATTAAAGTCCTTAGATCAAAAATAGATTATTCTAATCAAAAAGCAAAAGAAATATTAAATATAGAATTTAGAAATATAGATGATACTGTAAAAGATGTAGTTGATTATTTTATTAAAAAATAAAATACTATATCTTTTCTTTTTATATAATTAGTTGTATAATTTGGTTATAGAAAACCAACTTTTTAAAATTAGAAAAAAGGGGGGAGAATTATGCGCAATATTGAAAACACTTACCTAAACAGCTTAAAACAGACTGATAAGCCTAGGCTTATCGCTTTTTTGTATATTATTTTTGAAATAAGAAAAGAGAATAATGACATACTTCCATCCTTCTATCAATTTCAAAATAAGTCAAAATTATTAAGTGGTAATATCGCTTTTGAAGAATCAGAATCTTTTATCAAGCGTGCACTCGATATAAAAGATGCATATAGTAGATGTTTCGATTATTTAGCATCTTTAAGACTTGAAGAGATTGAATCCTTAATCAAAACTACAATCTATTCATTCTTTGACCAACAAAAATTAATAGATAAAGACTTAGAGTTATTAGATAAAGAATTATATAAAGGTTATATTGGTGATTGTTTGATTCTATCATCATATGTTAAAGATTTTCTATTTACTGATGAATCAGTAAAATCTGTCACATTCAATTTTTATAGTTTCTCAGTTAATTTATTATCTATGATATTATTTGAACTTAATGGAATAAACTATAGATATTATACAGGTTCCACAATAGAACTAGGACTAGATAGTATGTATGATACAATCTTTATCTTCCCACCATATAAGAATCAAAGAAGCATTCAAGAAATCATTTCAAGTGAGAAGATGTCTTTAAATGTCACACAATCATTTGAATATAGGCTAGAATCAAATCTGATATCTCATCTAAACCCAGATGGAAAAATCCTTTCTCTTTTTTCAACTGGTATTTTATCAAAAAGCGCAGATAATAATATCAAGAAGAGATTATTTGAAAAAGGTTTAATTCATATGATAGTTGAACTTCCAAGGCTTCAAGCTTTCTCATTCCCACTATCTTATATTCACGCAAGAAGAGGAAACAAATTAATTGAAGTTATAAATGCGACAAAATTCGCTCAAAATATAAGAAGAGGGATAAATCTAGATTCAGAAAGAATAATAAGAGCGATAAATAATCAAATAGAAGGCGCACTTGGCCTAATGAGTAAAGAATACCTTGAGAAGAATGAATATGACCTCTCTCCTCATAAATTCTTTGAAAATAGCCTTACTGATTTTCATAATCCTTTAATGCTTAAAGATTTAGTAAAAAGTATTTATAGAGGATTCCAAATTCCATCTGAAATGTTAGATGAATATTTATCTATTAAAGAAACTAAAATCAAATTATTAACTTTATCTGATATAGAAGATGGCCAAATCAATAAAGAATCTCTTCAATCCCTAAAAGGGATTGATAAGAAGATGGAACACTACATCTTAGAAAATAATGATTTAGTAATAAGTTGTAAGGGTAAGACATTTAAAACCGCAGTATTAAATATTCCATATTCTGAAACTTATATTTCAACTGGTTCACTAATCGTAATTAGATGTAATGAAGAAGTCTTAGACCCTACATTTCTTAAAATATTTTTAGATTCAAAAATTGGAGTTGAATCTTTAAGAAGAATTCAAACTGGTGGAAGAGTATTATCTCTTAACCCAAGAAAGATGCTTGAAATTATAGTCCCAACACCATCAATTTCAAGACAACTTATGATATCTTCAAGTTATAAATATAAGCTTCAAAATATAAAAGAAGTTAAAGATGTCGCACAAAAGATGAGAGAGGAAATGGATAAGAAGTTCAATGATAACTTCTTAAGCCTAGTAGATTAAAATGGAAAGATTAGTTAAATATATTTCATCTAGTGGACTCTTCTCAAAAAAAGAATCAGAAAGCTTAATTTTAAATGGGGATGTTGAAGTTAACTCTAAAATAATTTTAGAGTTAGGTTATATTGTAGAAGATACTGATAAAGTAACTATTAATGGAATAGACATTAAACCTCAAGAAAAAATATTATATTATATTTTGAATAAACCATTCGGTTATATCACATCTTTTTCTAGCGCTAAGGGCACTAAATCTACATCCGATTTACTAAGTGATATAAAGGTGAAATTAAGTCCACTTAATAAATTAGATTTTGAAGATACTGGACTCATCATTTTAAGTAATGATAATAATTTAAAAAATAATTTCATTAATTCTTATGATGATTTCATAAAGGAATACAAAATAAAAATAGATGGAATTATTAAAAAAGAAGAATTAAATAATTTAAAGAAGAAACTTCATTTCAAATTATATGATTTATCATATAATGCTGAAAAGACATCTTCCATACTAAGGATCAGTTTAAAAGATACTAAAATAAAAGATTTAAAGAAAGAATTCAATAATTCATCTTTTAAAATTAAATCTTTAAAACTTGAAAAGATAGAAAATATATCATTAGATATTAAGGAAGGTTTTAAAAGGCCTCTTAAGCCTTATGAAATTAAAATATTAAAGCTTAAGGCTATGAATAAAATATAAGAAATAAAGAGTTTATTTCTTGAAATAAAAATTGTAATAATTTATAATTAAATCATAAAATCTATGATGAAGAATTAGTAGATAAAAATATATTTTAAGAGAGTTTAGGTTTGGTGCGACTAAATAATATGTTTTATCGAAGCTGTCTTTCTGAGATTTTAAGGCTTAGTCGCTTTATAGACTCAAATTTAAAGTGCTAGTATATGTACTAGAATAAAGGTGGTACCGCGGTTATAAATCGTCCTTGAAATCTTTTTCAAGGACTTTGTTTTCTTTAGGAGGATATTATGAAAAAATTAAGCGCAAATGAAATAAGAAATATGTGGTTAGATTTCTTTAAAGAAAAAGGACATAGTGTTGAAGAGAGTGCATCTTTAATCCCAAGTGATGATAAATCGCTTCTTTGGATGAATGCTGGTGTGACTCCTCTTAAAAAATATTTCGATGGAAGAAAAACTCCAAAGAATCCAAGAATAGTAAATGTTCAAAAGTGTATTAGGACTAATGATATAGAAAATGTTGGGAAGACCGCAAGACACCACACTTTCTTTGAGATGCTTGGGAATTTCTCTATTGGAGATTATTTTAGAGATGAAGTAATTCCTTGGGCAGTTGAGCTTTTAACTAGCCCTAAATGGTTTAGTATTCCAAAAGAACTTCTCTATATCACATATTACCCAGATGATTTAGATACATATAATAAATGGATAGAATCAGGCATAGATGAATCACATCTTGTGAAATGTTATTCTAATTTCTGGGAAATAGGTGAAGGGCCATGTGGACCAGATACAGAAATCTTCTTTGATAGAGGTCCTTTATATGGAGATTATACAAAAAGCGCAATAGAAAATGATATTGAAAACGATAGATATGTAGAAATTTGGAATATAGTATTTTCTCAGTTCAATAGCGATGGAAGTGGTAATAGAAAAGATTATAAACCTCTTCCAAAGAAGAATATAGACACAGGCGCAGGTCTTGAGAGATTAACTTGTATATTTCAAGAAAAAGAAACTAATTTTGATACAGACCTATTTATTCCAATAATTAAGGAAGTCGAAAAAATATCTAATAAAAAATATAATGGTGAAGAATCATTCAAGATTATCGCAGATCACTTAAGAACTATCACATTCGCTCTATCAGATGGGGCAATATTTTCTAATGAGGGAAGAGGATATGTTTTAAGAAGGCTACTTAGAAGAGCCGTTAAACATGGAATATCGCTTGGGATTAAAAAACCATTCCTTTATAGTCTCGTTGGAATAGTTGAAGATATAATGAAAGATTATTATCCTCATCTATCTTTATCTAGAGATCTTTCAGTTCTTCTCATTAAGCAAGAAGAAGAAAAATTCTTAAACACAATTGATTCAGGACTTGAAAAACTAAAAGAAATAGTTGAAAGAAGCGATAAAGTAATTAGTGGTTCTGATGTATTCATCTTATTTGATACTTATGGTTTTCCTCTAGAACTCACAGAAGAATATGCACAAGAAAAAGGATTAAGTGTTGATAAAGAAGGATATAAAGAAGAAATGGATGCTCAAAAAGAAAGAGCGAGAAAAGCGAATTCTAATCAAGCATCTTTCGCTAAACAAAAAGAAGAATATTTGAAATATAAAGAAAAGCTAGAATTCACTGGTTATTCATCTTTAGAAGAGGATACAGTTATAGTAAAAGTATTTGATGAAGGTTTCTTAACTAATAAAACACCATTTTATGCTCAATGTGGTGGTCAAGTTGGAGATACTGGAGTTGTAATATTAAATGGACAAGAATATCCAGTAATTGATACTATAACTCTTCCAAATAAACAACACTTACATATTGTTGAAAATCCTCTAATCTTCAAAGAGGGAGATAAAGTTAAATTAATAGTTGATGATGAAAGAAGAGAATCACTAAGAGAAAACCATTCATGCTGTCATTTAATGTTTAAAGCATTAAGAGAAACATTAGGTTCTCACGTCTCTCAACAAGGCTCAGAGATTTCACCAGAAACTCTAAGATTTGACTTCAACCATTTTGAATCTTTAAATGATGATACTATTCTAAAAATTGAAAAATTAACTAATGAATATATCAATAATGGTTTTACACAAATAACTAAAGAAGTATCTATTGATGAAGCAAAAGAAATGGGCGCAATTGCTGAATTTGGTGAAAAATATAGCGACCTTGTAAGAGTTGTAAATCTTGGCGCATCTATAGATGTTTGCGGTGGTACACATGTTAAAAACACTAAAGATATAGGTAAATTCATGATTCAATCTATCTATTCTATTGGTTCTGGTATATATAGAATCACTGGTCTTACTAAGAATATGATAGAAAAAGAAAAAGATTATTTTAAAGGTTTTATTGAAGAATTCCATAAATTACTAAATAAAGCATTTGAAATAGAAAAGAAATTATCTTTATCTAACATAGATAAGAAATTCACATATAGGCCTAAAGAAGAATACACATTCTCATATCAAGATGTAATAAATATGAGAAAAGAATTAGATCTTCTTCAAGAAGAAGTTAAAGCTTTCGATAAAGAAGCTACAAGGCTTTTAAATGAATCTATAGAAAAAACATTTGTGAATTATAAAGATATGCTTACTGATAAGGGTGGAGTTATAGGGCTTAATGAATTCGAAAGAGGTTATCTAAGACCTCTAATCGATTATCTTACATCAATTAAACCTAATATAACTGTAGCTTTAGTTGATAAAGTATCATCTAAACTCCAAGTTTTAATTAAGACAAATAAAGATGGAGTAGATGCATCAAGTCTATTAAAAGATGCGCTTTTAATCGCAGATGGAAAAGGTGGAGGAAAGAAAGATTTCGCATCAGGTGGTGCACCAAGTGATTCTAAATATGATGAAGTTATTGAATTCTTAAGGAGCAAAATCTTATGAAGATAATGGGATTAGATTTAGGACTTAAAACTCTAGGTGTAGCGATATCTGATTCACTTGAAATGTTTTCAAATGGGTATCCAACTATCAGATTTAAGTATAAAGATTTTAATTCTGCGATAGATGAACTCTTAAAAGTAATAAATGATAATAATGTAGAAGAAATTGTTCTAGGTCTTCCAAAAAATATGGATGGCACTCTAGGCGAACAAGCTCAAATCACTTTAGAATTTAAGAAAATGCTTGAAGAAAAAATAGATATAAAAATAGAATTATTAGATGAACGCTTAACTACTAAAATAGGTCTATCTAATATGATTTATGGAAATGAATCAAAGAAGACTAGACATGATGAAATCGATTCAGCGGCCGCTAAAGTAATTCTTCAAGATTATTTAGATAAGAAAAGGAGAAAATGATATGATAAATAAAAATGATGAATTAAGTTTTATCACAGGTGAAGATGGTAAAGAAAAACCTATTCAAGTTTTCGAAGAATTTGAAAGAGAAGAAAACGGAAAAAGATTCGTAATATATACTGATATTGAAGATATCGATTTTGAAGATAGAGAATTCTTTGTCGCAGAAATCATTAAAAATAGTGATGGAAGTGAAGAATTAGTAGAAATCACTAGTGAAGAAGATATGGAATATTGTCAAGAAGTATTCGATTCAATGGTTGATAGAATATTGAGCGCTAATTTATCGGATGATGAAGATGAGTCTCAAGATGATGATTCAGTTGATGAGGAGACTTTAGTATCATAAGAAGATGATGTTTGATGATTTAAAAGAATACGCCCTCATAAATCATATACCAATTATCAAAGATGAAGGATTATCTTTCCTTCTTTTAAACATCAAAAAATATAACATAAAAGATGTGCTTGAGGTAGGTAGTGCAATAGGCTATAGCGCACTTAATATGGCGTCTTTAGGAGCCAAAGTTACCACAATAGAAAGAAATTTAGATATGTATAATGAAGCTATAAATAATATATCTAAATATAACTTTCAAGATAAAATTGAAGTAGTATATATGGATGCGCTATCTTATACGCCAAATAAATTATATGATCTAATATTTATAGATGCCGCAAAAGCTCAAAACCAAAAATTCTTTTTAAGGTTTACTCCATTCTTAAAAGTGGGTGGAATAGTCATAATTGATAATCTAAATTTTCATGGATTAATCGATGAAATAGATGATATTAAAAGTAAAAACTTGAGAAGTATGCTTAAAAAAATTAAAGCTTTTAGAGAATGGTTAATTGATAATTCTGACTATAAAAGCGAAATAATAGATGTAGGAGATGGGATGAGTATCTCAATCAAACTTAAATGATTTTCACATATTTATATGATTTAGATGAAATTGATAAAATGGCTGATGGAATGATAGTATCTTTAGATAGATATTCTTTTAATGACGGAAAATTATTCACTAAAGATGAAATATTATCAATTAAAGAATCTACCAAAAAAGCTGTGATTTTGGACATTTCCGCTTTATATCATGACAGGGAATTAAGTGAACTTAAAATCATTTTAAAAGATTTAAAATCTCTAGATTATTTTCTATTTCAAGACTTCTCCTTAATTGAAGTCTTTAGAGAACTTGGAATAATAAATAAAGCGATTTATGCGCCTGAGACATTTATCACAAATCACCTAGATCAAGAATTCTTTAAAGATTTAGGAATTAATAAATTATTAATCTCAAGAGAGATAACTAAAGATGATATCTTATCTATATTAAAAAATAAAGGTAATACAAAATATGCATATCAAATCTTTGGTTATATTATGATGTTTTATTCTTATAGAAAACATTTCACTAATTATAATCTTGAATATAACTTAAACCTTAAACTTAAAAATAGATTTGATTTATCTTTAAAAGAAGAAACTAGAGATGAAAAATATAGGGTGATTGAAGATGATATCTCATTTAGAATATATAGAGATAAGATTTTTGATGGATATTCACTTTTTAGAGAAACAAAAGAAATTGATTACCTCATTTTAAATAGAATATTTATACCTAATGATTTATATTTTGATACCTTAGCTTTATATAAGGGTGAACTCGATTATTCTATCTATTTGTCTAAATATAATGATCTATTTGATTCGGGTTTCTTGTATAGAGAAATTGGCCTTTTAAAAGGAGATGTATTATGAAAAAGATAGAACTTCTCCTCCCCGCAGGAAATTTAGAAAAATTAAAATTTGCGCTTTTATATGGGGCTGATAGTGTATATATAGGTGGAGAAAAATATTCTCTTAGAGCTCAAGCATCCAATTTCACTCTATCTGATATTAAAGAAGCTGTATCATTCGCTCATGAAAGAGGCAAGAAAGTATATGTTACGGTGAATGTAATTCCAAGAGAAAAAGAGATAAAAGGAGTAGTTGAGTTTTTAATTCAACTTGAAAAACTAAATATAGATGGAATTATAGTTTCTAGTCCTGCGATTTTAAAACTCGCAAAAGATAATACTAATCTTCATATCTCTATTTCAACTCAAAGTTCTATCATCAATAAAGATAGCGTAAATCTACTCCATTCACTAGGTTATGACAGAGTGGTTCTTGGAAGAGAACTCTCTATTTCAGAAATCAAATATATAAAAGAGAACACAAAAGCTGAAATAGAAGTATTCATTCATGGGGGAATGTGTAGCGGATTTAGCGGAAGATGCACTATGTCTAATTATATGTCTAATAGAGATGCAAATAGAGGTGGATGCGCTCATTCTTGTAGGTGGATATATGATATCTATAGAAGTGATGAGAAAATAAATGATTATACTTTCAATATAGGTTCTAAAGATTTAAATGGAGTAAACTTTATTAAAGATTTATATGATATAGGTATAGATTCACTGAAGGTTGAAGGTAGAATGAAAAGTCTACACTATGTCGCAACTATAGCTTATACTTATAGAATGCTTCTTGATGATATAGAAAGTGGAAATATGAGAGATATTTCTTTCTATCAAAATCTATTAGAATCAAGTGAAAATAGAGATCACTATTCAGGTTTCTTAAGTGGTAAAACAGACAATAAACTCACACTTTATTCTAAAACTTCACCTGAAGCTAATCAGTCTTTCCTTGGAATAGTGCTTAAATATGATAAAGAAAAATCTATTGCGACAGTTGAAGTCAGAAATCATTTTATTGAAGGTGAAGTGATGGAAGTTATGTCTCCAAATAAAGAATTATTTAATGTGAAAGCTTTAAAATTATATAAAGATAAAGAAAGAGTTAAAGATGCAAGACACGCTCTTGAGATACTAGAAATAGAAGTAGATAGGGACCTTAAAATAAATGATATTTTAAGAAGAAAATAAAAAATAATAATTTTTCTTTGAAAAAGAAAGCATAATATATTATAATTAACGAGGAAAGAAAGAGGTATTAGTATGGCACAACATCTTCATCAAATAACTGCCCAAGGCTTAGAAGAATTAAAGAAAGAGAAAGAACATATTTTAACCGTTGATATAGAAGCCAATAAGATTGCGATACAAGAAGCAAGAGCACTTGGTGACTTATCTGAAAACTCTGAATATAGCGCCGCTAAAGAAGAACAAGCTAAATTAAACGCTAGACTTGCGGAAATAGAAGATATCTTAAAATACCATGAAATCATCAGAGAAGAATGGTTGAAAGTTGAATTTACTGAAACTGGTTTAGTTAAGAGTTTCCAACTTGTAGGTATAACTGAAGCTGATCCTGAAGATAATAAAGTTTCAAAAGAATCACCTATAGGTAAAGCAGTTCAAGGAAGAAAAATTGGTGATATCGTAACTTATACATCAGGTACAGGTAAAAAAATAACTATTAAAATCCTTGAAAAAGGCAAATTAAAAGCTTAATTTAACTCAATATATAAAATGACTAAAATAAATTTGCAATATTTCAAAATATTGCTTTTTATTTTATTTTTCTATATAATTATTAAAAAGGGATATTATTTTTTTGGGGGAAATACTCGTGAAAGATAAACTAATATTAATTGAAAAATACGTATTTTATGGTTTCTTAGGCTTATTTGGAATCTCTTTATTATCTTTATTTTTCTTCTCATTTAGTGATTCGTTTAATGCTTTCTCTTTAGCATTCGATTATCTAGTTATGAATCTTTTTAGAGGTGGAACATACAAGGTAATATTCACAATCTTATCCGCTATAACTATCATCTTCTTCATAATTATTTGGATTATCAATTCAAAAAGAATGAAGAGATATTCTTTTGGACCATTATACCTATTCTCATTTTTCTTATTATTCCTATTTTCAAATGGCTATTATAACGCTCTTTTTCACCCTAATTTCCCATTCGTTATGCTTATAATAACTATAATCTATTCATTCCTTTCAACTATTTATTGTTTAGTTGTCTATCTCCTTACAATAAGTTTTAAGGAGGCAACTTTAGATGAGTGATAAATTAAAAGTTCTAAAATTTGAAATAGAACCATTTGAAGAACTAAAAGATGAAAAAGTATCTAAGAAGACATATAGAATAGATTTCAACAAAGAATTTTCAAATGAACTTACAATCTCTAATCCTTTAATTAAAGAAGCTTATTCAACTATTAGAAATTATTTGGATAATTTTTCTCTTGAAAGATTCGTAAATTCACAATATGAAGAATATAGATATAATAATGAGCCTATCCTTAAAATCACTTTATTCGATAGAGCGCTTAGATTATATCTAAATGTAGATATAGATGAGAAAACTAAAAAATATTTTTTAGTAGATTATAAATCTTTTAGTGGTTTTGAAGAAACTAAATCAATGCTTAAAGTTAATTCCCCTAAAAGGATTAAGGATGCCTTAAATCTATTAAAGGTATTACTTAAAGATAAAGAAACCATAGAACAAAAAGAGTTTGATTATGTTTCTTTATTCACAAAACATTCTAAAGACTTGTATAAAGGAAAGATAAGAGAAATAGATGAAAATACACAACTAGACATCTTATCTTTAGATAGAATGGAAAAATGTACTATTTTAGAAAAAGCTCTTAAAGAACCTGATAGAAGAGTAAGAGCGATGATTTCAATTGGAGAAATTAGTGCCGCATTTAGTAGTGACTATTTAATCGATATTGACCTCTTGAAAGAGGTTGGACTAATCCCTAAATCGAGCACATTCTTATATATTACAAATGGTGGAATATGTCATAAATCTATAAATGTTAGGGCGAATGAATATGACATTGAAGCCTTAAAAATGTTGATACTTAGTGGCTCTAATGCCATAAGAATCATTTAAGCGAGAGAGTTATGTCTAGTAAAAATCTTAGGAATTTAATTATTACTGTAGTCTTATCCACAATAGTAGTATTGGGTTTCTTTTCTGTCGCTTATTATTTCTTATCTCAAAATTATATAGATAGAAAGAATTCTGAATCTTTATTCATTTCATCTTTAACAGTTTCATCTAATATTCAAAATAAGATGAAAGATGATTATCAAAAAGTTTATGATTATATAATAAGTGAGATTGGTGAAGCAGAAGATGGAGAGACTTCATATAATAGTGTAAGCGATGCTATATTGCTTCAAGCATCTTCAATATTAGGTTATACCTTAAATAAGGCATATTTCAGTGGCGATACAATCCATATAGGAAATGAAACATTCGCTTTAAATGATGCGATATATGAATATTACACTAAACCAATCGCAATATATTCATTCAAGAGCATTATTGATGAATATGTAGATTCACTAAATTATTTAGTATTTAGAATTCATGATTTAGTGCTTTATACAGAAATCAAAAATTATATCAATCCTTTATTTGATCAATATAGCGACCTACTTGATGAATCATATTATTTAATCTTTGAAAAGACTGGAAGAATCAATTATATCAAAGATGGTTATGATAAAGGTAGAACTCTATATTTTGATTATATCAACAGATATAATCTATCATATGATTACAATAAATTAAGTACTGCCTTTACTGAAAGTTTAGAGGGCTATGAAGTGCTCAATTTCTCAGGTGTTAAATCATATTTCTTATATATTCCTATCCTAAAAGATATGGATCAAAATATGTATATAGGTTTCGTCTTTGAATATGATAAAGTAAACGCTGACAATAAATATTTAATCAACACTTTAATTATTATTTCAGTATCTGCGACTTTCGTTGTGGGACTCTTAACTTTTATCTTTGGTTACTCAATGTATAAGAAGAACCAAGATTTATCAAGCAATAGATTCTCATATTATTTCGTTAAGCCAATGACTATCACAATAGATAGAAGAGGTAAGATATTAAGGCATAATAGATCTTGTGAGAAAAACATCAAAGAATTTTCACTCTTTGAGAATGTCGAAGAATTTAAAGTCGTTGAAGATGATAGTAAAATCATGTCTATCATTCAAAGACAAGATGCTTTCATTTTAGAATTTGATTCACAAAAAGAAGAAGAAAAAATATATGTTAATTTCATTCCTATGAGGGTATTTAATAAATACATCCTAATAGGTTATGACATCACAAGAGAACACAAAGAAAAAGTGATCAATGCGAAGATTGCATCTTTCAACCAAGTCACAAATCTTCCAAATAAAATTATCTTTGATAAAGATGTAGGAAATTATATTGTGACACCACAATTCGCATTATCTAACACTTCATTTGTCGCAATAGATTTACTAGACTTCAATAAAATTAATAGATTATATGGTTATGAAAGTGGTAACGTTCTTTTAAGAACTATGGCACAGCGTATTTGTGATTCACTAAGCGAAACATTTAAAAACTATAATGTTTATAACGTCAGAACATCTTTCTTCTTAGTATTTATTAAAGATATATCTAACTATAATGCATCGATAAACTGGGCTAAGAAGATAATAGATTTATTATATGACCCAATAGAAATAAAAGAGAAATATTTCATCCAAGTTGAAGCTAAAGCCGGTCTTTTAAACGTTGATGAAGAACTTAAGACTAGCGCATCTACTGAAGTTATATTTGAGAATATGAATAAGTCTTTAGAAAGAGCTAAACAATCAAGACTTATTAAAGTTGCCTTATATAATGCAGAATTATCATCATCCTTTACAAGAGACCAAATCCTTGAACAAGATTTAAAGAAAGCGATAGAAAAGGATGAATTTGAGATGCATTTCCAACCTCAATTCAACATCAAAACTAAGAAGATTGTAGGTTTTGAAGCTCTTCTTAGATGGACTAATCCTAAATATAAATTCGATTCACCTGAGCACTACGTTACAATCGCAGAAAGAAATGGTATGATTATTGAACTTGGTAGATTAATCAATGAAAAAGTATTCTCTTTTGCGAAGAAAATTGAAAATACAGGTATTTCAATTTCATTAAATGTATCCCCAGTTCAACTCTTACAGAGTGGTTTCGTATTTGAAATAATCAAAACTTATGATGAACATAAGATTAAGAGTAATTCAATCGCCCTTGAAATAACTGAAACTTTCCTTATGGAAAACAGGGATAATATGGTTTCAAAACTTAGAATCTTAAAAGAAAAAGGATTCGTAATCCACCTTGATGACTTCGGTGTTGGATATTCATCAATGTTATATTTAAAAGATCTTCCAGTTGATGCGATTAAGATAGATAAAGAATTCACTAAATATATGGTTAGTGATAAAATCACAAGAGTAATTGTCACAAGAATCGTTCAAATGGGTTCATCACTTGACCTCGAATTAATCGCAGAAGGTGTTGAAACTGAAAGACAATCAGAATTATTATCACGTATGGGTTGTGAAGTAATTCAAGGTTATTTAATCAGCCAACCAGTAAGTGAAGCTGAAGCGATTAAACTCATAGAAAAATATAATGGCTTAAATGTTAAAGTTGAAACTAAAGTAAAAGATTATAAAAATGATTATAAAGAAATTTTAGAAGAAACTGAAGAAGAAGACGAATCTTCTATAGATGAATCTATAGATGATGATTCTTCTAATGAAGATGATATAGGAGGCATAGAATAATGTTTATACTTGCGCAATCTCTAGATGATAATCCAAGTTTAGTAATGTTCCTTGCGATAGTAATTCCAATACTTCTACTTGTAGGACTATTTTTCTATTTTAGATTTTTCTTAAGAGAAAGAAAGAAATTCAAAGAAGAAAGCGCATCTTACATAGATGGCGTTGAAACAAAAAGCGAAATGAATGCAAACATTTCAACTTATATAGCATCAAGTAGTGCAGCTCAATTCTCTTTAATCAAAATAGATATAGATAGAAATACTGAATTAATTGAAAGTTTTGGTAAAGAAGAAGATGATAATGTATTGAAGAATTTAGCTTTAAATATAGTAGATTCTCTTCCAAAAAGAGTTGAACTCGCAAGAGTTGACTATGATCAATTTTTACTCTTCTTAAAAGGTGAATATGATCATGAACAAGTAATAAAAATCGCTCAACAATTATTAAAATTAATAAGAAAACCAATCAGAATATTTGGTGATACAATGATTACAATTACTGCATCAATTGCAGTTGCTTTCTATCCTAATCATGGTTCAAATATCAACCAATTAAATGATTCACTTGATATCACTCTTTATACTTGCAAAAGAGAAGGTGGCAACCAGATGAAAGTTTACACAATTGAATCTGGTTCAAAAGAAAGCGATAACTTAGTATATTATAGACAAATCAAAGAAGGTATCAAAAATAAAGAGTTTACTCTTTATTATCAACCAGTAATTGATACAGAAAACAAAACTATATTTGGTTTTGAAGGACTCTTAAGATGGAACCACCCAGAACTTGGTGTCTTAATTCCACACAAATTCATAAACATCATGGAACAATCTGGTGATATAAATTGGGTTGGTTCATGGGGGCTTGAAAAATTAATCAAAGAAGCGATTAATATAGGCTCACATCTTTCAAGTGAAGTCGTATTATCACTCAACTTATCGCCAAAACAACTAATTGATCCACAACTTCCTCAAAACTTCCAAAAGATTTTAAAGAAGCATAAAATATCACCTAAGAATATCGCTCTTGAAGTCGCAGAATTCACTTTATTTGAAAAACATGAAGTTATAAGAAACAACTTAAAGAATTTAAAAGAATTAGGTTTTAAAATCTCAGTTGATGGTTTCGGCTTTGATTTCAATGGAATCAAAAGACTTGGAGAACTTCAAGTTGATATTGTTAAATTAGATAAAGAATATATGGATCCAGAAAATGATCAAATGCTTAAAAATCAATTCATCAATCTATTAATCGATTTTGCGAAAGAGAACAATATCTTAATTGTCGCAGAAGGAATAGAAACAAAAGAAGAATATGATTATGTTAAAGGTCTTGGGATTAAAGTAATTCAAGGTTTCCATTTTGCAGAACCATTAAGAGAAGAAGATCTAACAGCATATATCGAATCAAAAGATTGGGCTGAGAAAATATAATATATAAATATATAAGTATTTTACGCGCATATACGCGTACAATAATTAGGTATTTGAGCCTATTTTATAATGTAAAATATTAATTTTTAAAAAAATAAAAAAAAATACTTGCATTATAATAATAAAAATGGTAATATATGAGCGTAAAAGTATGTAAAAGGCAAAACTAGGGAAACTTAGTGACGCAAAACTATAGGGTCTGAAAAGATAGCCAGATGTCATCTTTTAAAAAATGTTAAAGGCAAAACTAGGGAAACTTAGTGACGCAAAACTATAGGGTCTGAAAAGATAGCCAGTTGTCATTTTTAAACTAATTGTTTAGATGATGCTGGCTTTTTTAATTGTAAAAATCAAGAAAGGAGGAACTGGAGGTTGAAAAACACCATAGGATCTGGATTAACATTAGCCCAAGCAAAGTTAAGACATAATGTCCTATCGTTATCTATACTAGGCACTGGCCTCGTATCTGCAATAATTGGAATTCTAGCATACTTCGGTATGAATATGGGTACATTCGTTATCTCACTCGAAGAAGTTGCATATAGAATCGGTATATCTCTATCTGAAGAACCAAAATTCGTATCTTCATATCCAAGACTTCTAGTTAATCCTCTAAACAATGCAGTACCTGTTAGTTTCCATGATATTGAGATAGATAATATTATTCATAGCGAAGGAAATTATTATGACTCAATGGGACTAACATATACAGCCTATACATTCTATATAAAGAATGAAGGCAATACCACAGTAGACTTAAACTTCAATATTAATTTCTTAAAAGCGACAAACGGAGTTGATTCAGCTTTAAGAATATTAGTAATTGAAGATGAAACTAAAAAAACTGTTTATTTAAAAGATGATGGAGATGATATCTACATCGAAGGCACTCCAAAAAATGCAAAAATTGATGAGAGTGAATATAATCTAGTATTCTTCTATAGTGATGGAATACCAGAAACTGTAATAGAAGACTTTAGACCAGGTCAAATTAAAAAATATTCTGTAGTAATCTGGCTAGAGGGCTGGGACATCCAGTGCGATGATTCAATCAAGAGTGGACAATTAAGATTAGATTTAAACTTCTCAGTTGTCTCATCAAGGGTTGATGAAGAAAATCAATAATTAATTTAGGAGGAATAATCCCGAATATGAAAATAAGAAAGAAATTATTATTACTTCTTACTATGATAGCCTTAACAGTAATAACATTAGGCGCATCAACATTCGCGTGGCTCACACTTACACAACAAGTATCAGTATCAAACATTCAACTTAATGTATCAAGTGGAGCAGGTATAGAAGTATCAACTGATCCAAATCCAAATTTCTCACAAAAAATGTGGAAATCAGAATTGACTTCAGCAGACTTAAGTGAAGTACTAAATGGAGTTGACTTAGATGCTGTAACAAGTTTAAACGGAACAACATTCACAGATTTAGATGAAAATGCAGTATTATTATCTTCAAAGAAATACATTGAATTCACACTACACTTTAGAGTATCTAATTTAGCTCAAGCAAATGATTACACTTATGGAATATATTTAACTGAATGGTCTAGCAACCAAACATTCCAAAACTTAGGAGGAGGAACAGCTCTTCAAAGTAAAGGTGTAACTTTCCAACCAGATTGTACATTTACAGATGTAGATGGACAAGAAAAAACTTCAGAATCTCAAGCATATACATGCTATGCTAAAGATTCAATAAGAATATCATTCACTGGAACTAGAAAAACTTCTGCACAAGAAACAACAATATTCGATCTTGGCGGAGCAAGAAATGATGGCCAAGGAGTAGGCGAAACAAATGGTAACATATCATTCTATAATGCTAAAAATCCAAACAACCCTATCACAGCTCCAACAGGTAGCGATGTAACAATATATAATACTAATCTAGTATATAGTAACGAATTATCAACATATTCTACTGCACCAAATCAAGCAGATTATGTATTAAACAACAATTCACAAATTTGTGCAATAACTTATGATGAAACAAGCGATTGTTATTATGGCACAACAGTAATAAGAATTTGGATTGAAGGA
The DNA here is from genome assembly GCA_002310135.1 of Caryophanales bacterium UBA1188. Classification (GTDB taxonomy): domain Bacteria; phylum Bacillota_I; class Bacilli_A; order Izemoplasmatales; family UBA1188; genus UBA1188. Next base: position 223,754 of record DBYK01000001.1, on the reverse strand, counting down.
TGGGATGCAAATTCATTCGATTGTGTTCTTGAAGATGAAATAAATATGCAATTCTTATTCAAATATGGCAAAATTGCCGACTAATTAAAATAATTAAGTAAATAATAAAAATAATAAAAAAAGATATATTTAGGAGAATAAAAAATGAGAAAATTAACAACAAAATTATTAGTTTCTATATTATCAGTAACTTTAGCTCTTGCAGCTTTAGGTACATCTACATTTGCATGGTTCACTCTTGGTGATTCAGCAACTGTATCAAACATTACAACTAACGTTAAAGCACAAAAAGGTATTGAAGTATCTCTAGATTATAATGCACAAAATCCAACAGCTGCAACTTGGACAAATGATATCACTCCTGCAGTTTGGAATGGTACTTTAAAAGATTTAGCAAACGTTTTATCATCAACTAGCGATCTTTCATTAATGAAAACTGATGCTCTTGCTGCTGTTGCAGGAACAGATTATTATGAACTTCCAATCTATGTTAGAGCATTAGGCGCTGCACAAGATGAAAAATTACAAGTTGTTGTAACAATTACTTCAGCTAATATGCAAGCTTGGACACAAGATGTTACATTCACTGCTAATCAAAAAGAATATGTTGATCCAGATCTAGAAGCTGGTTCAGAAGAAGGACAATTAGACCACGCATCTAATATTAGTTATCAATATGGCGCTACAGCTATGACTGCTGGTTCAACATGGACTCCAAACGCTGGACAAGCTGCACGTGTAACTTTAGTTTCAACAAACACTACAACATTTGCTGATACTACAAATAAATTCACTGGCGAAACTTCAGATGCAATCGTTACAAAAGCAAATAATTTAGCTAGAGATTATGCACATGCTAAAAACTTCCAACTTGCTAACACTTGGGCCGCAACAAATATTGAAACTGGTCAAGTTACTGCATTTGGCGCTCAACCTGTAGATGTTAACGGAAATGTTAAAATGGATGATGATATTATTTTAATAACATTAAACATTTGGTTAAATGGTTGGGATGATCAATGTATCAATGCAATCCTTGGTGGTTCATTCGAAATTGATATCACATTCTCAACTGCTGCACTTTCAGCTTAATAAGATTAAAAAGATTATAACTAGTTTTAATCAATGAATAAAAGGGTTTAGGGGAGAAAACCATCTAAACCCTTTTAATTTCTATATTAAATATGGTATATTTAATTGGTAGTATATAAAAATGATGGACTTTTTCATATATATTATGATAAAATATATAAAAAATATATTTTAATTGTAGATATATGAAGGAAAGGTAGAATTATGGCAGAATACATTCAAGAGGAAAACACTAAAACTAATAAAGCCAAAAAGATATTGACTGTAGTTTTAAATGTATTATTTTACATTTTTATCATTATTTTACTTGTATTTGCGATAGCTAATTTAGCAGGAAGAGATAAAAAAGTACCAAATTTATTTGGCACTTATATGCTTGCTGTTTCATCATCTTCAATGGATGGAAATAAAGAAGATTCATTTAAATTTGGAGATTTAGTATTCGCAAAAGTAGCTAGTGAAAAAGATAAAGACAATATAAAAGTTGGAGATATCATCACTTTTATAGATTATTCTTTAGATCCAAGTACAAACCAATTCAATACCCACAGGGTAGTGGATGTAAAGGTTAATTCTGAAGGAAATAAATATTTCATTTTACAAGGTGATATTATTGAAGTACTATATCCAACCGCAGTATATAACGCTGAAACATATGATACAGATCAATATATGCAATCTAAATGCCAAGTAGCTGGTCTAAATCAAGTACAAGCAGTCTATACAGGTGTATGGAAAGGTGCTGGTAAAGCCTTAACATATCTACAAAGCCCAAAAGGATTTGGACTTATTATAGTTCTTCCTACTGCAATCTTATTATTACTTGAAGGTACTTTCTTAGTTCTAAATATTATAAATGTTAATAAACAAAAGATGGAAATGCAACTTCAAGCTAAAGACGAAGAACAAAAAGCTATGTTGGAAGCTGAAAAAGAAAAAATGAGACAAGAACTTCTAGCTGAAATGTCTAAAGAAAAAGAAGAAGAAAAAGAGACTGAAGCAAAAGAAGAATAAAAAACATAATTCTACAATAATTAAACTTTGATATATTTTTAGGAGATTAGATATATGCGCGAATGGGCGATGTATTATGTCGATTTCTTAAGACAATTCTTTTCTAATCTATGGGCTTTTATTAAAACTATATTTCAAGCACTGATTGATTTATTTTATACTAATGCCATAGATTACCTAAATCAATTCGTTCAAAGAACAGCTAGATTTACAGTTGTCGATTGGTTAGCATACGTTTTAGTATTTTTAATCAATATTGCATTCATTACACTATTTGTTCTAAGAATAATACAAGCAATCAAGAAAAGCAAAAGATTTAGAGCCAAAAAGATTGAAAAGGTTGAGCTCTTAGAAGAGATTGAAAACTTAAATTATAAAATTGAAGAACTTGTACAAGAAAAGAACCAAATATTAGGTATGAAAGTTAGTGGTAAGGCTCCAACACTTAAGACTAGTGAAGACTTAAGCGAAGAAGAAAAACCAGTTGATGAAAAACCTAAAGTTATCACTGATTCTAGATTTGTTAAGTTAATAAATGTTGATGAAAAGTATGAAAATGATATTTCAACTGTTAACATGAACCAAGATGATTTCTTGAGTTTACCTCAATTAGTTGAAAGATTTATCAACTTTTCTGCAAGCCAACTTCACTTATATTACGATACTAAAGTTATTTCTGCATTCTTTGCTGGACTTGCTACAACAAAGATTATGATACTTGAAGGTATTTCTGGTACAGGTAAAACATCACTTCCATATGCAATGGGTAAATTCTTTGGAAATGATGCTGCTATTTGTTCTGTTCAACCATCTTGGAGAGATAGACAAGAAATACTTGGATATTTAAATGAATTCACTAAGAAATTTAATGAAACAGATTTCATTAAAGCTCTTTATGAAACAACATATAGAGATGATTTAAATTTCATAGTACTAGATGAAATGAACCTTGCTCGTATTGAGTATTATTTTGCTGAGTTCTTATCAATTATGGAAATGCCTGATGCATCTGAGTGGAAAATTGATATCGTTCCTGAATCACTTCCATCAGATCCAAAGAATTTAATAAATGGTAAGATTTTAGTTCCACAAAATGTATGGTTCATTGGTACTGCAAATAAAGATGACTCTACATTTACTATCACAGATAAGGTATATGACCGTGCAACTGTAATAGAAATGAATGCAAGAGCGAAACTCGTAGATGCTCCATTTACACATGGCGTAACAATGAGTTTTGACTATCTAGATAATTTATTCCAAAGCGCAGAAAAAGATTACGCACTTAACACTAAAGCATTAGATACACTTCAAAAGTTAGATGCCTTTATCATTGATAACCTAAAAGTTACATTTGGTAACCGTATCATGAAACAACTCAAAACTTTCGTTCCTGTATATGTTGCTTGTGGTGGTAGTGAAACTGCTGGTATAGATTATTTCGTATGTCATAAAGTATTAAGAAAATTTGAAGCATTAAATTTATCATTCTTGCATAAGGAATTGAATGATTTAATCACACTTCTTGATAAATTATATGGAAAGAATCAATGCACAGAGTGCATTAATTATATTAAAGATTTAATTAAGAACTCTTAGATTGAGTTCTTAATTTTCTATTTAGGAGGGTTCTTATGAATGAGCGTGATGATCTCGATAGATTGTTTAAAGAAATAGATGCAACCTTATTCAAATATAACGATTTAGAATTCGTTAAATATTTTGATGCTGTATATAATAAGGGTAAAAATAAAGTCTATCAAAAGAACATGAGTGAAACTAAGATATTTGATATGGATTGGATAAAAACTATCGAATCTTATTTTCCATCTTTAGATAGAATAACTAAAAACCCTAGAAGTAATCTTAAATATGAAGAAGATGTTGTGGCAATTGAAAAAGCGAAAAAGATTAACGCAACATCAGTAAGACACCTAGCCGCCCATACTCATTACATCAAAGAAATTGATGAAAAGAATGATATGGTTATTCCAAAGAAGATTCTAACCATCAATCCAGAACAGGATTTCCAAATCTATGAAAATAGATTTATTGCGACATTAATAAACAGATTATTCTTATTCGTAAGAAATAGATATTTAATTATCAAAGAAAACGTAGAATCATTCCAAAAAGACCATGTCTATAGTGAATCAACATTCGATATAAGCGACGTTAATATCGAAATGAAAATAGATTTCACTATGAAAAGAGACCTAGATGATAAAAAGGTTAATATCACAAACTATGATTTCTTAGAAAGAGTTGAAAAACTATCAAGCTTAATTGATGCTTTAAGAAATAGCTTGTTTATGAAGATGATGAAAGGCACAGCTCCTGTTAGACCTCCAATCTTAAAGACAAATATCATCTTAAAAAATCCAGATTTCAAGAATGCATATAACCTTTGGTTATTCTTAGATAAATATTCAACATTAGCATACGATGTTAAAGTAAATGAAAAAGACATTCCTTTTGATGATGCATTTAGTGAACATGTTAGAGATCTATTCTTAATCAATTTCGCAACTATAGCAGGTAATCAAAAAGTTAGAAAGAATTTATTTAATATTGAAGGTGGACTTGAATATACAAAACGCAGCAACAAGCAACTCAGAAATAACTTCGATGATTTCGTAGATAATCCATCTCAAATTCAAGTTGAAGATTCAACTTTAAATGAATATTTCTTAAATAAATATAAAGAATTACTGAGAGAATCTCAAGAAGAAATCAAAGAAAGTGGTAAGATTTCTGATGATGAAGCATTGAGGAGAGCTCTAAGAAAGACTACTGATATTGTGAATTCATTATATAATTCTATATTTGAATTTGAAGCAGATCAAAACATCTTCAATTATCTTATAACTGAAGAAGACGCAGAAAAGAGTTATGATAGAAAGAAATATCAACTCAAGTTCGCAAAAGTTATAAGAGAAATCAAAGAAGTTGATTACAACAACTCAATGAGAAGAGAACGTAAGCTCTTAAAAGACCTTGAATCTTTAAATAAGAAAATCATCAAGAAAAAGAAAGAAGAGATTGAGGCATCTAAAAATAGAAATACTATCGAGAGGCTTAAGAAACAAGTCGATGATAGAATGCAAATAATTGGTGAATATGATAAAGATATAGATGATATCGATCAAAACAAAGAAGTTCTAGATTATGAAAAGAATTCTCTAGAAGCATTTAGAAATCAAGCCTTAAATGAAATTAAGGTTGAAGTAAACAACTACAAGAGGCAAGCTAAAATGGAACTTGCGAGTGAAAAATTAATCCTTGAAAAACAGATTAAAGATTTAGAAGCGGAAGCTAAACGCAAGATGGAAAAACTAAATAAAGAAATCAAATCAAGGAAAGAAAAGATTAGACTCGAAATTAAAGAAAAAGAAAAAGAAACTCAAAAGCTTATTCAAGAAGAAAAAGCTAAGATGAAGATTGAAACTGAAGAATATAGGCTTAGAAGACTAAAAGAACACAATGAAAAGATGCGTCAATTAAAAGAAAAAGCCCTTAACGAGCGCAAAAGAGCACTCCAAAAAGAAAAAGAAAACAACGCTATTTTAAAGGTTAAGGCTTATGAAGAGAGAATGGCTGCTTTAAATAAAGTTAGAATGGATAGAGAAGCTAAAAGGAAAGAACGCTTAGAGAACTAATTATGGATGAAACTAAAAAAATAAAGAAAAAAAGAAGTGCTCTATCGATAATTCTTGAAGTCATCGCAGACTTAATAATAGGTCTTACAGTAGTTCTTCTAATCTATGGCACCATTTCAATAAGCCAAAATAAGATGCCTAAATTCTTTGGATACAGTTTTTCAACTGTAGTAAGCCCATCAATGGAACCAACCATTATGGTAAATGACTGTATTATTGTCAAAGATTTTGAATATGATGATTTAGAAGTAGGCGACATCATCGTTTACTATAATGACCAAGAAAAAATAAATGTAGTTCACAGAATCTATTCCATAAATGAAGATTCAACTATTGTGACAAAAGGTGATAATAATCATTCAGTTGATACTATCCCTGTTTCAAAAGACAACTACATAGGTAAAGTAGTTAAATATGGACCATTCTTAGGACTTGGTAAGATTACTACGAATTTTAAGAATTTAATATTCTTCCTAATTGTTGTATTATTTTTATACATCATCGTTTATGAGATGATTAATATAATCAAGATTTCTAAAGAAAAAACAAAATTAGAACTTGAAGAAAAAAATAAAGCATTAGAAGAAGAAAGAAACAAGGAACTAGAAAGAATTAGAGAAGAATTAAAAGAAGAAATTCTTAAAGAAAAATCTAATAATGAATAAAAATATACTGTGTAATCAGTATATTTTTTTCATAAAATTAAGTCAATCACAATCTTTATTTCTTGAAATCAACCATTTAATAATTTATAATATTAAATGGTCGATGAAAAATTATAGTTTATTGAAGTATCTCCCAAATTCTTATTATAATGATATCTTTCTTATCCCTTATAAAGATTATTTAGATAGAGGAATTAAGATTATTTTTTTTGATTTAGATAATACAATTGCGGATTATGATACTCACTATCCAGATGAATCAGTATTAGATTTGTTTAATAAGTTAAAAAAAGATGGATTTACTCTTTTTATCCTTTCAAACAATCATAAGAAGAGAGTATTTAATTTTGGGAGCGCACTTGATTCAATATCGTTTCATTCACTCGCAAAACCATTTAAAAATAGGATTAATAAATATATCCATAAATACAACATCAATAAAGATGAAGTATTATGGATTGGTGACCAAGTTGTGACTGATATAGTTTTATCTAATAAATTAGGAATTCTATCAGTACTAGTTGATCCGATTAATCCTAAGACAGAAAAATGGTATACAAAAATAAATAGATTCTTTGAAAGATTAATCTTAAGAAGAATTAATAAAATGCATAGTAATGAATTTATAGAACTAGGGCTAAATAAAAGATGGAAAAAATAATTTGTACAGGTTGCGGTATTACAATTCAATCTAAAGACAAAATGAAAGATGGATACGTTCCAAGTCATATTTATGAAGATTTTAAGAGTTTGAAAAGAACTCCTCTTTGTCAACGCTGTTTTAGAATAAGAAACTATCAAGAATATGTTTCAAATGATATTAAAGGTGATGACTACATCAAGGTATTATCTACTATAAATGCGACTGATTCTCTAATCGTATTAATAGTCGATATATTTGATTTTTCTGGTTCATTCCTCCCAAATATCAAGAGAATCACTGGTCAAAACGATATTATTTTAGCTGCTAATAAAGTTGATCTTCTTCCTCAATCGGTTAATAGAGAAAAAATCTTAAATTGGATCAATATGATGCTGAAAGAAGAAGGGTTAAATGTTCTAGATTCTATTTTAATTTCAAGTAAAAAGAATATTTACGTAGATGATTTATTAGAATTAATCCAAAAATATAAAAATGGTAGAGATGTATATATCGTTGGTTCATCAAATGTAGGTAAGAGTAAACTTGTAAATCAAATACTAAAAAGATTTGAAGGAACTGATAGAGAAGCTTTAACTGTATCATACGCTCCAAATACTACTTTAAGTTTTATTGGATTCCCTATGAATGATGGTACAACTATATATGATACTCCAGGAGTATTGAATAGACACCAATATTTAAGATATCTCACAAAGAAATCTTTAAAACTTGTAGTACCACAAAAAGAAATAAAAGCAATAGTATATCAACTAGAGTGCGACCAAACTTTATTCATTGGTGGACTCGCAAGATTTGACTTCTTGTCTGGCGCTAATGGTGGTAGAAACAATGTGACATTATATTTTTCTAATAATTTAGCGATTCACAGAACTAAACTTGAAAACGCAGATAATCTCTATAATACCAAATTATATACACTACTCACTCCACCTTTTTCAAGTAAAGAAAACTTACCTAAATTTGCGATGAGTGAATTTCATATTAGAGATACAGAGAAATATGATATAGTGATATCTGGGCTTGGCTTCATCACCCTAAGAGCGCCTTTTCATGTTAAAGTATACGCTCCTGTCATGGTTGGAATATATCTAAGAAAGGCTATCATATAATGGATTATAATAAAGATTATTTACCACTCGTTAAAACTATGGTAGATGAAAAAAGGTATATTCATACCTTAGGTGTAATAGATGAAGCTTTAAAATATTCAAAAATATATAATGCGGATATAAATAAAGCGAGAATTGCTGCTAGCTTGCACGATATAACTAAAAACTTTACTCAAGATGAAAATATAGAATTATTGAAGAAATATTATAAGATGAGTGAAATAGAGTCTATCCCAAAAAGCGTTATGCATTCATTTAGCGCATTTGTTTATTCCAAAGAATATCTTGGAATTGATGATATAGATATCTTAAACGCAATAAAAAATCATACTCTATCAAGACCCGCTATGTCAGATCTTGAAAAGATAATATATCTATCTGATTTCACTGATCCATCAAGGAATCTTGATTATTCAAATCACCTAAGAGAAATCGCCAAGAAAGATTTAAATCTCGCAATGAAAGATGCGCTTACATATACAATCTCTTACTTAAAAGAAGGAAATAAAGTGATCCCAAAAATCACTTACGATGCCCTAAATTATTATAAGGAATTTAATTGATGAAAGAAGAACTAAATCAAATATTTAAAATATTAGATGAATCAAAATTATTTAATATATGTCTTTACGATTTAATGGAGACTAACCCTTTTTATAACTATGTATTCATCTCAACTGCCTTAAATAAAAGACAATTAACCGCATCACTTAACCACTTAGATGAAGCAAATATCAGTTATCATCACGTTGAAGGGCGCGATAGTGATTGGGTCCTAGTCGACATGGGAGAGATTCTAATTAACATAATGACTAATGATTCAAGAGAACTATATAGCCTTGATAATTTGTTTATATCATATAAAAAATTAATATAATTTTTTTAAAATAATTATACACCTCATGAGTATTATTCTTATGAGGTGTTTTTTTATGTTTAATAAGAAGAATTATATAATTATAGGAGTCATTATATTAATGGCTGTGCTTGGATATTTCATTTTTGATAAGCTATTAAATTTCGAATCTTTAAAAGAAAAACCAACTGAAGTTACCACAAGATACACCGAAACTACTTCAGTAACTAAAAATAGAATAGTAGTAGAGATAAAAGGAGAAGTATATTATCCTGGGATCTATGAATTTTATTCTGATGAAGTATTAGTTATCGATGTAATAGATATGGCGGGTGGCCTAACTAATAGAGCGGATACATCACTGATCAACTGTGCAGAAATAGTTACTAATCATTCATGTATAACTATTGGAAGAAAAGGAAACAATAGTTATATTTCGACTGAAACAAATGAAATAGGTTTAATAAATATTAATACCGCAGGATTAAATCTTTTGATGTCTATTCCATATATAGGAGAGAAGAAAGCTCAAGATATAATTGCGTATAGAAAGGCAAATGGTTTCTTTAAAAAAATAGAAGATATAAAGTTGGTGAGTGGAATTGGCGATGCACTCTTTAAAAAGATTAAAGACTATATTACGGTTTAGTGATATAAGTGGACTAATCATCTATATTCCTATCTCAATAATCTTAATTCTTTTATCTTTAACGAGTAAATACGTCCTCATATTTTATATAATTTATCTCATATTCTTATATAAAAGATCAAAAATATTATTTTTTTATTCTTTAATATTTTCTCTCCTTTTCTTTCTTATTTACATAATCCTTTATTTTTGGACTATAAAAGTAGATATTCCTTTATCACAAGAAGGTATAGTAACTTTGAAATGTGACAATTATATATTAATTAAAAAAGGGCTTAATTATTTAAAAATATATATAAATAAAAATGATTTAATAGAAATAGGTGATAATCTTAAATTAACTTTAAGAAGATATACTAATCAATCAAGAAGTGTTGAAAACACTTTTCTTTACAATAGATACCTTTATTCTAAAAGAATAATAGGCGAATTCAAACTCGAATCATTTGAAATAAAAAATAATAAATTCAATATTTATAAAATTAAAAAACATGTGATTGATTATATAGATAAAACTTATGATTCAATCTCTCTAGAATATATCAAAAGATTAACTTTAGGGATAAAAGATGATGACGAATTATCATCAAAAATAAATGAGCTAGGGATAATCTATCTTTTTTCTATTTCAGGATTGCACCTGAGCCTTTTAAAAAGAGGAATAGAAAATATATTTAATAAATTAAATATTCCAATTGAGATTACTCATATATTTAATATATTATTCTTTCTATTATATAAGACAATTCTCTCTACTAGTTCATCTATCAGTAGAGCGATTATTATGATTATTATTTATGAAAGTCTTTTATTATCAAATAAAAGAATGATGAGATTAGATGTATTATCTATTACTCTAATTATCAATTTATTACTTAATCCATTTAGTATATTTAGTACTGGTTTTTATTTAACTTATTTATCAACTTTTATCATCTATTTAAGCAATACTAAAAAATATATAAAGCTGTCTTTATCTATCATTTTATTTTCTCTTCCTCTAGTAATATACAATAATAAAGAAGCTCCAATTTTATTAATTTTATATTCGCTTATTTTTGGCTTTATTTTTTCAAAATTTTTAATCACTCTAACCTATATCATACTTTTTATCCCTAAGCTAAATTTCTTCTATAAAAGCGTTTTATTAATAATTGATAAATTATACGATTTCTTCTTAAAATTCAATTATAAGCTAAATTTTAGTATTATAAATATATATTTCTTACTACTCATATATATAGTATTACTAATACTATATAAATATTTAAAAGATAAAGAAAAAAGAAATAAAACATTGATAATCATTATTGGCCTTTTATCTTTAAATTATTTCTTTGGAATATATTCAATTACTCCATTTGTGAAAATAATAGATGTAGGTCAAGGGGATTCTATACTTCTTAGAGATAAGTTCTATAATATTTTAATTGATACAGGTGATAAGGATAATTATGATACAGTGATTAATTATTTAAAAAGCCAGAATATAAGAAGAATTAATTCTATATTTATTAGTCACTATGATAGTGATCACTATATGGAACTTGATGATTTAAAAGAAGCATTTAAAGTAGATAATGTATATAGTGGACTAAATGAATCTCAATTTAATTATGGGAATATTTATCTTAAATGTTTTTCTTATAGTGGTTCTTCTAAAAATGATTCATCTATGGTTATATATTCAAAAATATTTAATAAATCTTTTTTATTTACTGGAGATATTGAAAGCGAAGGAGAAGATTATATTATAAATAAACTAGATGAAGAGATTACATTTTTAAAAGTAGCTCATCACGGCAGTAATACTTCATCAAAAAGAGAATTCTTAAATAAGTTTAAACCTAAAATATCTTTAATATCTTGTGGGCTTAACAATATCTATGGACACCCAGATAAAGAAGTTTTAAAAAGACTTGAAGAGATAAATTCAATTATTTATAGAACTGATTTATTGGGTTCAATAAATATTTATGTCTTTAGGTCATTTTCATACATAGATCATTTTAGTGAAAGAGATTTATTTTCTTCTTTTAATGATTCTAAAAGAAGAATATTATTAAATTAGTATGTTATAATTAGTGTATGAATCAAGTAAATGTTTTATATGGATTAAACAATAAAAAGATGATAGAAAAAAGAAATCAAATAATCAAATCAACAGGAGTTGATGATTTCAATTTGTCCATATTTGATCTTGATGAAACTGATTTATCTGAAGCCTTATCAACTGCCTATTCTATGCCTTTTTTAAGTGAAGAAAGAGTAGTAGTTATTAAAAATGCATCATTTTTATCTAATCAAAGGAGTAGAGGCGACGATAAAGAAAAGAAGAAAATTGATTATTCTTCTTTAATTGATTACATTAATAATCCTTGTAGAACAACTATTTTAATTATTGAATGCACTACAGATTCACTCGACAATAAAAAAGATATTGTGAAAATTATAAAAGAAAAAAGAATGGACTTCTATATTAATCCATCTTCTAAAGAAGAAATTGTTGGGGCATTAAATGATGCAATATCTAAAAACAATATCAATATATCGATGAGTGCGAAAGATGAATTATTAAAAAGATTATTAGATGATCCAATCAATTATCAAAATGAACTTGAAAAATTAATTCTATATTCTTTGAATAATAAAAATATAGATTTAATAGATATCAAAGTATTAATCACAGAAACTATTAGTACTTCATATTTCGATTTAATAGGTGCAATAGCATCTAAAGATAGAGGCAAAGCATTATTATCTTATTCTAATTTAATAGAAGAAGGAAATGAACCTTTAGCAATCTTGAATTTCATAGTTAGAAGATTTTCTCAACTGTTATATGTGAAAGAGATGCTTAATAAGAAATTAAGTAATGATGATATTTCAGAATATTTAAAAGTATCTAAAAATCAAGTTTATTATTTAGTTAGGGATGCTAAATCACTCGATTATAAAGTATTATCAAGGATTTTAAATGAACTAAAAGATTTAGATAGTGCAACTAAGGTTGATTTCAAATATGGAGATGATACAACAATAGGCTTTGAATTATTCTTAACAAAAATATAAAAAAAGAAGTCCTAAGGACTTCCTAACATTAAAAAACTAAACTATTCTAAAGAATTAACTTGTTTAGCAAGGCGAGATTTTTGGTTCGCAACATAATTTGCATGTACAATTCCTTTTGCACAAGCTTTATCTAATTTCATATATGCAAATTCTAATGCTTTAATACCATCTTCTTTAGTTTTAGCATTTTCAACAGCCTTCATCGCAGTTTTTAATGAAGATTTAAATGAACTATTAGCTAAATTTTGTTTTTTGCTTGTTAAGATAGTCTTTTTATCGCTTTTGATGTTTGCCATTTCAGTTCCTCCAACATACGCTTTTGATATTTTATCATAGAATGATAACAAAAATCAAGAATAAATAATGTATAATCATAAAATATAGGTGAATAAAATGATAGTAGGTGAAGTAAATACTCTAAAAGTTAAAAGAATAAGTGATATTTCATATATCTTAGAAGATGGAGAAAATGAAATATTTTTGCATAAAAGAGAAGCGAAAAGAGATTTAAATGTTGGAGATATAGTTTCTGTATTCATCTATCAAGATTCAAAAAAGAGATATTGTGCAAGTGAAGAAACCCCTTTAATCACTAAATCAAAACCTACATTCTTAAAAGTAGTTGAGGTTAAAGAAGGTGTAGGATATTTCTTATATGATGGAATGCCTAAGGACTTATTACTCGCAGAAGATGATTGTATATTTGAAGAAAATGAGAAACCTATTATAGGTGATTATCTTTTTGTGTATTTAAAGATTACTCCACAAACATATAGAGCTAGATTAGTCCCAAAAATACAATTTAGTGAATTGTTTAAGCCTATCGGTTCACTTAAAGAAAATGAATTTTATAAAGCTATTGTTACATCAAAATCTTTAAACGGATTAACTCTATATACTACTGATGGATTTGAAATATTTGTCCCAAAAGGTAGTGATAGAGGAATAAGGAGAATTGGTGAATTAGTTCAAGTTAACATAGTTAAAAAAATAGATGATGCCCATTATCATGGTTCTCTTCTTAAGAAGAAAGTAATTCAATTAGATGAAGATGCGAAAAGGGTATATAACTATTTGAAACAAAATAAAAATGAAGTGCTAAGTGAAGATTTAAGCCCTATTGACATTTATAATAAAATCCAATTATCAAAAGGGGCTTTTAAAAGAGCCGTAGGTAGACTTTATAAAGAAAGAATTATTGAGATTTGCGATGGTTTAATCAAATTAAAAGTTGAATAATATAGTATATTATTATATAATAATAAAGGTTAAAAATATTTATAATTAGGAGAATATAACAATGGGAAGAGCGCATGAAGTCAGAGCCGCTAGTATGGCAAAAACAAATTTAGCAAAAAGTAAATTATATTCTAAGTATGGAAAATTAATCTATATGGAAGCTAGAAATGGCTGGGATATGGATGGGAATTTAAAACTTAGAGCTTTAGTTGAAAAAGCTAAAAAAGATCAAGTTCCTGCGGATGTTATTAAGAGAAATATTGAAAAAGCTAAGGGTGGTTCAAATGAATCATATCTATCTTGTAGATATGAAGCATATGGTCCTAGTGGTTCAACATTTATAATCGATTGCCTAACTGATAATACAAATAGAACTGTATCATCACTCAAGGGAGCATTCTCTAAATGTGGTTGTCACCTTGGTGCATCAGGAAGTGTTACATATAATTATGATTATCAAGGAATATTATCATTTAAAGGCATTTCGGAAGAAGAAGCATTCGAAATAATTGCGATGGCTGAAATAGAAGTAATAGATTTATACAGTGAAGATGATACTTTAACTGTAATATCTAAACCAAGTGATCAAAACGCAGTTAAAGATGCATTAGTTCAAGCTAAAGGCGAAATTGATTTTATAACTGATGAAGTAACTTGGACTCCAAAAGATTACATCAGTCTTCCAGATGAAGATATCGAAAAAGTAAATCGTTTCTTAGGTTTACTTGGAGATAATGATGATGTAACTAATGTTTATCATAATATTGATAATCTACCAGAAGAAGAATAATGAATCTTTCAAATAAACTAACGTTATCACGACTCCTTATGGTAGTCGTGATTACATTATTGTATTTCATATTTGGCGTGAGTTATGTCAATTTATTTGTGATACTGGCCCTTTTTATCATTGCCTCAATCACAGATTATTTTGATGGAAAAATCGCAAGGAAATATAATCTCGTGACCGGTTTTGGAAAACTTATGGATCCTCTTGCGGACAAATTACTCGTAATTTGTGCATTAGTGATACTAATTGATTTAGAAGTTATACCATATATTTGGTTATTAATAATTGTAATCGCAAGAGAATTAATGGTATCAGGTATAAGGCTAATCGCTCTTGAACAAAAAGGGGATGTAATAGCCGCAGATATCTTAGGCAAACTTAAAACATTATTCCAAATGGTATCTATATCAATGCTTCTATTCTATTCTGGAATCAATTTGATCATTGATACTAATTTTATTAGAATATTTTATATTATATCGCTTGTGTTATTCTATATTTCTATGGTACTACTTGTAATAAGTGGAATAGAAATATTTGTTAAAAATAGAAAGTATTTTAAAATAAAATAACTTTTAAAAGTATTATTCTAATGAAGGAGAATTATATGGAAAAAGACGATAAAAGAAGTAAACTTCAATCTGCACTAAAAGAGATTGAAAAAGAATTTGGTAAAGGGTCAGTAATGATTCTTGGCGAACAAGATTCCGATCAAAAAGTTGAAGCAATTTCAAGTGGTTCAATTTCATTAGATGCTGCTCTTGGAATAGGTGGATATCCTAAGGGAAGAATAATCGAAATTTATGGTCCTGAATCTGGTGGTAAAACTACACTAGCTCTTGAAGCTATAGCATCATGCCAAAAAGCTGGTGGCTTTGCGGCATTTATAGATGCTGAACATGCACTAGACCCTAAATATGCTCAAGCATTAGGGGTTGATTTTGAAAGCTTGATATTATCACAACCTGATTCAGGTGAACAAGCATTAGAAATTGCGGATACACTCGCTAAATCAGGCGCTATCGATATGATAGTAATAGATTCTGTTGCTGCGCTTGTACCTGAGGCTGAAATCAGAGGTGATATGGGCGAACAATTAGTTGGTGCTCAAGCTAGACTGATGAGCCAAGCTATGAGAAAACTATCAGGCGCTCTTGCGAGTAATAAATGTACTTGTATATTTATAAACCAAATAAGAGAAAAAGTAGGCGTGATGTTTGGAAATCCTGAAGTTACTCCTGGTGGACGCGCTCTTAAATTCTTCGCATCTGTAAGAATTGAAATAAGAAAGGGTGATCAAATCAAAGAAGGTAGTAATGTAAGTGGAACATACGCCAAAGTTAAAGTAGTTAAGAATAAAGTTGCTGCACCATTTAAATCATGTGAACTTGAAATTGTATTCGGTGAAGGAATATCAAGGACTGGCGAAATAGTAGATATGGCATCAGATCTTGGAATATTAGTTAAGAGTGGTGCTTGGTATTCATATAAGGGAGAAAAGATTGGTCAAGGAAGAGAAGCTGCGAAGAGTTTCTTAAAAGCTCACACAGATATTCAAGATGAAATTTACTCATTGATTAGGACATCTTTAAATCTTCCAAATTAGTTAGTTATAAATAAAATTAGTCATAGTTAATCTATGACTTTTTTTATGAAAAATATTATAATTATATTATAATATATATTGAGATTAAATTATCTATATCAGATTTACTACATTTTTATTGTTTTAGATTAATTCAAATATAACTTAAGATAAAGTACTATAAAGGATGCAATATGAATAATAGCTCTAACTTCATGAATATAGTTAACAAGTTCCAAAATTCAAATCTCATAAGATCGATTCGTGATGGACTAGTTAATATGATACCGGTTTTAATAATTGGAGCTTTCGCTTTAATACTTAAAACATTTCCTGTCCCAGCTTATAAAGAATTTATTACAACATTTGGCGATGGTTTTATTTTAAATCTCTTAGATTTCGTCTATAGTGCAACATTTGGGGTGTTATCTTTATATATGTCTTTATCTATTAGTAGATCATATATGAAGATTCAAAAGAATCAAGAAGTTGTCCATGGTGGAGCTTTATTTGTTTCAGTACTATGTTTCTTCATCTTAGCGGGTGCACTTCTTCCTTCATTTGGGCTTGAAAATATGGGGCCTAAATCGATGCTTCTTGCGATAATTGCGGGTCTTGGTGCATCAGCTTTATATGTTAAATTCTTTGAACTAATCAATAGAAGAGGAAGATATGTTTTATCAAGAGGCGCTGATAGTGAATTCAACAAGATGCTATCAACTCTATTTCCTGTAGTTATAGTTACATTTATCTTCGCTATTTTAAATTTAATAATAATTAGATTATTTAATGAAGAATCATTTCATAATTTATATATAACACTCTTAAATAGCCTATTTTCTGTTGGAAAAGTTGGCTTCTTTAAGGGATTCTTCTTTGTGCTATTATCATCAATTTTATGGTTCTTTGGTGTTCATGGAAGCGATGCCCTTGAAGGTGTTATGCAAGAATTTTTTGCACCTGGACTTGAGATTAATATAGAAGCAATAGAGATGGGCAGAAATGCAACAGAAATCTTAACGAAAGAATTTTTCGATTGTTTTGTGCTTATGGGTGGATGTGGAGCAACAATTTGTCTTTTAATTGCGATACTAGCATTCTCTAAAAATAGCGCAAGAAGAGGTCTTGGTTATACTGCGCTATTCCCAATGTTATTTAATATCAATGAGTTAATGGTGTTTGGTCTTCCTATCATCTTTAACCCAATCATGTTAATTCCTTTTTTAACAGTTCCACTAGTTTCATATTCAATTGCATATTTTTCTATTTCAGTTGGAATTGTTCCAATGATAATTAGTAATGTTGAATGGACAACTCCAGTTTTAATAGGTGGATATTTTGCAACTGGTTCAGTTTTAGGTTCCCTCCTTCAACTATTTAACATATTGGTAGGTACTGCAATATATTTCCCATTTATTAGGCTTCTTGATAAACAAGCAATTCGTGATAACCAAGAACATTTTAATGAATTCATTAATTATTACAAAGAAAATGAGCAACTTCTTCAAAATGAAAAGATAATTGAACTCAATAGTAGCTTTGGGGAATTCGCAAAAGAATTATGTGCTGACTTAAGGCATAACTTAATCAAGAATTTAAATGTTTTCTATCAACCACAGTATAATTATCAAGGTGAATGTATAGGGGTTGAGGCACTCCTAAGATGGAGGCATCCTGATTATGGATATTTGTATCCTCCAGTAGTTGTGAAACTTGTGACAGAATGTAATCTACTCAATACTTTAGAAAAAGCAATCATTGAAAAAGTATTAAATGAAAAAGAATTGATTTATTCTAAATATGGAAAAGGAATAAAGATATCAATAAATACAACAGGTACAACTATCGTAAAAGAAGACTTCGTTGAATATATGAAGGAACAAAACAAAGTTCATAATTTTAAAGAAAATAATATCTGTCTTGAAGTTACAGAAAAAGAAGCTTTCTCTTTAAGTGAAAAAACATTTAAGATGTTAAATGAATTAAGAAATATGGGACTTTGTCTTGCGATTGATGATTTTTCAATGGGGCAAACATCTATCAATTATTTAAAATATAATATATTTGATATTATCAAGATTGATGGAATCTTAGTATGTGGTATTACATCATCATCTAACTGCCGTGAAATTATATCTTCTATCTCAGAACTTGCGAAGTCACTCTCCTTAACAATCATCGCAGAATTTGTGGAAAGTGAAGAATCCAAAGAAGCTCTTCATGAGATTGGATGTGATTATTACCAAGGATTCTTATATTCTGCAGCAAGGCCACTTGAAGATTAAATTGAATAAAATAAAAGAGACTCAAGTCTCTTTTATATTGCTTCATATTCTAATACGTTATCAGTTAATTTATCAGTGAATAGGATGCCATTTAAGTGATCATATTCATGCTGGAATACTATCGCAGGATATCCACTTAAAGTAATTGTTTTATCTTCAATCTTTTTAGTTAATGCATCATAAATGGTTGCTTTAACTTTGATTTTTTTATGCCTTAAAACATGCCCACTCTTCTCAGGAACGGATAGACATCCTTCTCCTCCTCCAAGGTATATCATTTCTACACTTTCAGCTATAATTTCTGGGTTGAATATAACCATCTTATAATCTATATTTGAAAATGAGAAATAAAGGGCAAAGAATCTTTTGGATATATTTATTTGTGGAGCTGCGAGTCCTACTCCCGCTCTCATATTGTATTTTTTAGATAGTTCATCATCTTGACTCATTTTTAGATATTCAAGCATTTGAATACCTTTTTTTATTATATCTTTTTTGATTGGATATTCTAAAGGTTCAGCTTTTAATCTAAGAGTTGGATGACCATCTTTAATTATATCTTTTTCTTTAATCATTTAGTTCACCTTATTTGATTATAATTATATCACATAAGTGAAAATAATTATAATTTATGATAGAATTATAGATATAATAAAAGATATATGAAGAATAAAGAACTAATAAGCAGTGGAAATCCGTTCAAAGCGGTTATAATATTTAGCTTACCATCTATACTAGCAATGCTTGTGAATGCAATCTATAATATAGTTGATAAGATTTTTATTGGTAACTTTGTTTCAAGTTATGCACTCGCAGGCCTTCAAGTTGTGAATCCATTATTGTTTTTATCATTTAGTGTGATGGTTATGTTCGGACTTGGTACTGCGTCTTATGCATCAAACAAACTTGGTGAAGGAAACACTAAAGAAGCCAATAAAATTTTTAA
Organism: Caryophanales bacterium UBA1188; assembly: GCA_002310135.1. GTDB lineage: Bacteria > Bacillota_I > Bacilli_A > Izemoplasmatales > UBA1188 > UBA1188. The sequence goes on along the minus strand of DBYK01000001.1, from coordinate 204,129 downwards.
TAATGGTTTAATTTATGGTTCTATTATTGTCATAATAATACAGATATTTTTCTTTATATTTCAAAATAATTTACTCGCACTCGGTGGAGCTAAAGAAGATAATTTTGAATACGCTAGTGAATATTATAGAATTATTATTTTAGGTTTTTTATTTCAATTCATCTCATACTTTTTCACAATGAATTTAAGAAGTGAAGGAAGACCTATTATTTCAATGCTTGCGCAAATTACTGGTTGTATCACTAATATTTTACTAGATGCATTATTCATTATAGTATTTAAAATGGGTGTATTTGGTGCGGCATTTGCGACTCTTTTAGGACACTTCGCCAATTTCTTAGTAGGCTTATCTTTCTATTTATTCTCAAAGAATAAAGTATTCAGTATTTCCATTAAAGATGGATTAAAGTTCAATGGGAATATCCTCTCTCAAATCTCATCTATTGGGCTTTCAAGCGCAGTATTAAACATCAGTAGTAGTGTATCTATTTTAGTATTTAATAACGTTATAAAAGATTATCCTAATGCCTTATCAATCCTTGCGATATTATCATCACTAGATCAAATCTGTATACTTCCATGTGTAGGTATTAGGCAAGGAATATTGCCTATTCTTGGATATAATTATGGAGAGAAAAATTATAAAAGAATGTTTAAGATTTGGGGAGCCGGAATGGTCTATGGCGTAATATATGGGCTTCTTATGTGCTCTATGATTATGATGTTCCCTACTGTATTCATAGATTTATTTGTTGATAATGAATCTATTGAAATCGTGAGTGAAGCCGCAAAGATTTGTTCATATTATCAAATAGGCTTAATCATTATTTCATCTAATATGAATGCTTCAGCTTTCTATCAAGCAACTAGAGAAAAGGGCAAAGCTGTAGTTCTATCTATGATGAGACAATTTTTATTTTTAGTACCGCTCCTATACATACTAGATTTATCATTTGGTCAAAGTGGTGTATGGATGAGCACTCCTATTTCTGATTTTTTATCTTCTATAAGCGCAATTATTTTATTCTTCTTTACTTATAGAAGGTTTAAAAAGACAGGATATTTAAATAAAAGAGATTTATTATTAGATTTAAAAGAAAATGATCGCAGAAGTTATACTTGATTTAAAGGCCAATTCAATAGACAAACCATTTTCCTATCTGGTTCCTGATAGGTTTTTAGGCGTTATAGAAGTTGGGGAAAGATGTTATGTCAATTTTGGGAACTTCAAGAGGATGGGTATCATAGTTGAACTAAAAGAAGAAACTGATATAGACCTAAACAAATTAAAAGAAATAGAAGATTTAATAGATATTGAACCCATCATCACCAAAGAATTAATTGAACTTGGGATTTATCTCTCAAAGACATCTTATTATCCTTTAATTAGTTATCTTCTCACAATGATACCTAATGTATTAAAAGTTAATTATACTAAAAAAGTTAAACTAATAGATAAAGATGACTTCAGATTAAATCTAATATTTTCTGATAAAGAATATTTGCTATATGACGATTTAGATAAAAATGATTTATCTTTAATCAAAGATTCTATTAAGAGTGGACAAGTTGAACTCATTTTTGATTATAAAAGAAAAGAGGCTATCAAATATGAGAAAGTTATAACTCTTCTATCTATTCCTCCAAAACTAACTGATAAAAGAAAAGAAATAGTTGATTATTTAATTCGAAACAACAATGAAGCGTTATGGTTAGATTTAAAAGAAGATACATCATCTAGTCTCGAAACCATAAAAAGAATGGAGAAGAAAGGTATAGTATCTATATCAGACAAGGAAGTCTATAGAAATGTAAAAACTATTAAACCTTTTAAAGATAAAAAAGTTACATTTACTAAAGAACAAAACAAAGCTTTTGATGAACTTAAAAATAATTTAAATAATAACATAGTTTATCTTCTTCATGGTATTACTGGAAGCGGAAAGACTGAAATCTATTTATCATTAATAGAAGAAGTTATTAAGAATAATAAAGAAGCTATTTTATTAGTTCCTGAAATATCTTTAACTCCTATGATGGTAAATAGGTTTAAATCAAGATTTAAAGATAAAGTTGCGATATTTCATTCAGAATTATCCGATAATACTAGATATGATGAATGGAGAAAGGTGTTAAGAGGAGAAGTTAAAATCGCAGTAGGCGCAAGATCCGCTGTGTTTGCGCCATTTAAAAATCTAGGAATAATTATTATTGATGAAGAACACGAAAATACCTATAAACAAGATACATCCCCAATATACCACGCAAGAGATGTCGCATCTTGGAGAGTAGGATATAAAAACTGTATGATGCTTCTTGGAAGCGCAACTCCATCAGTTGATTCTTACGCAAGAGCGATAAAGGGAGTATACAAACTTGTAGAGTTAAAGAATAGGCCAAATAATTTTGGTTTACCTGAGACTACAGTTGTAGATTTAAATCAAGAATTCAAAAAAGGACTTAAAGGGAACCTTTCAAATACATTAATTGATGCTATAAATGAAAGACTTGCCAAAGGCGAACAATCACTCCTTTTATTAAATAGAAGAGGATACTCAAATTATCTCATGTGTCGTATGTGTGGTACTGTCGAAAGATGCCCAAATTGTGACGTTTCCTTGACATATCACGATTATGATAAGACTCTTAAATGTCACTATTGTGGATATGAAAAACGTGTTATCTCTAAATGCGCTAAATGTGGAAGTGATAGATTAGAAAAGATAGGATCAGGCACTGAAAAATTAGAAGAAGAATTATCATCGCTTTTCCCTAGCGCGAGAATAATTAGGATGGATACTGATACCACAAGAGGAAAGAATGGTCACGAAAAAATTCTATATGATTTCGAATATAACGGAGATATTTTACTAGGCACTCAAATGATTGCGAAAGGATTAGATTACCCTAATGTTACTTTAGTTGGAGTAATTAATATAGACCAATCTTTAAAGATTCCAGATTTCAGAAGTAAAGAAGAAACATTTTCCCTTTTAACTCAAGTATCTGGAAGATGTGGAAGAGGTGAGAAGAAAGGCAATGTGATAGTCCAAACTTATAATAAAGATTATTACGCAATTAAATATGGGCTTAGTCAAGACTATATTGGTTTCTTTAATGAAGAAATGAAAGTTAGAAAGATTGCTAAATTCACTCCATTCTACTTTATGGTTCAAATAAAGATAAAATCTAAAGATATGAAGCTCGCATATCAAGAAGCTAAAATAGTTAAAGAAAAACTAAGCGAAACATATAATAATGATGAATTAATAATACTTGGCCCAATTCAGCCAACTATAGCAAGATTGGATTCATTCTATGTTTTTAATGTGATACTTAAGTATAAGAAGGTTGAAAATTTAGATATTGTGCTTAAAAATATATATGATGAAGAATCCAAAAAAGATATATTGATATCTATAGATAGATTCCCATCATCATTTTAAGGAGGTATTTCATGAATAAAGATATCAAGATTTGTTTTATGGGTACTCCAACATTTGGTAGAATCGTCCTTGAAAGATTAATAGAAGAATATAGTGTAGTTCTAGTTGTATCACAACCAGACTCTTTTACAAATGGCAATAGAAAACAAATCACTCCTGAAGTTAAAAAACTTGCCTTAGTTAATAATATTCCTATCTTTCAACCTGCAAGTATTAAAGATGATTATAGTGAGATTCTAAAATATGAATTTGACTTTTTAGTTACTGCATCCTATGGTCAGTTTATTCCTCAAGCTGTCTTAAATCTTCCAAGAATAATGACATTGAATGTTCATGGATCAGACCTTCCAAAATATAGGGGAGGAGCCCCAATTCAAAGAGCTATCGAAAATGGCGATGAATATTTAGGAGTGTCCATTATGAAGACTGTCCTAAAGATGGACGCTGGAAGAGTTTATCATAAATCTTTAATTAAGCTTGAAGATGATGATAACTATGAAACTATGACCAAAAAGTTGGCTTTAAAAGGAAGAGATGATTTATGTCAAGTAATAGATATGATGTATGAAGGAATTGATGTTCCATACATTATTCAAGATGTTAATGAAGTTACATTTGCGAAAAACATCAAAAGAGAAGAAGAAATATTAGATTTTAATCTTCCTGCGCTTAAATTGTTCAATAAGATTAGAGCTTTCAACCCAAACCCTCTAACTTACTTCATCCATGATGATGTGATGTATAAAGTTTATAAATCAAGAATAATTAAAGATGATAGTAATTGCCATCCAAATACTATTCTCGAAAATGATAAAACTTTAATTATTAAATGTGGAGTAGATGCCCTTGAAATTTTAGAGATTAAACCTCAAGGAAAATCAAAAATGGACATCAAATCATTTATGAATGGATATAAATCAAAATTTAAAAAATTAACTAATATTTAAATTGACTTCTAAAGAAAAATAGATTATGATTTAATTACCATAAAGAGAAGACGAGAGACAAGCTCAGTGACTCTTCAGCAACCTGAATAATTCAAGGTGCTAAAGCTTGTATGATGGGTTAGTATTAAAATTACTCTTATCACTTTTATGGTAAGAGTTTTTTATTTAAAATTATTTATCTAAAATAATGAATAAAATATAAAGTTTTAACCTTTATTTTATTCATTGAAAATGATAAAATTATATTAATAATATATATATGTGTGGAGTTAATAGTGGGAGAAAAGACTTTAGAAGATTATTTTAGAGAGAGTGATTCTAGATATAATCAAAAGAAAAATAAGCACAAAAAAGATAGCTCAAGTAATAATCCTAAGAAAAAAATGTCTTCTTTTAAAGAATTCTTTTTAAGCAAGTTCAGTTTTGACTTAGATGTCGATTTAACTGACCCAACAAGTATTCTTTATAGAAGGAATTATTGTATCAGGAATATCATATTTTTAGCTAATCTTGTTTTTGTTTTATTCTCATTTGTTGGGATTTCTAAATCTAATTATATAATCACTATTGGATTCTTCTTGCTCGTTACTGCCTTATCTCAAACAATCAATTATATGCTTAAAAGAAAGAAGGATGATTATTCTCATCAAACAATACTCATGTATCTTCAATCATTCTTCGTTTTTCTTTTATCCATAATATTATATATTAAGGTTTATTTAGGCTTTACAATTGAGAATGGATCTATGAAATCTCTTACTACATTTCAGTTTTCTATTACTCAAGCTGCATATTTCTTAGTATATGTCACTATAGTTATAATGTCCTTATACCAAGATACTAAACTATTAAGAGTAATGTTTATATGGACTTTAGTGGTGATGGAAATAATCAACATCTGTTTTATACATCCAGAACTCTATATGCACGCATCTAGTATAAGTGAATTATTCGAATATGCATTTATAGAAAACGGATCTATCGTTTTAGATATTGCCCTTAGGACTCTAGTCTTCTTAGTATTCTTCTCAGCTCTTTATTCTAGCGCTTCAATTTCACATTTCATCTTTGAAGAAAGAAGAGTTGAATTCAATAGAAGAATGGGTGTTGAGACTGATTTTGTGGATGTCGTTCAAAGTGTTTTTGAGGCAGTTAAAGTATATAACTTAAACCAAGACCCAGTTCACCAAGAAATATCCGCAAGGAAGATTGCGAGTATCGCAAGGGAGTTAGCTCTAGCCCTTGGATGTGATAGTATCACAGTAGGTGAGGTAGTTGAAAAAGCTAAAGTCCATACTGATAAGATTAAATATTTAACCTTAAATGGTAAAGCTAATATAGATGATAGTAATTTTGAAGAGATTTTAAATAAAACTAAAATCGCAACTCAAATTATTAAAAGATTACAGTTATCTAAAAGAGCGGAAGATATCGTATACCAAGTATTTATAGGAACAGATAATAAAGGGTTTGTAAGTCAAATGACTATAGATTCAAAAGATTTGATTTCAAATATCATTTTAATCTCTGAGATATATGACATTTTAAGAAGCGATAGAGCGTATAAAAAGAATTTAAATCATCAACGTTCAGTTGAAATGATAATGAATAGTTTTAATGTTTTCTTCGACCCAGAAATCATAAAAAGATTTGTGAAGTTTAATAACGAAATAAAAATAGCGTACGAAATATCTTAAGAAAGGAAAAAAACATGAAGTACATTTTTACAAGCGAAGCGGTGACAGAAGGTCATCCAGATAAGGTCGCTGATAGAATCGCTGATTCTATACTCGATCAATTAATTAAAGAAGATAAAATGAGCAGGGTAGCGTGTGAAGTAGTTACTGCGAAAAACTTAGTTTTCATCTTCGGACAAATCACATCAAAAGCGAGTGTTGACTATGAAAAAATCGCAAGAGATGTCGTAAAAGAAATCGGTTATGATAAAAAAGAATACGGTTTTTCATACGACACTATGGATGTGAAGATTGCGATAGATAAACAATCAGAAGATATTGCGCTTGGCGTTGATGAGAGTGATGATAAAGACTTAGGCGCAGGAGACCAAGGTATTATGTTTGGTTATGCTTCAAGTGAAACAAAAGAATATATGCCTCTTGGTGAGATTTTAGCGCAAAACCTTGCGATGAAGTTAACTGAGGTTAGAAAAAAAGGAATATTGAAATATCTAAGACCTGATGGAAAGACACAAGTATCAATTGAATATGAAGACGACACCCCAAAAAGAATTGATACTATCTTAATCTCAGCTCAACATGATGAAGATATCTCGCTTAGTAAAATCAAAGAAGATTTAACTAAAGAAGTAATTTATAAAACTATTCCTTTAGAATTAATAGATGGTGATACTAAGATATTAGTAAATCCTACAGGAAGATTTGTAATTGGTGGTCCTATGGGAGATACTGGGCTTACTGGAAGAAAAAACATCATAGATACATATGGTGGTTATGCGAGAAATGGTGGTGGGTCATTTAGTGGTAAAGATCCAACTAAAGTCGATAGAAGCGCAAGCTATATGCTAAGGTATGTCGCAAAAAATATTGTCGCATCAGGTATAGCTAAAAAAATAGAAATTCAAGTATCTTACGCTATAGGTATAGAAAAACCTGTATCTCTATATGTTGATACTTTTAATACATCTAAAATTAAAGATGAAGAAATAGTTGAAATCATCAAAAAAGAATTCGATTTAACTCCTAGCGGAATAATAAGAACTTTGAATCTTAGAACTCCAATCTATAAAAACACAAGCTGTTATGGACACTTTGGAAGAGAAGAAAAAGGTTTCCCTTGGGAAAACCTTGATAAAGTAGATGATTTAAGAAAATATTTGAAATAATTATTTCTTCATATTAGTATCTTTAAATTTTGGTATAGGATCATAACCTCCTTTAGAAAAAGGATTGCATCTTAAGATTCTCCATATTACCAAAATTGAGGCATAGAAAAAATTGTAATAAGTATATGCATCTATTGCGTATTCACTACATGTAGGCATATACTTACAAGTTTTTCTTGAATGTCTTGTGGAATTTTGATATGATTTAATAAGCTTAATCATTAATTTTCTCATAATATAATTTTATCATAAAATAAAATATTTTATAATTTACATAAAGGAGGAATTGTATGGTACCTGCATTAATAACTATATTTTCAATATTATTATTTTTAGTGATAGTTTGTTTTGTGATTGGTTTTGTTATTTGGTATCAAGCTGTGCCAACTAAACCAGTTGAATCATATAGGGATAAACCTACTGATGATCCACTCCAAAAAGAATATAGAATATTCGCTCATGAAAGAGTTAAAGAGCTTCAAGCTATGGGCATGGAAGAAGTCACAATTAGATCTCATGATGGGCTTAAACTTCATGCTTATTATAGAGAGGCCTTAAATAAGACAAGCAAAACTATCATCAGTGTTCACGGATATCAAGGAGATGCTTTCTGGACATCTACTCAATTTTCTCATTGGTTAGTTGATTTCAATTATAATATTTTATTTATCGATCTTAGAAGTTATGGAAAGAGCGAAGGAAAATACACAACTTATGGAACTCTTGATTCAAAAGATTTACTTCAGTGGATCAATTACTTAATCGATAGGTTAGATGGAGAAATAGAAATCGCATTATTTGGTATATCTATGGGTGGAGCTACTGTGCTCAATGTTTCAGATAAAGTTCCATCTGAAGTTAAGTGTATTATTGATGATTGTGGTTATACATCCTCATATGAGATGTTAAAATATATGATATATAAGAGATATCATCTACCTGAATTCTTCCTACTATTTTCTAATGTATTTTCAAAAGCGATATCTAAATTCTCATTTAAAGATAATGATGCAAGAATATCGCTTAAAGGTTCAAAGGTGCCAATTCTATTTATCCATAGTGATCAAGATAAACTAGTTCCTCTTTATATGGGAGAAGAGAATTATAAAGCTTGTACATCAGAAAAAGAAATCAAAATTTTTAAAGGAGCACCACACGCAAGAAGTCTTTTCATGTATAAAGAAGAATATCAAAGACTAGTTTTAGATTTTCTTGCAAAACACTTATAATAATATGTCTAATAAAAAAGAAATCATTAGTCTTTTTATTGATTTCATGGAAGAGATATCTTCTATATTTATGATTAAACTTGAAGATTCTTTTACTCTTTCAATGTCTATTCTTGCTTTAGAAGAACTTCCAAAGATATCAAATATAAAAGAAGAGGAAAATCAAATTATCCTTAACTACTATACTAAATTTAAAGATTTGAGTTACTCTAAATTCGAGATAAGAAGAGCTTTAAGTGAAGCTTATTTGTATTCGCTCAAACATTTAGATAAATATATAGTAGATGTAACCCTTGAGTTACCTCTTTTATATTTATCTTTAATTAAGAGTATAATAATCTCAAAAAGCGCATATACTAAACCTATTATTCTAAACGCAAACGGTAATAATGGTAATTTAGCGCTCTCATTAAGCGCAAAAAATAATCCAAAAGAAGAATTATATGTTACAGTAGAGAATGATAAGTTTTTAAAAGTCGCATCTTTGTTTAGGAGTCTTGGTGGAGGAGATTATGATATTTCAACTTCTCTTCCTAATCTTTCTTTTAGAGCGGATTTAATCATATCTGATCCATTCTTGAGAAACACAGAAGATATCCTAGTCTTCTTCGAAGACTACACTGAATATTTAAATGATTCCGCATTTTTCGTTGTAACTCTTCCCACAGATTTTGTAAGAAGTAGAGTGTTCAGCGATTTAATATTAGATAAAGGGTTAGTATTTGTAGGTTTAATAGAATACCCTATAGATTTACTTGATGGATTAATTAAATCATCTATAGTAATTCTTGAAAAAACCGATAAAACAAATAAAGAATTTTTCCACGCTTCTATGCCAAGTGTGAAAGAAATAGATAAAAATGTTCAAGTAATGGATAGTGTTAGAGATTACTTGAATGAGTACTTAGGAGATGAATAATATGAAAATTATGTCAATTAATTGTGGTTCTTCTAGCTTAAAGTTTAAATTATTTGAAATGCCAGAAGAAAAAGTAATCACTGAAGGCCAATTTGAAAGAATAGGCTTTAAAGAGATGGGCTTATACAAAATCAAAGCGAATGGACTAAAAGAAGAAACTGAACTTCAACTTAAAGATCATAGTGTAGCTGTAGAAACGCTTCTTAAAGATTTAATAGATAAAAAAATTATTAATTCTTTAGATGAGATAAAAGGTGTTGGACATAGAATTGTCCAAGGCGGTAAATATTTTGATAAATCTTGTCTAGTAGATGAAGACGTTAAGAAAAAGATAGAAGAATTGATAGACTTAGCTCCACTTCATAATAGACCACATTTAATAGGTATTAATGCATTTGAAGCGCACCTACCAAACATCAAACAAACAGTAGTATTTGATACTGCATTCCATCAAACAATGAAAGAAGAATGTTTCATGTACGCAGTTCCATATAGATGGTACAAAGAATATGGAATTAGAAAATATGGTGCACATGGGACAAGCCATCAATATGTCGCAAATGAATATGCAAGACTAACAGGTAAAAATATTGAAGATTTAAAACTCATCACATGCCATATTGGAAATGGTGCATCAATTACCGCAATCGATGGTGGAAAATGCGTGGATACATCAATGGGGCTTACTCCACTTGAAGGTATACCAATGGGTACAAGAAGTGGAAACATCGATCCTACTGTAGTTTCATATATCTGTGAAAAAGAAGGAAAAGACGCAAAAACTGTAGTAAATGAATTAAATAAGATTTCAGGTTATTTAGGTGTATCATGCTACTCAAATGATGCGAGAGACCTAGAAGAGAAATATCACGAAGGAGATAAGCTTTCAAGACTCGCTCTTGAAATACAAGATAAAAGAATCGTTGATTATATAGGTTCGTATTATTTCTTACTAGGAAGAGTTGACGCTATAATCTTCACCGCAGGAATTGGTGAAAATTCAAGTGAAATGAGAAAAAGAGTAGTTGATAGATTAGGTGTCATTGGCGCTAAAATTGATGATATAGAGAATGCTAAGAGAGGATTCGCTCATAGAATCTCATCAAAGGATAGTAAAGTAGACCTCTGGGCAATCCCAACTAATGAAGAATTAGTTATCGCAAGAGATACACTAAAACTTATTACTGAATGATATATAAGGAGAGATAAAAATCTCTCCTTTATTTTTTAAAATATATTTACCCTCCTTGAGTATTATTTAATAGGAGGGTTTTTATGAAAAAGATAATTATTTTATTATTGATTTATTTTATGTTTTCAATTGAATTAAAAGTAGTATTTGGAGATGATTATCAAGTATTTAAAAATGCAAGTGGTGAACTTTATTCATTTGAAACTACAAATGGAGATATAGTTTCTTTTCTTAAAAAAGTGGGTGAATATAAATATAGAGTTGAACTAAATAGTAAGAAAGCTATCGATATAGATTTTAATGATTCTAAAATATCATTTCTATATTTTTTTGAATCAACATCTTATTACTATTTTTATGGTTCAGTTTATGATAAAAATGATACATCCTTTTCTACCACAATCCCATATATTGTGAGATTTGAGAAGAATTTAGATGGGTTAATTTATTATTTTAGTGATAATGAAAATAGCGGAATGGCTCATTATTTATCAATGATGGAATATAAAACCGATAATATCATCTTAACTGAATTTTATTCAGGTATATATGGAAGGCTTGGTATATATGAAGGATATTATAGATTATCATATTTTAATGAATTATTAGAATATAAAACGAGTATACCTTGTGGCACACATGAGTGTTCCTTATCTGGCTGCTATAATTATATAGATTTAAAGGATTCTTATAATAATCATACATATTTTGATGATGAATTAAATATCGTTGAAGATTATAAGGCCTCTGAGACAAAATACGGATGTTTTGAGCTCTACACTAGGTGTATGGTTGATGGTGAATATTATGATATAGGAGAAGTATTTTCAACTCCTGGTGAATATATTTTATCTGATGGGATACATGAAGAAAAAAGAATTATAATTCAACCAGTAATAACTATAATTGGTGAAAAGAGTGGAAATTTCTATAAAGATTATGTCGAGTTTAGAGTTAGTGGTGGGATAGTTAAAATTAATTCTGAAATTAAATATTTATCAGGTATAATCTCTAAACCAGGTAAATATATCATTGAAGTTGATGGAGTGGATGGTTACATATTAACTGAGACTATCCTTATAAGCCCATATCTTTTATCCCAAATTGAAAACGGGGGAGTAGTAGAAGCTGGTTCAATAATTTCTTTTTGTGGTGAAGCTAAATTAAATAACACTATTATCTCAAATGGATATGTGGTGAGGGATCCTGGAAATTATACACTAGATCTTATGATTGATGGTGAAGTATATGAAAGAATTGTTTTTACAGTGCCAAATATAGAAGTAACAAATAATGAAAAACTAGGTTTTAATATAGCCCTCTCTATCATCACAATTATCATTGGTGGATTAATCATATATTTATTATTTATGGATAACAAAAAAAAGAAGAAACAAGAACATTAATTCTTTTATCATATTTTATAGTAAAATAATGATAAGGGGAAAGTAAAATGCCTATTATATCCATCATTTTATTATCAGTTAATATCTTATTTTTATCAGTTAGATTAATATTTCATTTCCTAAAAAAAGATATTCCATATTCAAATACTATTAGTTCAGCACTATCTTTTTCGTTTGGAATATCTTCATTTGTGTTAGTTTATTCTGGATTTGAATTAAATATTATCCTATATCTATCTTTTATCTTATTTTTAGTGTTTATTAAACTCATTATGGATATAATAAGTGATTTTAAAATTAAATATTATTTAAATCATAAATTGATGATTGATGATATTTATCATTTCTTTAGAATAATAATCTTTTTAATCGCATCATTATTCTATTTTGGGCTAAATCTAGTATTCTTCATATTTTCTACTATTTTTGCGATTATTTTATATTTGATGCTTTATGTATTTAAGGTTCAAATAAAAGATAATAAGATAGGCGTATATATAGTTTTGTTAGTTTTATCTTCTATTCTTCTTGGATTAATATTTAATGCATCTATATTTACAATCATTAATTCAGAAAGAAGAAGTGCGATTATTTTATTCATTTCAGTATCTATAATCGCATTTAAATATATGTTCAAATACATTTCCATTAATTATAAAAATGATGAATTAAATAAATATTATAATTTGATGGATTTAGTTGAATCTTTATCATATATTTTGATTCCACTATCTATGCTTTATGTTTTCGATTTTTAAGTTTTAATTTTTAAAACTTGATTAGTTTTAAAATTTATAGTATTATATTAAAGGTAAAAACTAAGACGAAGAGCGCTTATTTAAAAAAGGTATTAAAGAGAGTGGCGATAGGTGAAAAGCCATATACTGAATATTTGTAAGGAATCACTTCTGAGTTGATTAGATGAAATGATAGTAATTTAATTCCGGTACTAGACCGTTATATCTAGGGCATATAACTGTATGCTTAAATGAGTGGTAGTGAACTTTGTCTTCATCTTGTTTAAGGTGGAGACATTTTTGTTAAGAAAGGTTATAAATTGGAGGATTATTATGTATAAAAAAATTGATTCATCGCTAAAGGTGACAGAAAGAGAAGAATTAATTTCGAAATTCTGGGAAGAAAACGATATTTTTAATGAATCTATTAAGATTAGGGAAGGCGCACCTGTCTATACCTTTTTTGATGGTCCTCCAACTGCGAATGGTCAACCACATGTTGGTCACGTAATCACAAGAGCGATTAAAGACTTATTCCCAAGATATAAGACAATGAAAGGATATAAAGTCTTAAGAAAAGCTGGTTGGGATACACATGGTCTTCCTGTAGAACTTGAAGTTGAAAAATTATTAGGTTTTAGTGGTAAAGAACAGATTGAATCTTATGGAATCGCTCCTTTCATTGAAAAATGTAAAGAGAGTGTATTTAAATATGAAGGAATGTGGGAAGAATTCTCAAGAAAAGTAGGATTCTGGGCTGATATGGATAACCCATATGTAACATTCCATAACGACTACATTGAATCTGAATGGTGGGCAATAAAAAAGATTTATGATAGAGGACTACTCTATAAAGGACATAAGATTGTCCCATATTGCCCAAGATGTGGTACTCCACTCGCATCTCATGAAGTTGCACAAGGATATAAAGATGTTAAAGAAAAATCTTGTATTGCGAAATTCAAATTAAGAGATGAAGATGCATTCTTCTTAGCGTGGACAACTACTCCATGGACTTTACCATCAAATGTTGCGCTATGCGTTAATCCAAAAGAAGAATACCAAAAAGTGGTTGTAGATTCAACTTCATATATCCTCGCAAAAGAATTAGTAAGCACTATCTTTAAAGATAGAGAAGTTAGTGTAGTTTTCACTTGTCTTGGTAAAGATTTAGAATATAAAAAATATGAACCTTTATATGATTTTTCAAATGTTTATGATAAAGCATATTATGTCGTTTGCGCAGATTATGTAACTCTTACAGAAGGTACAGGAATAGTTCATATAGCTCCAGCATTCGGTCAAGATGACTATAGTGTCGGAAGAAAATATTCTCTTCCATTCTTACAATTTGTAAATTCTAAAGGTGAGATGACTGATGAGACTTTATGGCCTAAAACATTCTGTAAAGACGCAGACGAACTTATTATGAGGGATTTAAGAGAAAGAGGATTACTCTTTAAGATACTAAATTTTGAACACTCATATCCATTCTGTTGGAGATGTCATACTCCACTACTTTATTATGCGACAGATTCATGGTTCATTGAGATGACTAAGATTAAAGAAAATATGCTTCACAATAATTCTTTAATCAATTGGATTCCTGAAAGTATAGGTACAGGCAGATTCGGAAACTGGCTTGAGAATATTCAAGACTGGGGACTCTCAAGAAACAGATATTGGGGCACTCCACTTCCAATCTGGATTAATGATAAGACACAAGAGATGAAATGTATTGGCTCAATTGATGAACTAGTAAGCTTATCTAATTGTAGTAAAGATATTGAACTTCATAGGCCTTATATTGATGAGGTTACTTTTGAAGATAAAGTAAATGGTGGAACATTTAGAAGAGTTGAAGATGTAATAGATTGTTGGTTTGATTCTGGTTCTATGCCATTCGCTCAGTGGCATTATCCATTCGAAAACAAAGAAATATTCGAAGAAAACTTCCCTGCGGATTTCATAAGTGAGGCAGTAGATCAGACAAGAGGCTGGTTCTACACTTTATCATCTATTTCTACCCTTCTATTTGATAAACCAGCTTTCTTAAACTGTATAGTTTTAGGACTAGTACTCGATGAAAATGGCCAAAAGATGAGTAAATCTAAAGGTAATGGAATAGAACCTATGGAAGTATTAAATAAGTTTGGCGCAGATGCGACTAGATGGTTCTTCTATGAGACAAGTCAACCATGGATTTCTAAAAATATGTCATTTGACGCTATTATGGAAGGTCAAAAGAAGTATTTAAATACTCTTTATAATACTTATTCATTCTTCGTTCTTTACGCTAATATTGATGATTTTGATTATCGCAAATATTCATATGATTATAATACTTTATCGAATATGGATAAGTGGTTATTATCAAAGCTCAATTCACTAGTTAAAACGGTAGATGAACTCTTAGATAATTATTCAGTTAGTGAACCTGCGAGATTAATTCAAGATTTTACTGATGAATTATCTAACTGGTATGTTAGAAGAAGTAGAGAACGTTTCTGGGCTAAAGGTATGGAAAAAGATAAGATAGATGCTTATTTAGTTCTCCACGAAACTCTAACTACTCTTTCTAAATTAGTGGCTCCATTTACTCCATTTATCGCTGATGAAATTTATAGAAACTTGATTTGTTCATTAGATAAAGATGCACCTATAAGTGTTCATTTAACTTCATATCCTAAAGCGGATGAATCTAAAATAGATAAGGTGCTTGAGACTGAAATGGATGAAGTATTAGATATAGTTTCACTTGGAAGGGCTATTAGATCTATTAAGACTATTAAGAATCGTCAACCTCTAAAAAAGATGTATGTAATAGGTGGAAAATCACTAAATGATTATTATGCATCTATTATAGAAGAAGAATTGAATGTTAAAGAAATAGTATATACATCTTCAAGTGATGAATTCATCAAACATAACCTTAAACTCAATTTCAAAGTTGTAGGTCAAAAATTATCTAAAAATGTCGGAATTGTTAAAGATAAGTTAGCTCAACTTGATCAAGAAGAGATATATAATGAATTAAAGAAAAATGGTAGAATCAATGTTTCAGGTTTTGATTTAGTTGAAGAAGATTTAATAATTGAAACTAAAGAAGCTTCATCTTTCGCAAGCGATTCTAATGGTAAAATCACAGTAGTACTCGATACCGTTCTTACAAAAGAATTGATCGATGAAGGATATCTAAGAGAAGTTGTATCAAAGATACAAACTCAAAGAAAAGAAGCTGGATTCGAAGTAGTAGACCATATAGAATTATCATTTAATGGAAGCCTTGAACTTCTAGATATCATAAGAAAATATGAAGATAAAATCAAATCTCAGACTTTAGCGGATAGTATCACCTATACTGATATAAATGGTTATTCTAAAGAATGGAAGATTACACCATATGATCTATTAATAGGAGTCAAAAAGATATAATGGATTATAATTACCCATTAGATTATGAAACTTATAATACTCAAGAAATCTTAGTTATGATAGATTTTTTGTCATACCTTGAAGAAAGTCATAAACATTATGATTATAAGACTCTAAAAGATAAATATTTAAAATATAAAAAAGTAATCAATTCTAAGATGGAAGAAAAAAGAATCACAAATGAATTCTTAAAGTTATCTGGAATAGATATTTATAAAACGTTGAGGGAGTTTGGGCTTTGATTATCAGTCAAGATATAATGGATGAAGTATATATTCAAATCGATTTAATAAAAGAATCAGAAGAATATATAGAACTAAAAAAATCCTATTTAAATCTTATAAAAAATGATGAGACAAAATCTTTAATTAAAGATTTTGATTATTTAAAAAACCTAAAATATAAAACAAAAGATGATTTATCTAATCTTTCAAATATTAAATCTAAACTATATAGACATAGTCTATACAAAGAATATATTAGAAGATTAAATATATTCAATAATGAAGTTGAAAGAATAGAAAATATTATTAATAATACTCTTTTTAGCGAAGAAGTTAAAAAGATAATTCGTGAGGTGGAATGTGATAAAAAGAATAGAACTACTAGTTTATTTTAATTATCGTTCAAGCATGATACAAGCGTTTGAAAGCCTAGGCGCAAGCGTTCAATATTTGAACAAAAAACTAGGTTATGCAGTTTTATATGTTGATTACAATAAATCAAGAAGTATACAGAACTCCTTAAAGCATATGAAAGGGATTAAAAAAGTTGAGGAATCTCCTCAAGAACTCTTAGAACTTGATATTTGAGGGATTAAAATGATTACTATAAAAGAAGTTAAAACAAAAAAAGATAAAAGAATCTTTTTGAATTTTCCATTAAAGCTTTACAAAGATAATCCTTATTTTGTCCCACCACTATATATGGATGAGAAGAAAATATTTAAAAAGAGAAATAGTTATAGTGATACTTGTGTGTCAATATTTTATTTAGCTTATAAAGATGGAGTCCCATCAGGTCGTATTCAAGGAATAATTCAAAAGAAATATAATGAAATACATAATGAAAAAAGAGTGAGATTCACAAGATTTGATTCAATTGATGACACTCAAGTCGCAAAAGCTTTATTCGATAAATTAACTCTTTGGGCTAAAAATAAAGGTATGAATAAAATTTGTGGTCCACTAGGTTATAGTGACCTTGAAAGAGAAGGACTATTGATTCATGGTTTTGATGAAGTTTCAACTTTCGAAGAACAATACAACTTTCCATATTATCAAAAATTGATTGAAGATTATGGCTTTAAAAAAGAAGTTGATTGGACTGAATCAAGACTCACATATAATGAGAAATACAGAGAAAAGATAAACAAATTATCTTCTTTAGTTATGAAGAAATACAATCTTCATATCGCATATAGAAAACCACATGAATCTAAAAAGAAGTATATCAACAGACTAGCTCCAGAATTCTTTAGAGTGCTTGAAGAAGCATATAAAGAATTATATGGAGTTGTCCCATTTAATGATAAGATGAAGAAAGAAATTATTGATAATTTCAAACTTCTCTTAGACCCAAAATATTTAATAATTGTTTTAGATTCAAGCGATAGAGCGTTAGCATTTGGGCTTTGTTTCCCTGCGATTTCTGAAGCATTAATTAAGACTGATGGTAAATTGAAATTATCCACAATCATAAAATTAACTAAAGTATTAAAGAATCCAAAAGGATTAGATTTAGGCTTAGCCGCAGTAGACCCTCTATATATGAATAAGGGTGTAGTTGCGCCAATCTTAAAATTCTTAATGGATGCGTTTACCCTAAACAACATCGAATATATGGAAACTAATTTAAATCTTGAAGATAATGTAAAAATAAAATCTTTCTGGAAATATTTCGATGAAAGAGAACACAAGAGAAGAAGATCATATTATTTAAATATTTAATGGACAGATAAATGGCTATATTAGAGGTAAGAAACCTTAAATTTGGATATCAAAATGAGGAGCTGTATAATTCAGTTTCTTTTGATATATATAGTGGCGAACATGCAACTCTAGTTGGACCAAATGGAGTTGGCAAATCAACTCTTATGAAGTTAATTGTAGGAAAACTCACCCCTGATAGTGGCACTATTAGCTGGTTAAATGGAGTAAATTATTCATATCTCGATCAACAACTCGAAGTAAAAAAAGATATGAAAATAAAAGAATATTTATATGGTGTATATAGTGATCTATTTGAAAGAGAAGAAAAGATGAATGAAATCTATAACACTCTTATGAATTATAGCGATGATCTTCAAACCACTCTTCTTGAAAGAGCGGAATCGATAAGAGAATATTTAGAACTTCATGATTTTTATAATATTGAAACTGAAATTAATAATGTGATAGTAGGTCTTGGCTTAAATAATATAGATTTAAATAGAACTCTATCCAACTTGTCAGGTGGAGAAAAAGCTAAAGTATATTTATCTAAATTATTACTTGAAAAGCCTGATTGTATATTAATGGATGAGCCTACAAACTTTCTAGATAAAGAACACGTAGCTTGGCTAACTAATTATTTGAGTAATTTTTCTGGGGCATTCCTAGTAATTTCTCATGATAAAGAATTCTTAAAAGGAATAGCGAAAGTGGTATTGAGCCTTGAGAATTCTAAAGTTGAAAGATATAAAGGAGACTATAATTTCTATTTAAAAGAAAAAGACGTAAGACTTGAGAAACAAAAAGAAGCATATATCCGCCAACAGTCTTTCATCAAAAAAACTGAAATGTTTATAGAAAAAAATATTGTGAGAGCCTCTACCACAAGACAAGCTAAATCAAGACGTAAAATGCTTGAGAAACTTGAAAGAATTGAAAAACCTAAAGATGAATACAGAGTTAGAATCAATTTTCCTTTCTCAAGAAATTTAGGTGATGAAGTATTAAAACTCAAAGATTTAGAAGTTGGATATAATGGTATTGCTCTTCTTCCAAAAATCAATTACACAATCAAAAGAAATGAAAGAGTTGAAATAATTGGGAAGAATGGAATAGGTAAAACCACTCTAATCAAAACTATATTAGGCGAAATCAAACCTATTTCAGGTTCATTTTCATTTAATCCAAGTGTAGATATAAATTATTTTTCTCAAGAAGAAGATATCAATTTAAATTTAAACGCAGTAGAATACATTAGGAGTTTTTATCCTTTAATGAGTCTTGAGGATGTCCTCAAAACTTTAGCGCCTCTTGGGATAAGAGGAGATTTGAGAATTAAGCCACTTAAAGAATTATCTGGGGGAGAGGTATCTAGAGTAAGACTGTCTTTAATGACTTTAAAGAAATCAAATTTATTAATACTAGATGAACCTACAAATCACCTAGATCAACTAACAAAAGAAGTCCTTCATGAAGCTATAATGGATTTTGATGGTTCAGTCATCATAGTATCCCATGAAAAAGGATTCGCAGAAAGCTTAGTCGACACAATTATTAAATTCTAATTATGATTATTAAACTTAAAGATAATGAATTCGAATATAAAGGAATAAATAGAACTAGAATATCCGCAAGAGGGTTCATTCTAAATGATAAAAATGAAGTTCTCTTAAATTTAATCAGAAGAGAAGATTCATTAGATGAATATCCTTATTTTGAATCACCTGGTGGAGGGAAAAAAGAGAACGAAGATTTAATTGATTGCTTAAGAAGAGAAATCAAAGAAGAAACTGGTTATATAATTAAAGATATAAGATATCTTGGTGAAGTAAGAGATTATTATAATGTTTTATATATGAAAAACATTTCTCATTATTATTACGCAAGAATAGAATCGCACTCCATATCTTCAAAAGATGAATATGAAAAAAATGTAATAATTAGTAATGATTTTTATGATATAGAAAGCGCAATTAATAATTTAAAAAGCGCAAAAGGAAAAATAGGCAGACTCGTATCAAGAAGAGAAAGCATAATGCTTGAAGAGTTAAAAAATCTACTTGAAGGAGGTAAATTATGGAATTAAAAGTTTATAAAAAAGAATATGAATATTCATATTCTTTAGGTGCATTTCCAACTATTGAATTACTTAAAAATAGATTAGATGATGTGGTGGAAGTCATAATTCATTCATCTTTTGACAACAAAGAAGTATTAGATACCATTAAGAGCCTTCTTCCAAAAGATAAAATAAGATATAGTGATAAATTAGTTTCTAAATTATCAGATAAAGGGAATTGTTTCATAATAGGTGTATTTAAAAAATATAAATCTAATCTAAGTGATAGCGACCACATCTTATTTGATAACCCATCAAATATGGGAAATTTAGGAACTATGATTAGAAGCGCTCTTGGCTTCAACATCAAAAATATTGCGATAATTAAACCAGGCTTGGATTATTTTGACCCTAAAGTAATAAGGGCATCTATGGGCTCAATATTTAGTGTCAATATAGAATTCTTTGATACCTTAACCGACTATAAGAAGAAATATAACAATCATACTATTTATTCATTTATGTTAGATGGGAAATGTGATTTAAGGGATGTAGAATTTAAAGCGAATCCTTTAACTCTCGCATTTGGGAATGAAGCTACTGGACTTTCAAGCGAATATTTAGATGATAATTCTATCTATATTAAACATTCAAAGAACATAGATTCACTAAATATAACCAATGCATTATCTATTGCATTGTATGAATATAGTAAAAATAATTTTTAAATAAAAATATGGACAATGTGCACACAACATATGAACGATATGAAAATAAAAAACCGCTTTACATATTATCTGCAAAGCGGTTTTATTATCAAAAATACATAAAATACTATCACTAAATGAAATAATATATTAATTTGTAAAATGTTATGACAAAAATAGTTCTTTTTTATTAAGCAAAAAATCTTCTATATTAATATGTATTATACCATTTTGTGACATATCAAATTCATCAAGTGATAAAACATATTTTGGTGAAGAATCTTTTATAGAATAAAATGAAGAAAATTCTCTTCTAATTACATCTTCATCCGAAAGTAAATATGCCACTTGAATAAAACATTTTTTTGAGTTCTTTATAGCAACAAAATCAATTTCGCCTTTATAAGTCTTGCCAATTTTAACATCATACCCTTTGAAAATCAAATCATTGTAAATAATATTTTCTAATAAGTGAGATAATATAACATTATTTGTTTCGGAACATGCAAGTATAAAACCAGAATCAATCGCATATTGTTTTTCAATTGATTTTAAATTTCTTTTAGAAGCAATATCATATCGATGAACTCTAGATATTAAGCAGGCTTCTTCTAATTTTTCTAAATATCTATATACAACTTTTCTATCTAAATTCGCATTGTTTGTTTTATTAAAATAATCTACAACATTCTGAGCAGAAAATTCTTTAGAAGAATTACTAATAATATATTTTGCAATTATATTAAATGTATCTTTATTTATCTGAGATTTAGAATTGCAAATATCTTTATTCACTATTCCATCATATATTGATTTTAAATAAGAGATAATGTCTTTTTCTTCAGTATATTCTAATCTTTGAGGCATACCTCCAAATTTAATATAATCATTTAGTGATTTATTATGTTTTTCAATACTATTTTTTTCAAAATATTCTAAATATTCAGAATATGTAAAAGGCATTATTTTAAATTCTTTACATCTACCAACAAGTAAAGATGCTAGCCTTCCAGATAAAAGTTTAGAATTAGAACCAGTAACAAAAATAGATACATTTTGAGTTGCTTTTAAAGAAGATAATAGTTTCTCAAATTGTCTTACATGCTGAATTTCATCTAAAAGAATATAATATTTTTGTTTATCTTCTATTTTTTTAAGAATATATGCGTTTACTTTTTCATATGTTTTCAATTTATCATATTTTATATCTTCAAAATTGATTGAAATAATATGATCATAATATATTAAGTTTTTGAACAACAATTCATGTTCAATTTGCTTAAGTATTATTGATTTACCAGATCTTCTTACTCCTGTTAAAACTTTAATTAAATTTGAATCATAGAATCTTCTTATTTCTGATAAATATCTTTCCCTTATGATTTCCATAATTCAAAATTCCTCCTTCACTATATATTACAAGTCCATTATAACAAAAAGGTGTCACAAATTCAACATTTTTTTTAATTTGTGACACCTTTTCTTGTATTTTTAATATTTTCTAACAAAATACTATATAAACGTCCATATTTTTTTATTCAACCTGTAGTACAAAGAATTTAAGATATAAATTATCATTTGATTGAAGAAGTGATGGATGGTCTTTACTTTGAGTTTTAATCTCTACTATCTTTACTCTTCTTTTTGCGATTTTTGATGATTCTATTAACATCTTTAAAAACATATCTATAGTTATATAATGTGAACAGCTTGAAGTTATCAAATATCCATTTTCATTTAATAATTTCATCGCTAAAGCATTTATATCTTTATAACCTCTTAAGGCATCTTTAACTTCACTTAGAGATTTAGTAAAAGCTGGAGGATCTAGAATTATTACATCAAATTTAGTTTTATTATTTTTATATTTTCTTAGTTCTTCAAATACATCGCCTATAATACATTCTATATTATCTTTATTATTTAATTCTTTGTTTCTATTAACGTTCTCTATCGCTTTTTCGCTTATATCTATTGCGATAACTTTTTTTGCGTTTACTGATGCATTCAAAGAGAAACCACCAGTATTAGAGAAACAATCTAATACAACCTTATCTTTTGTATAATTTCTAATTGAAAATCTATTTTCTTTTTGATCTAAAAAATAACCTGTCTTTTGTCCATTAATGATATCTACACTTATCTTTAAGCCATTTTCTTCTATAATAACTTCATTTGGAATAGTGCCATAAATTACTCCACTTTCATCTTTGAGTCCTTCTTTAATTCTCAAATTCATCTCAGATTTTTCATATATTCCAACTGGGTTAAAGATGCTTACTAAAGCATCTACTATTAGATTTTTCTTAAGTTCCATTCCAAGACTTGAGATTTCTATTGATAAATAATCTCCATATTTATCAACTATTAATCCAGGAAGAAGGTCAACTTCACTAAAAACAACTCTATATGAATTTTCATATCCTAAATTAATTCTATAATTATTAGCTTTATTAATTCTATCTATAAAGAAGTCTAGGTCATCTATAGTTTCATCGTCTCTAATTAGAACTCTTAAAATCACTTTAGATAGATGATTGATGTAACCTCTACCTATGAATTTATTGTCATATGAATAAAGGGATGAAAGAGAACCGTTCTTATCTTTACCTTCAATTCTTAAGACTTCATTTGCGTAAACTAAAGATTCACCATCTAATATTCTTTTTTCTTCATTCTTTTTTAGGTATACTTTATACATATTGTCACCCTTAGATATTTTATTGTATAATAATTTAGTAAAATAGTTCCCTTAGTTTAAAGGATAAAACGTCGCTCTCCGGAAGCGGTGATATCAGTTCAATTCTGGTAGGGAACTCGAACTATCTAAAATAAAGTATATCAATAATTGATGTATTTGTAAATTTTTTAAAAATAGTCTTAATCAATTTATTGATTATTTATAATTAAGGTTATATAATAGTTTTACGGTAGGTGAGACGAAGAAAAGATACGGGTTATTGCCGCAAAACAATGGAGACATTGTTCGTTGGTCTGAGAAGTCTAAATCGATTCAAGGTTTAGAATAATGTAACTTCATCGCTTTTCTTAAGTTAAAGCTTGAACGTTTGATGCCTTCCGTATTGGAAGTTTTTTTATTTAAAATAAGGAGGTAATTATTATGGATATCAATATCATCAATGAAATCTTGAGAATAATTAGAGACTCAAGCATCACTAAAGAAGAACTTGAAAAAGAATTGAAACAATATCACGAATCCGATATAGCTGATGCGCTCCCTTATTTAACGGAAGATGAAAGAAGTGAATTCTTTAAGAAACTATCTATTGAGGAATTAGGTGAACTGTTAACTTTCACTGAAAGCCCAGAAGAATACATCGAAGAACTAGATCCATCTGAAGCCGCAGATCTTCTTGAGACAATGGATGCGGATGATGCGGTAGATGTCTTAGAAGAGATTGATGAAGATGTAAGACAAGACATCTTAGAAGAGATGGAAAGTGAGTCGAGAAAAGATATCGAACTCATTCAAAATTTCGATGAAGATGAGATAGGTTCTAAGATTACCACAAACTATATAATCGTGAAAAAGAACTCCACAATCAAAGAGGCCATGAGGACTCTTGTGAGAGAAGCTCCAGAGAACGATAATATACAAAATATATTTGTTGTTGATGAAAATGGAGAATATTATGGTACTATAGTACTAAAGGACTTAATCATTGCGAGAGAAAGTGATAACCTACTAGATATCACTAAAACTAATTATCCTACTTTATACGCTCATGAAAAAGTTGAAGATGTCATCAACGAAATAAAGGATATTGACCTAGATATCATTCCAGTACTCGCAGAGAATGATACAATCTTAGGCGTTATCACAGCACAAGATATCATCGAAACTGTCGGCGAAGAAATGTCAGAAGACTACGTTAAGTTTGCCGCAGTTAGTGAAGATGCCACACAAGATGATACATTGCTACAAGCGGTTAAAAGAAGGGTTCCATGGCTCGCAATGCTTCTCGTGTTAGATATTCTAACATCTACAGTCCTAAGCGGATTTAGTGCGATATATGGATTGATTCCTGCGCTAGTTCTATTCCAATCTTGGATTCTTGATTCAAGTGGTAATGCTGGTACTCAAGCATTAGCCTTAACAATCAGATCTATTACAGAGGATAGAATTCAGCGTAACACTTTCTTTAAGTATTTCTTAAAGGAATTATTGACCGGCCTACTAGACGGTCTATTAGTTGGTATCGCAGGTTTTTTAATTTCCCTCTTTTTCTTAAGACTCACAAACAATTTTGTAATAGAAGGCGGCACTATAGAACACCAACTCTTGGCGTCGTCAGTAGTAGGTTTTTCCCTACTTGTTGCCATACCATTTACTTCCCTATGTGGACTACTAATACCACTATTTTTTAAAAAGATTCATATAGACCCTGCAGTCGCATCTGGTCCACTTATTACAACTTTATCAGATATGTGTGGGGTGGCAATTTATTATGCCCTTGCAGGCGTATTGTTTAGTTTTTTATTTTAGGAGTTATGAAAGCTGATATGCATATGCATTCCATCTTTTCAGATGGAGAATTAGATGTGAAAGAATTAGTTAATAGAATAAAAGAAAAAGATTTATCATTAGCTATTCTTACGGATCACGATTCTTTTGGTGGATCTAAAGAATTCATCCAAGAATTGAAAAAGGAAGGCATAAAATCATATCCGTGTTGTGAACTTACTACTTATAGGAATAACGAGCCTATACATATTCTTGCATTTTATAAATCATATGAAAGCATAGGAAAAGATATGTTTGACTATCTTTCTGATATGCAAAAATCAAGATATGAAAGAATGAAAAAGATGACCGATAATATGAATAAATTATACGGTCTTGGTTTAAATTTTGATAATATCATTAATAAACATAAAAACACTCTATCTCGTCCACATCTGGCGGATGAAATTGCCTTAAAAACAGGGCTTCCAATTCGTGAAATATTTGAAAAATACATTGGGGATGATTGCCCAGGTTATATCCCATCAACTCTCTTTAAGACTGAAGATGGAATAGATTTAATTCATAAAACAGGGGGATACGCAATACTTGCTCATCCTTATTTGTACAAGAAGAATCAATTTTTAGATCTCATGAATCTTTCCTTTGATGGAGTAGAAGTATTCTACTCTCCATCACCAGTTAAAAAATACAAGAAAGTATTAAAATATGCTTTAAAGCATAATCTTTTAATAACTGGTGGATCGGACTTTCATAGAGACATAGATCAAGAAAAACACGAATTTATTGGAACATCTATTATTTCAGATGAATACATTTTAAAATTTATAGAATTCATGGAAAAATAATCTATGAAAACATTATCATGTTTTATTGAGCATTATTCTATATAAGTTCCTATAAAATATGATAAAATTATAATATGAAATTAACTGTAAATGTTATTGGTGCTGGACTATCAGGCTGTGAAGCGGCCTATCAACTTGCAAAAAGAGGTGTTTATGTACGCCTTTTTGAAATGAAAAAGAATAAAAAAAGCCCTGCCCATAAACTTGATAGTTTTGCAGAACTCGTCTGCTCTAACTCATTTAGATCAAACGATATCAATAACGCAGTAGGACTTCTTAAAGAAGAACTCAGAATGATGGATTCTCTAATCATTAAAACCGCAGATGAAGTTAAAGTAAATGCGGGGTCGAGTCTTGCGGTTGATAGAGAATTATTCTCACTTGCAGTCACAAAAAAGATTAAAGAAAATCCATTGATTGAAATAGTAGATGAGGAAGTAACTAAAATTCCAAATGGTCCAACAATTATTGCGACTGGTCCTTTAACTAGTGATAGTTTAAGTAAAGATTTAAGCGATTTTTTTGGACTACCTTATTTATATTTTTATGATGCTATTGCCCCTGTTATCCTAAAAGATTCAATAGATTTTAATAAAGCATATTACAAATCTAGATGGGACAAGGGCGATAATTCGTACATCAATTGTCCTTTCACAAAAGAAGAATACATAAATTGGTATAATGAACTTATAAAACTTGAATCTATCGAAGAACATCCTTTTGAAATAAAAGTTTTTGAAGGATGCATGCCATTTGAAGAGATGGCGAAAAGAGGTATAGATACTTTGAGGTTTGGCCCTATGAAACCTGTAGGACTTCATTATAATGGGCTTAAACCTTACGCAGTTGTTCAATTAAGAGAGGATAATTTAAGCAAAACTATGTATAACATAGTTGGTTTTCAGACAAAACTGAAATATTCTAGTCAAGATAGAATTATAAGAATGATTCCTGGCCTTGAAAATGCGGAAATAATAAGGCATGGAAGCATGCATAGAAACACATTTATCAATGCGCCAGAAATCATCAATGAATACTATCAAACTAAAAAAAGAAGTGACCTATTTATTTGTGGTCAATTATCAGGTGTTGAAGGTTATGTAGAATCAACAGGAAGCGCAATAGTCGCATCTATCAATATGGCGAGATATTTAAAAGGAGAAGATTTGATCGCTTTTCCTAAAGAAACTGCGCTTGGAATTCATGCATTCTATATATCGCATGCTCCAAAAGATAATTTTCAACCAATGAATATTAATTATGGTATTTTTCTTCCTTTAAAAGATGATATAAAGAAATCAAATAGAAAAGAAGCTTATAGCAATAGAGCAAGAGAAAAGCTAAAGGAGTTCAAGCTTGAAAGAGAAGAATAGTGAATTTTTAAATGATTTTCTAAATTATTTAAAAGTTGAAAAAAGATATTCAGATAATACAATTCTCGCATATAGAAATGATATAGAGCACTATATCTCATTTTTAGAACGAGAAGATTTCGGCTATTTTAATGAAGCATCTAGTCAAGTTGCTGAATGGTATCTCGCATCTTTATATGATACTTATACTCCTAAATCTATTCAAAGGAAGATATCGTCTTTAAAAACTATGTACAATTATTTTTTAAATCAAAAGAAGGAAATTGATTTTAGTCCATTTTTTGATATCACTCTTCCAAAAGTTGAAAAGAGACTCCCAAAATTCATCTATGAAAATGAAATTGATGAGTTCTTCAGTTCAATAGATACATCGAATGAACTTGGAAAAAGAGATAAATTGATATTTAATCTCTTATATTCAAGTGGGCTTCGTGTGAGTGAACTTACATCTTTAAGAATCAAAGATGTCAATATTAATGATAGAGTGATAAGTGTTCATGGTAAAGGTTCAAAAGATAGGTTAGTTCCAATGAGTATAGACACTCAAGAATTATTTTTGGAATATTTATCGCTATCTAGACCTCATCTTTTAAAGAAGAGTGATAATCTAGATAACGATATAGTATTCTTAAACTTCAAAGGAACATCACTAACTTCAAGAGGTGTAAGAGATATTTTAAATAGGTTAATTGAAGATTCTAGTTCAAACCTTAGAATATCGCCTCATACATTCAGACATTCCTTCGCAACTCATCTTTTAAATAATGGGATGGATGTGAGAATGGTTCAAGAACTCTTAGGTCATTCCAATTTATCCACAACCCAAATTTATACTAAGGTTTCAAAAGAAGCTTTAATTAAAGAATATGAAAAAGCTTTTCCAAAAGGAGACAAAAAGAAATGATAAAAATAATCTCAGTTGGAAAAATAAAAGAATCATATCTTTTATGTGGTATAGATGAATACAAAAAAAGATTAAATAAATTCACAAAACTTGAATTTATTGAAGTCAAAGATGAAGAGGCGAGTAAAGATTTAAGTGAAGCACAAGAGAATATCATCAAAGATATTGAAGGTGATAGAATCTTGTCGCACATCAAAAACGAATACGTTGTATGCTTAGATAGATTAGGTGAAGAACTTACAAGTATAGAGTTATCTAAAAAGATAGAATGGATTAATGTGAACTATTCATCTAACATAACATTCGTAATCGGTGGTTCATTAGGTCTTTCTAGGAAAGTACTTGAAAGAGGAAATTATAAATTATCTTTTTCAAAGATGACATTTCCTCATCAATTATTTAAATTAATCCTCTTAGAACAGATCTATAGAGCTTATAAAATAATGAATAATGAAATTTATCATAAATAATATGGAGGTAAAAATGGTAGTAGAGTTAAGAGATGAAAATTTTAAAAAATTAATAGAAAAAGGAGTCACATTCGTTGATTTCTACGCTACATGGTGTGGACCATGTAAGGCTATGATGCCTATAATTAATTCTATAGAAGAAGAACTTGGTGATAAAGTCAACTTTATCAAAGTCGATGTGAATGAACACGAAGACTTAGCTATGGAATATAGAATCTCATCTATTCCAAGATTCTTCATATTTAAAGACTCTAAACCAGTCAAAATGTTCGTTGGCATGCAAGAAAAAGATACTCTAATAGGAGCCATCAGTGAATGTTTGACTGCATAATAATTGGTTCAGGTCCTGCAGGAGTAAGTGCTTCATTATATTTAAAAAGAGGAGGTTTAAATATCCTCGTCTTATCTAATGGTTCTAAAGCACTCAAAAACGCACACATAAATAATTATTATGGGTTTTTAGATTCTAGTGGAGAGTCTTTATATGAAATTGGAATTAAACAATTAGATAAAAATTCAATTCTTCATAAAGAAGAAGAGGTTATCACCATTTTAAATGAAGATAAATTTATAGTGAAGACAACTCTATCTAGTTATGAGACAAAAAGAATTATTTTAGCCATTGGCTCTTCAAAGAAGTTAGATGAAAAATTTAAAAAATATTTAGGGAATGGTGTTTCTTTATGCGCTCATTGTGACGCACCTCTTTATAAGAATAGAAAGATATATTATTCTGGAATATCACCTTATAAAGAAGAAATATATAAAGAATTAAGTCTCTATTCGAAAGACATAGAAGAAATAGAATTTAATGATTCTTTAACTCTTTATGGAGATTTCTTCTTAGAAGGTGTAATAGTAAATGGAGTAGACACTAAACTCGATAATCTATTCTTAGCCCTTCCACTTACTCAAGTATCACTTCTTCAAACTCTTGGGGTTATGCTTGACTTAAAAGATTATGTGAAAGTGGATGAAAAATATATGACAAATATTAATGGGGTGTATGCGATAGGTGATATGATTGATGGAGTTCACCAAGTTGCATCTTCTGTATATCAAGGTATGATGTGCGCTCTAAAAATAATAGAGGAATATAAAAATGCGTAGTTTGGATAGTGTTAGATCTCAAATAGAAAAAGTTGATTTAAAGATGAAAGATTTATTCATAGAAAGAATGAATCTTATTAAAGAAGTAAAAGTTATTAAAGATGAATTAAATCTTGGATATACTGACCTAAAAAGAGAAGATTATTTGAAGAATAAATTATCTAGTGATTTAGTTGAATATAAAGATTTATATTTGTCTTTTATGGATTATATTTTTAAACTCAGTAAAGAATTAATGAATGATTAAAGGAGAAATGGTTTATGAAACCTAGACGTTTGCCAGAACTTCATATCGAAGGTTACAAAGAAATGTCTATAACTCAAGGCCCAAAAGAGTTCCTTAAACCAAAAAGCGTCTTCATTCCTTTATCTATTCCAAATGGAGTAGTATTTAAAAAAGAAATTGGAGACCATGTCTTGCTTGGAGAGGCCATAATGGAAGTTGAAGGTAGATTTAAATACCCAATATTATCTCCAGTAAGTGGTACTATTAAAGGAAAAGTTAAAAAGTGGCATCCTTCTAATAAACTCGTTGACATGATAGAGATTGAAAACGACTTTAAAGAAGAAAAAGTAGACACATTCTTGAATTTAAAACCAGATGAAATGACTAGAGAAGAACTCATCAATGTGATGATGATGACTGGCCTTGTGGGAATGGGTGGTGCTGGTTTCCCTGCATATGTTAAATACAGCACTAAAGAAAAAGTAGATATGGTAATCATCAATTTAGCTGAATGTGAACCATTTATTACTTGTGATTATACTTGTGTGCTCTATAATGCACAAGAATTAATCTATGGCTTTAGATATCTTCTTAAAGCTGCGGGTTGTAATCATGGTGTAATCGCAATCAAAGATAAAGACATCAATAACATTGTTATTGAGATGTTAAAACCTTTGCTTGATTCCAATATGGAAATCAGATTATTAAGAGATGTCTATCCTGCAGGTTGGGAAAGATATACTGTAGAAACTATCTCAGGAAGAACTTATAAAAACCTTCCTATAGAAGCTGGTGTAATTGTATCTAATGCATCAACTTGTTATAGTTTCGCAGAAACTCTTAAATACGGCATTCCACCATCTAAAAAATATTTAACTATTACTGGTGATGCCATAGTAAAACCAGGAAATGTAATCGCAAAAATAGGTACACAAATTAATGATTTAATTCCACTATTTGGAGGAATTAAAGAAGGAATAGATATTTCAAATATCAATTTAATTGCTGGTGGTCCTATGACTGGAAAATCCATGTTCTTCCAAGATTTTGTGACTACACATACACTTGGTGCAGCAATCTTTCTCGTCAATAAATCTAAAGGTAAAATTCATCCTGAATGTTTAGGTTGTGGAAGATGTACTGATTATTGCCCATCTTTCTTATCTCCTTTTGAAATAAGAAGAGAACTTAAAGTTGGTAATTTAGAAGAATTAAAACTATTAGGTGTAACAAAATGTATTCAATGTGGATTATGTTCATTTGTTTGCCCATCGAGAATAGAACTCACAGAAGCAGTAGGCAAAGCAAAAGATATGGTTCTTAAACTTGGGAGGAAATAGATATGGAAAAATATTTAGTTTCAAGTGCTCCATATTTAAGAAGAGCAGATCATAATCACACTACAACAAGAATAATGGTAGACTTGTTAATTGGTCTTTCACCAGTTATTCTATATTCTATATTTAAGAATGTAGTATTCCCTTTAATTAAAGGAACTACTGATGTGCTTGGTGCACTATATCCACTTCTAACTTTAGTTGTATCACCAATCTATTCACTTCTCCTTGAAGCTTTATGTCTTTATATAATGAAGAAGAAGGATATTAAATCTTTCAAAGATTTAATTGAAGAATTAAAAGTTGGATATGGAATCTTCCCAGGTCTTTTCATAGTATTAATATCTCCACCACAAATTAAGTTTTGGATACTCCTATTATCTATTACTATTGGTGAAGTAGTAGGAAAGATGTTGTTTGGGGGATTTGGTCAAAACATATTTAACCCAGCAATAGTGGGAAGAGCGTTTATGGCATTCGCATTCTCAAGTGAAGTATCATCTTCATACCTAAATGTCTATGAACAAACTCTAGATGCTTATGCAGGCGCAACTCCTCTAATCCAATTTTCAACATTAGAGACTATCACATATGAAAATGCAGTATCTAATTTTGGAAGCCTATTGGATTTCTTTATAGGAAGTGTGCCAGGATCTCTAGCTGAGACAAGTGCGCTATGCTGTATTATTGGTTATATATATCTATCAGTAAGAAAAGTAATAGATTATAAAGTTCCACTAATTTATGTGGCTACAGTATTCTTAAATACATTATTTATTGGCTTAGTATTAGGCCAAGGAATATGGTATCCAACATTCAATATCCTATCAGGTGGTTTGATGTTTGGTGCTGTATATATGGCGACTGAACCAGTCACATCGCCTAAGACAAACCTTGGAAGAATCATGAACGCAATGATGCTTGGTGTATTAACTGTCTTATTTAGACTAGTTGGTAACTTACCAGAAGGTGTCGCAACTTCAATCATCACAATGAATATATTCTCTCTTGTGATAAATAAATATTGTATTCATATGAGAGTTGATGGTAAGCTTGATAAAAATGAAGTTCCAGGTTTAGTTATATTCTTAGTAATATTTATGGGATTATTCCTATACAATATAATTTCATTTTTATAGGAGGTTTAGTATATGAAAAAGAATCTTATTACTGGCCTCACTCTAGGTCTATTCGCCTTAATATGTGGACTTATGTTGTCAGTTGTGAATATGATCACTGGTCCAATCATTAAAATTCAAAATGAAGAAAAAGCTCAACTAGCAATTAAAGAAGTATGCCCTCAATATGATATGAATACTTTTGATTCTGTAGAAATTGAACATAGCGAACAAAAAGAAATAGTATCTATATTAAAAGTTACTTCTAAAGAAGATGCATCTACTATTTATTGTATCTATACAATAGATGTTACAGGATATGCATCAACTATAAGGATGATGATATGTGTTAATTCATCTTATGAAATTGTTGGTTATAAAGTCATCTCAAGCCAAGAAACTAAAGGTGATATTAAAGCCCACGATTTCAATATGACAGGTAAAAAGAATCTAGATGAGTTTGATAAATTAGCTGGTTCAAGTGTGTCTAGTAAAGCGGTAAGAAAGTGTTTCAATATTGCTTTATATTATTCACACTTAGATATGTAAGGAGGTATAAAAATGAATAAAAAAGATAACTTCCTAAAAGGCTTTATTAAAGAAAATCCTTTATTCGTACTCCTCCTTGGGGCATGTCCAGCTCTCGCTATTACAACTTCACTAGAAAATGCACTCGGTATGAGTCTTGCCTTCTTATTTGTAATGGTGCTTAGTAACACAATTATATCTTTGATTAGCTCATCTAAGAAATTAAGAGAACTAATAGAACCTGTAAGAATTGCAGTATATATTGTCATTATTGCATCACTAGTTACTATAGTTGAGATGCTTATGCAAGCATTCTTGCCAGAATTATTTAATTCACTTGGAGTATTTATCTCACTAATCACTGTAAACTGTATAGTGCTTGGAAGAGCGGAAGCATTCGCATCTAAAAATAGTGTAGGTGATAGTGTGATTGATGGAATTTCTATGGGACTTGGATATTCTTTCGCAATAATTATTATTTCTTTAATAAGAGAATTTTTAGGAAATGGAACAATAACTATTTGGGGTAATCTAGTTCTAGATTTAAATGGCTTATTCACATTTATAGGAATAACACCTATCCCATTCTTTACAACAAGTGCTGGAGCATTTATGGTTCTTGGATTAATTCTTGCGATTATTCAAGCAATCAAAAATAAAAAGGAAGAAAAATCTAAAGAAATGAAAAAGGAGGCTAAGTAATAATTATGACAATAAATGATATTTTAGTACTCCTCGTATCTTCAATTCTAATTGAAAATGTAATACTTTCACAATTCCTTGGAATTTGTTCATTCTTAGGTGTATCTAAATCTAGAAAGAGTGCAGTAGGTATGGGCTTAGCAGTAGTTGCAGTAATCATTCTTTCAACAACTGTCACATGGCTAATCTATAATTATGTATTAGTTCTATTCGATTTAGTATATCTTAAAACAATAGTGTTTATTTTAGTTATCGCATCTTTAGTTCAAATAATTGAAATAATCATTAAAAAGTTCGTTCCATCACTTTATAAGTCACTCGGCATTTATTTACCACTCATCACTACAAACTGTGCAATCCTTGGTGTAGCTATTAAATCAGTTCAAAATTCATTATCATTTGGAGCTATGCTTATATATGCACTTGGAACTGGCCTTGGTTTCTTACTCATTATGTTCATCTTCTCAACTATAAGAGAAGAACTAGACAAAAGAAATGTTCCAAAAGCGATGAAAGGTATTCCAATTGCCTTAGTTACTGCATCTATCCTAGCTATAATCTTTTCAAGATATGTTGGAATCGTTAAGAGTAAGAACTCTGATCAAGAACTCCCTATTCCTACAAATTCAATAGTGCTTCATATAAACGCACCAAGCGAAGATAATTTCAATGATATTGTTGGAGGTTTAAAATGATAGAAATATTAGTCCCAACTCTAGTAATGCTTTTGATAGGGTTTCTTCTAGGCTTTATAATTGCCTTAGTTTCTACTAAATTCCATGTAGAAGAAGATGAGAGAATAAAGAATCTAATCAATCTTCTACCTGGCGCTAATTGTGGCGCTTGTGGGAACCCAGGATGTGAAGCATATGCAAACAAAATATTTAATAAAGAATCAGATGGTAATAGTTGTACAGTAATTAAGGGAGATGCGAAAGAAAAACTATTATCATATATAAAAGAGAACTTATAATAAGAATACTAGCCTCATTCGGGCTAGTATTTTTTATTAGTTTAAAATGATTTATTATTTATTTGACAAACAAATATTTTTATCATAAAATATATAAGGCTAAAATATGCACCTTTAGCTCAGTTTGGTAGAGCAACTGACTCTTAATCAGTGGGTCCACGGTTCGAGTCCGTGAAGGTGTACCAATATAACTACTATCACCAGTCTTATGATTGGTGATTTTTTATTTAATTCTTAAATTATATCAATGATGTTTTTAACATAATGAAAGATTTTGTATTATAACATAAAATATTTCAGTTAAGTGAACAATATTATTGACAAAAGTAAAATGTTTCAGTAGAATATATATAGCAAGGAGCACAAATCATGATTATTAGAGAGAGATATTTAAATCAAATTAGGCCTTTCATTGATTCAGATTTAATTAAGATTATTACTGGTATAAGAAGATGTGGAAAATCAGTTATTCTGGTGCAACTAAAAGAAGAACTTTTGAAAAGAACCAACAATGTTATATACATAGATTTTGAATCAGCTAGAGTAAATAACTTAATTAAAAATGCTTTTGATTTATTGGATTATATTGATAAATGTAAGGTCAATAAAGATAAATACTACATATTTATTGATGAAATTCAAAATCTTAATGATTGGGCAGATGCATGTAAAACCTTACGCTTAGAGAACAACTCTCTTTTTATAACGGGTTCTAATTCAAAACTATTATCAAGTGAATTCACAAAAGAATTAAGCGGAAGATATGTATCATTTAGAATTAGACCTTTTGTATATAGTGAAATATTAGAATATACAAAAGAACTAGGAAAATCATATACTATTAATGACTACCTTATTTGGGGTGGTTTTCCAAAAAGCATTGAATATGATGGAGAGAATAAGAAAAATTACATCTATGATTTAGAAGAAACAATTATTCACAATGATATATGTTTGAGGTATAACATCAAAAAAGATAATATATTTAGAGCTGTTTGTGACTTTGTATTTAGATCAAATAGTAGGATTGTTTCTGCGAAATCTATAACAAATTACATTAAAGCAAATAATGAACCATGTTCAATTAATACAGTTATGAAATATATAGATTACATCTCTGAAGCGTTTGGTATTGACCTTGTAAAAGAGTATTCAACAAAAATAAAAAGAGAATTGTCATACTACTATAAGGTATATAATGCTGATGTATCTTTTAATTCTATAAGAGTAATGGATAATAGATATGATTTAGACCATAATCTAGAAAACATTGTGTATAACGAACTATTATTTAAAGGTTATAATGTTCAAGTATATAGATATGAAGATAATGAAATTGATTTTTTTGTAACTAAAAACGGAAAATCACACTACATACAGGTTGCATATAGTGTTGTCGATAATAAAGCATATGAAAGAGAATTTAAGGCCTTTAATAAAATGGACTATTCATATGATAAAGTTTTGATAACAAATGATACTATTGATTATTCAACATCTATGGTAAGGCATATAAAGTTTGAAGATTTCTTAATGATGGATGAATTATAAATATAGGAGTTCCATAATGGTATATTTAATTACTGGCCCAACTCATGTAGGTAAAACACTATTGGCGCAAAAGATGCTAAAAAAATATAATATTCCATATTTATCGATTGATCATTTAAAAATGGGGCTAATTCGTTCAGAGAATACTAATTTAACCCCATATGATGATGACAAACTAACTGATTATTTGTGGCCTATTATAAAAGAGATTATAAAGACCGTTATTGAAAACAAACAAAATCTAATAGTAGAAGGATGCTACATACCAGCTAATTGGCGTGAATCTTTTAATAAAGAATACTTAAAGCATATTAGTTTTATATGTTTAACATTCGATGAAGAATACATTAAAAACAATTTTGATGAAATAATTAAACATGGTTCTGATATTGAATCTAGAATCATAGATGATTTAACAATTGATGAATTAATTAAAGATAATAATCAAAATATTAAATCATTTAATAATGTTGGAGAACAAGTTTATAAGATAAAAAGTAACTACGAAGAAGAACTAAATAAGATTATAGAAATGAGAGAACAAAATGAAGAAATAAAATAAAGTTACTATGAAACATTTTGTCCGACACACCTATACAAATGAAACATTTTGTCCGACACACGCAAAATAATTATTATCACCAGACTTATGATTGGTGATTTTTTTATTTTCACTCATATTCTCTTAATTTAATTGTAGATTGATATATGTAATATTTAATATGAGAATTTTTCGTGGAATAAATAGATTTAAGTATTGTTTCTATTCTATTTTTATTGAAATGAATAATTATTTTAATGTATAATTAAAATATAAAACACAAGTTTATAAGGAGATTTAATATGGAGATGAAATTTTATCGTTGTAAACATTGCGGTCAAATTGTTGCTATAGTTAAGAAAACTGGAGTACCAATTGTTTGCTGCGGTGATGAAATGCAAGAGATCATACCTGGTACAACCGATGCATCGCAAGAAAAGCATGTACCTGTATATGAAGTAAAGGATAATAAAGTAATAGTAAAGGTTGGTTCGGTTCCACATCCAATGATTGATGTTCATTATATCGAATGGGTATCAATCCAAACTAAATATGGAAACCAAAGAAAACAACTTAAACCTGGCGATGAGCCTACAGTATGCTTCTCAATTTGTGAAGGTGATGAAGTAGAAGCTGTATTTGCATATTGTAATCTTCACAGTCTTTGGAAGGCATAAATACTGAATAATTAAATACTGAAAATATTTTTAAAGGATGAAATCTAGCTTACCCTACAGCTATTTTTCATCCTTTTTTATTGATATAAAAGGAGATGAATGTGGTAAATAGGGATTATGATATCTTTTTAGTAACTGGAGCTACTGGGTTTCTTGGGAGTCTTTTAGTTAGTAAACTTTTGTTTTTAGAAAAGAAAGTAAGAGTTTTAGTATTAAAAGGTGATCCTCAAGAAAAAAATCTTTCAAAAAATGTTGAAATAGTTTACGGTGATGTTTCAAAAAAAGAAAGTCTAAAAGAGTTTTTTAGTGGGGATTTAAGTAATGCATGTCTTATACATTCTGCAGGAATAATTACAATAGGCTCAAAAATAACATCTAAATTATATAATGTTAATGTCTCTGGCACAAAAAATATCATCAATATGGCTGTAAAACATAATGTTAAAAAAATAATATATGTGAGTAGCGTTCATGCAATAAAAGAAGAAAAAAGAGGAAAAGTAATTAAAGAAACTAAAATATTCAAAAAATCAAAAGTAAGAGGTGCATATGCAAAAACTAAAGCAGAAGCAACTCATTACGTTCTAGAACAAGCTAAAAAAGGATTAAATGTAAGTGTGGTTCATCCATCTGGAATAATAGGACCACATGATTTTCAACTTGGAAATATCACATCTACCATCATTAGATTTTGTAATAGAATATTAAAATATGCAGTTATTGGAGGTTATGATTTCGTTGACTGTAGAGATGTGGTAGATGGAATAATATCATGTTCTTATAATGGGAAACCTAATGAAACATATATTTTATGCAACAAAAAATATATGATAAGTGATATTTTAAATATTTTATCTAGAATGGGGTATGGAAAAGAACCAAAATATCTTCCACTATGGTTTGTGAAGATATTATCTCCATTTTTTGAATTATCAAGTATACTTAAGAAAAGAAAACTATTCTTAACCCCATATTCTGCATATACATTAGGAGCCAATTCAAACTTTTCACATGAAAAAGCAAATCAAGAATTATCATATGCAGTAAGACCAATAGAAAAGACATTATATGATCTTGTATTATGGCTTCAAAACCAAAAATTGATTCCAAGAATCGAGCTTAAGAAAATTTGATTAAAAAAAGATGTGACATCACATCTTTATTTATTAATTTCTTCTAAAACTGCATTTTCAAAACTTTCTGGTTTTTCTGCTGGTTCAAATCTTGATATGACTTCTCCAGCTCTATTTACTAAAAATTTAGTAAAGTTCCATTTAATCTTACCACCAATTGGTTCACTTAAGGATGTTAAATATTTGAATACTTCATTTGCGTCTTTTCCATTCACATTTGATTTTGTGAATCTTAAAAATTTAGTATTGTATTTAAGTGTACAGAAACTATCAATTTTTTCATCATCTCCTGGAGCTTGGAACAAGAATTGGTTGCATGGAAAATCAAGTATTTCAAAACCTTTGTCTTTGTATTTTTCATACATAGCTTCTAGCGCTTCATATTGAGGAGTAAACCCACATCCAGTCGCAGTATTAACTATAAGTAATACTTTTCCTTTGTAACTAGATAATTCTACTATTTCACCTTTGTTTGTTGTTGCTTTTAAATCG
The DNA here is from genome assembly GCA_002310135.1 of Caryophanales bacterium UBA1188. Lineage (GTDB taxonomy): Bacteria > Bacillota_I > Bacilli_A > Izemoplasmatales > UBA1188 > UBA1188. Next base: position 164,789 of record DBYK01000001.1, on the reverse strand, counting down.
TAAACACTCATTATTAATCATCCTCCTTTAATTTAATTTTATATAAATATTTGATTATTGTAAAGGAAGGTGCTTAAAAACGAATAAAAAAACTTAAAAGAAGATGTTTTACATCTTTTTTATTTAGAATAAACAACTAATTCTCTTTTTGTGATAGATAAAATTTTAGAATTCTATTTTTAATATATGAAGAGAAAATTCTATTCTAAATTAGAATATTTATCGCTTTTTAAATCTAAAACAATTAGATAATACTATCTTAAGAATATCTAAATAACATAGAAATGCTTGAAATAATAATAGTGAGACTCTTCGAGGAGGAAGTTTTATGAACGTTACTATTATCGCAAGTGTATTAGGAAAAGAAAACAATGGTACTACAGTTGCCTGTATGAATTTAATAAGGTATTTAGAGAAATGTGGAGATAATGTAAAAGTAGTCTGTTGTGATAAAGAAAAGAAAGGTAAAGAAAATTATTATATAGTTCCAACTTTATCTTTAGGTAAAGTGCTCAATAAAGTGATAGAAAAGAATGGAGTTGAAATAGCTAAAACTGACAATTCTATCTTGAAAGAAGCTATTAAGGGTGCAGATATAATTCATGTTATGGTTCCTTTTTCTTTAGAAAGAGCTGCGATAAAAATCGCAAAAGAACTAAAGATTCCAATTAGTGCTGGATTTCATTGTCAGGCAGAAAATCTAACTTGTCATTTAGGGTTTATGAATAATAGATTAATCAATTATTTAACTTATAAAAATTTTTATAATCATTTCTATAAATATGTTGATGCAATTCATTACCCAACTTCATTTATCAAGGAAGTATTTGAGCGTACCATAAAGCATAAAACAAATTCATATGTCATAAGCAATGGTGTATCTGATATCTTTAAGACTAAAGATGTTCATAAACCAGAAGAATTAAATAATAAATTTGTGATTTTATTCATTGGAAGATTCTCAAAAGAGAAATCACATAAAGTTTTACTTGATGCGATGAAATATTCTAAACATAAAGATGATATTAAACTCATATTCGCTGGGGCAGGTCCAAGAAGGAGTGAACTCATAAATCACGCAAAGAAGAATAAGATTGATATGCCTATCATGAAATTTTATTCAAAAGAAGAATTATGTGATGTCATCAATTATTCAGATTTATATTGTCATCCATCAGAGGTAGAGATTGAAGGAATCGCATGTCTAGAGGCAGTATCAACTGGGCTTGTGCCTGTTATTTCTGATTCAAAAAGAAGCGCAACTAAGTATTTAGCTATTGATGATAAGAATTTATTTAAATGCAATGATTCAGTCGATTTAGCTAAAAAAATAGATTATTGGTTTGAAAATAAGGATATTAAAGATCTCTATAAAGAAACATATATAAACGGTACTAATGTAGTAAAGACTCGTGAATGTATGAAGAAGATGAGACTCATGTTTAAGGAGGTTGTAGATAATTATGAGAGATAAAGTGATATACTACACCGATGAATTAAATGATGATTTCGCAGGAAATAATATAGTTCAAAAGAAAATACCTTCCAATTTTGTTTATGTGAATGAGAGCCATATTCATAGAATATTATCATTCATACTTTATAATATCATCGCAAGACCTATCGCATTTCTATATGTAAAGTTAGTATTTGCACAAAGATTTAAAAATAAAAAAGTATTGAAAAAAGTAAAAAATACTGGATATTTTGTATATGGGAATCACACACAAGGAGTGATGGACGCCTTCCTTCCATCTATTCTCACTTTTCCAAAAAAAGATTATATAATAGTAAATCCTGATGCAGTATCTATTAAAGGAATTAAAACACTAGTTATGATGCTTGGAGGGCTTCCTACCCCAAGCACTTTAAATAGTTCTAAAAACTTTTTAGAGGCAATCAAAAAAAGAATTGATGAAAAAAATGTTGTGGTAATTTATCCTGAGGCACATATATGGCCATATTATTCAGATGTTAGATCATTTAATGATATATCATTTAAATACCCTTATAATTTAGAAGTGCCATCTTTTTCATTTACTAATGTATATAGAAAAAGATTTTTTAAATTTATAAAAAGACCAAAGGTAGTGACTTATATAGATGGCCCATTTTATGTAGATAAAAGTCTTCCAAAAAAAGAAGCTATTAAAAATATTAGAGATGAAGTGTATAATTCGATGAAGAAAAGATTAAATGAAAAAGAAAAATATGAATATATAAAATATATAAAAGTAGAAGATGATTATGCAGTAAATCAATAATGCGTTATTGATAATGTTTATGTTAAAATATAAATAGAAAGAAAATATATATGGAGAATAATAATGAATGTATTTGAAATTATTACACCAAAAGAGTTGACTTTCTATTTATATGTAGACACAAACATCAAAGAAGCTCTAGATATATTTGAAGTACATAAATATTCTGTTCTTCCTATAATTGATAGTGAAGGCTCATATATCACAACTATATCTGAAGGAGATATTTTAAGATATATTAAGAATATTTGTGAATTCGATTATTATAAAGCTAAAGAAACTAAAGTTATAGATATTGAAAGGTATAGGCCTTATGAATCATTATCTCAACTTGGTTCATTTGATGATATATTAAATCTTATACAATCCCAAAACTTTATTCCTATTGTTGATGATAGGAAGAAATATATAGGTATAATTCGAAGAAAGGAAATATTGCAATATTTAAAAAGATACATCAAGAAATAGATAATGCATTGTTAATGAAATTATTATATGAAAAAAGAACTCAAACACTTTGATATGCTCAAATCACCAAGAAAAGTGGCTTGGTATTTAAAACCACTTATAAATTTATTAATTAGTCCAGGAATTAAAAAACATAAACCAATAATTGAATATGTAGGCACAGAGAATATAAAGGCTCCTTTTTTGCTTCTTTGTAATCACAATGCATTTTTTGATTTTAAAGTCGCAGAATATGTGCTTAAAGACAATGAAGCAAATTATGTTGTTGCGATTGATGGGTTTTTAAATAGAGAAGGACTACTTAGAAATGTAGGTTGTATTTGTAAAAGAAAATTCACAAACGACTTAGTTTTAGTTAAACAATTAAAGAAAGTTATCAATATGGGTAATGTAGTAGGGCTTTATCCTGAGGCAAGATATTCACTATGTGGCACTACTGCAGTACTTCCTAAATCACTTGGTAAACTTGTTAAGTTTTTAAATGTTCCTGTTGTGACTTTAATCTGTCATGGTCATCATATCAATTCACCTTTCTGGGATACGTCTCATGATAGAGGAGTTGTGCATACTGAAGCGACTCATAAACTCCTTATAAAGAAAGAAGAATTAGATAATTTAAGTGTCGATGAAATCAACGATATGATTTAGAGAGAATTTAAATATGATGATTTCAAATGGCAAAAAGAAAGAGGAATCAAAGTTGATGATCCTAAAAGAGCTAACGGACTTCATAGAGTCCTCTATAAATGCCCAGTTTGTGGTGATGAATTCAGTATGGATTCGCATGATGATATATTGGAATGTAAACACTGTCATAAAGTATGGAAAATGACTGAATATGGGGAATTAAAGGCAACTGATGGAAAAGATATTTTCACTCATATTCCTGATTGGTATGAATGGGAAAGAAGTGAAGTAAGAAAAGAAATAGAGAATAATACCTATTCATCAGGTGAACTTGAATGTGTTATAGATACTCTTCCAAAAGATAAATTCATACGTCTTGGTGAAGGCACTTTAATTCATGATATGAATGGATTCAAAGTTAGAGGAGTAGATTATGACAATGATCCAATTGAGATTGACATTAATAAAGAAACTCAATATTCTTGTCATATCGAATACCAATATCTTTTCAAACATGGTGATTGTATAGATTTAAACACAATAACTGATACTTATTATATTTATCCAAAAGGTAAATTTAACGTTACAAAGATGGCACTAGCGACAGAAGAACTATATTTTGATTCAAAAAGAAAGAAAGGCCAAAAAATTACTGAAGGCTTAGCTTAGATATGAACTATAAGATTCTATCTATAGATGATATAAAAGATGAAGACATTTCACTTATAAAAGAGAAAATGCCAAAAAGATTTATGAAGGCTTCTAAATATAAAACGAAGCCTGCTTTTTTAAGGACTATAGGTGGGGCGCTTCTAATACTCAATAATTTTGATTCTTTTAATGAAGAAGATATTTATTATAATGAATTCAATAAACCATATCTTAAAAATAATCTTTTTTTCAATATAAGTCATAGTGGTAAGTACGTAGTATTCACAAAATCTATTAAAGAGGTAGGAATAGATATTGAAATATATAATGAAAAACATTTGAGTATAATGGATAAGGTTTTTCAAGAAGATGAAATTGAATATATAAAGAAAGATTTAATTAAAAGATTCTATGTTCTTTGGTGCATGAAAGAATCAGTAATTAAAGCTTTAGGATATGGCTTTAAATTGTTTCCTAAATCATTTAATGTACTCCCATTTACAAACAATCAAAATATTGTTATAAATAATAAAGTAATTTCAAATGAGACAACAATAGAATCTAAATATATAGTTTCTATGTCTATAGTTGAAAGTTGAGGTATTGATATGGGGCATAAATTCACTAATGATTATTCATTCTTATCAAGAAAAGAAATACTAGATAGTCTTTATGAAGCACTTGATGAAGAAAATACTGCATATGGGCTTGATAAACACTCAATGAACGCTAAAAAGCTCATAAAGAAAACTTTTTCTTTAGGTGAAAAAGATGAAGTATTTTTCTTAGTTGGTGGTACTCAAGCTAATATGACTGTGATTTCTTTTTTACTCAAGCCTTTTGAAGGAGTAATAGCTTCAAGTAGTGCGCATATAAATGTTCATGAAACTCAAGCTGTTGAAGGATCTGGTCATAAAATAATTTTAGTCGACAGTAAGAATGGAAAAATAAACGCAAGAAGTGTTGAGAAAGCAGTACTTGTTAATAATAATGAACACTGTTCAAAACCAAAATTAGTATATATTTCAAATCCTACAGAATATGGAACTATTTATAAAAAAGATGAATTAAAAGAATTAAGAGATGTATGCGATAAATATGGCCTATATCTATATATCGATGGGGCAAGATTATCTACTGCCTTAACGAGTAAAATCAATGATGTAGAGATTTCATATTTTAGTGAAATTGCGGATGCATTCTATATTGGCGGTACTAAAAATGAATTATTATTCGGTGAAGCTGTAGTCTTAAAAGAAGGTTTATCTGATTATTTTAGATATCAAATAAAACATAAAGGCGCAATGCTCGCAAAAGGATTCGTTCTTGGTATTCAATTTGAAAGATTATTCAAAGATGATTTGTTCTTTGAAATAGGAAGACATGAGAATAAGATGGCAGAATTAATTTATGAAAAACTAGATAAATCATTGTTCACAATGCCACTTGAGACAAATCAATTATTTATAAAAGTTAAATCAAAATATAAAGATGAATTAATAGAAAAGTTTGAACTTGAACTTTGGGAAGATTTAGGGAATATTGTAGTTTTAAGAATTGTCACATCATTTAAGACAGATGAGAGTGATATCAAAGAGCTTGTTGAGTATATAAATTCAATAATTAAATAAGATGTATTAAAAACTGGAAATTCCAGTTTTTATTTTGTGTTTTATGAAAACGTTTTTATACACTATTTTTCAAATATCTATTTTATTTATAAATTAAAATAGTATAATCATAGGAAAAACTAAAAATAGAGGTGTATTATGGGACGTGTTTATAATTTTTCTGCAGGTCCAGCGGTTTTACCACTTGATTGCTTGCTTGAATGCCAAAGAGAATTATTAGATTATGATGGTACTGGAATGTCGATTATTGAAATGTCCCATAGGACAAAGACATTTGAAGGAATTGTAGAAGAAGCTAAGAAAGATTTAAAAGAGTTGTTAAATATTCCTGATAACTATAAGATTGTCTTCGTTCAAGGAGGCGCAACTCTTCAATTTTCCTGTGTACCACTTAATCTTATGAAGAATAAAAAAGCGGATTATATCTTAACTGGTGAATTTTCAGAAAAAGCATATAATGAAGCAAAAAGGTATGGAGACTGCGCTATAATCGCATCTAGTAAAGATAAGAATTATTCATATATTCCAGATTTATCTAATTTGAAGATTAGAGAAGATGCAGATTATGTCTATATCTGTGATAACAACACGATTTATGGCACAAAATATAAAGAATATCCTAATACTTTAGGAAAACCACTTGTTGCGGATATGTCATCATCGTTTTTGTCTCAACCTATTGATGTATCTAAGTTTGGAGTTATATTCGCAGGAGTCCAAAAGAATGTAGGCCCAAGTGGACTTGTAATATTAATCATTAGAGAAGATTTAATCAGGGATGATTTAGAATTCACAGTCCCAACTCTACTCAAATGGAAGACTCAAGTAGATGCTGATAGTATGTATAACACTCCAAACACTTTTTCAATATATATGTGTTCTAAAGTGTTTAAGTGGTTAAAATCTATTGGTGGGCTTGAAGAAATGGAAAAAAGAAATAAAGAAAAAGCTAAAATTTTATATGATTATTTAGATAATTCTAAATACATATCAACTGTAGAAAAATCCTCAAGATCTATTATGAATGTTCCATTTAAGACAAAGAGCCCTACCCTTGATGAACTATTTATAAAAGAAGCTAAAAAATATAATATTGTTTCAATTAAAGGGCACAGAAAAGTTGGTGGAATGAGGGCATCAATCTATAACGCAATGCCAATTTCTGGAGTAGAAGCTTTAGTTGATTTTATGAAAAAATTTGAGAAGGAATATTTATTATGAAATTATTTTGCTTAAACAATATTTCTAAATTTGCGCTTGATAGTGTAAAAGGAAAAGATGAAATCGTAGATAACGAGAATAATGCTGATGCAATTATCGTTAGATCTTTTAATATGCATGAATATAATTTACCTGATTCAATTCTCGCAATCACAAGAGCGGGCTCAGGTGTAAATAATATCCCATCTGATAAATATAGTGAGAAAGGTGTTGTTGTATTTAACACGCCTGGGTCGAACGCTAATGCAGTAAAAGAATTACTGATTTGTTCACTTTTATTATCTTCAAGAGGAATAATTGATGGAATAAATTGGATAAGGGATAATAAAGATGATAAAGATATCAAGAAATTAACAGAAAAAATTAAAGCCAATTTTTCAGGTAATGAATTATATTCAAAAACTATCGCAGTTTTAGGACTTGGAAAGATTGGAATATTAGTTGCGAATTCTTTGATGCAACTTGGTATGAAAGTTATCGGATATGACCCATATCTCACCTTAAAAGGCGCAACTCAACTAGATAGGCATATAGTATATGCTGAAAATTTATTAAGCGCTATTAAAGATGCTGATTATGTGACTATTCATATTCCACTACTCGATTCTACTAAAAATTTATTATCGAAAGAAGAATTTCTAAATATGAAAGATGGAGTAGTCATCGTGAATTTATCAAGAGATGAAATCGTTGATGAAGATTTACTTAAAGAATATTTAGATAATGGAAAAGTGAAGAAATATGTCACTGATTTTCCTAACACAAAAGTAGTAAATTATAAAAACACAATAGTGATACCTCATCTTGGCGCATCTACACTTGAAGCTGAAGATAACTCTGCACTTATGGCGATTGATGAAGTTAAAGATTATCTTGAAAATGGTAATATCACAAATTCTGTGAATTATCCATCTATAAATGCACAAGTTAAGGCTACAAAATATAGACTTTCAATTCTTCATAAGAATGTCCCTGGAATGATAGTGAAGTTCTCATCTATCTTTAGTAATGATAATAAGAATATTTCTAATTTATTGAATAAATCAAAAGGAGAATACGCAGTTACTATCATCGATTATGATGAAGAAATAGATGATAATTTAATCAAAAACATCGATGGTGTATTAAGGGTTAGGGTAATATAATGAAGCTTGGAATGCCAATTCTATATGAATTTATGAGTATAGAAGAAAACGTTAAACTCGCAAAAGAATTGAATTTAGATTTTGTTGAACTAAATCTAAATTTTCCTTATTGTAGAAAAGACATAGAAGATAAAAAAATCCAAGAATTAATTAAAAAATATGATATAGAATTCACTCTTCATTTTTATGATGAAGCTGATTTTGGTTCATACAAGGAAATCGTCGATGCCTATATATATCTTTTAAAAAAATATATGAATATCCTAAAAGACAATATTAAGCTTGTGAATTTTCACAATAACCCTGGTCCTGTAGTAACTATTTCTGGAGAGAAAAATTATATCTATAAGAATGAATATGATGAATATATAAAAAGAAATATTCAAAATTTTAAATTAGCGAAAGAAGTACTTGATAATTATGGTGTACTAATGACTATTGAGAATGTTGATTATAAGAATAGTGATTTTTTAGTTAATAATTACAATTATTATCTAAAAGAAGGTTTTAAATTCAATTATGATATAGGTCATGATTATGTGAATAATAATATCTTATTTGATTTCGCACTAAATAATAAAAAAGATTTTCTTGAATTTCATTTTCATGACGCAACTAAAGATATGTGCCATTTAAGCTTAAAAAATGGAGAAATGGATTTAAAGAAATATAAGAATCTAATAAGTGATGGATTAAGATATGTAGTTATTGAAGTTAAATCATCAAAGGATTTAACTAAGTCTATTCCTATATTTAATGAATTATAGCCATCGGCTATAATTATTATTTTTAGATAAGGTATAGCGAACATTAAGAATATATGATATATTCTTATTAAAAGGAGATTAATTATGGGTTATACATTAACTGAAAAAATAATATATTCTCACATAAAAGATAAGACTCTTCCGAAGAAGAATGAAGAGTTTTATTTAGATATAGATTATACTTTAACTCAAGATGCGACAGGTACTTTAGTTTATCTTGAGTTTATGAGTATGGGGCTTGAAACTGTAAGAACTAAATTATCTTTAAGTTTTGTTGATCATAATACTCTTCAGACAGGTTTTGAAAACGCAGATGATCACCTTTTTTTAGAGACTGTCGCAGATAAATATGGAATACTATTTAGTAAAGCTGGAAATGGAATTTGTCATCAAGTTATGCTTGAGAGATTCACAAAACCTGGAATCACACTTCTTGGAAGTGACTCTCACACCCCAACTAGTGGTGCATTAGGAGCTTTAGCGATTGGCGCAGGTGGATTAGATGTCGCAGTGGCGCTTTCAGGGAAGCCATTTAAGATGAAGATGCCTGAAATAGTTAATATTAAATTAACTGGAAAGCTTAAAAAATATGTAAGCGCAAAAGATATAGTCTTAGAAGTAATAAAAAGAGTTGGCACAAAAGGTGGGCTCAATAAAATATTTGAATATAGTGGGGATGGAGCTAGTGCTTTAAGCGTTTTTGAAAGAGCGACTATTTGTAATATGGGAGCGGAGATGGGACTCACATCTTCTATTTTTGAAAGCGATACAAAAACTCTCGAGTTTTTAAAATTAGAAAAAAGAAGTGAAGACTATATAGAATTAAAAGCGGATGAAGACGCCATATATGATTCTATTATTAATATTAATTTAGAAGAAGTTGAACCTTTAGTCGCATGTCCATATAGCCCTGGGAATGTGAAACCACTAAAAGAACTTATAGGGCTAAAAGTTGATCAAGTATTAATTGGTTCATGTACTAATTCATCATATAAAGATATGGCAACTGTCGCCTCTATTTTAAAGGGTAAGAAAGTTTCAAGTGATGTTTCATTTGGAATTAATCCTGGAAGTAGACAAGTATTAAAAATGATGTCAGATAGTGGAGTTTTATCAACACTTATTTCAGCTGGAGCGAGAATACTTGAATCATCTTGTGGGCCTTGTATAGGGATGGGCCAAGCTCCAAGAACTGATTCAGTTTCATTTAGAACTTATAATAGGAATTTTCTTGGGAGAAGTTCTACTTTAAGCGCAAAAGTATATATTGTATCTCCAATTATCGCATCTATCATTGCCTTATATGGAGAAGTTGTTGATCTAGATAAAATAGATATCAATTTGGATGAATTTACTACTCCTTCAACTTTTGATATTGATGATTCAATGATTCTTGCCCCATCATTTAAAAAAGATGTAATAATGGGTCCAAATATTACTCCTATTCCTAAATTTGATAAATTAGAAAAGAAATTAAATCTTCCAATTATTTTAAAGCTTAAAGATGACATTTCTACTGATGATATTATGCCTGCAGGCGCGAAAATTTTACCATTTAGATCTAATATAGAGAAATTAAGTGATTTCTCTTTCTATAATTTTTTTAAAGGATTTAAAGCTAAAGCTTTAGAAAATAAAAACTCAGTTATCTTAGCGGGCTTAAATTATGGTCAAGGTTCATCTCGTGAACACGCATCTATCATCCCAAGGTATTTAGGTATTAGAGCTATTCTCGCTTTATCATTTTCAAGAATCCACAGACAAAATCTAATCAATTTTGGAATAGTCCCAATTGAAATTAGTGCTAATTTATATGAATCTTTAAATGAGGATGAATTAATCAATCTAGATTTCAGTAATTTAGATAAGAATATTGTTTATATAAATGATGATGAAGTAAAAACTTCATTTACTCAAAATGAAATCGATATATTAAAGGAAGGAGGTCTTCTAAATACGATATGAAGAATAAATTAAAAAATGAAAATAAGTTCTTAAAAGATGAATATTTAGGCTCCCTTGATCTTTCTAATATTGATAATGAATTATATGATAAATACAATGTGAAAAAAGGACTACGTAATTCAAATGGTACTGGAGTTTTAGTTTTATTAACTAAAATATCGGATGTTTACGGATATAAGATAGAAGATGGGAAAAAGATAGATGATGAAGGTCATCTATATTATAGAGGTTATGATATATATAACCTCGCAAAGTTGAATAAAGAAAGATTCGGTTTTGAAAGGGTTTGTTTCTTGATCCTTTTCTCAAGGCTTCCAAGCGATGATGAACTTGTATCGTTTCACGAATATTTAGCGAGTGAATATGCACTTCCAAAAGGATTTAGTGAAGATGTGATATTCAAGAATTGTTCATCATCTATTATGAATCAAATTCAAAAATCCATTTTGTCTCTTTATTCATATGATACTGACCCAGATAACATAGACCCATATGAAACGATGATTAAAGGTCTTAAAATTATCGCAAAATTACCTGCGATTATTTCTTATTCATATAGAGCTAAAAAACATTATATAGATGATAAGAGTTTGCATATAAGAAAACCTAAAAAAGATTATTCTTTAGCTCAAAACTTGCTTTATATGTCTAGACATAGTGGAGAATTCTCAAGACTCGAATCAGAAACTCTAGATCTCGCTTTAATACTTCACGCTGACCATGGTGGAGGAAATAATTCTACATTCGCAAATGTCGTTGTTTCATCAACTCAAACTGATATTTATTCAACCATTGCGGCATCCCTTGGTTCACTTAAAGGTCCAAGACATGGTGGCGCAAATAAGAAAGCTAAAGATATGATGGATTCTATAATAAAAGAAGTTGGATTAAATGCAAAAGATGATGAAATAAGAGCGGTCGTAAAGAAAATATTAAAGAAAGAATTCTTTGATAATTCTGGCTTGATTTATGGAATAGGTCACGCTGTATATACTATATCTGATCCAAGAGCGATTCTAATCAAAAATAAGTGTCATGAACTTGCGAAGATGAAAGAAAAATTGGATATTTTTAATTTCTATGATAAGTTTGAAAGAATCGCAAAAGAAGAGTTATCTCATGAAAAAGGATCTAGTATTCATATTGCGACTAATGTCGATTTCTATTCTGGCTTAACTTATGAAATATTAAATATAAATGATGATTTATTCACTCCTATATTTGCCTGCGCAAGAGTGGTTGGTTGGGTTGCGCATAATATAGAAAATAAATTATATTGCGATAAAATAATTAGACCTGCGGGATTATACGTTGGTGAATCTAAAAAAGGAGAATTCGATGGTGAAATATAGAATAACTCTTTTTGAAGGAGATGGAATAGGCCCAGAAATTACAAAAGAGATGAAAAGAATATTTGATTCACTAGGCCTCGATATTGAATACGATGAGTTCTTAATAGGTGAAAGAGCATACAAAAAATATGGTGAACTTATCCCAAAAGATGCGATAGAATCTATAAAAAAGAATAAGGTTGCCTTAAAAGCTCCAGTCACAACTCCTGTTGGAGAAGGCTTTAGAAGTGTAAATGTTGAACTTAGACTTCTATTTGACCTTTATGTGAATTTAAGACCTATTTCAACTATCTCTAATAAGGTTTCTAAATATAAAGATGTTGATTTAATCATCTTTAGAGAAAACACTGAAGATTTATACACAGGGATAGAAGAAGAAACTCATGATGGATATTACGCAAAAAAGATAATCACTAAGGAAAAATCAAAAAGAATAATCAATTTCGCTTTTGATTACATGGTTAAACATAATAGGCATAAAATCACTTGTGTTCATAAAGCGAATATATTAAAAAAGACTGATGGTCTTTTCTTATCAATTTTTAATGATATAAAAAACAACTATAAAATGATAGAATCTAATGATAAAATAATAGATAATATGTGTATGCAACTAGTCCTAAATCCTAATGATTTTGATTCTATAGTTGCGCCAAACTTGTATGGCGATATCTTATCTGATTTAGCCGCAGGGCTAGTTGGTGGGCTAGGACTTGCGCCAAGCGCTAATTTAGGAGATGAAATTGCGATATTTGAAGCAGTTCATGGAAGTGCCCCAGATATCGAAGGAAAAGGTATTGCAAATCCTACTGCATTCTTTTTATCAGGTGCATTAATGCTTGAATATTTGAGTGAATCTGAAAAAGCACTTAGACTAAAAAATGCGATTAAAGAAGTTTTAGAAGAAGGCAAAGTTTTAACTAAAGATTTAGGTGGATTTGCCTCAACAACCGCCTTTACTGATGAAGTTATATCAAAATTATAGAATTTAATAGGTGAATTATGTCTAATTATAATTACTCAAGTAAACTTAATATTAAAGATACTGAAATAGCAATTAAAAAACTTAAAGATTATTTCGAAAGAGATTTAGCCGAAGAATTCAACTTGGTTAGAGTATCTGCCCCACTATTTGTAAGGGGAGATTCAGGAATAAATGATAATTTAAATGGTGTTGAAAAGCCAGTATCTTTTAGTATTGATGGAGTTAATTCAAACGCAGAGATAGTTCATTCACTCGCAAAATGGAAAAGATATGCCTTACATGAATATGGTTTTAATCTTTATGAAGGATTATATACTGATATGAATGCGATAAGAAAGGATGAAATATTGGATAATATTCATTCTTGTTTTGTTGACCAATGGGATTGGGAATTAATAATTAAAAAAGAAGATAGAAATATCAAATATTTAAAAGAAGTCGTTGAAAGAATTTATAGATGTTTAAAAAGAGCGGAAACTTATATAGTATCTTTATATCCTATCTTAGAAAAACAATTAAGTGATGAAATCACTTTTATCACATCAGAAGATCTTCTTAATATGTATCCTACTTTAAATAGTAAAGATAGAGAAAAAGAAGCATGCAAGAAATATGGTTCTATCTTTATAATTGGAATTGGTAAGAATCTATCTAATGGTATGCCTCATGACTTAAGGTCTCCAGATTATGATGACTGGGATTTAAATGGTGATATTTTAGTTTATTACAAAGAATTAGATATAGCTTTTGAACTTTCATCAATGGGTATAAGAGTTGATAAAGATTCTTTAGTTAAGCAATTAAAAGTTACTAATAATTTAGATAGATTAAATCTAAAATATCAAAGTTTGTTAGAAAAAGGAGAACTTCCATTTACAGTTGGTGGAGGTATAGGACAGTCTAGAATGTGTATGTTCTTTTTAAATAAAAGACATATAGGTGAAGTTCAATCATCTATATGGACTGATGAGATTATAAAAGAGTGTAAAGAGAATAACATAGTTTTATTATAGTGGAGGCTTTATGAATATTAACAGCATTTTATTTCCATCAATAGATGATAATATAGTTATTTATGTACTTCTCTCTATAACTTCTATATTATTAATATTGCTCATATTAATATCTTCTCTTCTTGCGAAGAAAAACAAGAAGATAATAAATGAGAAGAACGAACTTATAAAAGAATTAAAAGAAGCTAAAGAAGAAGCGATATTTGCGAATAAGGCAAAAGATAATTTCATCTCTAATGTTAATTATGATTTAAAGACACCAATCAATAATATTATTGGCTTAACTAATATCCTATTAAATGAACAAAAAGTATCTCAATCAACTATAAAATCTTTAAAAAATATCAATAGTTCTTCGCTTCATCTATCAAGCTTAATCGATAAATTACTTGAGGTTTCAAGAATTAAAAATGATAAAGTTGAAACTAATATAGAAGGAATTGATATAAGAGAAGTATTAAGCGAAGTAATCTCCACTTTAAAGCATGAAGTTAAAGATAAAAAAATAGATCTTTTAGTAAACACAAAAGATATCAAACACCCTTTTGTGTTTGGGGATAGATCTCACATCATAGAAATATTTAGAAATCTTCTATCAAACGCAATAAAATATACTAAAGAAGATGGTAAAGTCGCATTCATATTCAAAGAAATATCTAATACAGAAAAGACATGTTTCTTTAGAGCAGATATAGTTGATACAGGAATAGGTATTAAAAAGGAAATATTAGATCATATATTTGAACCATTCGGTAAAGATATAGATAGCAAAAACTTAGAAGAGAGTGGTATAGGCACAGGTCTATCTATTACTAAAAAATATATAGATATGCAGAATGGCTCTATTTCAATTGAATCAAAAGTAAATGTGGGTACCAAAGTAGTTGTGATGTTACCATTTGAAATTGATTTTGATGAAAATGTATCATTAAGTCTAATATATAAAAATAAAGGTGTAGATTTAGAAGGAACTAAAGCATTACTAGTTGAAGATAATGATATAAGTAGAGAAATAGAAAAAGACCTTCTAGAAATGAATGGAATAAGTGTTGTAAGTGCGATGAATGGCGAAGAAGCTATTCAAAAATTTAAAGAAAGTGATGATGGTTATTTTGACTTTATCTTAATGGATATAGAAATGCCTTCATTAGACGGCTTTAATTCAACTAATTTAATCAGAGATCTTCAAAGAAGAGATTCAAAATCTATTATTATTATTGGAATGAGTAGTGGTCAATCAGATAAAGAAATAAGAAGAATCAATAAATCTAAGATGAATTCATATATTAAAAAACCACTATCCTTCGATTCATTGATTAGGGTTCTTGGTGAACTATATACAAAATAGAGGAGCTTATGTAGCTCCTTTTTTATTTTAAAAATAAATATTTAGAAGACATATTCAGTCATTAATTATAAATAATTAAAAATTAGATTAAAAAAAACTTGATTTAGTATAGCAAGTGTTTTATAATAATACGGAAAATGATAAAGAATATTTTAATATCTTTAATGGTGTGTCTATGTCAACTAAAGTAGAACAAAGAAATTTATCAAACGAAAGAATTATAAACGCCACTATAGATGAAATCTCAAAAAAGGGATATTTTGGAGCTAAGTTAACTCAAATTGCGAAGAAAGCTCAAGTATCTGGCGGTCTTATCACTTTAAGGTTTGATTCAAAAGAAAATTTAATAAAAGAAATTAGTAAAGAAAGCGTAAATAGGTTTACAAATCAGTTTGATTTAGGAGAATATAATGATTCAAAAATAATCTTCAAGAAATTTGTGGATTCTTTGCTGGAATTAGCCAAAAAAGACCGAAAGAAATTCAATTATTGGTTAACCATGCTTCAAACAAAAGACTTACCAAATTCATTCTATGAACCATTTATTGAAAAGTTCGATGGATCAATTCTATCTAAATATATAGAACTAGAACAAAAAAGCGGTAATATCATCAAAGATATTGCCCCTTTTGAAGTTTTGAAGCTTTTTGCGACATCCGTTTTTACGACAATTAATTACCATTTAAATATGAACATTCCATTTGAAAATAATGAATGGTATTTGAATTCAATATACTTGACTAAAAACAATTTTAGTAATAATAATATACCAAATAATAATCCTGAGAATGAAGGTACTGATTATTATTTATCATATCTTGCTCGTGATTATGAAGTAATTTTTTATATTGATACAGAAACTAACAAATATAAATATTTTTATAAAGATGGATCTATAATCGCTCCATATTTAATTGTGGATGATGAAAATTTCTTTGATAGCTTATATCGTAATTTAGAAAAATATATTTATGTTAAAGATAGAAAGAGAGTTATAGAAGAAATAAGCATTGATAAAATTAAAGAAATGCTTGAGAAAAAGATTGCATCTATTATTAAATTTAGAGTTTTTATTAATGGTGAAATCCAATATTATCAATTAAAGATTGCAAAAATCGAACAAGTTAATAATAATTTCAAGTTTGTAATGGGCATTAGATCATCTAATGATCAAGAAATAAAAGATTTCTCATATCAAACTAAACTCCAAGATGAAAAAGAACTTGCTGAAGCTCAAAATAATGCTAAGAGTGAATTCTTAGAAAAGATGAGTCATGATATTAGAACTCCTCTAAGCAATGTGGTTGGAACTATTGAACTTGCGAAAAAGAGTATAGATGATAAAGAAAAGATGAGTGAGTATTTAAATAAAATATCTGATGCTTCCACAAATCTTCTATATCTCATTCGTGATATCTTTGATATGAGAAAGATCGAAAGAAACGAAATAGAAATTTCTCATAAATCAATCAATATTCTTGATTTTGCTGAAAGTTGTATAGCTAAATATAGTTCTGAATTAGAACTTAAAAATACTAAGATAAATATCGATTGTGGTTCTATAGATCATCCTTATGTTTTAGGTGATGAAATTCACTTAAGACACGTGATTAGAAGAGTAATTGAATTATTTATGAAGAATAGTAAAGATAACTCTACAATCATTTTAAAAATAAATGAAAATTCATATATCAACAAGATTGTATTCTTTGATTTCCAAATATTTGTAGATAGTGTGTTAAGTAAGACTCTCAATTCTTCTGACAATAGTTCACTATATAATGATATTTATAGTAATTCATACAACTACAATCTTCCATATTTAAAGAGGCTTGTGGAATTAATGGGTGGTTCATTCATCATCACAAATGATGAAGAATTAGGCCCAAGAATGAATATTAGTATGTCATTTGCGGTAGATGAAGAAACTGTTCTTCTTAAAGAGATTGAATCATTTGATACTAAAGAAAGTCTTAAAGGAACTAAGATATTACTCGTTGATGATGATTTAATTCAATTATCAAATGCTCAAGAAATATTGTCAGATGAAGGTGTCAGTGTCACAATAGCGAAAAATGGTGAAGAAGCTATACAAAAATTCATCGCATCTAGATTCAATCAGTTTGATGCGATATTAATAGATGTAGATATGGCTCTACTTAGTGGGTATGAAACCTCAAAAAGAATTAGAGCTATTAATAGGGTAGATGCTCAAGATATTCCAATCATCGCACTTTTTGATGAAGTTGGTGGTGATGAATTCAAAAATGTTCAATATTCAGGAATGAATGCATATATCACAAAACCAATTACTATCCCTGAATTATTAAAAACACTGATTAAAGTTGCATCTAATAGATCTATAGTTCTTGCTGAAAAACTCGCATCCGCCATCAATCTTGCAACTAAAGATGCTTTAACTAATATTTCAAATAGAACTGCATATGATACATATGAAAAGAATATCCAAAATAAAATTGATCAAGGTGAAAATCTTGAATTCGCAATTCTATTCTGCGATATGAACAATCTAAAAGAAGCAAACGATACTTATGGCCATGAAGTAGGCGACCAATCACTAAAGACAACATCTAAAATTATCTGTGATATATTTAAACATAGTCCAGTATTTAGAATTGGTGGTGATGAATTCGTTGTAATCATTCAAAATGAGGATTACAAAGATAGGGATAATCTTTTGAATAAATTAAAAGAAAAGATTAAACAAGAACCTATAATATCACTCGCTTGTGGCATGGCAACTTATATGAAGAGCGACCTAACAGTAAAGAATGTTTTAGATAGAGCTGATGCATATATGTATGAAGACAAAAAAATCATAAAAGGTGTCAATATTAGGAATTAACTAGCGTTTTTTGCTAGTTTTTTCTTTGTACAAAGTTATTCTCTTTTTATGAGATAGATTAAAAAAATCTCGAATTTAATCCTATTTATAATTTCTTTAAAAAAATGATTTTCTTTTTAATTATTTAGTATTAAATTATTATCATAAATTATTTATCTAGATAATTTTTATCGGTTAGCCCTTGGATTGATAATAGTTCTATAAATAATTTAATAAATAATGCGCAATCTCTGCGCATTTTTTTATTTAATTTGTTATTATATATAATATGGTGCTAAACGATGAGCGACTTAGTTATTAAAGAAGATGAATCCATAATTATTAATAAAATATCTAATAAGTCTAATGATAATCACAATTACCTATTTTTGGATGTTACAAATAATAAGAATGAATTTATAGAATCATTTGATATAGTTCTTTCGGATATAACAATAAATACTAAAGTCGATTTAGTTCCTAATGAAAGAAAGATTGTTTCGTTTTCAGTTGATAATTTAGAATTCAAATCAATTAATATTGACAACATTAAAACAAAAGAATATATTGTTAAGAGTAATACTCTTGATATGACTAAAGGAAACATCAAATCTATTATTTTAAGATTTGCGCTTCCTATTTTTTTGAGTTCTCTTTTCCAACAACTCTATAACACAATAGATTCTTTAATTGTTGGTAAATTTGTTGGAAAAGAAGCTTTAGCGGCTGTATCATCTAGTGGAAACTTAATTCATCTTTTTACAAGTTTCTTTTTAGGTACCGCAATGGGTTCAGGTGTATTAATATCTAAATTTTTTGGGGCTAAAGATTATAAGAAGATGAGTAAGGCAATCCATAATAATATCGCACTTGGAATAGTTTCTAGCGTTTTATTAACTATAATAGGTGTATTATTGAGTCCTGTGATATTGAAGTGGATGAGAATAGATTCTGATGTTCTTCCAAATTCTATAGAATATTTTAAATATTATTTTTTAGGTTGTACTGCGATTATCATGTACAACATCTTAAGCAGTACTTTAAATGCTGTTGGGAATTCAAAAAGATCTTTAGTGTATTTAATTATTTCATCTTGTTTAAATGTTATCCTAGATTTATTCTTTATTGCTTATCTTGGTGGTTCTGTTAAAGAGGCAGCAATCGCAACTACTATAAGCCAATTTGTGAGTGTTATATTATGCTTAATACATATGTTTAAGAAAAAGAATATCTATCATATTGAAATTAAAAAGATATGTTTTGATAAAGAAATGCTTATGGGCGTTTTAAAATATGGGCTTCCATCAGGTATTCAAAATTCAGTTATAGGACTTGCGAATGTAATAGTTCAATCAAACATAAATGTGTTTGGCGCAAGCGCTACTGCAGGATGTGGATCATATTCTAAAGTCGAAGGTTTTGCTTTCCTTCCTGTCAATTCATTCACAATGGCTATTTCAACCTTCATATCACAAAATCTTGGAGCGCATGAATTTGAAAGAGCGAAAAAGGGAGCTCGTTTTGGAATCATTTCATCTATCACCATCGCAGAATTAATCGGACTAATTATATTTATATTTGCCCCAACCTTAATTGGACTATTTAGTGATGAAAAAGAAGTGATAGAATATGGCACAAATTATTCAAGAACCACAAGTTTATTTTTCTTCTTATTATCGTATTCGCATTGTGTTGCGGCTGTATGTAGAGGAAGTGGCAAAGCAATTGTACCTATGATAATAATGTTATCAGTGTGGTGTATTTTAAGAGTGACATATATTTCTATTATTATGTCCTTTACCGATGATATTCAAAATGTATTTATAGCATACCCACTTACATGGGGAATATCATCTATAATATATTTCATTTATTATTATAAATCTGACTGGATTCATAATTTTGAGATAGAAAAAACTCATAAATACACTCATACAGTTCATATGTCAAAATTCAACAAATAAACATATTATTGCTTGATTTTAGACAATTATTTAGTTATTTATTATATTCTCTTAATAAAAGAATTAAAAAAATGAAATAAATCTTTTATATATTTCGTTTAATATATAAAATATTAAAGTGTAGTAATTAAGGAGCTATTATGAAAGAGACAATCAAAGGAAAAAACATTATTATTACAGGTGCCTCTAGTGGTATCGGAAAGACTGTGGCGTTAAGACTTGCAAAAGAAGGCGCTAATTTATCACTCATTTCAAGAAATGAAGAAAGATTAGATGAAGTTTTAAAAGAATGCGAAAAAGAAGGAGTAAAAGTTATCAAGTTTTTAGCGGATGTCACTAAAAAGGATGAAATTGATTTCGCAGTTAAAAAAACTATAGAAGAATTAGGTTCTATAGATGTATTCTTCTCTAACGCAGGGATTTATCTTAGATGTCCATTCGATGAACTCGAAATAAGCCAAATCAGAAAGATTATGGAAGTTAATTATTTTGGCACAATTAACTGTCTATATTCAGTTATGCCTTATTTTAAGGCAGAGGGAAAAGGTTCATTCGTTTCTAATTGTTCAATGGATGGAAAAATCGCAATTCCATATGATAATTCATATGCCGCAAGTAAACATGCGATGGTAGGATTCTTTAAATCTTTAAGACAAGAATTAAGAGGTACTAATATTCATCTTGGAGTAATCTTCCCAGGACGAATTGATACACCACAAATAAGACATATAGACTGTCCTAAAATATCTAAGAAAAACAGCCCTGAAATTGTCGCAAATGCAGTTGTTAAATGTATAAAGAAGAAGAAGGGTGAAGTGTATTGCCCATGGTTTACTAATAAATTAATTATGGCTGCCTATGGAATTGGAAATAGAGTAGGAGATTGGCTTGTAAGAATTAATAAACTCACAGGCGAAGAAAATGGAAAGGAAGCAATCAACGAGACTAAGTAATATGAAAAGATATAAAAGAGTTAATCAATTAGGTTTCGTAGTTCCAAATATGGAAGATGGAATGAAGAAATATGGAGAAATTTATAAAATTAAAAAATGGTATAGACCAGTAAATGAACCACAAGGAGAATTATTCTTTGAAGGTAAGCCATTTCAAGACCCAAGATATGATATGGCAATAGGATATTGTGGTAAAACAGAAATAGAATTAATCACTGTAGGAGATGTAGATAACTTATATAGTAGATTCTTAAAAATTAATCCAAATGGTGGACTTCATCACATCAGTTTTTTTGTGAAAGATTTGGCTAAATGGATAGAAGAATATAAAGCTTTAGGTTTTGAAGTTACTCAAAATGGTGTAGTAAATGGAAAACATAGTAAATGTTATTTCGCATATATGACAAAAAAAGGAGATAACCTAGGCTGTATAGTAGAAGGAGCTGAACTTCGTCTTGGAAAGATGAGACTAAAAAGCAGAAATGCTTTCAGCTTAAAACTAGGTCTTTTAACTAAAGATACAATAAAGCTTAATTAATAAAAAATGCATTAATCAATTTGACAGATTAATGCATTTTATTTTTATTCTTTTATAAGGGATACTCCAAGAGGCCTTAAGCTAACTTTGACAACGTTTCTTTGGCCGAAAACCTCTTTCATTTTTTCTATATATTCGATTTGTTCTTTTAAGGATACAAAAGCAATTATAGTTCCTTTGAATCCTCCACCATGGACTCTACAAGCTCCATCTTTAATATATTTTTTAGATAATTCAAGTGCTAAAGCTATTCCTTGTTTTTCATCTTTATCTATGAAGCAGTTTTGAAGCAGTTTATATGATGATTCACCACTTTCATTAATCTGTTTTAAGAATGTTTCTATATCATCATTTTTAAGTGCTTCATAAGCGAGTCTTACTCTCTTATTTTCATCATAATAATGTATCGCTTTAAGGATGGCTCTACCACCTAATTTTCTTTTAAGAAGAGGAAGCGCTCTATAGAAATCATCTTCACTAACTTCTCTTAATGTTTTTTTATTAAAGAATGATGCGACTTTAATCATATCATCTTTTATTCTTTTATAATATTTAGTTAAATTATTATGACTTCCACCGGTATTGACAAGCACAATTCTATAATCTTTAAGTTCGAAATTAAAGTTTTCAATTATTGGTTCATTATTATCTTTAAAATCAATATAATTAAAGCCACCAATTGATACACCCATTTGATCTAATAAGCCTGAAGGTTTATTGAAATAAACATTTTCGGCATATTGACCAATTTTAGCCATTTCCGTTCTAGAGATTTTGTTATCATTATATAGAGTATTTAGAATATCTGCAACTAATAATTCGTATGCAGCACTAGATGATAGTCCTGCCCCTTTAAAGATATTAGATGAAGTTGCTGCCTTAAATCCACCTATCTTATATCCGAGTTCATTAAATCTATTTAATATTCCTCTTACAATTGATACAGAATGCCCCATTTCTTCATCTTTAATCTTTAAATCATCAATTGAAACTATATTTTCTCTATATCCTTCACTATAGATTTGAACTTTATCATCATTAGTTTTTTTAACTGCCGCAATGATATCTAAATCTATCGATGATACAAGAACTAAACCATTATTGTGATCAGTGTGGTTTCCAATTACTTCGATTCTTCCCGGAGATGAGAAGAAAGAAGAAGGATATTCTTTGAAATACTCAAAAAAGAGATCTGAAATCTTTTCTTTTCTATTTAAGAACCATTGATTTTTATTTCTATATAGAGTATCAAGATTGCTCATAGAATAATACCTCTAAATTTAATTTTTTAAAGAATCTCATAAGAGCTAGTTGGCCATCAATTGTATCTTTAAATATTCCAGTATTTTTAAGTATCTCTTCACATACTATTCCAACTTCTAGCTTTATAAGTTCAACCGCAACTTCTTTCTTATTGTGTCTTCTATATTTAACTAATAATTTATTGATGAAATCTCTATGCTTAACTAAGCATTCATTATTCTCAATAATATCACTTACTGGGTAAGTAGAATTTGACAGAATATCCGCAATTAAATCTAGTTCATATTTTAGTCTTCCAGGAAGGATAAATAATCCCATAGCCTCGATCAATCCAATACCTTCTTTCTTGATATTGTGATATTCTTTTTGAGCGTGGAATATGCCTTCTGGATTTTTTTCATCACATCTATTATTTCTTAAGATGAGATATAGATTGTATTCTTTTCCTACCTTTCTTGTGATAGTAGTGATAGTGTTGTGCCTTCCATTCTCATCATTTGCGATTAAATTTATAGATTCATCTGAATAATTCTTATAAGTTTCTAAGATTTCATCCGCAAGATTGATGAGTGAATTTTTATTTTTACTTTTAAGTAATATGCACGAATTAAACCAATCAAGATATGATATTTCTACATCTTTATATTTTTTATCAGATAAATTATACCTATTCCTACTATGCATCATAGGCATAATGTGATCTCCACCTTGGAAGTGGTGGTGTGTGAGCATAGATCCACCAACAATAGGAAGATCAGAATTAGAACCAATGAAATAATTAGGTAGTTCATCTACGAAATCTATTTGTTTGATGATAGACGCTCTATCTACAACCATTGGCCTATGAATCTTATCTATTACAATGCAGTGTTCATTGTAATAAGCATAAGGAGAATATTGCATGAACCAGTTTTCACCACCAAGTTTCATTGGAATCACTCTAATGTTGCTTCTTGGTTGGATTCTATTACTACCGTAATATCCTTCATTTGTATCACAAAGCATACATTTAGGGTAATCTACTTCAACTAAATCTTTTTCTCTTGCGATATCTTTGTTATCTTTTTCTGGTTTGGATAAGTTGATAGTTATTTCTAATTTTCTATTATTATTTTCATAATCCCAGATTATATTTTTCGAAATATAGTCTTTTTTGATGTAGTTGTTTTTGATCATTAGATCATAGAAATAATCGCAAGCTTTTTTAGGTGAATCTCTTTTTAAAATCATGAATTTTCTTATCACTTCACTTGGACGAGGTGAAAGAATAGACATAATTCTTTCTATATCATTATCACTGATATCTTTTATTTCATTCTTTAATTCGTTAATTAAAGAAGTAGGAGTTGAAAGAGTTTCTATATATGCTTTATCTATTACTCCATCATATGGTTCATTTAAATTAAATTCATGAAGTAAGAAATTTCTCATAAATATTACATCAAATTCATTTAAATGAAGATGGCATTTTGCATATTCAATTAATTCTTCAATGATTTTACTTAACATTTGTATCCTCCTTGATAGTAAAAGTGTACTCTATTATATGGTCATATAGAGAATTAGCTTTAGTCACTAAGCCATTTTTAGTTAGGATATTAGAAAATAGGCATGGTTCAATCGCAATTCCTAAATATTTTTTATCTTTTACACCATTTAAGTATAAAGTGTTGTTTTCGTGGTTGTTTGTATAGATTACTACATCGTGGTAATCACTTTTTATTTCAAGGCATCTATTTGAGGTAGGGTCATATAGAGTTAACTCAAGCGGTTTTTTGTCCATATAGTAGTGGTCATACCCTTTAGTCATATTTTGAACTTTTTGAGATTCTATATATTCACCTATTTTCATTGACTTTCTGAAATCAAATTCTTTAGTTAATGCTTCCATATATTCAAGACAAAAATCTTTATCGAACATAGATACATAACTCTTATTGATAGTTAAATATTCATCAAGAATATTTCTTTTAAGATTTCCAGAAAGATTGAAATAGGTGTGATTAGTGATATTTAAAAGTGTATCTTTAGATGAAATAGCTTGGAATTCGATAGTGATTTTATCTATTTTCTTATAGAGTGAATAAATAACTCTTAATTCTAAATCTCCTGGAAAATCATCTTCCATATCTTTGATTTTTAGGACGTACGTTACTTTAGTTGATTCAGCAAAATTGTTAATATAAAAATCATACATCCTATAACTTATAGTTTTAGGACCACTATGATGTAAGAAGTTTGGATTAGGGGATTTGATTTTGTAAGTTTTATCACCAATAGTGAATTCACTATTTTTGATTCTTCCTGCGACTCTTCCTACAGTTAATCCACTGAATTTATCATTATTAAAATAATTTGATGATTGAGGTGATAAAGTTATTGTTTCAAGTATCCCAGCTTTATTTTTCTGTTGGATTTCAAAAATGCTCGCACCATAATTAGATAAAACAACATGAAAATTGTTGTCGTTATAAAAATCAATTAACTTTATTCCTCTTGCATGTGTAAGGATTGTATACACTCATTCACTCTCCAAAAAATGTTATTATTTCGCAAAAAAGTGGGAAAAAATAAACATTTTTATATTTACCATAATTATAGCACAAATATAATATTTGTAGTATAATATTTAAAAAAGGAGATGATTAGAATGATTTGTCCAAAATGTGGAATGGCTAATGATGATTTTCAGACCGTATGTATTAATTGTGGTGAACCTTTAACACCTGGATATATGATGTGCCCAGAATGTGGAAAGGTAATAAAAGAAGGAAGCAAGGTTTGTCCTAGATGCAAATCGGCTATTTTTGAAAAAGTTAATGTCGTTGAGAATAAGGTTGAACATACTGCTGTTACACCTAAATATGTCATAAAAGCACCTCTATCATTTCCATCAATTCTTGCAATTATGTTGTTTATGTTTTATTCACTTGGATACAATATTGTCACATTCATAGTTAGAATAGAATCTGAATATGGGGATATAGGTATTTTAAGAATAATATATTTGCTTTTTACAACTGAGATAAGACCAATAGTCTTAACACTTCTTTCAATTTTATCTTTTATTACATTCTTATCAAGAATTACCGCAAATAGGCTAAAAGAAAAAGAAAAGTTAGAAGAAAGATTAGTCCAACTTAAATGTTTGCTTTTAGCTGATGTAACATCTTTCTTTACATATTTTTTAGTATCATATTGGCCTACAATGTTTAAGGTTGATACACCAATTTATTATGTAGGTGGTTCTATTGGAATTTTAATTTTAATTATAGCAATTTTATCACTCCCACTCTTTTATAAAAAAGCTAGAGTAAGAACTAGATAAAGTATTGATAAATTGAAAATTTATGTTATTATTATAAATTGTTAGAATAGGACCATCGCCAAGTGGTTAAGGCAATAGGCTCTGACCCTATCAACAAAGGTTCGAATCCTTTTGGTCCTGTTAAATAATTTATATAAAGGAGTGGAAGTATGATATTTGGAAAGAATATCAATAGGTATTATCTCAAATACTGGTATCTTTATATCGTTGGTATTCTAGCTTTATTATGTGTAGACTTTTTTGATAGTTTACTTCCGCCAAGAATAATCGCTGGAATTATCGGAGAACTTAAAAATGGAACCATGACTCAACAGTATTTGAACGAAAGAATAGTTCAATTACTTTTGATTATGCTTATAAGTTTTATATGTAGATTCCTATGGAGATTTGTATTTTTCTCAATAAGTCATAAAGTTGGTAAAGATTTAAGATATAGGATGTTTAAGAATTCACTTACTTTTTCACAAACATTCTATAGCGACAATAAAGTCGGTGGACTTATGAGTTACTATATCAATGATATAGATAGTGTCACTGAATCTTTCGGCTGGGGAGTAATGATGGTATTTGATGTATTATCACTTGTTCCTATGATTTTAATTAGAATGTTTATGATTAACTGGTCTATAACTGTACTCTCATTAATACCATTATTAATGATTGCGGTTGGTTCTACAGTTGTTGGGGCATTCATGGAAAAAAGATACAAAATCAGACAAGATAATTTTGAATACTTGAGTGATTTCACTCAAGAATCAATTTCTGGAATCAGAGTCGTCAAAGCGTTTGTAAGAGAAGATAAAGAGTTTGATACCTTCAAAATTAAAAATAGAAATAATGAAAAAGTAAATATGGATTACATCAGGTTATCCGTACTTTTTAATAACCTTGTAGAACTATTTATTTGGGTTGTATACTTCTTAATTATTATTGTAGGTTCATACATCGTTCTTGAAGTTCCTGAAACTCCACTTGAAGTTGAAAACTTAACCGAACTAATCGCATATTTCGATACACTCCTTTGGCCAATGTTTGCGATAGGTGAAATCATCAACATCAGATCAAGAGGCAAGGCATCTCTTAAGAGAGTTGATGAAATCTTAAATAATAAATCTGATTTAATTGAAGCTAAAAATCCTATTAAAGTAGATGATATTAAAGGCGATATAAGTTTCAAGCATTTATCATTTAAATTCCCAAATACTGATCAATTCGCTTTAAATGATGTCACATTTGATATTAAAGCTGGTGAATTTATAGGTGTAATTGGAAGGACAGGTTCTTCTAAGAGCACACTAGTTAATTTACTTCTTAGGCTTTATAACGTTGAAAAGGATGAAATATTAATAGATGGAAATGATATCATGGATTATTCCATCAGTGATATTAGAAAAAATATAGGATATGTTCCACAAGATAATTTCTTATATTCAACTTCAATTGATTCAAATATCGCATTCAGCGATAGAAGTATCAATATTGAAAAAGTTAAAAAGAATGCAAGAATTGCTGGTGTTCATGAAGATATCATGATGTTCCCTCATACATATGAAACTATACTTGGTGAAAGAGGTGTATCAGTATCAGGTGGACAGAAACAAAGAATATCTATTGCGAGAGCTCTTTATAAAGATCCTAATATTTTAATATTAGATGATGCATTAAGCGCTGTAGATACTAAGACAGAATCTGAAATATTAAAATTCTTAAAAGAAGAAAGAAAAGGTAGAACTACTATTTTAATCGCTCATAGAATTTCATCTATTAAAGATGCGGATAAGATATTAGTTTTAGATATAGGCGGAGTAGTATCTGGTTTTGATACTCATGAAGCACTTCTTAAGAATAATGAGATATACAGAGATACTTATAATCTCCAAAAACTTGAAGAGGAAGGAGGTATAAGTCGTGTCTAAGAAAATTAAAGAAAAGAAAAAGAAAAAAGAAGATAATTATTATATTTTTGATGATGCAAGAAAGATGGAAGATAAGGTTTTAATAAAGAGATTATTCTCTTATGCGAAACCATATAGTACTTACTTCATCTTTATCATTATCTCCGTTTTAATATCTTCATTTATGATGAGTTTCGTAAATAGATTATTCGGTTACATCATAGATGAATTATCTGCGGTTGACCCATCATTTAGCGTTGCGAGAAAATATTCTATTATCATCTTAGTATTTATTATTACTGCGACACTGATTACTTTCTTTAGAGGATTAGTGCTCGGTAAACTCGGTCAAAAGATTCTATACAATATGAGAAATGAGATATTTTCTCATGTAGAATCATTATCATTAAGTGAAATCGATAAAACTCCAGTTGGTAAATTTGTCACAAGAGTATGTAATGATACTAACTCATTATCTGATTTCTTCACCAATGTTTTAATCAATTTAGTATCTCAAGTCACAATGCTAATATATGCGGTTGTGATAATGTTTAGCATCAATTGGAAATTAACTTTAATTGTTTTCACAATTTTACCTATCTTAATTGTTGCAACAATTTTCTTTAGAAAATTATCGAGAAGTCAATATAGAAAGATATCATTTGATAGATCTAAGATTAATTCATTCTTATCTGAGAATTTATCTGGGATGAAGATTACTCAAATCTTCAACAAAGAAGAAGCTAAATTAGAAGAATTCGATGAATTATCTAATAGATTTATGAAGAACCAAGATAAGGCTATGTATATCTTTGCGATATTTAGACCATTCATCTATTCTATGTTCTTCTTATCTATCATAGTAGTATTCTATTTTGGTTCTAATATGATAAGTGCGCTATTTACTGTAGGTGACTTATATTCATTCTATCTATATCTTCATAATTTGTTTAATCCAATTCAAAATATAGCGCAGATGTATAATGTAATGCAGAGCGCATTCGCAAGCGCAGAAAAAATCTTCACAGTTTTAGATATGGAAAGTTCTATAGTTCTAAAGGAAGATGGAATTAAGGCAGATAATTTCAAAGGTGAAATTGAATTTAAGAATGTTTGGTTCAAATATGAAGAAGAAAAATGGATAATCAAAGATATGAGTTTCCATATCAAGCCAGGTGAAGTTGTTTCCTTCGTTGGGCCAACTGGCGCAGGAAAAACTACTATTCTATCTTTAATTGGAAGATATTATGATCCTCAAAAAGGTGAAATTCTAATAGATGGAATAAATATTAAAGATTACGATATTCATTCTTTAAGAAGAAATATCGGTGAGATGCTTCAAGATGTATTCTTATTCACAGGAACAATTTTAGAGAATATCACACTTAGAAATGACGATATCTCACTTGATGAAGTCAAAGAAGCAGCAAAGTATGTCAATGTAGATAAATTCATTGAAAGACTACCAAATAAATACGATGAAATAGTTAAAGAAAGAGGTAATAACTATTCTCAAGGCGAAAGACAACTACTCTCATTCGCAAGAACTATCGTATTTAAACCAAAGATGATAATTCTTGATGAAGCTACATCTAATATCGATACAGAAACTGAAGTATTAATTCAAGATAATCTTGAAAAGATTAAAGCAATAGGTACAACCATTATGGTAGCCCATAGGCTTTCAACAATTCAACATAGTGATTTAATTATGTTCGTTGATAATGGCACTATAGTTGAACAAGGTAATCACCAAGAATTACTAAAACAAAAAGGTAGATATTATAATTTATATACTCTACAATATGATTAAAAATAAAATCCACAATTTGTGGATTTTATTATTTTCTATCATACATTTGATCAACTTGTATTACTGTATACAACTTTGGATCAATTTTACTCGCTATAACTTGAATCTTTTCTCTCATTTCATTTTTAGAATATTTTGAATCTATTGGGATTTCACAGTCGAATAGGACATTTGTGTGTGTATCCCCTTTTACTATTCTAAAATCATGTAAATCCATTCTCTCATCTATTTCTTTGATTCTTTTTCTAAATTCATCTCTTAGATTAATTGTGTATTCATCTTTATCATCTATTGGGTCCATATGAATAGTTAAATCTATGTTGTATTTGACTCTAAAATCATATTCTATATTATCTATAATATCATGAGATATTAGGGAACTTACACTAGATGATACTTCAGCGTGCGCTGTCATAAAGAGTTTTGTTGGGCCATATGTATGACATACTATATCATGTACACCTAAAATTCCATCATATGATTTAATAATCTTTTTATATTTTTCTATTTCATCATTTGGAGGAATAGTTCCAATTAGAGGATCAGAAGTTTCAATGATTAATTTAATACTTGAAATTATTACATAAATTGAAATGATTGTGCCTATATATCCATCAACATTCACATTCCATATAACATAAATTATTACACCGATTATAATTGCGATAGTTGAAATAGTATCATTTATTGAATCTTTTGAAGATGCCTTAAGAGTCAAAGAAGAAATAGCTTTTCCAACACTATTATAGAATAATCCTTGTAATAATTTAACTACAATTGATATACCTAAAATAATTATTGTGATTAAATCAAATGATACATCATTTGGAGTAAATATTTTAGTTATAGATTCTTTTAGAAGTAGTATCGCAACAGAAAACATTAGTACAGAAATAATGAGTCCTGCGATAAATTCTATTCTTTGGTGACCGAAAGGATGGTCTTCATCAGCTTCTTTTTTAGATAATTTATATCCTACTATGCTTATTATTGATGATAGTGAATCTGTGACATTGTTTACTGCATCTGTGATGATTGAAATTGAAAATGTAATAATGCCAAGTACTATTTTTAAAAGCCCTAAAAGCATATTAGAAATTATACCCACAACATTAGCCATTATTCCATAATTAGCTCTTACAATTTCATTATCTAAATCTTTATAATTTTTAACGAATAATTTGCCAAAAAATCTATACATATTAAGCCCCTCTTTTTATTATTATAACATTTCTCATTATTTTACAATTTATTTGCGTATAATATCTATAATATTATATAATATATAATAAGATTATTTGGTAAATTTTATGAGTATAAACATCGAATCATCTTTCTCACTAAATGGTTCTTTAATCAAAGAATCTACTCTAGATTCTTTTAAAGAATATGGATATAAAGCATTAGGTTTAGTTGATACAACTACAGCCTTTTTCATCACGTTTTATAATCATATGATTAAAAATGGTATTAAACCTATTTTGGGTTATAGAATTAAAGGTGAATATTTCGATTATATCTTATATCTTAAAAATGAAAAAGGTTATAAAGAATTATTAAATTACGTTTCAAATAATTCAAAAGATGAAATAGTAAATTATGATTCATTACTCAAATCAGATGATATCCTCTATGTAATAGATGCGACTTATATTAGAAATGAACATTTGATATTCTTATCTGATGAATACCATAAATTTAAAGATAGTTCTTTAAAAATATATGTAGGAGTTGATTTCAATTATTATCCATGTGAAGTTGCCTTATATCCAATAATTTATGGTACATACGATATCATTTTAATTAATAAAGTGATGTATCTTAAAGAAGAAGATAAAAAGGCATCTTTAGTATTAGAATCTATTTTAAAGAACTCTATATATGAAGAAGGATCCCTAATCGATATGGGTAAAGTTTTATCTTTAAATCTTAAGACTAAAGATAAATTATTAAAAGAATATAGCGATTATAAAGATTTGTTGATTAACACTTCTAAATTTATAGATTTAATAGATATAAAATTAAAATTTGAAAGAAAATATCCAGTCTATAAAGCTAGAGATTCTATACCACCATATATCTATTTAAGAGAATTATCTAAAGCGGGTCTAAAGAAGAGACTAAGTAACACTTCTAAAGATAAGAATTTATATTTATCAAGATTAAATTATGAATTAGAGATTATTCATAATATGGGTTTTGATGATTATTTCTTAGTTGTCTATGATTATATCTTATACGCTAAAAAAAGTGGAATATATGTAGGCCCTGGAAGAGGTTCTAGTGCATCTAGCCTTGTATCTTATTCTTTAGGAATAATAGATATAGATCCACTAGAATACAATCTCTATTTTGAAAGATTTTTAAATCCAGATAGAAAAACTATGCCTGATATAGATACCGATTTTGAAGATACAAAAAGAGATGAAGTCATCAAATATTGTATAGAAAAATATGGCATAGATAATGTATCTTTAGTTGGCAGTTTTCAAACATTACTCGCAAAAGGAGCTTTAAGAGAAATATCAACTATCTTAGATATTTCTGAATTAAAGCTTAAGATGATATCTAAAGAAATTAAAAATGATGAAAACAGCATAGAAGATCTTTTAAAGAAAAGAACTATTCTAAATTATTACAATAATGATTCTGAGATTAAAGAACTCCTAGATATCGCAAAGAAAATTGAAGGAGTTCCAAAAAGTATTGGAACCCATGCATCCGCAGTTATTATTTCTCCAATAAAGATAAAAGATTACAGTGAAGTTCACAAAGCTAGTAATGGTTTTAATCAAACAGTATACGACCAAAAGACAATAGAAGAGATTGGTCTTTTAAAGATGGATTTTCTATCTTTAAAAACACTCTCAACTATTCATGAAACTGTGAATAAAATAAAAGAAAATAGAGGAATAGATTTAAATATAAATAATATTCCTTTAGATGATGAGAAGACATATAAATTCTTAAGAGAAAAGCCTCTAACTGGAATATTCCAGTTTGAGACAAGAGGAATGAGTGAATTATTAAAAAAGATAGGTCCTTCATCATTTAAAGATTTATGCATCATAATTGCCTTATTTAGACCTGGATCTATATCATACAGTGAAGAATTCATAAGAAGAAGAAATAAAGATTCCAAAGTTGAATATTATGATCCATGTCTTAAAGATATCTTAAGTGAAACATTAGGTATCATAATCTACCAAGAACAGATTATGGCTATAGTGAATGTTTATTCTGGCCTCTCACTTAAAGAAGCCGATATTTTAAGACGCGCAATAAGCAAGAAAGATGAATCGCTCATATTAGAACTTAAAGAGAAGTTCTATAATGGCGCAAAAGAAAGAAAGAGAAATCTTCTCATCACAGATAAATTATTTAAAGATATCTTAAAGTTCGCTGAATATGGTTTCAATAAATCACATTCAGTTGTATACGCTAAAATAGCTTATACTACTGCCTATTTAAAAGCGAACTTTAAAGAAGAATTTATGGCTACTCTTCTTGAAGAAAATGAAACTTCATCTTTGATTAAAGAATGCAGCAAATTAAATATCAAGATGATTCTTCCAGATTTAAGATATTCATCATATAGATATGTAGTTAAAAATAATAGAATCATCATTCCATTTACTATTATTAAAGGTGTAGGAAAAGATTACGCAAAAGAAATAGAAAAGATTAGAAATACTGGAGATATATCTTATGAAAAAGTTATTTCAAGATCTAAAGCAACTCTTCCAAGAGATTTAATAGAAAAACTAATCTTATCTGGAGTCTTTGATTATACCAAATATAATAAGAGAACCATGATAGAAGCCCTAGATGGCCTATATGAATTCGACCCAACTTTAATTAAAGGATTAAATTATAAAATTAAAATCCAAGAAGAATATCCATTTGATTATTTAAAGAATAGAGAATTTGAATTATTAGGGTTCAATTCAAAATATCATCCTTTAAGTATCTATAAAGGTGATATTTTAAAATTATCAGATCTATCTTTAGGCCTTGATGATGTAACAATTATAACTTATTTTTCATCCCTTAAGATTACTAAAGTTAAGTCCACAAATGAATCAATGGCGCAGGTTATTATAGAAGATGAATTTTCATCTTCTAAAGCAGTGATATTCTCAAAGACTTACTACAAATACGCTCATATCTTAGAAAATAATAAAATATATGAAATAAGTGGTTCATATAAAGAAAACAGAGGTGAACCACAATTCGTGATAAAAGGACTTAAAAAAATAGATGTTTAAGCTTGAATCAATGAACACTCCAAAAGGAGACCAAATAACTGCGATAGAAAAACTAACTGAAAATATAAAAAGTGGCATCAAAGAACAGATTCTTCTTGGTGCGACAGGGACAGGTAAAACATTTACTATCGCAAATGTAATAGAAAGAGTAGGGAAAACTACTCTAGTTTTGGCTCACAATAAAACTCTTGCGGGTCAACTATATATGGAACTTAAAGAATTATTCCCAAATAATAGAGTCGAATATTTCATCAGTTATTATGATTATTATCAACCTGAAGCATACGTTATATCTAGTGATACCTATATAGAA
This sequence comes from Caryophanales bacterium UBA1188, assembly GCA_002310135.1. GTDB lineage: Bacteria > Bacillota_I > Bacilli_A > Izemoplasmatales > UBA1188 > UBA1188. The sequence continues at coordinate 130,172 of DBYK01000001.1, read as the reverse complement.
AAAGAAGCTACTATAAATAATGAAATAGATAAACTGAGAAATAGCGCAACCGCATCTTTGCTTGAAAGAAAAGATACGATAGTTGTGGCGAGTGTATCTTGTATATATGGAATAGGTTCACCTGATTCTTATGAGAATCAGATGATTGTGTTAAGGAAGAATGATTCTATTTCAAGAAAAGAATTAATAAATAAATTATCTGATGCATTTTATGTAAGAAGTCAAATAGACCTAAATAGAGGAACATTTAGCGTTAAAGGTGATGTATTTGAAATACTTCCACCTTATGAATCGAGTGTAGGAATTAGAATTGAACTAGATTATGATAATATTTCTTCTATTAAAGAAATAGATGTCACAACTCATAAAGCGATTAAAGAATTAGAAATGATCTCTATTTATCCTGCGACTCAATTTGTGACTGATAAAGCTACACTGAATGAATCTATTAGAAGAATAGAAGAAGAATTAAAAGAGAGAATAGAATATTTTATGAGTCATGATATGCCTCTTGAAGCTGAAAGAATTAAATCAAGAACTTCGTATGATATAGAGATGCTAAAAGAGATAGGATCTTGCCAAGGAATAGAGAATTATTCAAGACATTTAGCTTTAAAAGGCCCAAATGAAACACCATATACTCTTCTCGATTATTTAGGAGATGACTATATGGTTATAATCGATGAATCACATGTAACCATTCCTCAAGTTAGAGGAATGTTTAATGGTGATAGAAGTAGAAAAGAGGCCCTAGTTGACTATGGTTTTCGTCTTCCAAGCGCTCTTGATAATAGGCCACTAAATTTCACTGAATTTGAAAGCAAGATGAAGACAGTAATCTATATGAGCGCAACTCCAGGAGATTATGAGAAAGAAAGAGGCCCAATCATAGAACAGATCATCAGGCCATCATATCTACTAGATCCAATTGTTAAAATTCATCCAACAAAAAATGAAATTGATGATGTAGTAAAAGAAGTAGATAAAACCATTAAAATGGGATATAGAACTCTAATCACTACACTCACAATAAAGATGAGTGAAGATCTAAGCTCATATCTTAAAAAATTAGGTTATAAAGTCGCATATCTTCATTCAGAAATAAAAGCTTTAGAAAGACTAGAAATAATAAGAAAATTAAGGCTTAAAGAATATGATTGTTTAGTTGGAATAAATCTACTTAGAGAAGGCCTAGATATTCCAGAAGTATCTAAAATTTTAATTTTAGATGCTGATAAAGAAGGTTTCTTAAGAAGTGAAAGATCACTAATTCAAACCATTGGTCGTGCCGCAAGAAATGAATTTGGTGAAGTAATACTATATGCTGATGCAATGACTGACTCAATTAAAAACGCAATGGTAGAGACAGAAAGAAGAAGGAATATTCAAATGGAATATAATAGAGTCCATGGAACTATTCCAAAAAGTATTATTAAGCCAATTGGTCAAGCTTTAGTATTATCTAAAGAAATAGAAGATAGAGTAGATTCTAGAATAGATTATTCTAAGATTTCAAGAAAAGAAATCTATAGAATGTTATCATCTTTAGAAAAAGAAATGCTTAAAGCTGCTAAAGAACTAGATTTCGAAAGAGCGATGGAATTAAGAGATACTATATTTGAAATAAAGAAAGAAACTAAATATGATAAGTGAAAACCAAATCTATAGGCTTAAGTGTGATGGAATTAATAATTATGGTAAAGGAGTCTCAAATGTAGACTCTTTTGTGATATTTATTGATGATTTTTATACAGGTGAAATCGCAGATATAAAAATCACTAAAGTATATAAGAATTTTGGTTTTGGAATAATCACTAATTTAATTCAAAAGAGTCCACACAGAATAGATTCACTTTGTGGACATAGTAGTCTATCTGGGACTTGTCCATTTAGTGATATAACTTATGAATATGAACTAAAACTTAAAGGTGAAATAGTCAAACACAATATCACAAGAAAAACATCTTATAATAAAGATATAGAATGTATTTCAAGTGAAGATATAAAAGGTTATAGGAATAAAGTAACTGTATTTTTTAATGAAATTAATGGAAAAATAAAATATGGTTATTTTAAAGAAAAATCTAATGATTTTATTGAAGTTGATTACTGCATTCAAATAGATGATGAAATCAATAAATTATTAAAACACATAATAAAAATACTTGAAGAATCAAATTCAAGTATCGCAAATATAAGAAAAAAAGTAGGCCATATAAAAGGTGTAGTGATTAGAAAATCATCATACACAAAGAAAATAATAATTATGTTTTTATCTACTCATAATATACCAAATATCGATTTTATAAAAGATAACTTATTATCTTTTAATAAAAATATAAGTGGTATATCTATAAATATAAATAAATCATATGATACTTTTATTTATTCAGGTAAAATCATAAAAGTATATGGTGATTCATATATAGATGAAAAGATAATGGATATAATATTTAGAGTAGATAATTTATCGTTTCTTCAAGTAAATACATCTTGCGCATCACTTCTTTATAAATACGCAATAGAAGAGGCAAATCTAACTAAAGATGATAATGTATTAGATTTATATTGTGGAGTAGGCGGAATCACACTTAATCTATCTAAATATGTGAATAAAGTATATGGAATAGAAGAGGTAGAATCATCAATATCTTTAGCTAAATATAACGCAAAATCTAACCATATATCTAATTCAATATTTTATGCATCAGATTCAAAGAATTTTGATCTATTCATTAAAAAAAGAGAAATAGACGTTCTATTTCTAGACCCACCAAGAAAAGGGTTGTCTAAAGAACTAATAGATAAAATTCTTCTCTATAAATTCAATAAGATAATCTATATATCTTGTGACCCTTATACCCTATCAAATGATTTGAATCTATTAGAAAAAGAATATAAAATAGAATCAATAAAATGTTTTAATATGTTTCCTAGGACAAGACACATTGAGACGGTAGTATCAATGATCTTAGAAACAAATTAACAATATGTATATTGTTAAAAACCAAATCTACGCCAAACAAAGAATTTAAAACTTTGTCCAAAAAAAGAAATAATCAAAAATTTAAGAAAAAAATATAAACGAATTTATTAATGCACGATAAACTCAAACAATATTACTACTCTAAACCAGATGGTAAAGAACTCTATTAATATATCTTATGTTAGATAATAGACAAATAGTCAATTATGAACGAATTAGCGCTATGTTAGAAATATCTTATAAGACATTCGGTAGAACAATTGCTTCTATAAAAGATGCTCTCGACAATATCTATTTAGAATCGAAAGTAGAAATTATTTTTAATAGAAAAAGGAATTCGTATGAACTGATAAAATACTAAATTTAAAACATCTAGATAAACCAATTAAAGGCAAGTCTCAATTTTGAGACTTGTTTGTTTTTTTATCAACAAACTCAATTATAATAATTTAAAATTGGTATATGGAAAAAAATTTAGAAAAATGGTATAATTTATTTGACTTTTAAGAAACGAGGTTTTTTATGCCTACATATGAAATTCAAATACCAAAAATACTATATCTAGCATTTTTTATTTCTAAATATGCAAAAAACGCTGTCTATTACAATACAAATGATTTGATTGAACTTGCTAATGATATTAAACCTGATTTGGTTAGAACAAGAAAAGATAAAAATGATTATAAGTTTTTAGATGATACTAATTTTGGCGGTTTAAGAGGCAATTTTTCAACTGTGCTTACTCTTAGAGGTATTGCAAAAGTTAACAATCGATACACGCCTTTTTATGGAATTGGGAAAAAAGATGTACTATTTAATGCTTTTTCAAAGGGTAATATTATTCTTGATCCTCATGAGTATAAGGCTTATACTAATCAGCTATCACTATATCGTTTATTGTTGAGTGAGTCTTTTAATTTTTCTATTAGAGAAAATCAAGCTCATATAAAAATATTTTTAAAAAATAATTACATTGGTCTTTCAAGAGATGAGCTGAATTTTCCTAAGGTTGCTGTTTTAAAATCACATAATAATGTTTACTTTCTTAGAATTTTATTCAATACATTTATTACTCAAAATGTAATCGAATATAATATGTATAATTATTTAAGTGGTACAAAAATTAAGAGTTTTAATATGCATCCAATGTTTGTAATTCCTAGTAAATCAAACTATTGGGATACCATTTACGTTATAGACAGTAAGCTAGTTTTAAAAAATAAGCCTTTGTTCATCTATTATGATTTATTAAATGATAAATTTTATGATTTAAAAGGAAACGTTTATCCTCATTATAATTTAGAGGACGGAATAAACAATTTGTCTGATCAAAGTGGAAATATTAGTTTACGTTTATCTTATGATTGGCAAACAGTGCGTGATGAACTTGTTTCTTCACAAATTAAAGATTCTAAAGATGTTGAATCGGACGAGTTTTACTTATTCCTAGTTAATTTTTTGCAATGGAATAAAAAATTTAAAATTGAATCTAAAAATGTTGTTGATCTTGTTGTATCGTCTTCTGGTGGTGCTGATGTCATTTTGGAATTTTCAGGAGGCACTAAACAAACTTTGGAGTTAGAGCATAAATGGGTAAACTATATCAAACATGGACATTATAAAAGTTTAGCTTGGAAAGGAGCTTGGCTATTTGCTGATGAGCCATGGGATTTTGAACTTATTAAGAATATTTTTAAGCCATATATTTCTCAATACATTGATTGTATTCCTAATATTTTCCTTTCATGTGACCCGGTATCAAAGAAAAAAGAAGCACATTTTGTTGATTGGAATAGTATGACTTATAAAAAGTTGTTTATTGATTAAAAAAGGATTTCGAATGAAATCCTTTTTAATTTGAAGCTATAAATAATACTTCAGTTATTTTTATATTGCCCTTTCCTTGAGTTGAGTGTGAATAATCTTTTTCAAGCATTTGAACATTTTTGAATCTTTTGCATATTATAAATTCTAATTCGTCAAGTGGAATAAGCCCTTTTGAAGAGTAACTTAATACTATTGTTTTGTTCATCTGAGATAAAAGGTTTAGCATATCTTTAAATTCATCTTTAGCTGTTGAACGTAGAGAAAAACCTGAAGTGAAGCGGTCTTTCCTATATTTTGCTTTGTATTCAAGAGGTGGGTTGTCATACTTTGTTACTGTTTCAAGTATATGATAAAATCTTGAATACTGTTCTCCTGTGTAAGGCGTATCTATGTAAACACATTTTACTTTCTTAAAATCTTCAGTTTTAATGAAATCTTTGTAATCCATATTGAAAGCTTTATTGTTATACTTTGTTTTAATTAAACTTGAAAAATCATCGCTTTTTTTAATGAATTCTTGCCAAATACTTTTTTTCCTAATTTCAACCAATCTATGGTGTTCTTTCGGTAAGTATTGTGCAAAATGGCCAGATGTAGATTCACATTTTCCCATTGCGAACATAAGACCTGTCATATATAAGTCCCTTTTATATTCATTATTTACATTTGATATTGCATATCTAATTGAATCTATTTCTTTACATTGTTGTTCACTAAAATATGTATCTGAAAAGTTATTGTGAAAAAAGGAAAAAAATTCATTATCTAGATTCGATTTATATAAAGATTCTAAATCTTTTATTGTAGTTTCCTTGTTTATTGCTTCGGAGTTATTTTCAATAAGAGCTTTTGAAATTATGTAACTATAATATTGTATATCATTAGCATATATTGTATATTCGTCTTTCAGCGCGTAAGCAATAGAACAAGTACCTGCCATTAAATCACAAATTATATCACCTTTATTAATGGTTTTTCTAATTTCGGGAATTATAAAATCTAATAATTTGTTTTTGTTTCCCATATATCTTATTGTTTTAATTTGGTTAAATTCTGCCATTGCTTTTTTTCTCCCATATTATTATATTGTCGTTTATAATAATATCGCTATATGAGTTTCTAGCTGTTGTAAGTGAACGACTATTTTCATTAATTTTATCTAGGAATACATCAACTAACTTAAATCCATTATTCAGTGCAATGATAGTTAAAAATTTTCCAGTATCAATTTTATTTTTTTTAACTTTACTTTCTGATATTTTAACGACCACTTTTCCATTTTCCTTAAGCATCGAATACATGTTTTTAATTACTTTTTCCATATCATTAAAATACTTAGTAACTATATACGCGCTTTTGGAATCTATTTTACTTAATTTATTGATTTTATTGTTGATTTCTTCATATTCAGTTTTTAGATTAGAATTAATTTCTTTTTTTCCAACTTTATCGTTACCAACCATTTGTTTTGCTAAGTATGAATATTCGTTTTGGTCTTTTAAATATTCTAACCAATACATTTCTAATTTCATTGTTTCTATGTATCTTACTGATGAAATATATGGTGGATTTGTTACAAATAAATCAATTTTATTTTTGTAATTGTCAAAATTATCATTTACTGAATCTCCATTAATTATTTCAATATTAGTGGCATCTGCTGATTCATATGGTATAAAGTATTTTGTTCTTTTCTTGATTGCGTTTATAAATGTTTTTTTAGCATTCTTATGAATTTTTCCTTCTGCTTCGAGTTTTCGTATTCGTTTGCTGATACCAGGAAATACGTGTTGAGGATCTGCATTACTTATGTTTCTTATTATGCTAGAAACCACCGCGTAATAAAAAGATTTATATTTTTCTTTTTCATCATTTGCTAGATGACTTGTTTTATCATCAATTATTTCTAATATTTGAAGTAGATCAGCAGTTACCTCGGGTTTAAACCAGTGATCCATATTTACGCAAAATGGTTTTTTTCTTTTTGGTAGACTATTTAAATATTTCTCATCATAAATTGATTTTTCTATATCTGTGTTAATTGATTTTAAAATTTCGATATTGTAAGTTGTCGTTTTAACTTTAGAAATAAAAACCGACAATGGATTAATTTCACAACCAAAGAAGTTTCTTCCCATCAATTTTGCTTCAACAGCGACAGTTCCTGAGCCCGAAAATAAATCCCCAACAGTATCTCCTTTTTTTGTAAAAGACTTGATATAAGCTCTAGGTATTGATGGAATTAATTTACCGTAATATCTATGGAAAGAATGAATTTCCGCTCTTTTGTTTTCCTTGTCATCGTCAAGAATTTTCTTGTAATTACTGCTTTGATTAAATGACCAATTCATAATAACACCTCACGTGCATACATTATATCACTTTTTCTTTAAAAAAACAATCAGCAAATTCACTGATTGTAAAGTTCTTAATGGTCACGTGTTATTTTGTATAAAGAAAATTCTATCCAATCTTTATATGCACATAAAAACGGAAAAAATAATATAAGAATATATGGATAATTTGCATTTAAAAACAACGATTTTGGGTTGACTTTAACAAGATTTACTTGATGATTATTCTGCTTATTGTTTTGATACTATTAATAATTTTATGAAAATATTTTCTCAAAAAAAATTTTTTTCAGTGGAGAAGTCGATTTGACGAGTTAGAAATGATGTGGTAAATTAGCTCCAAAGAACGGAGAAAGTGATGTTAACAATTAATAAATTAAAAAAAATTCTAAAAAGGAGGTGAGAGAGTTGAAACAAATGTCTGATGGAAGCCTTAAGGAAGAATTCATCAAATATTTTGGGGAAAGTAAATGGAATGAAGAAGAGATGATAGGCAAACTAATACCTTTGACATTTGATGTATGCGACATTCTTTGTATTGATTATATTCCATTATATTAGAATATTCTTTGTGATATAATTGATGTAAAAGTTGATAATTAATAATTTTATTTATGAAGTTCAAAGAAGGGGATAATATGAAATATATACGAGGATGTCCAATTAACCAAAAAGAAATAGCTGATGATTTTTATGAAGCATATGAAAGATGCTTTGAAGGTAAAGATACTCATCGAGATGAATATGGTAGAATAGTAAGTCATATTGTAGCAATTCCAGGAATGGTAAATGGATTGTTTGCTTTTGAATTATATTTAAAGTATTTACTTGGTGATAATCTCAAAAAGTTAAAAGGAAAAGAAAAACATAATTTAAGATGCTTATTTAATGTTTTAGATGACTCATATAAATTAAAATTAAATCTTGTAGAGTGTGATCAAAGGTATACACTAGATGGATTACTTTCTGATATTGGTGATGGTTTTATAGAATGGCGATACATTTATGAAGATGGAAATGAAAAATTTAGAAATGATCATCCATTTGAATTTACTGAGTATTTTTTAAAAACTTATTTGCCTGTGATAAGAGATATAGCAACAAATAAATTTTAGGTTAATTAATAAATGGATTTATTTGAAAAATATCTTAATAAAAAAGAAACATCTAAATGAGTTAAGAGAGCTTTAAAAGATAATCAATAAAATACCACCATATGATAAAGCATCAATAATCTTTAAAGCATTAATAGAATTAAAGATGGTAGAAGGTAATCCTGAAGAATTACACCTAAAACTATATGAACTTTATAATACAAAAGTATTACAAGCAAATAAAAAGACAAGAGCAACTAATACAGACATTATAGAATATATAAAAATAATGTATGGATTATATGTAAATGGCTCAATGATATCTTATGTAAGAAAAGATAAAGGATTACAAAAGAAACGTAATGATTCTAGAACAGTTGATATAGAACATGTTAATAGAAAACCAGTGAATCACGTTATAAAGCAATAGTAGAAGCAATGGAACATTTTAATATGATTTAAGCCGCTATAAATAGCGGCTTTTTGTATGTAAAAAATGCTTTTTTAATATTAAACTTTATAATAAATATGCTACAATTTAAGTTAGAGTGTAAAACGTTTACGTTTTAAAATCATTACATTAGAAAAGGTTGTTTTGGAGGAAAATTTATAATGATACAATTTAATAATGTTTTGCCAAATTCTTGGAATAAAAAATAGTATATGCTCCTAATGGATTTGGTAAAACCACAAATGCAAATAAGTTATCTAGTTATTATACCGAAAATAGTGCAAGACCACTATTATTTACAAGAAAACAAATTGAACTCTTAGTTAAAACATATGGGAATAGAGTTTTTTTTTGGAGAAACTGCAATAAATGCAGAAGAAAACAAGCTAATTAATGAAAATTATAAAAATGATAAAAATGTTAAAAAATATTTTAAAGATAAATATGGGAGCCACGATATTAGAAAGCTTTCTCAAAGTAGTTTTTTTATAGCTAAATCTAACATAAAAAAATTAGATAATTTTGATGATGTTATTAACTTATCTTTTGATGAAAAGAATATATTTGAAGAAAATGAAGCTTTAAATATTGATAAAAAATTAAACTTCAATATCTATATTCAGATTAATAAATTGCTAGAAAATAAAGACAAAATAAAAAAAGGACGTATTTATAAACGTATTGAATTTGTCGATGAGGAATTTTTAAATTCTTTGGAAATGATTAAAAATTATGCAATGGCAAATGAAAAAACAAATTGTCCAGTTTGTGGAAAAAAGTTTTTGACAAAAGAACGATTGTTAGAAGCAATCGAAAAAAAGAAAGGCAAATATAGACTTATCGAGACAAATAATTTATATAATTTGTTGTTAAATATTATTAAACAGATTACAAACAATTATTTTGAAGATAGTGATATTAGCAAGTATTTATTTGATTTTGATTCTCATACTTTATCCGAGATAAAAGGAATGATAAGATTAATTTCTAATTATAATAATTTGTGTGAAAAAACTTTCAAATCAATGTCAAAATATTTTGGAGACATTAATATTAATGGGAAAAGTGTTTCTGAGATAAGCAATAAATTTAAAAATAATGTAAAAAAGATTGAAACTGAAAAAAGTAATATCACTAATATCAAACGATTTACTGGATATATTATTAGAGAATTAAACAATTTAATTTCAATTGATAATGATTGTGATTTTAATGCTGTTCCAAACAAATTAGAAATTACAATTTCTTTTCTTGATGGGAACAATAAATCAACGCTATATGATGTTTTATCAGAAAGTGAAATTAAACGTTTTTCTTTAGTTGTTTTGAGGGCTTTAATAAAATATGGAAAATATGATACTTTGATTCTAGACGATCCTATTGATAGTTATGATGACTACTATCTCTTAGTTGCATGCGATTATATTAAGAATGTTGTTAATGAAAACAAATTACAAAATTGGTATATTCTAACAAATAATTTTTCTGCATTATCAAATATTTCAAAAATTCTGCATTGCGATTCAGTTATTTATTATTATGAACCTGATGATATTTTTACATTGAATAAATTTAAAATATCTTATTTTGTTAGCGATTATAAAGAAATTGGTACAATTTCAAAAAATGAGCTACACTTATTAAAAAAATATTTGGCTGGACAATTAAATGCAGATGATAGATTGTCATATATTTCTTTGATTCCGACTTTGCGTAATTTTAAAACATTAATATTGAACAATTACGATAAATTAATCGTAAAGAAAGGCCGTAAAATTAGTGGAAGTCCAGCAAAATATTATTCTGATGATGACTATTTAAAGGATATTAAAAAGTGTATAGAACATTATTATATGCATTATGATGAGAATGTTGATTCTATTCTAGGAGTTAATTCTAATACAATAGAAGTGAATCGTATAATTGACTTATATAATAGAGTTTGCACTGCCAATCCAGCATTATTAAGTTATTATTCTGCTGATACTTCATCAATATGTTCAATGAGAGAACAAGTTGCTAAAACAAATTTTTCATCCTTTTCAGGATCAAAAATAATTAATTTAGTATTTTTGAAAATATGTATTGTTTCATATTTAAAATTTGAATTTGAAAAACAATTGATTGTTAAACTTAGAACTAGATTTTCATTTTCTAATTCAGATATAGATTTAATTTGCAATACAAATGCATTATGGAATAAGATTAATAAAGCTAAAGAGCTTAATGCGAATTCATCATATGGAGCTGAAGACTATTTAATAAATTATTCCGAAGTGTTTGAAAAGAATAAACTATTATTTAATTTATTTGATCATGCACTTGAACAAATGTTTCCTCCATATATTGCTACTAATGTTAAAGATATCAAAAAATTTAGAATTGAAATTGAAGAGTTAAATAATAAATTTTAGGATATATTGTATAGGAGACTAGTATGAAAAAAATTAAAGTTATTGTAAAAGAAAAAACATTATTAGAATTAGTAGAACCTGCAGAACAAGGTGATGTTATTGATTTAAAAGAAGTTGTTCAAGTAGATACTTCATATTTAGATATGCTTATTGATTCTGAAAAAGGTAAAGCATATGATTCAAGAATTGCTGAAGTAGAAAAACGTCTAAAAGCTGAAAATGAAAATAAGATTTTAGAATTAAATTCACAAATAGAATCTTTGAAAAAAGAACAAACATCTGCTTTAACAATAAAAGAACAAGAAGTTGAAAAAAAATATACTGAAAAGATTAATGAATTGAAATCTCAAAAGCAGTCAGAAATTAATGAATTAAAGCATAGAATAGATTTTTTAATTGAGCAAAACAAATCAGACATAGCAATTAAAGAAAGAGATGTTGCTAGACAATATAGTGATAAGATTAATGAGTTAAATCAACTAATTGAAATATTAAAAAATTCAAAAGAAAGTGATATTAATCAATTAAAATCTCAAAATGATGCTGCTCAAGCTAAGTTGATGCAAGATGAAAATGCTAAGTATTCTTCTTTAAAGGGTGAGTATGATATTTTAAAAGCACAATTTGATAGTAAAATTTCTGAGGCCAAAACAGAAGTTGAAAGAACATATGAACATAAAATTTCTGAGATAGATGCTCAAAATAGATTGGCTTTAGCAGGCAAAGATGCTGAAATTAAAAATAAGGGTTATGAATATGAAATTCAAAAAAGCCAAGCTTTACAAGAACAAAAAGATATGTATGAGCAACAATTACGTGATAAAGATGAAACAATTAGTAATTTACAACGAGCTAAGGGTGCATTAAATGTTAAACAAACAGGAGAAGACTTAGAAGCTTGGTGTGATAATGAAGTAACTTCATGTATGCAAAATGGATTCTTTAATTGTACTTGGGAAAAAGATAATAAAGTAGTTAAAGAAGAAGGCGAAACAAAAGGTTCAAAAGCAGATTATATCTTTAGAATTTATGCTAGTGAATTACATAAAGAAGATGAAGAATTAGCAAGTGTTTGTATGGATATGAAGGATGAAAATCCAGATTCTGTAAACAAGAAAACAAATGCTGATTATTATAAGCAATTAGATAAGAATAGAGAAAAGAAAAAATGTAAATATGCATTGCTTGTTTCAAATCTTGAAATGGATAAGCCTAATGCATTACCAATATTTAAAGTATCAGGTTATGATGATATGTATGTAGTAAGACCAGCATATTTAATGACATTCTTAAATATGATTACATCATTAACAGCTAAATTTGCAGATATTATTATGGATCAAGAAAATGAAGTTGGTTTAAAAACAAAGTTTGCCTTGATGCAAGAATTCGAAGATATAAAGAATACATATTTAGATAAACCTTTAGGATTATTGGAAAAAGCTATAGAGGAAATATCTAAGAATTCTAATAATATAAGAACAGCAGTTCAAAATATTGATGCACAATGCGATAAGATTAATGAATCTTATATAAATCAAATTCAAAACAAAATTGATAAATATGAAATAAAATTTAATGGTAAAATTTTAAAGAAATTACCAGAAAATGAATGAGGTGGTTAATTTGAGTGTTGAAACTTGGGTAGCAATAATAAATATTATAGTTTGTAGTTTTCTATCAATCATTTCTGTTGTTTTTTGTGGTTAAATATTCATCATAATAATAAAATATTGGAAACTAATAATAGACCGAATATTAGTATTTATATGGGTCAGCGTATAGTTAAAGGTGATTGTAAAGCATTTATTATTATAAAAAATTTTGGTCAATCTGCAGCAATATTTAATGATATAAAATATGAAGAAGGAGATATATCCGAATTTTATTCATTAATGATTTTAATCCTTTTAATAATATTAAGGATGTAATTTTGTATCCAAATAAAAACATTGTAATTCCAGTAGATACAGAAAAAATGTCTAAAAATAATTTGCATATTCTTACATTTGCTGTTTCATATAAATGTCTGTATAAAAATAAAATTCAGAAAGAAAGAATTATAATAAATTACGATCAATTTCGAAGCGGTGTTTTTATTGGTGCACCAAGAAAATCAACAGATAAAGCAAATAAAAAATTGGAAGACGATGTAAGACGATGTAAGAATTATTTCTGATGTTATGCTAAATGATTATATATCAAAGCTATAATAATTAAGGAGATTTAATAGGTTATGTTAAACAAAATTAAAACATCTTTTAAAAATATAAACCATAAGTTGTTTATTTCATTATTAGTAATGGGATTAGTTCCAACCATCTATACAACTTTAAGAGTATTCTGGTTAGGAAATTTACCAGGAGACTGGTCATATTCAATTGCAGGTCAATTATCATGGATTAATTTAATTTATGAGGTAATTAATGAAGCTATTATATTACCATTATTCTATTTTGTTGGTAAGGTTCTATCTGATAAGAAAGAACTAACAAATAGAATGAAAACAGGCTTATTAATTACTTTAGGTATTTATATAATATTATCAATATTTATAATGACATGTACTAATCCATTATTAAAAGCTATGGCTACTGATCCATCTATTATAGATGCTTCAGCCACATATATTAGAATAGAAGCTATAGCTAATGTATTTGGTATATTATCTCAATTTGCATTAGTTGGATTAGTTACACTTGGTAAAGATAAATTAGTATATATCTTAACTGGTGTTAAATTAGTATTATGTGTATTCTTGGATTTATTTTTAGTTTCAACACTTGCATGTTCTGCTAATTTAGGAGTTAATGGTATTGGTGTAACAAATATTATTGTTAACTTAATTATTTTTGGTACATCATTATTCTTATTAGCGAAGAATGAAGTTAATGTATTTAACAAAGAGAAGATGGATTTCAAATGGATGAAAGAATTCGTTAGAATTGGTGGAATCTCAGGACTTGAATCATTCGTCAGAAACTTAGCTTATATGGTTATGGTTGCTAGAATGGTAAATGTAGTAAATGAACAAGGAACATATTGGGTAGCTAATAACTTTATTTGGGGATGGTTACTATTGCCAATTACTCAATTAGGTGAATTAATTAAACAAGAAACATCAACAAATAAAAATGCAGTTAAGAATAATACATTAGGATATTTTACAATTACTGCTATATCAGTATTGGTATGGTGTATATTAATTCCTGTATATAAACCATTTATGGAACATGTATTAAACTTCAGTGATGTTGATAAATTATTTGAACTTGTAATGGTATTATTTGGATTCTATATTTTATATGCAATTCAAAATATATGTGATGCAACATTCTATGGACTAGGCAAAACACATTACATGTTATTTGAATCAATAGTAACAAATACATTATATTATGGTACAGCATTCATTTTATGGAAATGTGGAGTATGGACTCCATCATTAATAGGGATTGCATTATTATTTGGTATAGGTAATGCATTTGATACTGTTGTATCTTTAGGCGCATATGGATTCTTATTAAAGAAGCAAGGTATTAATATACTTGATGTGAATGATTCTAGCAGTGAAGTACAAGAATAATTTTCACACTAACATACATAGATGTATACTTGTGTATTAAAAAACAAACAAAATACTGTATCAAAAGTTATTTTTGTTTCTAGACTAATTTAATCTTTTATCATATTTATATTGTATTTGTATTTTTGATAAAAATGATACTAGAACTTAATGACAAATTATAATATAAAAAATTATTAAGGAAGGAAAAATATGGATAGTTATTTAATTTACGCTTTAAACGAATACTTAAGTGACACTAAAGTTGTTGATGGTGCATTTTATATTGATGGACCATGGGGGTCTGGAAAATCCTATTTTATAGATAGATATATTAAGATTTATACTGAACAACATAAAAAAGTAAATCCTGATTTTGATGAAAATAAAGATAAACTTTTTATAAAAGTATCACTGAATGGTGTTAAAAATATTGATGATGTTTCGAAAGAAATTTTTGCACAATGTCATCCAACGATATCAAAAATCACTAATGGTAAAATTGCTAGAGGTATATTAACTCTTGGAAAAATCTTTATTGATAAAAAAGTTGGTGTTTCTGGAGGAGAAGTTGATGATATAATAGGCTCTTTAGGAAGTTTTATAAATTCAAAATTTTCTGCAATCATATTAGATGATTTTGAAAGATGTAGAATTGATTGTCAAGAATTGTTTGGTTTTATTAATTCATTGATTTCAGAGAGTTTTGTAAAAGTTATTTTGATTGGGAATGATTCTGAAGTTCGCAGGTATTTACAACAAGAAGAATTACATCAACAAAAACTGATAGCTTCGAATATTTCAAAAGATTTTAATGAATATAAAAAGAATGTTGATGAAGTATCCGAACCGTTGTTTTATGATGTCATAAAAGAGAAGACTATATATAAGACTTATTATTTTGTTTTTGACAAGGATTTATTATACACAGAGTTAGGTAAAGTCTTATCAAAGAGTGATCAAAAAATTTTAAAGGCAAATTATAAAACAATAAATATAATTTTAGCTAAAACAAAGTGCTCAAATTTAAGAACATGTAAAGTTGCACTTGAAAACTATCAATATATAAAAGAAAATATTAAGAAAAAATTTATTAATAATTATGAAATAAAAAATCAAATTTTAGTTTCATGTTTTTATTATACAGTTCTATATAAAAATGCAAATATTGTAGATGATGAAATGGATTTGTTATTATTCGAACCATATTTGAATAATGTTGTAGAATCAATAAAAGATTATGTAGAAAAAGGTACTTGGAATCGCAAAAAGTTGATTGAAGAATTAACATATATAGATAATCAGTATAATTCTACACCAGATTTTATTAAAGACTTAGATGAGTCATTCTATTTTATGACAGATGACGAACTTAAAACGAAAATAAAAAATCTTATTTATAATATTGATAATGTTCCATTTGATAATTATTATAAAGTTATTGATTATATTGTCACATATAAATCTTGGTTCAATGATGATAAAATTGATATTGATGCAATTATTAAAAAATTAAAAGATAACATTAATAATTTCAAAAATCCGATTAATATTCGCGGCAATTATTTAAATCATTATTCTAATTACGAAAATGAATATAAAATAATTAATGGCTGTATTGACAAACATAATGAAAAAGAATCGACTAAAAAATTATTAAATCTTTCTGAAAATATTGGTGAATATACTCTCGAAGAGTTAAAAGAAATAGAGCGTGAAGCATATGCGTATAAATCTTTCTTTTCTAGAATTGATGTATCAATGCTCATGAAAATGATATCTACCGAAAAAAATGATAAAATTTTTCAAATTAGAAGTTTTTTGCAAAATGTATATAGAGTTTCAAATATAAATGAATTTTTTAAATCGGATATACCAAATTTAGAATTGTTTAGAAAAGAATTAAAGACATATAAACACAAATCAATAATTACTGGGAAATGTTTAGAACTTCTTATTCATGATGTGGATGAATATTTAATAAAGTTAAAAAAATAATTTAAAATATTTATTGCAAGATAACTGCTAGAACAGCGACACTCACTTGAAAGTATCGCATTGCTGACAAAGAAATAGTCCAAAATAGCTAAAAATATGGTTGAAATGGCATATTTTAAGGCATTTTCACCTTATTTTGGATAATTGGAGTCTGTAGCGAATCAACCGATATTCAAAAATTGTCAGCATTTAAGTAGTTTCAACTAAGGGTTGTAACGAAAAAAAACGAGATGTCTTAGAAAACATATTTTAGGCACTTGTCAGCACTAAGCCCTTGTTTTTATTGAGACAAGCATATTGTATTTATAAACATATCGTTTAACAGATTTTTGCTTCCATCTTATTCAAATTTTAAATGATTCTTTGATTTGCTTGTTTTGGATTCAGCAAGAATCTCACAAATGATAGAATCATTCTATGATAGGTGAAAAAAATTTGGTATAATTAGGGGGAGGTGGAGGTAAAACTTCCAGGTGAAAACCTCTCTTAATCGGCCAGGGAGTCTCACGCACAAAATTGAGATTTCAAACTAGTAGGTGATAGATTTGAATTACCCATCAACATTGTATAAGTTTCAAAAATTCAAAAAATATTCTAAAGGTATGTTAGAAACTGGATATATCTATTTTTCACCTGTAGAAAAATTGGATGATCCGTTAGAGTGTTCTATTTCCGTTTGCAATAAAATAATTGATGGCAATCAAAAGGAATATTTAAAAGACTTAATGCCTTTTATTTTGAAGCAATTATTTATCAATGGACCTAATAGAAAATTTAAAAGAATTAACATCGATGAAATATATGATGAGGGAAATTTATTAGAAGAAAGATTTAAGTTATATATTAAATCGGTAGATTCAAGCATTAAAACAGAAGCTATAGAAAAAGCAATTGATGGAATAAAACAGATTACAAAAGTTATCGATGAAAATCCAGAATTTCAAGAAGCTTTTTTGAAATTGATTAATATCAGAAATGTTGTGGGTGTTTATTCTTTGACAGAATTACAAAATAGTCAATTATTGTGGGATGGCTATGCAAATCATTATGAAGGCTTTTGCATTGAATATGATATGTGCAAATTCATAAAAGAAAATCCAAAATATGAAAAAGAATTAATACAAGTTAAGTATTTAAATACTCGGGATAATGATCCAATAAAAATTGTTTTAAAAGCATTTTGTTCTATTGTTAATACTAAACTTTTAAATAGGTCAAATTCTGAATTTTCTGTTAATCAAATCATTGATATTATTAGAACTAAAAAGACAGATTATGCTTACCAAAGAGAATGGAGGCTTACGGGAATACCTGAAGATACAAGTGTTCTCTTGCCGATAAGGAATATATATTTGGGCTATAAAGTTAAAGATAAAAATAAACAAATGGTTCTTAACGTTGCAAAGAAAAATGGATATGGAGTTTATCAACAGTCAATTAATTATGAAACTACGAATTTTGAATATAAGAAAATTTTATAATATATAAGAAAAGAGAGAAAGCCATGGCTAAAATCAAGAAAATATGTAAATATTGTGGAATTGAATATGATGGATATGATGATATAGAATCTATTTTTAAATCTAGCCCAGGTGAATGCGAAAAGTGTAAGACTATAGAAAATCTTGTTGATTTTGTTTCAAATTATAACAAAAAACACAAAGATAAAGTATGGAGTAATAAAGTTCATGAGAAAAACATGATTAAAGACAATTATGATTACGGGAATTGTGTAACTTCGTATACTTTAGTTAAACATAATTCTACTTATCGTGTTGAAAAGAGAACAAAAAGAGTTCAGCAAGTTATTGATAAAATTTCATATATTCGTGATTATTTATGTTTTCATCTAGAACCGATATTTGAAATACTGGATTCCATTTATATTAAAAAAGATCAATTTTGGGAAGATACCGGAAATTTAATTAGATATGTTCACAATTGTTGCTTCCAAGAGGCTGTTTTGAAACTTCGAGAATTACTGATGGATGGATCGTGTAAATATTCCGTAAAACGAATATCAAATACTTTGCTAGTAGATTCAAAGTATGTATTTAAAGAACAAGAGATATATGAAAGATTAGATTTTGAAGAATCAAAAGATGTAATGGAAGAACGATATGAACCGTTTGACATTTTAGAGTTTGTTAAATTGATTAATCAAGCACTAGATGAGAATAAGCATATTTTAAATGCAATGAAAGATTATAGAGATAATCAGTTTGCACATATAGGAATTTTAAAAAATAAAAATTTTCCAAAAGAAATATCATATGCTAATGTAAAAAGAATGTTTAGCTTAGCAAAAACAATATATGATGTGTTTTTGTTTGTAGTTGCTCCTGATAAATATGCAACAATAATTCTCGACTCTAATATATGGTTTTCTCATTTAAATGAATTATCAAAAATATATAGGCAACATCAAAATGATGAAAGAAAAAGATTGGAACAGGAAATCGCTTAATTATCTAATAAATAATTGAGCAAAAGCACTAACAAAACAGATTTTGTGTTACTTTTATTTAACAGATGTTTGTTACAACATATATCTTATAAGATATATGTTAGGTAGCATTGTGGGTTGTTAGGTATGTTGAAACCATAGATTTATTAGTGCTGAAAAAATCAAAAATAACCAAAAAAATCATCCAAAAATCCGTATCCCAAAATAACAATTTAGGTTGACTTTTATTATAAAAATCTGCTGATTTGATATAATAAAAAATATAAAGAATATAAAGGAGACCAAAAATGAATGAAATTTTAGAACGAACAATCAAGTTCCTAGATGATGCATCTATATATTATCTTGCTACTGTAGAAGAAGATCAACCAAGAGTTAGACCTTTTGGTACTGCATTAGTGCATAATGACAAATTATATATTCAAACTGGTAAAGTTAAGAAAGTATCTCATCAGTTATCTATTAATCCTAAAGCTGAAATATGTGCTTTCAAAGATGGCAGATGGATAAGAATATCTGGAGAACTCATAGAGGATGAGACAAGAGAAATTAAAACACTCATGCTTGATAAAATGCCAGAATTAAGGAATATGTATAATGAAGATGATGGTAATATGCAAATGTTATATTTTAAAAATGTTAATATCACATTTTCATCATTTACAGAACCAACTGAAACATATAGTTTATAATATTTTAAAAAATATATTAACTTCTAAATGTTTTATGTAGTTTTTAATATTGAGATTAAAAATATAGTTGATATATTTAATATCTAAAATAAATTAGCTCCGTTAAGGAGCTTTTTTATTATTTAGTAATATTTTATGGTATAATCATAAATATGATTGATGCAGTAAAAGAGTATTTATTTCAAAACTGGATTCTTATTTTAGTATTAGGTGCGTTTATGGTCGTTCTTTCAATTACGTCTTTTTCTAGTAAAAAGTCAACAATTCGCTACTTATCGCTCCTTATATTGATATTTCTTTTATCAATAGTTGTTTTTATGGAGTTTAATTTGCAATTTGTAATAGAAAATAAAACTGCAAGATTGATTCTTATGTGTATAAGATATAGTGCAACACCTTTTGTTTTGTCGCTTGTAACTATAGTTCTTGTGAAACGCCAAAAATATTTTGTGTTTATTCCTGCTTTTATATTATTGGTTATCAATATAATTTCAATTTTTACAGGTATTGTATTTAGTATTAATGATTCTTTTGAACTTGTAAGAGGACCACTAGGATATCTTCCATTTATTATGTGTGGATTATATATGGTATTTCTAATCTTTATACTAATTAAAAGAAGTAATAAACGTTTAATTGAAATTATTCCAATTATTTTTCTTTCTATTGCATTAATATCTGGAATAATATTCCCATTTATTTTTGGCAGTAAATTTGCTCAAATCTTTTGCACTATTATTGTAGTATCTCTTTTTATCTATTATGTATTTGATATATTGGCTTTAGTTAAAAAAGATGCATTAACAGGACTTCTTAATAGACAAGCATATTATGCTGAAACAAAAAGAGATTATAAAGATATCACAGCAATTGTATCTTTAGATATGAATGGCTTAAAAGTTATCAATGATACATATGGTCATGCTATGGGTGATGAAGCATTAGTTAGTCTTGCTGTATGCTTCTCAAAAGCATCTAAAGCAAAACAATCAGTTTATCGTATGGGTGGAGATGAATTCGTTATAGTATGTCGTAGGACATCTAAAGAAGAAGTTGAAGCTTTAGTTGAAAGAATTGAAAAATATGTTAAAGAAACTAAATATACTTGTTCAATTGGTTATAGTTATCATGAGGTAGGTACAGTTGAATTAGATGATTTATTAAAAGAATCTGATGAAATAATGTATTCTAATAAAGCAGATTATTATAATAATAAATAATATTTAGAAAAGAATAATTAAAGAACCACTCTGTGGTTCTTTTTTAATTGTGATTCCTAGTTTAAAAATAGAATTAGTAATATTAACGCAACTAATAGTTGCATATATATGTTATAAAAGCAACTACAAAGTTCTTGGATTAGTATTAATTAAGGTATATAATTGTTTTAATAAAAGGTGATGATATGACCAATAATAAGATTTTTGAATTAAGGAAAACTAAAAATATATCACAAGAAGAATTAGCTAAAGTACTAAATACATCAAGACAAGCTATATCTAAGTGGGAAAGAGGAGAAGCATATCCTGATTTAGATAAACTTAAAGATTTAGCTACTTATTTTGATGTATCAATTGATTATTTACTTGGATATGATATAGCTTCAGTTGGATTAAATAACTTTATTAAAAGATTAAAGGAATGCGTTTCTTCTAAATCATTTGATATAAGTATTGATGAGATTAAAATGATTGTTTATAAGAATAACAACAATTTTAATTTATTAATATATGTTGTGAATTATTTATTAGAAAATTGGAAAGCTACAAAAGATGTAGATATTATTGATCTATCTATCTCTTATTTAGAAAGAATGATACTAACATTTAGAGAAGATAACATAGAAAAGATAAGTATTAAAGATATTAAAAAAACAATTTGTGATTGTTATTTTATTAAGAAAAAATATGATTTAGTAAAAGAATACATTAAGAATAATGATTTAGTTGATATGGATGAATATTTAGCAGATTGTGATTATTACTTAGGTAACTATGAATCAGCGATGAAAACCATATCAAATGTTTTCTTAGAATCAATTATTAAATTGATTAATTCAAATGTAACTCAATTAAAATTATTATTAAAAACTAATAAAATAATAGAAGCATATGATTTAACTAAATGGTCTATATCATTTATTAAATCAATTGGGAAAAACGAAGATTTGTTGCTTGATGAAATATATGTTTTAACTTTTGCTAAAGCTGCATGTGAAAAGAATTTAGGATTAGATTATAGTGAATCATTATTATTCTTAAAAAATAATTATGATATCAACTTAAAGAATAAAAATAATTCAGTAGAAATTAAGTTCTATTATAAAGAAAAAGTTAATGTTTTAACTTTAATAACTGATATAAAGAAAGAATTATATGATGAAAGCATGTTCTTAAAAGATTCAATAATTCATAAGGATATGATTGATATCTATAATGAACTATATGGAGAAAAAGATGGAAGAAGAGATTAAAAGAGAGAATGTATTTAAAAATAAAAACTATTGCTTAGTTTTTCTTGGGGCATTAGTTTCTAATATAGCATCACTATTTTATTCATTCGCAGTTAGTTTTTATATATTAAAAATAACTGATAATAATGCCTTGCTTCAAGGAATTTATCTTGCAGTAGGTGGAATTACTTTTGGAATAGTCACATTATTTGGTGGAGTAATTAGTGATAGATTTAATAAAGCTAAGATTATGTATATATGTGACTTTATTAAAGGAATAGTAATTATTGGGTTCACATTACTTTTAATATTTGTGATCAAATCAGTTAATGCAAAAATTATTTCATTATTTATTGTATCAATTATATCTAATGCGATTGCAGGGATATTTTCTCCAGCATCATCTGCCCTACTTCCAATAATTGTAAAAGAAGATGAATATCAACAAGCACAATCTTACTTTTCAATTTTAAATAGTTTTCAATCAATTGTTGGTGTAATACTTGCTGGTATATTATATACTTTAATACCAATCAATATCCTATTTTTAATTGTTGGAATATTCTATATTGGAAGTGCAGTATCAGAGATGTTTATTAAATATGAAACAAGTTATGAAAGGAAAGAAGATAAATTAACAGCTAGAATAGTATTTAGTGATATTAAAGAGGGATTTAAATACATCGCATCAATTAAAGCAATTCTTGCTTTAATGATATGTATATTATTTATCAATTTCTTCTTTTCACCAGTATTCGATAATTTCATGCCTTATTTCATATCTACTGATGTTGCATCATCTAATTATATGTTTAGTGATAAAATTGCCCCAGAGATGTGGAGTTCATTTGGTAGTGTTGCTTTTGGAATTGGTTCACTAATTATGGGTATAGTATTATCATCACTAGAGCCTAAAGAAAAAAGCAACCCAACAATCAAATGGTCACTAGTTTTAATGGCTATAGTTATGGGAGCATTTACTTTATTTTATGCTTTATTTATAACTAATATAATTAACATTAATGCTTTATTAATAATTAACATAATAATGTTATTACTAATTGGATTATTAATAGTATTAGTAAATGTCCCAACATCTACTGCACTGATGAGGCTTGTTGATAAAGATAAGATGGGGAAAGTATCAAGTGTACTAAATATTGGATCACAAGGCTTAATTCCTCTATCTATGTTTCTTGGTGGAATTGCGATCAATTATTTTAGTTCAATTGGCCTATTAATTATTTGCGCTAGTGGATTCTTTATAGTCGCAATGATAGTGTTCTTCAATAAACCTATTAAAGCAATATAATAGAAATAATAATATAGACTATAAAAATATAAGCCTTATTCAATACGCCGAAAGGTATCTACTCTCTTCACAAATGACAAATGAAGAAATAAATACATTAAAAGATAAATTGATGAATTAAATGATAAAGAAGAAGTAATCAAGAAATGATTATTTCTTTTTTATTGACTAATAAATAACTATAATGTTATACTCAAATTACCATAAAGAGTGTGGCGAGGGACAAGCCCTATGACCCACCAGCAACTTACCTTTAACTAGGCAAAGTGCTAAAGCTTGTATGATGGGAGAATATAATATATTTATTTAACTCCTATCATTTTTGATGGGAGTTTTTCATTTTCTCTTTATGGTGAAAAAAGGAGAAAGAATATGAAAAAATACGAAAACATTAAAAATGTAGTCTTTGTTTATTCAATTTATGACAATAAGACTATAGAAAAACTAGAAAAGTTTTATTTTAAACACACAGGTCAATTTTATTCTTTTAAGAATTTTGCGCATTATGGAGGTGGGCTTGCTTTTTGTTTATTATATCTTCCTCTTGGTAGAATTGAAGGTATTAATATAACTGTTGCACATTTAGTGAATCCTAAGTTTGGATATGGAGAAATAGATAAATTCATTTCATGGTATGAAGATGAATATTTATTGTTTAAGGATATTGAAATAATCAAACATATTCCTCATTCATCGATAGATAGTCCTAATAATTCATGGACAACAATGGATTTAGATTATCATATATATAATTTGAAGATGTCTGATATTTATATTGATCAGTTATTTAAAAATGTTGAAGGAATTGAGATTAAGGCGAAATATACAAGGCTTTATTGTGATGTAGAAAAATATAGGGACGATTCTATGGAAGAAATGTCTAAATACGGTATGGGATATATCTATAATAAATTTTATGATGGAAAAAATTTATATAGGTATAAATTAGATAAAGAAAAGATAGAAATAGATAAATATTATGATTATTATCATAATAAATTAAGATATGAGACAAAAAAGATTATTAGTAGTGGTAAGGATGTATTGATACTTGATATTCATTCATTTTCTGATTCCCAAGCCTCTAAATTTTGTAAAGATGGAAACTTTCCAGACATATGTATAGGCATAAATGATGATAATGTGAACTATAGAATATTAAGACAAATTATTAAAAGAATTAGAAAGAAAGGATTTACATATAAAATCAATTATCCTTATAAAGGTTCCATTATTCCATCTAATCTTACTTCTAGTGAAGAAAAACATGTTTTTTCAGTAATGATAGAAGTAAATAAAAGAATATATTTATAATTAGAAAATTTTTTAATATTTTATTCAGTAAAATAAATATTATTTGATATAATATTTGTGAATAATATAATAAATCATTATTTGGGCTAAATAACGCCTTCGTTATTAAAGCATAATAACTAATTACTTAAAAAGAGGAAACTATGACAGAAAACTTAAAAGAAGGTGGAGTAGTAAATAAACCTATAACTAATACTTTAAATACTCAAGAAGAAATATTTAACACAAAAATTAATAAAAATAATTTTTCTTTTTGTTTCGAGACATTACTCAATTATTCATTAATTAAGATGGATTATAATTGTTCGTGCAATAAGAAGTTAGAAGAATTAAATCTTAAAAAAGAAAAAATAACTAAATTCTTTAAAAAAGTTAAAAACATCATTCCTTTAGAAAAGATGGAAGAAATTCTTCTCGCATTACCTAAAAATGATACTGATATTATTCTAAATAATATCCTCGAATCTAATAGACCAAAGATTATGAAGTTACTAGAAGAAAGAAAGAATTATGTCTATAATTTAGCTCCAAGTCAAAAGAAGATTGATGAACTAGCTGAATTAATAATATTTGAAGATATAGTAATTAGGATAAACGATCCAAAAACTCCTAAGCTAGAAGCATATAAGCTTATAAAAAAATATATAAAAACTAATTTGGTTTGGGAAAATACTCCATCTTCTTTGGCGAGAAAAAATAGTAAATTGATTAGTGAGAAGATATCTCTATTATTAAATGATGAAGAAATAATATTATAAGTTGTGCTCTATATCCAGTTCAAAATCTATGATGTGAGAATATCTTCTTTATTATGATGGAGTACTACTTGATGAGAATATTTGATGATAGACTACTCGTTAAAATAACTCCTAATAATAATCAATATGGTATGAAAAAAGGAAGTTCCATATAAATGGGCTAAAGAGATGTATTTAGTCTTTGAAGTTGATGATAAAGGATTAATAAAATAATTAAAAAGAGTTATCTTTTTAATTTTTTTGTTGATTTTAAAGCTTCATAGTGGCATACTACATAATGGCGTTATTTTAATAAAAATATAGAGGAAAAAATGACTAAAACAATACTAATCACAGCTAACTTAATATCTGCCCTATTCTTACTAATCATTCTTTTTGGGCTCTATATTTCAATTAAAAAAAGAAACGAAAAAACAAAATATTTTATTTGGTGTTTATGGATTTGCCTTTTTGGTTTAATCTTTGATGGATTGTCTTATCTGCTTGATGGATTTTTTGAAAAGAATTTTTTATTATATTTTGTTGATTTCTTTTCATATATTACAATTGATGTTTTAGTCGCATGTTATTCTATATATTTTTGTTCATTTATAAAAGAAAATGATGACAAATTTAGTAATAAATATTCATATTATGTATTTAGTCTTTGTATATTAGATTTCATCTTCTTAACTATTGGCTCAATAAATGGAAATTTATTTAAAGTTGAAAATGGTAGTACAATAGAAGGACCTTGGGGAAGGTTTATATTTGTGATGCCTCTAATAGTTATTAT
Organism: Caryophanales bacterium UBA1188; assembly: GCA_002310135.1. Taxonomy (GTDB): domain Bacteria; phylum Bacillota_I; class Bacilli_A; order Izemoplasmatales; family UBA1188; genus UBA1188. The sequence goes on along the minus strand of DBYK01000001.1, from coordinate 103,713 downwards.
TAGTACTATAGTGGTAATAATAAAAGAAATTAAAAAAATCAATAGGGCTAACCTAATTGCCTTTGGAAGCTATATAATGTTTTTTATCGTATCGCTATTACTTCAACTAATGAATGAAGAATTTGAACTTGGATACGTTGGTGCCGCTTTATCAATGGTTGTAATATATGTTATGATACAATCTAAATCTGTGAATGAATCTAATTTAAAGGCAGATATTTATAGTGAACTTTCTACAAAAGATGTCTTAACAGGTTTAAAGAATAGAAGAGGATATGAAAATGTCATTTCATCTGTCGCAAATATTAATAAAATAGGTGTAGTTTTTTGTGATATAAATTCACTTAAAACTATCAATGACACATTAGGTCATGATAGTGGTGATAGAATAATTCAAAAATTATCTAATATCCTTGAAAAAGAATTTCCTAATGATGATAATTGTAGAATTAGTGGTGATGAATTCGTAACTATCATTAAAAATGTTGATGAAGAATTCTTTAATACTAAAATCGCAGATTTAAAAGAAGCTTTAAGCATCAATAATTCTATCGCTTCATTTGGTTATGCAATAGGAGATGGAAAGATGGCGCTTGATGTTGTAAGAAGCGCTGAGAGAATGATGTATAGTGATAAAGAAAAATTCTATATTAATACAGGAAAAAGTAGAAGAGTTTAAATGATTAAGGATAATCAAAAATTTATAAAATTAAAAGATTTTTGGGATAACGCTTTATATTTATCGGATGATGATAAAGAAGAAATAAAAAAGAATATAAAAGGTGATGACTGGAAAGATTTTGCGCCATCACCTAAGTTATTTGATGTTTTCTATAAACTTGATAATTCATCTTTAATATTAGATTATGGATGTGGAAGTGGTTGGGCAAGCATAATCCTTGCGAAATTAGGCGCTGAAAAGATAATTGGTGTAGATGTAAGTAAAAGCGCAATAGATGCTCTAAACTTCTATAAGAGAGTATTTAATGTTGAAGATAAAATAGAAGGAATAATAATTGATTCATCTTGGTTAAAAAATGAAAAAGATAACAAGTATGATGGATTTGTATGTTCTAATGTCTTTGATGTCATTCCAAAAGAAATGATGTTAGATATCTTAAAAGAAATACATAGAATATTATCTAAAGATTCTATAATGATCATTGGACTAAATTATTACCTAGATCCAATAGTCGCTAAAGAAAAAGGATTAAATCTATCATCAGATAACGAATTATATATTGATGGAGTATTGAGACTAGTTAATTATTCTAGTAAGGAATTAGAAGAAATATTTAGTGAATATTTCATTATTGAATCATTAACATACTTTTCATGGCCAGGTGAAGCTAAAGAAACTAGAAGGTTATTTATATTGAGAAATAAATAAAAAAGTGCTCAAGCACTTTTTTTCTTTCTAAAACAGAACCACACAATTAATAATACTTCAACTATAGCTCCTATTACTGTTATAAGCCATATCCCATCTATCCATTTTAAAGATAGAGCGATTGAAAGAAGTACTCCCCATAAAATAATAGATGATGTTGCGCATGTGATATATTTATTACCCCAAATAGCGCTAAATACAGTTAGAACTATTCCGAAGATAGGAATTCCATATATAAATGAATAATATGCAATTTCTTTTGTCTCAGGAATTAAGTGAAGGATGAAAAAGACAATTGTAGCGATTAACCATACAGTGATTCCTGATAGGCTTGAGATTATTAAATGTGAATGTATTTTTTCTTTTTTTGGTGTATATACGATATTTTCATTTAATACATTTTGATCTAATAAATCATTAGGTGTAACTTTAAAAATAGTTGATAATTCAACTAACACAACTATATCAGGAAGTCCTATTCCTCTTTCCCATTTGGAAATAGATTTATCTGAGTAATTAATTTTATCTGCGAGTTCTTTTTGAGTAAGACCACTAATTGTTCTATATTTGATTATATTTTTTGAAACTATTTCATTTATTTTTTCCATACATAAAAATAATAAGATACTATATTGTATTTTTCAAGATTAAATTAATATAATTAGCTTTTCTACCCTGAGTAGAGCCTATAATTTTCAAGTAGAATTCATAATTTATTTAGTATATATAGAGTCATTATTAGTAGATTTACTAATAATATAAGAATTAATAAAATAGTTTTAATCAAAGGAGACGGTGAAATGATTAAAGCTATAATAAGTCTTGAATCTACTTGTGATTTGGACAAAGAATTGATTAATAAGTACAATTTAAAAATAATTGATATGTCATTTTCTATTGGAACAGATGATTACAGCACAGATTTAGATGATGTTAATTCAACCTGCCTATATGAGAGAATGAGAAAAGGAGAGAGGACAAGCACATCCTCAATAAATACTGAAAGATATAAATTATTTTTTAAAGAACTCTTGAAAGAGAATTTGCCAATAATTCATCTTTCTTTTTCGAGTGGACTATCTAATACATATGAATCCGCTCTAAAAGCGAAAGAAGAAATAATAAAAAGAAAGAAAGACGCAGAAATTTATGTGATTGATAGCCTTTGTGCTTGTGGTGGACAAGGTGTACTTGGAATACTTTCAAGACTAAAGTGTGATGAACTTAATAGTATTGCTGAATTAGTGGATTATATTGAAAATATAAAACATAATCTAAACCATATATTTTCAGTTGATAACTTAAAATATTTAACTAATGGTGGAAGACTAAAAAGATCAACTCAAATAATTGGTTCACTACTAAATATTAAACCTGTGATGAGAATGAATTCTAAAGGTGAATTAGTAGTTAAACAAATGGTTGTGTCGAGAAAGAAAGCACTTAAGACTATGATAGAAAACTATAACGATAAAAAAGATGATAAATATGATATATGCCTTATATCACATGCTGATTGCATAAATGATGCAAAATATATAGAGAAAGGATTAATTGATATAGGGTTAAACCCAATAATAACATCACTTGGGCCTATTATTGGATCTCACTCAGGTCCTGGGACTATATCACTATATTTTATTGGAAACGGAAGATAATAAAAGGAATACAAAGTATTCCTTTTTTAATATTTGATATAGATTAATAAATCATTTTCTTCAAGTGTGATACTATATTCTTTATCTTGATTATTGCATAGATAGATTGTATCATCGCCTTTAACTATTCCAATTAACATACATTTCTTATCTATACTATTATAGAATGAATGAATTAGTTCAGCTTTAGATTTGAATGTTAAATCTTGATCTAGTTCTAATACTTGATGGACTTTATTGACTTTTATATCGAATATTTCTCCACCTTCTTTAGTATCAGTTATAAGAAGATTTTCAAAGAATTCTTTAGAATTCTTATTTAAAGCTAATTGAGTTATGAGTAAACTCATAAGCCTATTAGAAATTATCGCATTCTTGATATTGAAATCTTTAACACTATTTAGATTTCTTGAATCTAATAATTCTGTGATGAATGATAATTCATCTTTTTCTTTAAATGCAGTTTCAAGTGCGATTAAAGATACAAATACATTTGAATCAAGGCTATCATCACTAACACTATCATCGGATAGAATTAATATTTTCTTTCTGCCTTTAGTTGCCTTAACATCTTCAATTAGTTTCTCATTTTCTTGTTTGCTGTATTTCTTTAGAGCTATTTTAGATTGATAACCTTCAGTGAATAATTTTAAGTTTTCCATAATAAACTTACTCTTTTTATTATCACCTATTACAAACACAGTAAAGAAATCTTGTGGGTTGTATTCTTTGAATTTTAAGAATCTTGAAGTATTATATTCTTTTAATCTTTTAATATATATATCTTTTTCTGTTTCCGCTAAGACAAATAAATTATTCATCTTCTTAATTGGAATTGCGCTTGAATAATTTAGAAGATATTCTTCTTCATTCATATCTAGAGTGGATGAATAGAATTCGCATCCATCATAAGATAAAAGATCTAAATAGATATTTGCAAGTTCAGGGTCAACTACTGATTGAGCTATAACTTGACCAATCTTTTTGTTGAATGAGACTGGAGTGATTGATTTATCTTTTAAAGAAGAAATAGTTTGTGATATGTTTTCAATTTGATTTTTAGCTGATTCTCTTTCAGTTTCAACAACTACATTACATTCCTTATTGATGTTGAAATTGCCAAGAGCGAGTACAATCTTTAAAGCATTTAAATCTGAATTTGTGATACTTTGATCTTCACCATCCATCATATCTTCACGAGCCATAACGACTATATTAGATGCTTTCTCAATTGAGATATCTTCTAAATTCCCATGAAGAAGAGGATTTCCTTCTTTAACTATTAGATTAATTTTATTTTTATCTTTTCTCTCACCATAAGAACTTTTCACAGATTCAACTTCTAAAGTTACATATTCTTTATTTTTATCAGATAAAATTAAAACATTATTTTTATAACCTTTAGAGAGTAGGTTATAAATCATTTCAGGTACTTTAGAATTCCAGTTTAAGATTACAAAATGATTTTCAACATCAATCTTTCCTTTAGCTTGGCTTTTTTTATCGACAAATGTTCTTAAAGCAGTAGTAAGTGTTGCGACAATTGCACCACTGAATAATACCATTTCAATTGCGATAACAATAGCAGCGAGCAGCATAAGGCCAATTTGAGTTTGTGGGTCTAGTTGGGTAATAGAGTTTGGAGTTAACATCCACTTACAGCTATTTGCGAAGGCAGAGAAGAAGTTGTTGTTAAAATAATCTCCATCTATGAATAGCGCAACTATAGATGATACTACTAAGACAATTAGATTGATAAATAATAATGAAAGTATAGTCACAAGTAAAGGCTTTTGATAAGTACTTAGAGTAGCTTTAGCCTTTATTTTTCTTAGTAATGCCTTGATTTTTTTCATAAATAGTATCCTTCCTTTTAGGATTATATTTATATTTTACATTAATTATAATTTAAATGCGATTGTTTTTTATATTATAATACTATATATGTGAGGTAGGAAATGAAAAAGAAAATATATTTTTGTGGTTCTATTAGAGGCGCTAAAGCTGAGGATAATCTTTATAAAAAAATAATTGATCATATGAAAAATAATGGTCACACTGTATTAACTGAACACATCGGTGATATTAAGAAAAATGAAAAAGAAAGAAAATATGATAAAGATATATATAATCAAGATATGTCATTCTTAAATGAATCAAATATCGTTATCGCAGAGTGCACATATCCATCAATTGGAGTTGGATATGAGCTTAGAAGTGCAGAAGTGTTGAATATTCCAACTCATGTGTTCTATAAGAAGAGTAAAGCGGAATTAAGCGCTATGATTAATGGAGATGAATATTTTAATATTCAGAGATATGAAACACTAGATGAATTATTTGAAATATTAGATGAAATATTAGGAGATTTATGATAAAGATTATGTTTGTATGTCATGGGAATATCTGTAGGAGTCCTATGGCTGAATTTATTATGAAAAAAATGATTAAAGATAATAAGATGGAAAATGATTTTTATATTTCATCTAGCGCAACATCTTCTGAAGAAATATATAATGGAGTTGGAAGTCCCATTTATCCTCCTGTAAAAGATGTGCTTAAAAGGCATCATATTCCATTTATAGAAAGAGAAGCGGTTAGACTCAAAAAAGAAGATTATGAATCATATGATCTTTTAATTGGAATGGATTCATATAATATCAGGAATATTAAAAACATAGTAGGAGAAGATAGAAATAATAAGATTCATATGTTAGGTGAATATTCTAATAATGAAGATATATTTGATCCTTGGTATACAAGAGATTTTGAAAGATCATACAATGAAATATTTAAAGGTTGTTTTGAGTTACTATATTATTTATCAAATAATATGTGATATAATTATTTAAAAAGCGGGATTAGTATATCGGTATTATGCGGCCTTCCCAAGGCTGAGAGGCGAGTTCGACACTCGTATCCCGCTCCAAAATTATGAAAAACAAGAAGCTATTACTCTTAATTTTAATATTTTTAGTAGTCATATTATTTCTAACATCTTTATTTGTTGGATCATCTAATATGACTTTTTTGGATGCGATAAATGGCCTTTTTAATAGAGGACCTGATAACTATATTTTAATTATGAGAAGGGTGAGACTTCCAAGAGCGATTGGTGCACTAGTAGTTGGCGCATCACTAGGTTTATCTGGTGTAATTATGCAGACTATGCTTTCAAATGATATGGCATCTCCATCTACTCTAGGTGTATCAAATGCTGCGACATTTGGTGCTAATTTATCTATTATAGTAATAGCTCAAGGTTTCTTAGATACTGGAAATAATTTAGATAATTATTTTTTAGGTAATAATATTTATGCAACATCATTTATTGCGTTTATTTTTGCTCTTGCCTCTACTCTTATAATATTATCTTTGTGTAAGAGTCAAAATTATAAAAAAGAAACAGTAATTTTATCTGGTGTCGCAATAGGCGCAATTTGGAGCGCTCTTACATCACTGCTTCAATTTTATGCGACGGATGTTTCTTTATCTGCGGCTGTTATTTGGTCTTTTGGAGATATATCTAGGACAAATTATAATATAGATTTATTAATCGCTATTATCACTCTTATATCATTTATTTTCTTTATGATTAAAAGAAATGAATATAATGCAATATTGTCAGGTGATGATATAGCGAAATCATCTGGGGTAAAAGTAGATTCTTTAAGATTTATATCTTTACTCTTATCATCTCTAATTACCGCAGTTGTAGTCGCAAATCTTGGAATAATTGGATTTGTTGGACTAATTTCACCACATATTTCAAAGATATTGTTCACACAAAATCATAAATATAGTATTCCTGGGTCTTTATTAATTGGTTCTATCTTGCTCTTAGTCTCAAATATCTTATCTAGAATAATTGGGTCAGGTAGCCAAATCCCAGTTGGAATAATCACATCTATTATAGGAGCTCCTTTCTTCCTATATTTGATATTTAGAAAAAGGAGGGTTTATTCATGATTGATGTAAAGAATTTAACGTCATATTACACCAAAGGAATAGATGTGATAGAAGATATAAATTTTAAAATTGACGATAGTGGAGTTTTAGTTATTCTTGGGAAGAATGGTTCAGGTAAATCAACTATTTTAAAATCTATTCTTGGGCTTTTGAGTCCTAAGTGTGGCGAAGTATTAGTTGATGGAATAAATATTCATAAAATATCGCCCAAAGAAAGAGCGAAAAAAGTATCTTATGTAAGCCAAAGCTCAATTCTTCCACATTTGAGTGTTTTTGAAACTGTGATGATTTCAAGACTACCATATTATAATCTTTATCCAAGTGAAAATGATAAGAATATAGTTTTAAATATCTTAAAGGAATTAAATATCTTAAATCTTAAAGATAAAAAAGCGAGTGAATTATCGGGAGGAGAAGCACAAATAGTATCTATCGCAAGAGCCTTATCCCAAGAGGCAAATATCGTTATATTTGATGAACCTACCTCAAATCTTGATATAGGAAACTTAAGACTTCTTGTGAACTTAATAAAGAAATCAATCAAGAATAAAAAGTTTTTATCCATAATCGCTATGCACGATTTAGATGTAGCTTATGAACTAGGGGATTATTTTTTATTCATAAAAGAAGGTAAAGTTATCTCTTTTGGAGATAAAAATACTTTTAATGAAGATAATATATATAAGACATTTGGCGAAGAATGTCTAATTAAAGAAATAGATGGAATAAGATTTATTAAATTTAAAGATGGAGATGATTAAATTTATGAAAAAGATACTTATTATTTTTATAGTTTTGATATTTTCTTTAAGTCTTTCATCATGCAGTAGAGCAATCGGGGGTGATGGCGAAGTTGTTTTATATGACCTTTTAGGAAGAGAACTAAGCATTAAGAAAGGTTCATATAAAAGAGTATTATGCATTGGCGCTGGAGCGCTAAGATTATATACTTACATTGCTGGAAGTAGTAACTTATGTGGAGTAGAAGATATAGATAATTTAAGTCTAAGTAGTAGGCCTAAAATGTTTGATGGAGTTGCAAGACCATATTTAATTGCTTATTCAAATGATTTTTTTAATCTTTCATCTTGTGGAGTTGGTGGGCCACAATCTCAAGTTGCGGAAACTGAAAAAATATTAAATTGTAACCCCGATATCATAATAAGTGAATATGAAGATATAGAAAAAGCGAATAACTTATCAAATACTTTAAATGTTTTAGTAGTTGTAATTAGTATTGGTAAAGATGGAGTGTTTGATGAAAAAGTAAAAGATACTTTAACTCTACTTGGAAAGATATTCGATAAAGAGGATAGAGCTTTATCAATTATTAATTATATTAATAGTGAAAAAGCGGATATCGAAAATAGGGTAAAAGATATCGATGAAACAACTGAGAAGAATGTATATATTTCAGGACTTGGAAACTGGGGAACCGCAAATCATTTATCCACTGCTCAAAATTATGCACCATTTAAAATCGCTAAAATTAATAATATAGTTAGAGGACTAATCAAAGATGGAATACAGTCTATTGATGATGAAAAATTTTTAAGTTTATCTCCATCAATTGATATAATGATTTTAGATGCTGCATCAGTTAAAAATATTAAAACTTTATATCAAGAAAATCCTCATATGTTTGATACATGTAAAGCTTGGAATGATGGTGAAGTATACCTTGAACTCGCATATAATGCATATTATACGAATTTAGAGATTTCTCTTGCGAATACTTGGTTCAACGCTAAAGTGGTGTATCCTCTCTTATTTAGTGATATCGATATAAAAGATAAATTAGATGAGATTACTGAAGTATTTTTAGGTAAGAGATTATCTGATGATATTTATGAATACGAATATAGTTATTCTGGCTATTCTAAGCTAAATAAAGCCATAATTACAGGATAATTTTGAAATTGCAACCAATAGTTGCGCATTTTCAATTTAGAATTGGTAGAGTGCAAATTGTTTTAAAGTTATAATTAAATCAAAAAAGGAGAAAATAAGAAAATGAACGTATCTATCGCAAACAAACTATATGAACTTAGAAAAAAGAGTGGTTATTCTCAAGAAGAATTAGCTTTAAAACTTGGAGTGTCTCGTCAAGCTGTATCAAAATGGGAAAGAGCGGAAGCATCCCCAGATACTGATAATTTGATTATGTTATCAAAACTATATAATGTTTCTTTAGATGATATTATCTCTGATGAAGATATTATTAATACAGTAAAAGAAGATTATATAGATGATGAAGAAGAAGAGGAAGAATCTATAGCCAAAAAAGAAGATAAGTCTTTCATTAAAAAGATTGCTATTGTAAGATCTAGTCTATATCTTCTATCTGTTACTATATTTTTAACTATTGGCTTAATGACTGGCATCTGGCATCCTACATGGACTGTATTCTTACTTCCTGGAGTTATCGCATCTTTAATTAGCGCAATACATTTTAAAAAGCCAAATAGATTTTTATACCCACTCTTAGTTGTCACAATTTATATGGTATTTTCTACAATCTACAATATTTACCATCCATTATGGGTAATATTTATCACTGTACCTATTTATTATTCTATTTGTGAACTATTAAAAAAATAATTTAAAAGCCCTTCTTTAGGGCTTTTTTATTTATATTAGAACCTTTAGTATGATATAATAATTATATGAGATTATTTATCGCAATTAATTTTGATGATGATACTAAAATGAAGATCTATAATGATAGTTTAGTACTAATAGAAATGGCTTCTAGCTATAATTTTTCATCTATCAATAATTATCATTTAACTTTAGCGTTTTTAGGTGAAGTTGATAAATCTAAAGTTGATTTAATCAAATCTACTATTGATTCTATTTCATTTATTAATATGGATTTAAAGATTCTTGGGTATGGTAGCCTTAAAAGAGATGATAAAGAACTCATCTTTAGACATATAAAAGTGGATGAAAAACTCTTTAAACTAGTTAGTGAATTAAAAGATGAATTAATTATTAAAGGCTTTAATGTCGATATGAAAAGATTTAAGCCACACCTAACTATTTCAAGAGAAACTAAATTTATTAGTGACATAAATGTTAGATGTATCAAAGTTGATGAGATAAATACTAAAATTAAATCTATTGATTTAATGGAATCTTATAGAATTAATGGAACACTAAAATATCGTTCTTTATATAAAGCATTATTAAAATAAAAAGAGGGGCTTAAAATGAAAAAGATAAGTTTATGCGAGGGTTGGAAATTCAAAATATTAAATACTTTTAATGAAGTAGATGTAGACCTCCCACATGACGCTTTAATTTTTGAAGAGAGGAGTAATGATAATCCATCTGGAACTAATCTTGGATGGTTTAAAGGAAATGATTATTCTTATACTAAAATATTAGAGGTTGATTCACTAGTGAATAGAATAATCGAATTTGAAGGTGTATATAAAGATGCGAAAGTATACCTTAATGATGAATTAATTTGTGAAAGAAATTATGGATATACTAATTTTTATGTAGATATTACTCCATACCAAATATTAGGTGATAATGTTTTAAGAGTTGAATGTTTTAATAGTGATCAACCTAATTCACGCTGGTATAGTGGCGCAGGTATCATTAGACCAGTATGGCTTTATTTAGGGGATGAAAAACATATCTTAGTTAATGGCATAAAGGTTAAACCAATATCTTTAGATGAAGCTATAGTTGATATAAATACTAATTCTAAAGGCGATTGTCTAATAGAAGTATTTGATAAAGATGAAAAAATAGTTTATAAGAAAGAAGTATCTATTGATAAAAACTATAATTTCAATTTGAAAATTGATGGCGCTCATAAATGGAGTATAGAGGATCCATATCTATATACATTAAAGGTTACTTTTGAAGGTGATATAGATTCAATTAGGTTCGGTTTTAGAACTATTAAATTGTCTTTAGATAAAGGATTCTTAATCAATGATGAAAGAGTAATAATTAGAGGCTGTTGTATACATTCAGATAATGGCATTTTAGGCGCAAGAATTTATAAAGAGAGTGAATATAGAAAAGCTAAAATATTAAAAGATGCTGGATATAACGCAATTAGGTCTGCCCATAATCCATGTTCTAAATATTTGCTTGATGCTTGCGATGAATTAGGCATTCTAATGATGGATGAATATGTAGATATGTGGTTTATCCATAAAACTATGTATGATTACGCAAGCCACGCAAGAGACAACTACATGGAAGATTTAAAAGATATGGTCGAAAAAGATTATAATCATCCATCAGTTGTCCTATACTCACTAGGTAATGAAGTAGGAGAATCCGCTATAGATGAAGGCGTAGAATTCTTTAAAAATATGAGAGATAGAATAAAATCTATAGATGATACAAGGCCAATTACCGCAGGTATTAATATTTTATTCAATATGATGTATTCTTTAGGGCTTGGAATGTATGATGAAGAAAAAGCTAAATCAAATCCTCAAACTAAAGTTGGTAGTGAATTCTTCAATGACTTGACGGGACTTCTTGGAAACCATACTATGAAGATTGGCGCAACATTCCATAGATGTGATGTTAAAACTAAAGATATATTTAAAGAATCAGATGTTGCCGGATACAATTATGGTATTTTAAGATATAAGAAAGATTTAAAGAAATATAGGGAAAGATTTATATTAGGTAGTGAAACATTCTGTGAAGATGCCTATAAATTCTATAATATGGCTTTAGATAATCCAAGATTAATAGGTGATTTCGTATGGGCTGGAATGGATTATTTAGGTGAAGTTGGAATTGGTTCATGGGAATATAAAGATTATGCTCCAAATTTTAAACATGTTTCTGGTTGGATTAGCGCAGGATCTGGAAGGGTTAATTTAATAGGCTCAGAACTATGTGAAGCTTTATATACAAAAGCTGCATTTAATCTAACAAACGTTCCTGAAATTGGTGTAGTTCCTATAAACCACACAAATGATAAACACTCCCCATCAGCTTGGAAATTCTCAAACGCAGTCAATTCATGGAGTTTTAATGGTTTTGAGAATAAGCCTTGTAAGATAGAAGTTTATTCAAGAGCGCCTTATATTAAGCTTTTAGTAAATGATAAATGTGTAGGTACTAAAAAGCTTAAAAATAATTCAATATTCTATTTTAAAACTAAATATAGAAGTGGTAGCGTTACTGCAATAGCTTTAGATGAAAATAAAAAAGAAATATCTAGAAATAGCTTATATAGTGCAAATGATGAAACTATCCTAAGTTTTATAAATGAAGCAGATGAAATAAGGAAGGATCAAGTTGTATTTATAAAGCTTAGATATACTGATAATAATGGTATACTTAAACCACTATCAAGAGGCAAAATAAAATTAGATATAAAGGGAGCTAAACTTCTTGCGCTTGGACATGCATGTCCATACAATGAAGATTTATATAATAAAGATGAAACTGATACATATTATGGTGAAGCATTATGCGTAATAAAGGTAGAATCTAGTGATTTAGTTGAGATTCACGCAAAACATGCATATGGAGAGAATTCTATCATTTTAAATGTATTATAGTTAATGGAGGTTAAAATGTTAAATTTAATTTATGCACTTGGGACTTATGAATATATGATTATTGGGGCTATCTCTTTAGTTGTTATAGTTCTTATAATTGTATTAATATTTTCTAAAAAGAAAAAGAAACTAGAAGAAAAAAACATAGAAGAAATTAAAGAAACTAAAGAAGAAAACATTATTGTAGAAGAGGCAACTCCTAAAGAAGATGTAGTTGAAGAAGAAATAGAAGCTAATGAAGAAGAAAAGAAAGCGCCAAAGAAGAAACAAGTCATAGGTAAATATGAGATATTTAGAGTAAATGATTTCTATCTTTATAGGCTTAAAGCTTCTAATGGTGAAATAATGGTAGTATCTGAAATCTATAAATCAGTAAGGGGCTGTGAAGATGCTATAGAGACATTAAAAAAGAATATTGAGTTAGGTCAATTCACAATTTATCAAGATAAACATTATTTTTTCCAATTCAAACTCTATTCACAAAATAAGAGACTTCTCGCTCAATCAGCCAATTATTCTAGTAAAGATAGGTGTGAATCTGCGATTGAATCTTTCAAGAGATTCGCATTTGTATCACCTATAGTTGTTTTAGATGAAGATAAAGACCATTATATGGAATTAATATCTTTAGATGAAGTTGAAAATAAGAAAGGTGGAAAGATTATTGTCGATCCATTTGTAGATGATAATGAAAGTGAATTCAGATTAATCGCAAATAATGGCGCACTACTTTGCTCATCTATTTCATATAAGAGCCAAAATGCTCTATATCAAGCTATAGATAATTTTAAAGAATCTATTAATGATGGTTCATTCTTTATCGTTAAAGATAAGAACGATATGTATCAATTTAAATTATATTCTAAAACAGGAAGATGCATAGTAGTTGGTGAATCATATAAATCTAAAACTAATGCGCTTAATGCCGCATCTTCAGTTAAGGCATTTGCTCCACTATCTGAAATTGAAGTTGGAAGATAATAAAGATGACAAAATTGCCATCTTTTTTCTTTTTTCATATTTAAAAACTATATTTAAAGATGTAAAATAAAGGTAATTAATTTCAGTGTAGAGGATTTCAAATATGGACCCCATAATCTTATCATTAATAATAATCTTTATAGTTTTAATTATCGCAGTTTTCATCTTCACATTCATAATTTATAGAATTGCATTTTATAACGATAAAAAATCTCTAAGTTATAAAGAAAATCCATTATTTGATGAATTTGAAGCCTTCCTAGATGCCATCTATGAAAGAGCCAATGAATTATCAAAAATACCTTATGAAGATATATATATTAAATCATATGATGGACTTACTCTACATGGAAGATTTTATAAAGGGGAAGATGATAAAAACATTCATATTCATCTTCACGGTTATAAAGGAGAAGCATATAGAGATACATCAAGTGGAGTCTTATCATCTATTAAAGATGGGAACAACACTTTAATGGTCGATTTAAGAGGCCATGGGCTTAGTGGTTCTAAGACTGTGACATTTGGTCTTAAAGATAGATATGATTTAAGAGAATGGGCTAGATATATGGATGAGAGATTCAACCATAAAAATAATATATTCTTAATGGGTATATCTATGGGTGGAGCGACCGTCTTAATGGCGTCTAACTTAGATCTTCCAAAAAGCGTTAAAGGAATAATCTCTGATTGTCCATATAGTTCAGTTAAAGATATAATTTTAAACACAGTTAGAAATATGGGGTTAAATGGAAAACTTGTATATCCATTTATATTATTAACTTGTAGATTATATCTTGGGATTTCATTAAATGATTCAAGCGCAGTTGAATCAGTGAAAGAAACTAAACTTCCAATCTTAATAATTCATGGGACTTCTGATACATATGTCCCATATAAGATGAGCGAAAAAATAAAAGAAGCGAATGAAAATATAGAACTTGTAAGTATAAAAGGGACTATGCATGGCTTGAGTTTCTTTGTAGACCCAAAAACTTATTTAGATAAAGTTCATGAATTTACTCAAAAATATAGTGAATAAAAAAGAGGTATAATATGTTTATTCCAAAAAGTTATAAGAAAGATCATCCAAATCCTTCATTTTTTAGAGAGGATTATTTAGTTTTAGATGGATTATGGGATTTCAAATTCGATAAATTCAATTTAGGTGAAATACTTGGATATAACCGTAATTTTAAAAAAGATTATGATATTTTAGTCCCATATCCATTTGAAGCTAAAAGGAGTGGAATTGGAATATCTAAAAACATTCATAATGTTTGGTATAAAAGAATAATAAATATTGATTCTTTAGATAAAGATGTCTTTCTTCATCTTGAAGGAATAGATTTTAAAAGTAAAGTCTATGTGAATAATAAATTTCTAGGATGTGAAAGAGGTGGATATCATAGACATACATTTAATATCACTAAATATTTAAAAGTTGGCGAAAATAAATTAGTTATAAAAGCTCATGATGATAAATCTATTTTAAAGCCAAGAGGTAAACAAAGATTCACTAAAGATAACTGGGAATGTTGGTATGAAGAAGTTAATGGAATCTATAAAAGTGTCTGGATTGAATACGTTCCAAAAAGACATATAGAATATTTCAAATTAACCCCATCTTTTAAAAATAAAAGTGTAAAAGTGGAACTAGATGCGAATGATATAATTAATTCATTAAATGTAAAAATATCATATAAAGATATAGTTTTATTTGATGATATCATATCATCTAATAATTCTCATATAGAAAAAACTTATGATTTGTCAAAAGAATTTCATGCATGGGATGTGCTTAAACCAGAATTATATGATATAGAATTTAATTATGAGAGTGATAAAGTTTTATCATATTTTGGCGTAAGGGATATTGAAATAAAGGGTAATAAAATATATTTAAATGATAAAGAATTATATCAAAAATTAGTTCTTGATCAAGGCTACATTGAAGGTGGGCATTATACTTTAACTAGTGATGAATTATTATTTGATATTGAATCTATGATAAAGATGGGATTCAATGGCGCAAGAAAACATCAAAAAAGAGAAAGTGATATATTTTATTCATATAGTGATTTCTTAGGATATCTAGTCTGGCTTGAGATGCCTTCATTCTATTTGTTTACTATATTATCTTCAACAAGGCATAAGAGAGAATGGTTAAAAATAATAAAAGAATTATACAACCATCCATCTATTATCACATATACTCCATTTAATGAATCTTGGGGTATGTTTGGGCTCGATAAAGGATATAGAAGACAAATCAATTTTGCGAATAAAATCCATAATCTCACAAAATCATTTGATAACACAAGGCTCACTCTTACTAATGATGGTTGGAGTCACGCAAATAGTGATTTTCTAACACTTCATCTATATAACCAAGACACAGAATCATTTAAATATGATATAGACAGAGCCCTAAACTTAAATTTTGTGAATTATAAAGATGGAAGAAAATTCGTTATTGATTCTAATTTCAATAATAAACCTATCCTCTTAGATGAATTTGGTGGAACCGCATTCATAAATGATAATAGTAAAAATTGGGGTTATGGTAAAAGAGTTAAAGATTTAGATGAATACAAAGAAAGATTAAAAGAATTATTTGAAGTAATTCTAAAAGATGATAGATTTTCTGGGTATTGTTATACACAACTATCAGATGTAAGACAAGAAATTAATGGTTTATATACAATGGATAGAAAACCTAAAATAAGTGATGAAGATATGAAAAATATTCAAAATCAATAATAAATGGAGGATAAGATGAGAGTTAATTTTGGAAAAGAAACATTTTTATATCCTATGCCTGTATTATTAATAGGTACATATGATGAGGAATGTAGGCCTAACCTTATGAATGCGGCTTGGGGTGGCATTCATGATACAAATCAATTATTCCTTTGCCTATCATCTTCTCATAAAACCACAAAAAATATAAAACTCAAAAGAGAATTCACAGTATCACTAGGCAATAAGAAACATCTAGATATTGTAGATTATGTTGGACTTGAAAGTGGTAATGATGTAGATAAAATCAAAAAAGCTAATCTAACTGTATTTAAAAGCGATCACATTGATGCTCCGCTATTTAGAGAATTTGAAATGGCGCTTGAACTAAGGGTAAAAGAATTAATTGATGATGGAGTAACGACATACGTTATTGCGGATATAGAAAATGTCAATTGTGAAGATTCATGCTTAACTAATTCAAAGATTGATTATAAGAAATTAGGTCTTATATCTTTTGATCCAGTTAATAATAAATATATAGAACTTGGAGAGAGTGTAGGAGACGCTTTCAGCATAGGAAACACTCTAATAAATAATAATGAATAATATCAAATGGTGTTTTATAGGCGCATCAAGAATCGCAAGAAAAGTCGCATCTGAACTAAAAGAAAGTGGTAACTTTAATATTAAAACTGTCTATAATAGGACAAAAGAAAAAGGACTTAAATTTGCCCAAGATTTTAATGCGGAATATTTTCCTAATGTTGAGGACGCTATTAAAGATGTAGATTTTGTATATATCGCACTCAATAATGATCTCCACTATAAATACGCCAAAATAGCTTTAGAAAATAAAAAGAATGTTTTTATGGAAAAACCATTTACTATTAACTTTAATGAGGCTATAGAACTAATTAATCTTGCGAAAGCTAATAATTGTTTTATAGTTGAAGCTATGTGGACATGGTTCAATGATGCCGCACTTAAAGTTAAAGAATTGCTCCCAAGATTAGGTAAAATAAAAAGCGTTAATATGGCTTTTTCATTTCCAATAAATTCTATATCTAAAACTGGTAGAGTTTGGGAAAATAGTTCAGGGGGTGGATCTCTTTTAGACTTAGGAGTATATCCAATTTATTATTCTTATAAATTATTTGGTTTTCCAAATGATATCAAAGCTAAATCTAAAATAGTTAAGGATATAGATAGTTATACAGAAATAGTATTTTCATATGATGGTTTTAATGCATATATAAAATCTGGGATAGACAGAATTCTATCTGAAGATGCTATAATAAGAGGAGAAAATGGTTATATTAGGGTACCATTTTTCCATAAAGCTAAGAAAGTTATTATTAAAATTAATAATAAAAAGGAAGTATACAAATTTAATGATCTCTTATACAAAAAAGAATTTGAACTAGTTGAAAAAGAATATTTAGAAAATAAGAAAGAAAGTAGTTATGTTTCTATAGAAGATACTCTAAATATTATGAAGTTATTAGATAATATAAGAGATTTAATTGATTTAAAATTTAAGGATTTAGAATGAAATTTAAGTTTTTTAAGCATCTATTCACTATAACTCATCATAGGCACTTGGTTATAAAGCATTGTTTTAAACTTGGAATAGGTTTTCAAGGCCTTTTTCACGACCTATCAAAATATGGTTTAACTGAATTTGTTCCAGGTGTTAAATATTATGATGGCCTAAAATCTCCTACCGAAAATGAAAGAGATGAGTTAGGTTACTCAAAGGCTTGGATGCATCATAAATCTAGGAATAAACATCATATAGAATATTGGTTTGATATAAATAGTGAAACTAAAAGATATGAACCAGTTGAAATACCGATAAAGTATCTAAAAGAAATGTTCGCAGATAGAATTGCCGCATCTAAAACATATCTAAAAGATAAATATACTGATAAGTCACCTTATGATTATTTTATAACTCATATCGCTATTCATATGATGAATAAAAAAAGTTCAGAAACAATGCTATCCTGGCTTGAGATGTTAAAAGATAAAGGCGAAAAAGAAACATTTAAATATATTAGAAATATTAAATAAAAAAGAGACTAAAGTCTCTTTTCTTTATTTTTTATTCTCATTTCATAGATGAAAACGCTCTGCCTAATAATAAATGTTTCCATAATCGCCATAATTACGTTATATCCTAAGAATAATAATATTAAAGCGTTAAACGATAATGATTGAGTTAAAAGATCAGGGAATTCCATACCACTTAATAAATAATTATTAAAATTCATATTTAGTATTAATCTTGCATATAAGAATTCAACTAAACATCCAAATATAAAATATATTAAAATACCTAAAAAATAATATGGGAAATTTCTTACAATCTTTAGTAAATAGTGAGAAATAATTCCTACAACTATTCCAGGAAGTATAAGCACAAGTATGCTTATAAAATCAAAATAAATAAAACTTAAAACGAATAAAGAAAAAGAGACAATAATCTGTCTTATAATATTTGCCTTATGATATCTTACACCTAAAAATACACTGATTAAGAGTAAAAGAAGACTATCAAGCATAAAAAGAAGATATTTAAATATTATGATAATAACTGTAAGTAATCCTACAAATATGGCATCACTTGCTATCTCTTTAACTTTTTTGTTCATAATATTATTTTAATTACATTAATTCTAAAAATCAAATTATAATATAGTTATGGAAGAAATATTAGAAAGATTAAAAAAAAAGTAAGTTTAGATCTAGTTTCTATTTGAAACAAGTTGATATAGATTATATAGATAAAGTGGGTATTGATAAAATTAGTGACCACGTTTTGGACTTTATTAATACAAGATTAAAGCCAAGTGTAATTAAAAATGATGGTAAACAGACCCCATATAAAGGGCATCCTGCCTTCATTTCAATGCATGCTTGTGCGTGTTGTTGTAGGAACTGTCTTAATAAGTGGCATAATATAAAGAAGAATACTGAACTTAGTTCTTTTGAAATAAATTATATACATGATTTATTAATGTTTTGGATTAAAAGTGAATATGATAAATTTAAAATAAATCATGAGTAAAATATATGCTTATTTCTTTAGAAAATAAAAGTTGACAAAACAAATAAAGATGTGTAAAATATATGAGGAAATAGAAAGTTGAAGGTCCACTTCACACCTGAAGTTCGCGCTTTTGAACCTAGGTAAAAGAGCTAAAGAATATTGTTTTAGTTTTTTGAAGTGGATGTAATCCACTTTTTATTTTAATAAAATTAAGAGGTGAAGATCATAAAATACGCTTATTTACCAAAACCAGTAAAAAAAGAAAGTAATTTAGTAAATGAATCTATCAAGTTTCCTAAAGTGATGGTTATTCTAGAAGACGGGACTAGTCTCGGAATTTTAGACAGCAAGCAAGCAATTAACGAAGCTTATAATAGAGATCTTGATTTAGTTTGTGTTGCTCCACAAGCAAATCCTCCTGTATGTAAAATTTTGAATTATTCTAAATTTAGATACGATAAGGAAAAGAAAGAAAAGGAACAACAAAAGAATCAAAAAGTTATTGAAGTTAAAGAAGTTCAGATTTCTCCAGTAATTGCAGAACACGACTTCAATACTAAATTGAACCAAGCTAAGAAATTTTTATCTCAAGGAGATAAAGTTAAGATCACTATTAGAATGTTTAGAAGATTCATGCCTTTACTTGATCAAGCATTAGATAACGTGAATAGATTCGCATCAGAATGTGCTGAACTCGGAACAACTGATAAAAAAGCTGTTTTAGAAGGCAACACAATTCAACTCTTAATTAACCCTATTAAGAAAAAAACAAAGGAGAATAAATGATATGCCAAAAATGAAATCACATGGTGGTACTAAAAAGAGATTTAAAGTATCAGGCACAGGAAAAATTATGAGAGGTCAAGCCTATAGAGACCACTTACATTCACACAAGAAAGCATCTGTAAAAAGAGCATTAAGAAGTGACAAACAAGTTGTAACAGCTGACGCAAAACAAGTTAGACGTCAAGCTCCATATTTATAGGAGGACTAAGAAATGGCAAGAGTAAAAACTGGTCTTACAAATCATAAAAGACATAAAAAGGTGTTTAAATTAGCTAAAGGATATTTTGGCGGTAAACATTGCTTATATAGAAGTGCTCATGAACAAGTAATGCATAGTGGAAAATATGCATTCAACGACAGAAGAAAGAGAAAGAATGATTTTAGAAAACTCTGGATTCAACGTATCAATGCTGCATGCAGATTAAATGGACTTTCATATTCTAAGTTCATGCATGGTTTAAAACTTGCAAACATCAATATTAACCGTAAAGTATTATCAGAAATTGCAATTTGTGATCCAAATGGATTCAGTGCAATTTGTGATAAAGCAAAAGCACAACTATAAAATATTAAAGACAATTTGAATTGTCTTTTTTATTTGTCTATACATTACTAATTAGTAGCCTTTCAATTGTATAACATTGTTTACAATTTTCCATATTTTTGATAAAATATCAAAAGGTATATAAAATGTTAAACGAACTAAATATAAAGATAAGTGAATTCTTAAATAAGAAAATAATTGAAGATTTTGGTGTTCAAGTAAATATAGTTGTTGAACAACCTAAAAATCCAGAAATGGGAGATGTCGCAATCCCATCTTTTGTGGTTGTAAAGGCAGCCAAAAAGCCTTTAGTTGAAATCACTACCAAAATTAAAGAATATTTAGAAGAAATGGATCTATTTGAGGAAATTAATATAGTTGGTCCATATGTGAATTCATTTTATGATAAAATCAAATTATCTAAACTCATTATCGAATCTTTAGATTTTTCTAAATCTAGTGAATATAAAGGCACAGTCTGTATAGATTATTCAAGCCCAAATATTGCTAAGAATTTTTCTATTGGTCACTTAAGAAGCACAATTATCGGTGAATCACTTGGAAATATTTTAGAATTCAAAGGTTATAAAGTTTTTAGGATTAATCATTTAGGTGATTTTGGTACACAATTCGGGAAATTAATATATGCATATTTAAATTGGGGAGATAAAGAAAAAGTATTAAAAAACCCAATTGAAGAATTAGTTAGCCTTTATGTAAGATTCCATAAAGAAGCTGAAATAAATCCATCACTTGAAGATGAAGCAAGAAGAATATTTAATGAACTTGAAGAAGGAAATGAATATTATAGAAGTTTATGGACTCAATTTAAAGAAGCATCACTAGAAGAATTCAATAGAATATATAAATTACTTGGTGTTCATTTCGATGAATATTCAAGTGAGGCTAGTGCATCAAGAGATTCAAATAGAGTATTATCACTTCTAAAAGAAAAGAATCTATTAGAAATAGATGATGGTGCAACAATAGTTAGAATTGGTGATGATATGCCACCTGCGATAGTTAAAAGAAGCGATGGCGCAACTCTATATATCACAAGAGATTTAGAAGAAATACATAGAAGATATTCTGAATATCATTTCGATAAGATGTTATATTGTGTTGGAAATGAACAAAAACTCTATTTCAATCAATTAAAGAGAGTTTTAAATAGAATGGATGTTCCATTTAAAGACGCTGTTGAACATGTTAATTTTGGACTTATCTTAAGAGATGGAAAGAAGATGTCAACGAGAACTGGTAATGCAGTAACTCTAAGTGATGTATTGAATGAATCTATCAGATTAGCTTTAAAACATATAGATGAAAAGAATCCAACCCTCGCTCAAAAAGAAGAAATCGCAACTAAGGTTGGAGTAAGTGCAATAATCTTCAATGATCTTAAGAATTATAGAGAAAATGATTATGAATTCAATTTAGAAGATGCGACAAGATTTGAAGGTCAAACAGGCCCATATTTACAATATACATCAGTCAGAATCGCATCAATCTTAAACCAATGCGATTTTGATAAGAATAATATAGATTATAGTTTCTATAACAATAATAATTTCTTTGATATAACTAAGAAATTAGATGAATTCTCTATAATAATTGATAAATGTATTAATGAATTAGCGCCTAATTATTTGGCAAAATATTTACTACAACTCTCAACTTTATTCAATAGTTTCTATTCAAAAGAAAAATGTCTTTGTGAAGACATAGTTGAAAGAAATACAAAACTTCATTTAATATCTTTAATTAAAGAAGTATTAGATAAAGGAATGTTGCTTCTTGGAATGCAACTTGTAAAGCAAATGTAATTATATGATGGGAGAGTGGCGGAAGGGTAGACGCGATGGTCTCAAACACCATTGGAGAAATCCATGTGGGTTCAAGTCCCATCTCTCCTACCATATCTATTTATAAAAAAATGGAGGAGTAATATGAAAAAGATATTATTGATATTTTCCTTATTATCAACATTAGCGCTTTCTATATCTTTATATGGATGTTTAGGATATGTTAAATGCGCTTGGGTAGCACTTGATATGGATGGATATATTCTATATACAACTAATATGTATTCATCAGGTGGTAATCATATCTATTTGTATGAAAGTGAAGAGGATGCTTTAGATGATCATTATCATGCAGCATATATGCTATCGATTGTTTTCTATCCTAGAATAATGGGACCAGATACTATAAATGGTATTAAAACTACTACAGTTGATATAGGCTCAAAATATACTATGGATGTACACATCAATAAAAATAGCAGCATATATGCACAAGAAAAATTAGTATATCTAAATGATGAAGCACTAACTTATACAAATAAATATGATTATGATACTTTATTATGTTTATCATTTGAGAATTTTAAATTTGTTCAAGGCAATCCAAAAGGAAAAATAAATAATTTTATTAATTTAGTTGCATACAAATAATCATTTTTTGCTTTGTTTATATTAAAAATGCTTATATTAATGAAAATGCCGATTTTTAGGCATTTTCTTTTATTATTATTTGTAAATATCAATCAAAAATGATTAAAATTGAGCTAATTTATAATTATTTCTTGTCATAACAATAATATATAATTATAATAAAGATATAGAATAAATATTGGAGGCAACAATGAGAAAGTTTTTACCTAGATTAATTCACATAATTACAGTTATTCTAGCATTATTTTTAGTAATTCCTTGGGATCCTCTTGCGAATTTAATAAATTCAGTTATCACAAAGTTCCCATTTCTAACATTCTTAGGATTTCTAGTTACTTTTTTCCAAACATTTAAAGCGATTAAAGTTTTCTATATTCCTGTATTTTTAGTATTATTATCACTTATATTCTTAATTGTAAGTATTACTGATAGAAATAGAAGTGTTGAAAGAAGAGCGTCTAAACCAATTCAAAATATGGCATTTGCTCCACTATACTATTTAGGAATTGCATCAACACTTGGAGGAGCTTTATATTATTTCTTCCAACGCTCAAATTTTGTATTCCTAGATACTGACTATTTTGGATTAGGTGTATTTATCAACTCATTAGTTGGTGCACAACCATTTGTTTGGTATTATGGATTAGTTATTTATGGAGTATTATTAATCCTTCAAATCTTATTCGCATCAATCTGTTTCCATAATATCAATGATAGAGGTTTCTTCCCTAAATTAATCGTTTGGCTTTTATATTTAATCTTTGCAGTATTATCATATAAAGCTTTAACAGATCAATTTGGTAATATCACAACTATAAAAGATTTAATTCTTTTAGTAAATCCAGTTGAAAAAACAATATCAGCTATGCATAGTTTAATTCTACTAGGTCTATCTGCAGTTGGATTCGTATTGTTCATTGTTCTTGGAATTATTAGAGCTCATAAAAACAATGTTGAGATGAAAGAATTATTAGATACAAAACCAGTTGAAGAAGAAAAGAAGATTTTATCTGAAGAAGAACAAAAACAACTTCAAGCAATTGAACAGACAGAACAAGAAAAAGAATTAGAAAAACCATTATATGAACTTCCTAAGGCTGAAGATGTAATTGAAACTGAAGTTGAAGAAAAGACTGTAATTAAAAGAGTTGTTTATGAACAATCTAATTTAGATGAAATATATCATACTGAATTTGGTTTCAAGAATTGCTCAATGGTTAGACGTGATGACAATACTGTAGATTATTTCGTTAATAAAGTTAAATTCTTAACTCTATCAAATAATAATAAATCTATGTCATTTAGACTTGAACTCGATAAAGCAATTAGATTAATCATTCAATATCCATTAATTGGAAAAGACAAATATGAAGATCATAAGATTTGGTTCAAGATTGATGACTCAAGTGTACTCGTAAATGAAGTTGTCGCATCAATCGTTAAAGATGCATATAATGCAGTACTAAATAATGATTAAAAAATAGGTCGCTTAGGCGACCTATTAATTTTCTAATATATAAGATATTACTGATAAGATATTAAATGCGGCTGTCTCACTTCTTAATATCCTTTTTCCAAGCGTAATACTCTTAAATCCTTTGGATATTAAAGCATCATATTCTTCTTTAGTGATACCCCCTTCAGGTCCTATCACTATTTTAATTTTATCTGTTTTTTTCAAATCTTTATCTAATGATTTAAGTGAAATATTTTTTTCATTTTCATACGCAACTATTCCTATTTCACCTTTTTCTAATTTGATATCTTCTACCTTAGTAATAGGAAGAATATCAGGAATTATTAATCTATGTGACTGTTCTGCAGAATTTTTAAGTATTGTTTGATATCTCAATAGTTTTGATTTTTCTTTATTCTTATCTATTTTTACAACATTTCTTTTAAAGATTGTTGGGGAAATAGATTTTACTCCTAGTTCAGTTGATTTTTGTAATACTAAATCAAAATTCTCATTTCGAATTAATGCTTGATATAATTCTATATCTACATCTAATTCAGGATTTGATTCTATTTCATAAATAATTTCAACTGTGTAAGAAGAATTATCACCATTGAATTCGCAAAAATATTTCTTATTATCAATCACACAAATTATTTTTCTTTTTTCTCTAGCTCTTAAGACTTTAACAAGATGATATAAATCTTCATCATTAAGAACTATTTTATTATCTATAACTTTTACAAAATATTGTTGCATAGTACACCTTAAAAATTTAGAATTTCTTTCTTCAACATCTCTATTGCATCTTTAGGAGTGCCTCTAAAAACAATTTCACCTTTTTTAAATAGAATCCCTTTAGTCTTAATAAATGCAACGCCCATATCAGCATCTTTAGCTTCACCTGGTCCGTTTACTAGGCATCCCATTACTGCAACATCAATTTTTTTATCTATATTTTTTAAAAAATCATCAATTTCTTTAGCATAACTATATAAATCAACTTCAGTTCTACCGCAAGTTGGACAACTAATTAGATTAGGACCACTATATAGATTTAGTGATTTTAAAATAGTTTTTGCAGCATATATTTCATTAATTGGATCTCCAGTTAATGATACTCTAATAGTGTTTCCTATTCCTTCATTTAAAATAGTTCCAATTGCGATACTTGATTTGATTAATGCATTATCTCCAATTCCTGATTCTGTGAGTCCAACGTGAAGGGGATAATCAAACATATTTGATATCTCTTTATATGCTTCTATTGTATCAGTTACACTCGATAGTTTTATAGATAATACAATATTTTTAAGACCTAAATCTTCAACTTTTTTCACATATTTCTTTAGACTTAAAACACATTTTTCTATGTTAGATAAATCCTCATTCAAATATTCTTTTTCAATGCTACCTGAATTGACTCCAATTCTTACTGGGACACTATATTCAATGCATTTGTCGATTAAAGCCTTAAGATTAGAATCAGAGCCGATATTGCCAGGATTAAAACGAATTTTGTCTGCACCATTTTCGATTGCTAAAACACCCAGTTCATAATCGAAATGGATATCACAACATATAGGAATATTTATTTCTTTTTTTAAATCTTTAATTGCGTATGCATCTGCTTTAGATAGAAGTGCAACTCTAACTATTTCGCACCCAGCATTTTCTAATTTCTTGAGTTGTTTGATGCAATTATCTTTATCACTTGGCAAAAAAGTAGACATAGATTGGATGAGAATATGACTACTTCCACCTATAGTTTTATTTCCAATTTTAAAACTGATTGTATTATCTCTTTTCATATTCAACATTATAACATTTAAAAATACATAAGTAAAAATAAACTTGATTTATAAATCAAAAAATGATATTATTTATTAGTAATATTTTGGAGGATTTACTATGGCAGACGTAAGAATAAGTTTTGTTTTAAAATGTAGTGAATGCGGAAGCGAAAATTATAACGGAACTAGAAATAAAAAACTCCATTCTGAAAAAATGGAAGTTTTAAAGTATTGTAGAGTTTGTAATAAAAAGACTGTACATAAAGAAAAGAAATAAAAAACTTCCCATGAAGTTTTTTTTATACTTTTAAGGGTTTATGAAAATTTTTTTAATTAATGATAATTTAGCAAAAGAAAACTGTTATATAGTTTTAAGGGATAATGAAGTAACAATCATAGATCCTGGTTTTAATTATGAAAAAATTGAAAAGATTTTTACTGATTCAAAATACGAACTCAAAAACATATTTTTAACTCATGGCCATATCGATCATACTGGTTGTATGGATCAACTCATCAAGAATCATAAAGACGTTAAGATTTATATCAATGAACTAGATGTAGAATTATTATTTAATGATACTCTAAACTGTTCAAAAATCATGGGAATGAGTAAAGTATATCCAAAGAATATGAACCTCTATTTCATCAAAAACAAAGAAGAAATAGATGGATTCATCTTTCATCACACTCCAGGGCACACAAAAGGATCTATGGTTATCGAATTAAATGATTTATTATTTACTGGTGATACTTTATTTAAAAATTCAATAGGAAGGACTGACCTTCCAAGTGGTTCAATGGTAGAACTCAAAGAATCATTAGATTATATCAGAGATAACTTCAGTAAAAAAACCATAATTCTTCCAGGTCATATGGGGAAATCTACATTAAAGGAAGAAATCAAAAATAATCCTTATCTTAAGAAAAAGAGGGGGTTATTTGGATGATTATTATAATTGGAGCTAGCGCTAGCGGTAAAACTGAAGTAGTAAAGAAGTTGATAAAAGAATACGGATATAAAAAGTTAGTAACCTACACTACAAGAGAAAAAAGAATAGGTGAAATTGACGGAATTGATTATAATTTTATATCTCTAGATGCATTCAATAAATTAGTTCAAAATGATGAATTTTTTGAAACAGTTAAATACAACAATAATTATTATGGAACACTTAAAAAAGATATAGGAATTTCAAAAGTTTTAATACTTGATCCAAGTGGTTTTAAAAAATATAATAATTCAATTTATAAACCAATCATTTCATTTTTCTTATATTCATCAAAAAAGATGAGAGAGGAGAGGATGATAAAAAGAGGTGATAGGATAGATACAATCAAAGAAAGACTTGAAAATGATTCTATAATCTTTAGTTGTGAAAACATTGAGGGAGTAAATTATATCATTAATTCAGATGCGCTCACAATTAGTGAAATCGCAAAAGAAATTAATGATTTATATAAAAGGGAATGCTAAGCATTCCCTTTATTTATTCCGATTTTCTCAAGAAGCGTTTTATCAACCATACATCTTATTTTTTGATTATCTAGTTTAAAGATTAATAAATATTTATTAAATATAGCTCTTTTATATGTGATATTTCTAACTGCGTTTATATCTATCATATGATATTTTTGGAATAAAGATTTTGAGATTATTAATATTCCTCTATCATCAATCTTAATATCGTTTTCTTTATAATAGATTATAAAAGACAGTATTGAAAAGCTTAAGAATAGTAAGAATGTATAAACACTAATTAAAATAAATGGAATTAAGATGATTGTAATGAGAATTAAAGGTACGATAAAGTATTTAGATTTATAATTCAATTTATCTTTAGCCTTTAG
This sequence comes from Caryophanales bacterium UBA1188, assembly GCA_002310135.1. GTDB lineage: Bacteria > Bacillota_I > Bacilli_A > Izemoplasmatales > UBA1188 > UBA1188. The sequence goes on along the minus strand of DBYK01000001.1, from coordinate 75,480 downwards.
ATCAATGTCATATCTACTTTTGACGTTTTCTAAAGTAATTGGAAGTAGTATTTTAAAGAACCTATTAAAGATATATTCAATCTTAAATGAATTACATCTATTAGATAAAATTAAAGAGTAAATATTAAAAGATGAAATAACTTCAACTGGAATTAAGAATTCTTTAATAGACAAAAAAGTTGATTTAGATTTGATTAAATTAGATTCATATTTAACATTAGTGAATTTAAATAATATGTTGAAATATAAAAATCTTATGATGAGTATCGCAAGAGATAATAATAAAAATATAATTTCAAGATGATTATAAATAAAATCATTATTGGAAAAATAAGTTTTAACAATGCTTATAATTGATAAAGAGAAAAGATAGAATAGTAAAGAAAATATAAATGATTGTATTATTTGTGGAACTATATTGGCTTTATTACTCAAATAGTCTTTATCTATTGTATAGTGCGTCTTTTTATCTGAAATGATATTTAATATATCTTTAAGTATAAATAATTCTTCACCATAAGGAATGATCAAAGATAATACTTTTTTCCTTGATTTTGTGATTATTTCAAACCTTACTCTATTAAAGATTCTATAGATGAAATTTCTTTTCATTGAGATTATTACTTCATTTTTATTGAAATATTTAACTTTATTTAAATTAAATAAAACATTATTGATTTCAATCTTATCTTCGTAAATTAAATAACTATAGTTAATAGTTAATAGTCTTAAGATTAAGAATACAAATGTGACAGTGGCAAGAAGTGATAAAAAAATGAAAATTATATTCTCAAAAAATAATTCATAAATCTCTTGAGCCCAGATTAAAAGTATAAGCGTTAAAAGAAGTGTGATAATTATGGAATTAAAAAGAAGAGGAATTGAACTAAATTTATATTTTTTCATTTTCAATTTTACCTCTTATAAATAATAATAAATCGCTTAAGAGCTGATTGTCATAATAGTGGAGTTTAAAAGAATTATCATGAGAAAATATTCTGATATTACTCACATTTCCTTTTATGGTTCTATAATTAATCATTTCTATATCTTTAAAATAGATTATCTCTTTATTTATAGCCTTAGTTATCATCACTATTTTTTCATCATCAATTATATAATAAGTGTGTCTATAAGTGATGATGTCAAGTACTGTATATAAAACTAGAAGTGTAAGAGTAATAGATGAAATAACTAAAACTATAAAGAAGAGAAATCTAAGAGTATAATAAACTATCGAATAAGCTAAAAAAGAAACAATGAACGCTAAAATAAACGCTAAAAAGCAAATAGTTAAATTTAAGAATATTTTCATTTTTAAATTAGTGTTCACATACTTTATTTCCATATTAATGATTTTATTTGTTTTTTTCATCTTTGTCAAATGAAGAAAAGCAAAATCCATATAATTATGATAAAATAAATTATATGGATATATTAAAATTTGAAAATGTTTCTTTTAAAGTTGACAACAATAAAGAAATTAAAAATGTATATCTAAATATCTCTGAGGGTGAATCAACATTAGTTTATTCATATTTAAATGACGCCATATATTTGATCGATTTAATATATTTTAAAAAAGGATATTTGAGTGGTGAAATATTATATTTTGATCAAGATATTATTAAATTCAATAATATTCAGTTCGATGATTTTAGATCATCTGATTTAAGTTATATATCCCATAATTCTAAAGTTTATGATGAACTTAGTGTTAGAGATAATGTTGTATATCCAATAATCATCAACAAGAGTGAAATAGATAATGAATATTTTCAAGATTTAATTAAAATATTTGGGTTTGAAAATAATATTGATTTGAGCGCATCTCAATTAAGCGCTTTTCAAAAATGTAAGGTCGTTATTATGAGATCTTTAATCACAAAACCATTTATATTATTAATAAATGATATCACAAAGGCTCTAAGTCAAGATGAAAAAATAGATATCATTAAAACACTCAATAGATTTAACAGTATATATAAGACAACCATAATACATTCTACAAGTGACGCAGATCTTTTAAATTATGCATCTAAAGTAATAATCATCGATAATTTACTTGTGAGTGAAGTTTAATGAAAATAAAAGAAGAGATATTCAAAAAAGGTAACCATCATATCTTGAAGCTAGTATTATACGCTTTCTTTTCTTGCGCAATTTTTTCTTTTTATAATTATTATAGATACACTGATAAATTTTTTGATTCCAATGTTTTATATAACATTGAAACATATTTAAATGGATACCTAATACTATCCTTAATTTTTTATTCTTTATTAATTGTCTTTATTCCGAAAGTTAAAGAAGAAAAAGAACTAGTTAGTTTTATTTTATCTAATGAAAAAAGCATCATAAAGAATTATTTTTCATATATAATAATGAATATAATATATTCATTAATTGGTTATTTATTAAGCTCACTTTTGATTTCTTTAAATTACTTAATCTTCTATCTTATCAGGCAAGATTTATTCATATATATTATAGATATCAGGTTACCTTCATTCTTAATTTCATTATTACTTGTGGTGATATCATCAATCCTTATGATGACTATTTCATTCATCTCAAATTTAAATATAGAATTTAAACACGATAATATTTTATTTGTGGTGATTGGAATAATTTCATTATTCGTATTTTTATTTATAAATAAATCATCATATCTATATATTTTATTCGCCTTTCTAACACTAATTCTTGTATATCTTATTATTTTTAATATCTATTCAAGCCCTCTATTTAAAGTCAACAATAAAGTTGAATCTATATTTTCAAGAAAATTTATAAATAATAAAATAACTGTATTTTTCGTTTTATCAATTGCCTTATCATTTATAGTCTTTATTGTGTTAGGCGATAAAAAAGAGATATCAAATAGTTATAAATCATTCAATAAAGCATATTATTATGTTGAGACAGAAAAAGATAGTGAGATCTATAATTATATAACCTCAAATTCGAGTATATATTATACAAATATTACTTTTGAAGATACAGAAATAAATAAAAATAATTTAAGAATTATTTATATTGACTTTGATAAGATGAATGAAATATATAATTTAGATTATAAAGAAAGATTAGAAGAAATCCCTGAAAACCCAATAATATTATCAAATCATTATAAGAAACTTCTAAATATTGAATTAGGAGATAATGTTATAATTAATAGAAAAAGTTATAAAGTTTATGGATTTGTGGATTTTCCACTTGATTTCTATTCAATAGCTAGCACAAACTCTTTAGATGATGAATCAAATCTATATGCATTAAAATTCTTATCATCAAATGATGAGATATATAGTGAACTTAAGGATGTGCTTATAAATATAGATGATATAACTCAAAAAGATAAAGCCAACATCACATCAAGAAATATAGTAATTTTGGTTATAGAAATCCTCTATTTTTCATCAATCTTTATTATTTATATTAAAGAAAGCAAAATAAATAATGAAGAAAGAAGCGAATTGTTGTATGATTTATATATGTCTAGTATCTCTGAAAAGGCAATTAATTCTTTCATCTTGAAATCAAAATTTAAATTATTCCTTTTATGCTTTTTCCCACTAGCGCTTGAAATATTATCACTTTATTATTTTCATAATTCAATTGATAATAATATTTTAGATATTTTCAGTATAGATTTGTCTTTAGAGAAATTCTTATCTTATTCTTTAGAATTATTTATTATCTTTAGTGCTTTCTTGATTTTAGATTATATAATCTTTAGAAAGCCAGACTTTAAAAAGGACTTATGAGTATGAAAAAAACTAAAAGAAGAATTAGAAAACCTAGTTTCTTTATGTACTATTTAATAGCTCCACTAGTTATTCTATTCTTAAAAATAAAATATAAATTCACAAAGAACAAAATCAAGATTAGAAATGGGTCACTACTTATCGCACCTCATAGATCATATTTTGATTTTTTAACAATCCCATATCTTGTATATCCAAAAAGATGTCATGTTGTATCGACAACTTATTGGTATAGAGATAAAAGATTAGTACCTCTTTTAAATATACTTGGTACCATTCCTAAAGATCAATATAGAAGTGATAGAAGAAGCATTCTTCTTATGAGTGATTGTTTTAAAAATGGTGATAACGTTTTGATGTTTCCTGAGGGCCAGATGAGTATATATTCTAAGAATTTACCTCTTCCAACTGGTCTTGATAAATTGATTAAATTATATAAACCTAATGTGTATTTTATAAATCCTAAAGGTGCATATTTATCTAGTCCTAAATGGAATAGAAGTTTCAAAAGAGGAAGAATTGAGGCTTCTATAGAATTATTATTTAAGAGTGAAGAGATAGAGAATTATTCATTAGATGAAATAAATACAATCATCAAAGATGCATATAATAAAGTTGATGATTTGAGTTTAATTAGAGATCACAAAGATTATAAATTCATCAGTAAAAATAGGGCTTCTGGCCTTGAAAATATCATTATCAATTGTCCAAAATGTAATTCGCTATTATCTCTTGAGACAGATAAAAGACATATTGGATGTACGTGTTGTGATCTCAGCTTAGATTTTAAAAATGAAGGCTATGAATTTGAACCAAATCCTTATTTTAAAGATTTAAAAGATTTATTTGAATTTAATGATACTAAAATTGATGAACTTGCATCAGACGATTTAGTACTTGAAGATGACGCAAGAATAGTCTATATCGATGAAAACTTTAATGAGATTTCGCTCTATAGTGATGGCAAAGTTATTATGGATAAAGAAAAAGCTATCTTAAAAGATAATAATAGTAATGATTCCTTGATTATTCCGAACGATACTGTCATAAATTATGTCATCACACTGAATAAATCATTTGAAATTCCAACGCCAAAGATGACTTATAGAATCTACACTAAGAATTCAAGAAGAGTAATCCTATATTGGAATTATTTAAACAAACTAAAAGAAATTAATAATTAGTTAAATCAACTAATCCATATTGAGGAGTAAAATGCTCCTCTTTTTTATATCAAAAACTATTTATATGCTAAAATATAAATAGAATGCTTATAAAGGATGATATTATTTTCGGTCTATCAAATGAAGAGATAGAAGAAAGAATTAAAAAAGGACAAATAAATAAGACTCCAAACAGAAAAACTAAAAGTTATAAAGAAATATTCTTAAACAACCTTCTTTCTGTTTTTAACCTTGTTATTTTAGTGATGGCAATTTTAGTTATCCCAACAATCAAGAGTGTTGGAGATATCTCTAATTTAATGTTCATTGTTATTGCTCTTTTAAATTTAATTATTGGTATCGTTCAAGAAATCAAAGCGAAAAGAACTGTTGATAAATTGATTATCTTCAATGAATCAAAAATCAAAGTTTTAAGAAATTTATCAGTTAGTGAAATTCCAACCTCAGAAATCGTCCTTGATGATGTAATAGTTCTTGAAGCTAATAAATTAATTCCTGCAGATTCAAAAGTACTTGAGGGTGAAATGTATGTCAATGAATCGACAATTACTGGTGAATCTGATGATGTACTAAAGAAAAAAGGTGATGAACTCTATTCTGGAAGTTTTGTTGTAAGTGGGGAAGCAAGAGCCCAAGTAATTCATGTTGGGAAAGATAATTTTATTGAACAATTATCCAGCCAAGCAACTAAATATTCTAAACCTAAATCAGAAATAATGGGTTCATTAAACAAAATTATTACTACAATTTCAATCTGTTTAGTTCCTTTATCAATAATCTTATTCTTTATTTATAAAGGATATTCTCAATACCAATCAGACAATTTCTTATTCTTAAATGTAACAAGAGAATTAGTCTTAGGACTTGTGAGTGCCATAAATGGAATGATTCCTTATGGTCTTTTCCTTTTAACTAGTGTTTCACTTGCGGCATCAGTTATCAATCTTGCGAGAAGTAAAACAGTTGTTCAAGAACTATATTGTATTGAACAATTAGCGAGAGTAGATACTTTATGTTTAGATAAAACAGGGACTATCACAGATGGAACTATGAAGGTCGAAGATTTGATAATAATCAATTCAAAATATCAAATTTTAGAAATAATTTCATCTATGAATTCTGTTTTAAAGAACAACAATCAAACCGCAAAAGCGCTTCTTGAGAAATATGGAGATTCACTCTTTTATAAAACTAAACAAATCTTAAATTTCAATTCGACAAATAAATATAGCGCAGTTACTTTTGAATCTATTGGAACATTTGTTCTTGGTGCTCCAGATGTATTGATCAAATTTAGAAAAACAGATCCAAATTATAAATTAATCAATTCTAAATCATATCAAGGTAATCGTGTACTCGCTCTTTGTAGGACCACATCTAAAATCCAAGATAATATGATTAAAGGTAATTTTGAACTTGTAGCTTTATTAATAATCAGAGATCACATAAGAGAAGGCGCTAAAGAAACAATAGAAGAATTCGCAAGAAATGGCGTTGATATAAAAATAATTAGTGGTGATAATCCAATAACTGTTTCAGCTATAGCAAAAGTTGCGGGTGTACCAAATTATGATAAATATATTTCACTAGATGAAGTTAAAGATGAAGAAATTGATGATATTGCATCAAAATACACAATCTTTGGTAGAGTTAGGCCACAGCAGAAAAAACTGCTTGTGGAAGCTCTTAAGAAAGATGGGCATAAAGTTGCGATGACGGGTGATGGTGTAAATGATATATTAGCACTTAAAGAAGCTGATTGTTCTATAGCTATGGCATCAGGAAGTGAGGCAGTTAGAACTGTTGCTCACTTAGTTCTCCTCGATTCTAACTTCCTATCCTTACCTAAAGTTGTGAATGAAGGAAGAAGAGTTATAAACAATATAGAAAGAAGTGCTTCACTATTTTTATCTAAAACAATTCTGATGGTACTTATCAATTTAACTGCAGTAGCACTATTCTTCATTAAACCTAGTTTAGAGTTTACAAGTCCATTTAGACAACCATCACAACTAATGATTATTGAAACCTTTATTATAGGTATACCATCTCTAGCTTTAGCTTTGGAAGCTAATTATAGCGTTATAAGTGGTAAATTTATCAAGAATATATTTAAAAAATCTATACCAGGTGCAATAGTAGTGTTTATAGATTTACTACTAATAAGGTTCTTATCACCTATGTATGGATTAAGTCAAGAAATTGAAACTAATGTATCATTACTAGTTTCAACTTATTCATTCTTCTTAATACTTTTCTATATTTCAATCCCATTTACAAAGCTTAGATTAACGACTATTATTCTAACCTTTGTATTAATCACAATTTGCCCACTCTTTTCATATTATACATTCAATGTATATGGGGCAGATTTCTTCCACTATGGACTAAATCCAAATGGTACTTTAATACTAGATAAAACTTCATATTTGATAATTGGAATATTGATTTTATCATCAATTATAATTCATGGAGTTTTATCAATAATAAAATTTAAAAATCTGAGGAGGAAAACACAATGAAACATTATACTTATTATCCTAAAGATGTATGTTCTATACAGGTTGATTTTGATATAGACGATAACAACAAGATTCATAATGTAGTATTTTTAAGAGGTTGTAATGGCAACTTAAAAGCTATCTCTAAACTTGTAGAGGGGATGGATAAAGATAAAGTTATTGAAATCTTAAAAGGAAATACTTGTGGTTATAGACAAACTTCATGTGCTGATCAATTCAGTAAAGCACTAGAAGAAGCGGTTTAATAAAGGGGTAAATATATGAATATATTGTTCGCAGGAGTTGAATGCTTTCCATTTGTTAAAATTGGGGGACTTGGCGATGTCCTTGGCAGCCTTCCTAATGAACTAAATTCATTAGGTGAAGATGCGAGAGTAATTCTTCCAAAATATAAAACTATTAAAAGAGAATTACTGGAAAAGATAAAATTTCTTGAATATTTTTATGTAAAAGTTGGCCAAGCTAGTGAATATGTTGGCTTGTTTGAACTCAAATATAATAAAGTGAAATACTATTTCATTGATAATGAGAAATACTTCGGAAGAGATAAAGTTTATGGTTTTTCTGATGAATACGATAGATGGGCGTTCTTTGAAATCGCTATAGTTGAAGCCATAAAACATTTTAAAGATTTTAAAGTTGATATTTTGAATGCGAACGATTGGCATACAGGGATGATTCCATATCTCATTAAAAATAATGATTCGGCTGAGATTAGGAATATTAAGACTGTATTTACTATTCACAATATTTTATACCAAGGTGAATGCGATAAAGGCTTCGCACAAATATTTAATTTACCATTTGATTCAACAATGGAATTAAACGGTAATATGAATATTATGAAATGCGCTATTTTAAATGCGGATAGCGTTAACACAGTCTCAGAACAGTACAAAAATGAACTCTTATCAAGCGATTATTTCGCAATGGGACTAAAAGATGCGTTAAATGAAGTTTATAATAAAGGATTATTTTCTGGAATATTGAATGGAATTGATTATAATATTTTCAATCCTAAAAAGGATGGAATCATTCCAATGAAATATTCATATTCAACTTACAAAGAAGGTAAACTTCTTGCGAAAGAAGAATTGAATAAGAGAATGAATATTACTTTTAATAATGATTATCCACTTATGTCTATTGTCTCAAGACTAACTAAACAAAAAGGTTTAGATTTGATAGTTAGAGTAATAGATGAGATGATTAATGATGATAAAAGACCATTCAATTTCTTCATACTCGGAAATGGCGAAAGACAGTTTGAAGATTTCTTTTATGGTCTTGAATGTAGATATAAAGATAGAGTTAAATTCTATAATGGCTATTCAGATGAATTAGCTCATATTGTGTATGCAGCATCTGACTTATTTTTGATGCCTAGTGCATTTGAACCATGTGGCTTAGGCCAGATGATTGCGCTTAAATATGGAACTCTACCAATAGTTAGAGAAACAGGTGGCTTAAAAGATTCAGTAGAACCATTCAATGAATATGAAATGAAAGGAAATGGTTTCTCATTTACTAATTTCAACGCTCACGATATGATGTATACAATTAGATATGCACTAGATAAAATTAAGAGAAAAAAGAATAGGAATTTACTCGTTAAAAATGCGATGAATTCAGATTACAGTTTTAAAGCTTCAGCAATCAAATATTTAGATTTATATAAAAAAGTAAAGTCATTATAAAGGAGAAAATATGGAAACATTAGCTTTGATTTTAGCGGGAGGAAGAGGCTCAAGACTTGATATATTATCTGAGAAGAGAGTTAAACCTTCTGTACCATTCGCAGGAAAATTTAGAATAATTGATTTCGCTTTATCGAATTGTTCTAATTCGGGCATTTATGATGTCGCAATCTTAACACAATACCTACCTCTATCATTAAATGAACATATAGGTGCTGGAAAACCATGGGATATGGATAGACGTGATTCCCACATTACTCTACTTCAACCACATGAATCTTGGTATAATGGAACCGCTGATTCGATCAGAAAGAATATGCATATTTTGTATCAATCAAGAGCGAAATATGTCTTAATTTTATCTGGAGACCATATATACAAGATGGATTACAGGAAACTAATCGATTTCCATAAGGAACATAATGCTGAACTCACTATCGCATGTAAGGTAGTTCCACTTGAAGAAGCATCTAGATTTGGAATAATGGAAGCGGATAAGAATTCCAAAGTTGAAAGATTTGTTGAAAAACCAAAAGAACCAAAGAGCGATCTTGCATCTATGGGCATTTATGTTTTCAATAGAGAAAAACTAATTGAAATTTTAGAATCAAATGATGATATAAAAGATTTAGATTTCGGAATGCATATCATTCCATCACTAATTGGGGATGGAGATGTTTATGCATATAAATTCTTCGATTATTGGAAAGATGTTGGGACATATGATTCATATCTTGAAGCTAATCTTGAATTAATTGAAACTGTGGATAAAATTCAACTCGATATGTATGATCCTAACTGGAAAATATACACAAGAAGTGAAGAGATGCCTGCAGTAAAGATTGGAAGTAAAGCTGTGATTAGACAAGCATTACTTTCAAATGGCTCAATCATCGCTGGTGAAGTTTATAGAAGTGTAATATCTCCTGGTGTTGTAGTTCATCCTACTGCAGTAGTTAAAAATTCTGTAATCTTAAATAATACTGTGATTGAGGCTAATGCTCATATTGAAAATGCAATCATAGATAAGAACTGTGTTATTGGAGAAAATGCTGTAATAGGTGACTTTGATAATATTCCAAATAAAGAAAGACCTGATCTATTAAAGAGTGGTATTACAGTTCTTGGAAAAGGAATAAAGATTCCAAAGAATTTTAGAGTTGGTAAAAATGTTAGAATTTTCTCTGGTGTAAAATTCGATAAATTTGAAGATGGTAAAATTGAATCTGGAGAAACTCTAGTTAAAGAAAAGAGGTAGTTATGTTAGAATCATTAATTAAAAAAGGACATAAAAAAGTTGCGTTTTCCTTTTATGGAATATTAGGCATCATAGTTATGATTGTTCCATTTGTCGTTATTGGATTTGGCATCTATTTTTTAGTATCACAGGTTAATGACTATGGTATTTTTTGGATTGTAATTGGTGCCCTTCTTTTGATATTCTCATTTAGAAGATTAAAAGATTTACTTGAATTATATAAATATATATTCAAACCTAAAAATTTTCCAATGTATAAGGCTTTAATTGAAGATGGAATTGATCCATCTTTATATGACCAAGAACTTCTAGAGGCAGATGTCTTAAATAAATTAAATGCGGACAACCCTCTACTTATGACTGAGCATTTCATAATTGGTCTAACTCAAGCATCATTCTTTATCTTAGAAAAAGCATCTATCGTTTGGGCTTATGAATACAATGGCAATGGCATTGTATTCTATGATAAACATAAATTATATGGTTTTACTTTCTTTAAGACAGTTGATGGAAATGATCATGTGATGGATGAATTAAAAGAAACTATGCCTTATATTTATTTAGGTCTTGAGTTCGATTATAAAACTATAATGCATGATGAATTCGATGAAACAGTTCGAAGAATAAGCGCTGAAAGAGAAGAATTCATGCTTGACCCAGTAGGCTATAGATTTAAAAAGAGTGAAGAAGAAAGAATAAGAATAGAAGCAGAACAAAAAAGAATAGAAGAAGAAAAGAACGCACAAATTGAAAAAATAGAAGAAAATTCAGTTGATAATACTGAAGATCTCTTCTCTAAGAGTGACGATAATGTCGATGATGAAGAAAACGATAATTAGTATTCTTTTATTTCTTTCTATTTTTCTACTTACTTCTTGTGCTACAACTACAACTACTACAGTAGATAGTACTTCTAAATGGACTAGAACTCCTACAAACGATATAACTACATATAAACCTATAGTTGATGAAGAAGATTATTCATACATTAGACATAGGATATATGGTGATAGCGAATCATTAACTGCTTATGATATTTATTTCCCAAATAATTATAAAGAATATGATACTTTAAACGCAGTGCTTTTTATTCATGGTGGCGCATGGATTAGTGAATCAAAAGAAACATATACATCATTTGTCTTAAAGATTGCGAAAGAATTATTTAGAAATAATAAAGCTTGTTGTGTTGTAAACCTGAATTATAGGCTTATAACTATGGATAATGATTCTGCGTCTATTTATGATATGTTAGATGATATTGAGAATTGCCTTTTAGATGTTAAAGCTTTACTTGAATATAATGATTTAGAACTTGGAAAAGTTATGATTGGAGGCCATAGTGCTGGTGGACATTTATCACTTCTTTATGGTTATAAGAAGAACAATGAAACTCTAGCTAAAGTTGATTGTGTATATAGCCTTTCTGGCCCAACTGATATGAAATTTGAAGTATATTCACAAATCGCAACTAACCTTTTGTCATCTTTTTATCCACAACTTGGTACAACTGAAGGTGTAATGTTTCTCGCAATGAAAGCCACAAATACATCTACTCCAGCTGATATGTTTAATGGATTGATTGATGTATCTCCAATCAATTATGGAGAAAGCGCTCTTCCTACACTTATATTCCATGGAGATAACGATGAAATAGTTCCAATAGAGAATTCTAGAAGCTTAAAAGATGAATTAATCTCAAATTCTGTATATGTGGAACTAAATGAACTTGAGAATAAAAATCATTTAGATACAATGAACTTTGAACTACTAAATGAATTTGGATTTATGACTAAATTCATAAATTTTTATGAAACATATATTGAATCATAGATTTTTTCACATCTATAATTTAATTCATTAAATTACTTGCGAAGATGTAAGATGTATGGTATTATAAAATTGTCAATACCTTATATCTTTTAGGACCCCAAACATTTTTTTGATAGAATAATAATTATGTTGTGTGTATTATTTCATTTGATGTTATAATCCTAATTCATAATTTGTTTCTTATTGTAGACAACCTATGGTCGTCTATTAGGTAAGGTGTTGATCACAGCTAAAAAAATAGTCCCTCTCTTGGGACTATTTTTTTAATGTTTTAATAAGAAATATACAGTTGGATTCTTATATTTATTTTCTATTTCTTTAATACTTTCTTTAAGTTTTTCTTTGTATGAAGAATCGAATGCTTCATATTCAAATGAATATTTCTTTCTGTCTTTTTTTGATTGTTTTGTCAAAGATTTTAAATCGCTTTTTCCAATCGAATCTATATCTTTCTTAATCAATATATACTTTTCTTTTAATAAAGAATTATCTTTTGATATTTGGTCTATATCTTTAATTAATTGTTTATCAGTTTCTTTGATATCTTCTTCATAATTTTTTAGAAGCAAATCTTTATCTTTATTAAAACAATCTATATTATTAATTATTGAATCTTTGAATAGATTGACTGCGTTATTAGTTTTTTCTATAAACTCTTGATTCATAATTTCTTGAGTAGAAGAAGATTTTTGATTTTCAAGATCAGTATAGTCATCAATTAGCTTCGAATATAAGTCATTGACTGCCTTTATGTGAGAATCATTTAATTCTAAATATTTCTTTAGATAATAATTTTCGTTATATCTTTCATTGATTTCTTTAATCTTATATAGATGTGGGTCAGCCTCAATTCTAAGTGATTCATCAAGTTTTTCTAAGACATCTAAATATTGAGTTTTGTAATTATTTATAACTTCACTGTCATAGTTATTAGAATTGACACTTAAAGATGCGAGAATTAATTTAAATGTTTCATTTATTTCTTCTATATAAGAAAGTGCGTTTTTGAGCTGTTCATTTTCTATTTTTTGACTTGATGAGATAGATTCTATACTTTCTGTATTCATAAGTTTTATATTCATCTGTTCTTTGATGATTTCTTTATCATTGATTATCATCTTATGAATCTTATCTTGAGCTATTTCATATTGATCTAGGATATTCACAACGATTTCTTTATTTCTTTCTTTATTGTTTTCATTTCCTAAGAGTTCAATCTTTTGAAGAATTGATTTGAGCTCGATTTCTTTGATTTCGTCAAGTTCTTTAATCTTGTCTAAATATGTGCCTATAATTCTTTCTATTTGATGATTTGAACTATCATTGATTGTTTCTCTTATATCATTTAAAATATCGATTCTAAGTTTATATTCAGCTTTAGCCATATCGATTAGTTCAGATGAAACTATATTTCTATGTTTGATTAAAGAATAAGCATATTTGAATGAATATAGTTCATGAATATTGTTTCTCATATTGGATTTCTCAATAAGAGATATTTCACTATCATATAAAGTCTTATATGATTTCTTGATTGAATCATGTTCTTCGATAATTTTAAGGAGTTTAAATCTTGGTTCAAGTAAGCTTAAGTCTTTTTCTTTTTTAAATAGTTCATAACCTAGTTTAGCCATACTCTTGGCTTCGATATAGGTATGATGAATGTCCAATAAATCTAATTCATATTTTAGATCTATTAGAGATCTCTTACTATCTTTATCTAAGATATCTAATACTTTTTCAAGATTTAATATATCATTAGATGTATCTTTTTCATTTAAGCTTAGAGTCTTTCTAAATTCTGATAGAAGGTTATTACTTTCTTTCTTAAATTCAAGGGAAATTAAATCTATTTTATATTTAAATGATAGTTTATATTTATTAATTAAATTTAAGATTCTTAGTTCATCTTTAGAAAATAAATCATATAATTCAATCTTCTTTAAGAGACAATTAAAATATTCATCATGGATTTCTTTATATTCTTTCTCCTTTAGGAGTTCAGATTCAAAAAGAAGAGAATCTTCATATGTTTTAGATAGATATCTTCCAAGAATCTTATTATTTGATAGAGTTAATAATTTCTTTTGATATTCGAGTTCTAAATTCTTTTCTTCTTCAAGTGTGTTCTTATAAAGATTTGGATCTATTGATTTAAAGATATAAGTGAGAGATATTCTCATATCTTGAGTTTTAGATGCTTCAAGAAGGATTTTTTCTATTTGAGATGAATCGAACTTTTTGTGGTAGAGTTCATTTAATGATTTTGTAAATTCATCTTTCAAAAGATGAATAGGAATAGATTTAGATAGAGAATCATTAAATAGACTTTCTATTAGATCAACTAAAGAAGAAGATTTCTTATGAAAATCTATTTGTATATTCTTCATATCTTTATTGAATCTATCAGTTAAAACTTTAATAGCTTCATTACTTGATTCTATAGACATAACACTAGGGTTACCTAGTAATTTTGAAATAGAGATAGAATTATCATTTGATTTTAATAAGATATCTTTGGATTTATTGTTTAGTTCTAAAAGATTTGTATTAAAAGCGCTAAATAAAGAGAAATAAAGATTAGATATTTCTTTAGTGTTTTCTTTAGCATCTATTATTACATCTTTAAATAGTGAATTATATTTTTCAAGAAGTGATTTCATTTTAGAGAGGAAATCAACTATTATATCATTGATTTCTTCATATCTTAAAACGATTCTATTTTTAGCATCTGTGACTAATATGTCATAAATAGAGATAAGGTTTTTCTTTTCGTTATTGTATTTATCAAAAGAAGAGATGATATCATCCATAGTATCAATGCCATAATTTAAGAATTCATTCTTCCTTTTAACAATTATAGAATAATAATTATTTTTGATATTTGATTCTTCAATTGTTTTTTCTTTATCGATTTCATCGATAATAGAAGTAGAAGTTTTAACTCTTTCTTTGAGTTCAGCCAAAGAATCCTTTATTTCATCAAAGGAGTTTTTAGTTTTATTTGTGATTTCTTCTTCAGTAGAGTTTATATCACTATATAGTTTTTCCGCATTAGATGAAATTTTATTGCTGTATTCATCTAAGAGTTTAGTGACATCTCTAAAGGTTTCTTTGGATTTTAGTTCTTTCATTATTTAGAGTTATCCTTATCGATATTTTCCATAAATTTTATATATAAATCTTTAGAACTACTATTGAATAGATTGGTTAGTTCTAATACTTTCCTATTCATTTCATCAGATAATTCTTCAATTTCAGTGCTGAAGGAGTGAATAGGTTCTTTGATATTATCAATACTTTCTTTTAAATCATCTCTAACTTCTTTATAGAGATTAGCGTACTCTATTTCTTTATCGGCTTTAGAGATAGAGAAAGATTCTATTAAAGCGTCTTCTTTAGATCTAAATGATTCTTTAAATTCAAGAGCGTTTGCGTTTAATCTCCTAAAATATGAGTCTCTACCTTCTACATATCCTAAAGATTCACGGTTTAAGTAGTCTTCGTTTTCTCTTTTCTTATTTAAGCTTTCTTGGAAGTTAGATTTCGCAACTTCTTTAATATTTTCTTTGAAAGTTTCAACTTCATTATTGGATTCTTTCTTCATCTCTTCAAAAATATTATTCTTTTCTTGAATTTCATTTGATAAAGAGAGAATCTTTTCATCAATTTTTTCTTTGTTTAGAGTGTTTTCATTAGTTAGGGTTTTAACTTTAACATCTTTAGATGATGAAACTTTATCAATAACAGAATTTATTGATACGTTCATATCTCTATCTAAATCTTTAGAATTCTTGATTGCGAAATCTTTAAGAAGATTTAGATTGTTTAATTTTTCATTGTATTCTTCTTTGATAGAGTCTTTAGTTTGAAGATATGATTTCTTGAAATCAGATATTTCTTTTTCGAATGATTTATTAACTTTTTCTTTAGCTTTCTTGATATCATCAATCGCTAAGAGATCTATCTCCATATCTATAGTGTTATCTATAACAAGTTTTGCGATATCTTCTTTAGATTTATTCTCTAAAGCTTTGATTTCTTTTTCTATATCTAAATCACTTAGTACATCAATTTTATCAATTTCTTTAAATGATAATGATTTGATAGATTTAAGCATATCATCAATTTCTTTACTCAATTCTTTTTTAAGATTCTTGAGTTCTTCTTTAGAAGCTTTAGATATATCATTTAGAATAGATGTGATTAATTTTTGGTAGTGTTTTAAATCATAATCAACTTCAAGAGTTTTAAGTTTGTATTCTTTTAATATATTATTGATAGATTCAAATAATACATTTATTTTATGACTTAAGATTTCTTTTAAAGTAGAAGTATTTAAATTTAGAGTTGTATCATTTTCGAATAATTTATTGAATAAAGATTTAAAAGAAGAACTAGAAGAATCATATAATTTGTTTAAGTTTTCTTTAAGTTCTAAAGAAGCATTTTTATTATATTCGTTATCTTCTTTGATTTTAGTTATATTATTCTTTAATTCTTTCTTGATATTTTTAATCTTTTCTGCAGTCTTAATCTTCTTAGATTTAATATCAGGATAAGATAAATATTCTAAATCTTTAGAGATGTTTTCTAGTTTTTTCTTTTTGTTTTCGAATGTTTTGATTTCTATTTCAAGCACATTGTTTAAATATCTTGTCTTTTGATTTGTTTCCTGATCGAGATTTTCGATATCATTTTCATACTTTTCTATCATAGAGTTATATTTAAGTTGTTTCTCTATGGCATCAAGCAAAATAACTTGAATGGATTTTTCAAGTTCTATTTGGTTCTTTATATCAACTGATTCTATGTCATATTCATTCTTAACTTCAATGATTTTAGACATATTTTCAAGTCTTGAATATGCGGCAATATAATCACATCTCAATAAGTCTATTTCTTTTTTAACTTCTAAAAGATGAAGTTCATTATCATATTCATTCTTTAAAATCTTTTCATCGATAGATAAATCTTTTTCAAGAAGAAGAATTTCTTCTTTAGAATTATTGATAGTTAAGCGTGGAATTTTATCTCTTTCAAGTTCATCGATTATCATATCATATTCGATTTCTTTGATTTTAGTTTGATCATCGATTGTAAGATATTCCTTTTTCAAATCTAAAAGTTTCATCTTTAAGATTTCTTGATTAGTGACAAGCTCAAAAGCAAGAGTGTCTAGTTCTTTGGATTTTGATAATATTTTTTCTATACCTTCTTTATAGATTTGAATAGATTTGAGTTTATTATCAAGGTCAAGCTTGTTGTAACGGTTCTTAAAATAGTTGATTATTTCTTTAGAATCTTTGGTATTTTCTACGAATTTATTTACTGATTCAAGTTGATCATTTAATATTTCTTTAATGATATTTAGGAGATTTATAATTAAAGCATCGTTTGACACATAAATGAAATTATAATAATCTTTAATTGATGATAAAAGTGAAAGAAGATTACATCTAAATTTATTGATATCAGCTTTAGTGTTAGATAGAAGCTCAATCTCCATAGTTGAATCAAGTGATAATCTTTCAAGTTTAGTTGTGATGTGGTTAATTAATACATTCCTTCTTTTATTGATAATTTTTTTATCTTTTTCTTTTTTTGCTTCGCTAATTAAAGAATCATAATATGTATTAATACTATCTAGATCTTTCTTTAAGTAATCTATTTTTTCTTTTACATCTATTTTGAATATATGTATATCTTTATCTAATGATGAAAGAAGTTCTTCTATATTAGATAAGATTAAATTATAAGAAGAAGATAGTGGTTCAAATACATTATTATCAGATTCAAATGAGGCGATTTCTTGCGATATTTCATTAACATAATCTGTATAAATTTTAATTTTATTGATAAGGCTATCTGTGCCATCAGCCTCATGTTTATATAAAGAAATATTGTAATCTTTAAATTCTAGTAAGAATCTGATTTGTTTATCTAATAAATTGATATGGCTTTCTGCGTTTAGGTAGTATTCATTGTTATTAGTTATGAGGTTTTTAGTTTCAAATATTAGATTAGTACTTTGGATATATTCAATATCTAGTTTTTTAGATACTTCATCTATTTTGTCTTGATATGGTCTTTTCTTTTCATAATATTCTATTAAGATATTATGGTTGATTGTTTTGATGATATTCTTTTCTTCCTCAATTTTGTCTAAAAGTTGATTCTTTTCGTAGAGGAATGCATTATTAATTTTTGACAAATTTGAGATATATTTTTCATTGATATCTTCAAAAGATTTTATATATGAATCGATTAGTTCTTTTTTAATATTATCATTTCTTTTTATATCTTCTTCGAATTGTGTATATAGATTTTCAATTTTAGAATCTCTTTTATCCGTAATAAAAGAAGCCTCTTTTTTCAAGCTTTCTATGATATTTTCAAAATATTTTTTGATTTCTTTAGAATCATAATCGATTGATTCTAGGAATTTTTTGTATGAAAGATTATTATTTTCTTGCATATAATACCTTGTTTATATTATAGCATAATGATTTTAAGATGAAATAAAAATAAAGATTTTTATATAGCAAAAAAAGATTGGTAAAAAACGACTATAAATATGTTATAATACATAAGGAATTATTTATATATAAATTAGGAGGAAATAATGGCTGCATTACAACAAAAAGCTAAAGAGCAAATTGTAGAAATTTGTAGAAAATACAAAGATGAGCCAACACCACTCATGGTAATTCTTTCTGAAGTTCAAACAGAATATGGTTATATTCCACTTGAAGTTCAAGAAGTTATCTCTGAGGAAACTCACATACCTGTTGCTGAGATTTATGGTGTTGTAACATTCTATAGTTTCTTTTCGCTAAAACCAAAAGGTAAATACGTAATTGGTGTATGTCTCGGTACAGCATGTTACGTAAAAGGATCTCAAGCTATCATCGATAAGTTCTGTGATCTTTTAAAGATTCAACCTGGTGAAACTACTGAAGATGGACTATTCACAATAAGCGCACTTAGATGCATAGGAGCTTGTAGTTTAGCTCCAGCTTGCTCAATTAATGGTAAGGTATATCCTACATTAACTGTGGATAAGGTTCAAGGTATTATTGATGAATATAAAAAGGAGGCTAGCGTCTAATGCAAAAGATTGATTCTTTTAAGAAACTTGAAGAAGAAATAAGAATTAATAGCGAAAAACTAGTTGCCAAATATGATGGCAAAGATGGTTTTAGAACTATTGCGATGTGTACAGATACAGGTTGTGAAGCTACACATGCTTTAGATGTTTATGCTGAATTTGAAAAGCAAATTAAAGAAAAACATTTGGAAAATAATACTCGTTTAGCCCATGTTGGATGTTTTGGTCTTTGCTCACAAGGTCCATTTGTAAAAATATATCCTGAAGAAACATTATATAGACTTGTCAAAGTAGAAGATGTTGAAAAGATAGTTGATCAAGATATAATCGGTAAAAAAGTCGTTGAAGAGTTATTATATGAAGACATTAATACTCACGAAAAGATTAGAAAGCTTGAAGATATCCCATTCTACAAAAAACAAGTTAAGATTGCACTACATGGCTGCGGTGTAATCAATCAAGAGTCATTGGATGAATCATTAGGTTGTGATGGATTCAAAGGACTTAAGAAAGCATTGAGTATGACTCCTCAAGAAGTAATTGATGAGGTACTCGCATCTGGCTTAAGAGGAAGAGGGGGAGGAGGATTCCCTACTGGCCGTAAATGGCAATTCGCTAAAAACAGTGTTTCAGATGAAAAATATGTAATCTGTAATGGTGATGAAGGTGATCCAGGTGCATTCATGGATAGATCAGTGCTTGAAGGAAACGCATTTGAAGTAATAGAAGGTATGATGATTGCGGGTTATGCAATTGGAGCACAAAATGGTTATTTCTATGTAAGAGCTGAATATCCAAAAGCAGTTGAAAGACTTAAAAACGCAATTAAATTGATGAATGAAAGAGGCCTTCTTGGAGATAATATCTTAGGAACTGATTTTTCATTTAGAGCTCATATAAGACTTGGTGCTGGTGCATTCGTATGCGGTGAAGAAACAGCATTAATCAATTCAATTCAAGGACAAAGAGGTATGCCTCGTCCACGTCCACCATTCCCAGCTGTTAAAGGTTTATGGGATAAACCATCTATCGTTAATAATGTTGAGACTTTAGCAAACATTCCATATATCTTAAGAGAAGGCGCAAGTAGTTTTAATAAACTAGGAACTGAAAAGAGTAAGGGTACTAAAGTATTCGCATTAGGTGGAAAAGTTAGAAACGTTGGTTTGGTTGAAGTTCCAATGGGTGTAACTTTAAGAGAATTAGTATACGATATTGGTGGTGGAGTACCAAATGGTAAAAAGTTCAAAGCTATTCAAACTGGTGGTCCATCAGGTGGATGCTTAACTGAAAAAGATCTAGATGTTCCAATCGATTACGATAACTTAATCGCAAGAGGCTCAATGATGGGTTCAGGTGGAGCTATCGTTATGGATGAAGATAACTGTATGGTTGATGTCGCTAAATTCTATATGGAATTTATTTGTGATGAATCATGTGGTAAATGTACTCCATGTAGAATTGGTACTAAGAGAGTACTTGAAATATTAAATAAAATAGTTAGCGGTAATGGCGAGATGGAAGATATCGAAGCATTAAGGGATTTAGCTGATACTATGAGAGATGGTGCATTATGTGCTCTTGGACAAACTGCAGCAAACCCAGTATTATCAACTATGGCTAACTTTATGGATGAATACGTAGAACACATCAAAGATAAGACTTGTAGAGCTCACGTTTGTAAGAGCCTAATGCAATATGTTATTGATCCTGAATTATGTAAGAAGTGTTCTAAGTGCGCAAGAAATTGTCCAGTTGAATGTATTTCTGGTGTACCTGGAAAAGAGCCTTATGTAATTGACCAAAGTAAATGTATTAAGTGTGGTACATGTTATAGTGTTTGCCCATTTGGTGCAATTTCAAAGAGATAGGGGTGGAAAGTAATGGAAAAGAAAATGATAAACATTAAAATAGAAGGCCAATCTTATCAAGTAGAAGACGGATTAACAATTCTAGAAGCTGCGAAAAGATGTGGTTATAATATCCCTTCACTTTGTGAATATAATAAAGGTGAATGTTCTAAAGCATCTTGCCGTGTTTGTTTAGTTGAAGCTACTGGTGCAAGAGGACTTGTTGCGAGTTGTGTATATCCAGTAAGCGAAGGAATGGAGATTAAAATCTCTTCTCCAAAAGCAGTTAAAGCTAGAAGAACATCTGTAGAATTACTACTTTCTAACCACAATATGAATTGTCAACAATGTGTCAAAAATGGTAATTGTGAATTACTACATGTTGCGAATATTACTGGTGCAAGAGAAAATGCATTTAAGGGCGTTAAAACTGAAACAACTTTAGACATTTTAGGTCCTGGTATCATGAGAGATACATCTAAATGTATCCTCTGTGGTAGATGCATTGAAAGATGTAAAAAAGCTCAAGGAATTGGTATCCTTGGATTTGAAAAGAGAGGCTTTAATACTATAGTTGCTCCTGCTGGAAATAGATCATTCGCTCAAGCTCCATGCTTACAATGCGGACAATGTACTCTAGTATGCCCAACTGGCGCTTTAACTGAAGTTTCTGAAATTCCACTAATTGATAAAGCATTTATGGAAGGTAAGAAAGTTATAGTTCAAACAGCTCCTGCTGTAAGAGCTGCAATAGCTGAAGAATTCGGCGATCCAATTGGAACAGTCGGAACAGGAAAGATGGCTGCTGCTTTAAGAAGACTTGGTTTCTATAGAGTATATGATACAAACTTTGGTGCAGATTTAACTATTATGGAAGAAGCAAATGAACTTCTCCATAGAATTAAAAATGGCGGAGTTCTCCCACAAATTACATCTTGTTCACCTGGTTGGATTAATTATTTAGAATTCTATTATCCTGAAGTAATTCCAAATGTTTCAACATGTAAGAGTCCTCATGAGATGATGGGTGCTGTAATCAAATCATATTGGGCAGAAAGAAATGGAATTGATCCAAAAGATATTTTCGTTGTATCTGTAATGCCTTGTACAGCAAAGAAGACTGAAGAAGTAAGACCTCAATTATCTCATAATGGCTTAAGAGATGTTGATGCAGTTCTAACTACAAGAGAACTCGCAAGATTAATTAAGCGTTCAGGAATTAACTGGGATATGTTACCAGAAGAAGATTTCGATCCAGATTTATTAGGTGATTATACTGGTGCTGCTGTAATCTTTGGCGCAACTGGTGGTGTTATGGAAGCTGCACTTAGAACTGCATATTTCGCATTAACTTCTAAAGAATTAAATCCAGTTGATTTTCTCCCTGTTAGAGGACTTCAAGGAGTTAAAGAAGCTAGTGTTGATATTAATGGCATAATCGTCAAAGTTGCTGTCGCAAGTGGTATGGCAAACGCTAAGAAGTTATTAGATGATATTAAAGCTGGTAAATCAGAATATCATTTCATTGAAATCATGTGCTGCCCAGGTGGTTGTATCAATGGTGGCGGTCAACCATATGTTAAACCAGTATTCCTAAATAAAGAAGGAATGGATATTTTAGATACTTATAGAGAAAAAAGAGCGTCAGTTCTTTATAAAGAAGATAAGGGTCGTCCAATTCGTCAATCTCACAATAACCCACAAATTAAGAAATTGTACGAAGACTACTTCAAAGAACCTCTATCTGAAAAGAGTGAAGAATTACTTCATACTCACTATAAAGCTAGAGAAAGATATCCAGAAATATAATCAAATTCATATGTTTTAAAGGATGTTACGATGTGACATCCTTTTTCTTTTTTAAAATTTATAGAATGAATTTTAAGAATAAATAACTTCTTAAAAATATTTTTTTATTCAAATTATATAAAATCTAAAGATTTATGATATAATTTGTGATAGGAGGTCAAAGATGAGTACTCAAAACGAATTAAAGAATTATAGAGAAAGAGTAAATGAGGAACAGTTTTTAAGACCTCAATACTTAAAAGAATATATAGGTCAAGATGATATTAAAGAAATGCTTCTAATATCAATACTTGCTGCAAAACAAAGAAAAGAACCTATTGATCATGTCTTAATATATGGTCCACAAGGATTAGGTAAAACTACTCTTGCTCAAGTAATCGCAAATGAAATGGGCGCAAATATCACTATAATTAGTGGACCTGCTATAGAAAAAACTGGCGATTTAGCCGCAATATTATCTCAACTTCAACCATATGATTGTTTATTTATAGATGAAATCCATAGATTAAATAGAGCCGTTTCTGAGACTCTATATAGTGCTATGGAAGATTTCGTTATCGATATAGTCATAGGAAGAGATTCTGATACTAAAACTATTAGATTAGACCTTCCTCCTTTTACCTTAATCGGTGCTACTACTGCCTATGGAATGCTCACAGGTCCTCTAAGAGATAGATTTGGTTTAACTTATAAATTAGATTTCTATAATACAGATGAACTTAAACAGATTTGTGAGAGAACTGCGAGGATTTATGGAAATAAAATAGATGATTCATCCGCTCTTGAAGTCGCAAAGAGATCAAGAGGAACTCCAAGAGTCACAAATAGAATATTTAAAAGAATCAGAGATTACGCAGATGTATACAATAATGGAGTTGTGACTATCGACATCACAAACAAAACTCTTAAGAATTTAAATATTGATGAAGAAGGTTTAGATGAAAAAGATAGAGATTACCTAAGGACTCTAATAGATCACTTCAAAGGAGGGCCGGTTGGAGTCGACAATCTCGCAAGTAGCCTTTCAGAAGATAGAGTCACTTTGGAAAATGTTTATGAACCATATCTAATAAAGAGCGGATTCATCCAAAGAACCGCAAGAGGAAGAGTCGCAACTACTAAAGCTTATAAACACATACACAAGGATTTATTTTGATGAGAACTTCTGATTTTGATTATTATCTTCCAGAAGAATTAATCGCTCAAGAACCAATCATAAATAGAGAAGAATCGAGATTATTAATTCTTGATAAAAATAGTGGTAAAATTGAGGATAAAAAATTTTATAACATCATAGATTATCTTGATAAAGATTCCATCTTAGTTATAAATAACACAAAAGTTGTTCCAGCGAGAATTATTGGAAGAAAAGAAGAGACAAACGCAAAAATAGAATTATTATTGCTTAAAGATTTAGGTGATAAGAATTATGAATGTTTAGCTAAACCTCAAAGAAGACTTAAAATTGGCACTAAGATAATATTTAAAGATGATATCTTAGAAGCTGAAGTAATAAATATATTACCTGATGGAATAGTACATGTTCATTTTATCTTTGATGGTATATTTTATGAAGTATTAGATGAAGTTGGAGAAGTCCCACTTCCTCCATATATTCATAAAAAACTTGATAAGATAGATAGATATCAAACTGTCTATTCAAAAATAAAAGGTTCAACTGCATCTCCTACAGCAGGGCTTCACTTCACTCAAAAATTATTAGATGATATTAAAGCTAAAGGAATCGAAATATTAGAAATCACTCTAACAATAGGTCTTGGAACTTTTAGACCAGTTAGTGTTGATAATATTGAAGAGCACAAAATGCATAGTGAAAAGTATCATATAAGTAGAGAAGTCGCAGATAAGTTAAATAAAGCTAAAGAGAATCACAAGAAAATAGTCGCAGTTGGTACTACAAGTGTTAGAACGCTTGAATCAAACTATAAAAAGTTCAATAAATTTATGGAAGAAGATAGTGAAACATCTATATTCATCTATCCTGGTTATAAATTTATGGCTGTAGATGAACTAATAACTAATTTTCATCTTCCAAAATCTACACTTATAATGCTTGTAAGTGCATTATCAAGTAGAAAAAATATATTAAATGCATATAAATATGCAGTAGATAATAAATTTAGGTTCTTCAGTTTTGGAGATGCTATGTATATAAAAGATGATAAAGAGGAAAAGAAATGAAAAAAATATTAGTAGAAACTAGTGCAAGACACGTACATTTAACAGAGGAACAATTTCATAAGTTATTCGGTGATGATAAAGAACTCACAGTAAAAAAATATTTATCACAACCTGGTCAATATGTTTCAAATGAAAAGGTTAATTTAATTGGTCCAAAAAAATCAATCAACAATGTTTCAATTTTAGGACCATATAGAAAAGCTGCACAAGTTGAAATATCTCTAACTGATAGTAGGACACTCGGCTTAAGCGCACCTGTTAAAGAGAGTGGAGATATAAAAGGAACTCCTGGAATTAGAATTGAGAATTCATTAGATAGTTCTAAATTTATTGAAATTGAAGAAGGTGTTATCGCAGCTAAAAGACATATTCATGCTACAGAAAAAGATGCATTAGAATTTGGCTTTAAAAATGGCGATATAGTTAAAGTAAAAATCGATTCTAACGAAAGATCATTGATATTTGATGATGTAGTTGTAAGAGTTAGAGATGATTTCTCTCTTGCTATGCACATAGATACAGATGAATCAAATGCGGCCAATTTAAGTGGCGAAGTATTTGGAGAAATAGTAGACTAATGTCCGCTCTTGAATTTGAAGTTTTAAAAAAAGATAAAGAAACTGGAGCGAGATTAGGACATTTAGTATTAAATGGAAAGGAGTTTGAAACCCCAATTTTCATGCCAGTAGGTACTAAAGGTGATGTTAAGTGCTTGACTAATGAAGAAGTCGAAGAAGTCTCAGATGGATTAATTCTTGGGAACACTTATCATCTTTGGTTATCACCTGGGATTGAAACACTAAAACTCTTCGGAGGTTTAAGAGGATTTAATAAGTGGAATGGTGCTCTTTTAACTGATAGCGGTGGTTATCAAGTCTTTTCGCTTAGTGATACTAGAAAAATATCTGAAGAAGGAGTAACATTCAAACATTATAAAAATGGTTCAAGTCTTTTTATGAGCCCTGAGATATCTATAGAGATACAAAACGCAATTTCATCAGATATAATGATGAGCCTCGATGAATGCCCGCCATTTAATGAGAGTTATAGTTATATGAAGGAATCAGTAGATAGAACTATTCGTTGGGCAAAAAGAGGAAAAGACGCTCATAAATTTAAAAATAGGCAAGCTTTATTTGGCATAGTTCAAGGTGGACCATATAAAGATTTAAGAAAATATGCGATAGAAGAACTTGAAAAAATAGGTTTTGATGGTTACTCAATAGGCGGACTATCAGTTGGTGAATCTAAGGAAGAAAGAATTGAGGTCTTAAAATATCTAAAAGATATTATGCCTCAAGATAAGCCAAGATATTTGATGGGTGTTGGAACTCCTGATGATATATTATATGGAGTTGAAAATGGTATAGATATGTTCGACTGTGTTGAGCCAACAAGAATCGCAAGGCATGGTGTCGCAACGACTTCTCTTGGAAGAGTAAACATCAAAAATAAAGAATATGAAAATGATTTTTCACCACTTGATCCATCTTGTGAATGTGAAACATGTAAAAAATACTCAAAAGCTTATATAAGGCATTTATTTAGAGAAGGAGAAATGTTATCATATAGATTAATCTCATATCATAATTTGTACTTTTTGAAAAATTTAATGCATAATATAAAAGAAGCAATTAAAAACGATAAGTTTTTAGAATTTAAAAATCATTTCTTAAAAAAATATTACAAATAGATTAACTTGGGGGTTCATATGTTTGAAGATTTCAAAGATTATAATCAGAACGCAATAATTAAAGTTTTCGGTGTAGGTGGCGGAGGCTGCAACGCTGTAGATAGAATGATTGAAAACGAAGTAGATGGAGTCGAATTCGTTTCTGTCAACACAGATGCACAAGCACTTAGAAGATCTAAAGCAGATAAAAGAATATTAATCGGCAAAAGAACAACTGGAGGCTTAGGTGCTGGAGCTCATCCTGAGATCGGAAGAAAAGCCGCAGAAGAAGATGAAGATGAAATAAGAGAAGAATTAAGTGGCACTGACATGGTTTTCATAACTGCAGGTATGGGTGGTGGCACTGGTTCAGGTGCTGCACCAGTAATCGCTCGTCTTGCGAAAGAAATGAAATGTCTTACAGTTGGTGTTGTCACTAAACCATTTAGTTTCGAAGGCAAACAAAGAATGGTAATTGCTCTTGAAGCTATAGAAGAATTCAAAGAACATGTCGATACTTTAATTATTATTCCTAATGATAGGCTCCTTCAAGTTACAGGAAGAAATACACCATACCTTGAAGCATTCAGAAAAGCCGATAATGTTTTAAGACAAGCAGTTCAAGGTATTACTGAACTAATCTATCAAGAAGGTGTTATCAATGTCGATTTCGCTGATGTTAGAACAATCATGTCTAATAAAGGTACAGCACTTATGGGTATAGGGGTTGCTAAAGGCGAAACAAGAACTAAAGATGCTGCACAACTTGCAATCAAATCATCACTTCTTGAAACATCTATAAATGGCGCCACTGCAGCTATCATAAACATAACTTCAAGTGTTCAAATGTCACTTCATGAAGTAAATGAAGTTATTAATGAAATCAAAAATGCGACTACAACTGATTTGAGTCAACTAATCTATGGTTGTGCAATCAATCCAGAATTAGGCGATGAAATAGTAGTCACTGTAATTGCCACAGGGTTTGCTAAAGATCCACTAAAAAATATGAAACTCAATCTTGGTGAAGTTGAAGATGAAGAAGAAAAAGATATCTTCAGTCAATATAGCAATGACAAACCTCTAACAAGAAAAGAGAAAAAAGAAAAAGAAAGACAAGAAAAACTCTCAAAGAAACATGATAAAGATGATGATTCTTTGAATATTCCATCTTGGTTAAAAAGATAATATATGAATTATAATAAGAAAGCTAAACAATTACTAAAATCAACAAGTTTCGAAGAAAAGCTTAAAATCCTAAATTCAACTATAGAGTTGACTAATTTCTTAGGTAGTAATTATAAGCTTTCTTTATTTAATGGAAACATAAAAGAAGAATTTTGTGCTCAATTCTTCTTAAATTCTTTCAATGAAGATGTCTTATATAAATTAGGAGAAATATCTTCAATTGAACTATTTAAAAATGGTTATAATGCATATTTAACAAAAGATATAAGCATTAAAAGAATATATGATTATAAGGATTATTTTTCTAAAAATGAAGTTTTAACTTATATCCTCAATTCAGCATTTATAAAAGGATTATCATCAAATGTTTTACCTCTAATTGATGTCAAATCATTGTATCAATCTATAATGAATAAAAAAATCGATCCTAAAGCATTAAATGAAATATTTTATAGATTTATTAAAAACTTTCTTCTTGAGTTAAATAATACAAAATTTAACATATATAATCTAGATTCATTATTTGATGATATTGAAATAGATAGATTAGTAGAATCATTAATCTCAAATATAATAAAATACAATGATAAAAAAGAAATTGAAGATATGGATTATGATAGTATTTTGTCAAATTTAGTTTCATTATCTTCAATACTTCTAAAAAATGATGATTCAATTTTACCACTAAAAATTAATGATAAAATATTATATATAGCTAAGAATAATGAAATATCCAAAATATTAGATGAATTCAGTTTAGATTATAAACTAATTTCATTTGATGAAATAGATTATGATTCACTTAAAAAATATGATAAAATAGCCATTATTTCAGATAATATTGATAAAGATATCGTCTCAAAGATTAAAGAATATAATGAAAATATTATAGTAGTTTTAAAAGGATCATATATAGGAGATTTTGATTATTTATCAGAAATAAAAGGATTATTGTTTTATGAAAAATATAACTTTGATATTTCTAAATCTATAGTATTTAACCTATATTCATTTATATCTCCTTCAGGCAGATTAAAAGAAGATATTGTCAAAAATGATTTAGATAAAGATAAAAACAATTCTCTTATTGAAAGCATATTTATTGGATATAGAGAATTTGAAAAGAATAAAGATAATATAATATTTAGATTTACTGAAGGACTAACTTATTCTAATATTAAATATTCTAGGCTGTCTTTAAGGCATGATAAAAGAAATGTATATGTGAAAGTAAATGTTTTAAATGATTCTATCTATGATTCATATATTCCAACCTTCCTATTTTTGAATGTTGAAGTGTCAAATACATATAGAGCTAATCCTTTACTTTTACAATTTAAATCAATATATTTAAAAGCTTATGAAGAAAAGACTTTAGAATTTATAATTCCACTTTATAATTTTGAAATATATAGTTTTAAATATAATAAAATGGTTATTGAAAATACTAAGTACAAAATATTGATTGGTGATTCAATCACAAGATTAAATCTTTCAAAGGATTTTTATTTAAAATCTAAAGATAGTTTAGAAGATAACTTAAAAGAACTAATTTCTGAATATTTTAGTTTTGATTATAATAACGATTCATTTGAAAAAATATTTAGCGAAGATTTATATAAAGAGAAGGCTATAACAAGTGATGCTCAAAGTAGTAAAGAGAGTGAGGAAAATAAAAATGAAGTTTCTACTAACTAATGATGATGGATATTTAAGCAGATCATTATTAGCTGTAATGGAAGTACTAAAAGAATATGGTGATGTCTATGTATCTGCACCTTTAAGTGAGAAGTCAGGGACAAGTGCATCTATATCTTTTGGAAAGAATATTTCTGTCAAAAAAATACACAATAATTTTTATGCAGTTGATGGAACTCCTGCCGATTCAGTAAGCTTTGGTTTATATCAATTTAAAGATGTTGAATTTGACTTTATAGTATCTGGTTGTAATGTTGGATATAATCAAGGTAAAGATACACTTTTTAGTGGGACTATTGGTGCTTGTATAGTCGCCTCTTTAGAAGGCCATAAAGCCATTGCTCTTTCAACTTCATCAAATGATTCTTTTGAAGCAGTTAAAGAAAAAACAAAAATTGTATTAGATTACATTTTTGAAAATAAATTAACTGATTATACTGATATCTTAAATGTAAATTATCCAAGAGGTAATAAGGTTTTAGGTTTTAAAGTTGGTAGAATAATAAATGTTAAAGAGAATAAAGATATTCTACTTGAAAATGGGGTTGAAGCCGCATATAAAGAAAGACAAGAAAGACTTATAGATCATAAAAATAGTGATGTGTATTATACGAGTAGAGGTTATTTCTCCATTACTCCTTTAAAACCATCACTAGAAGATTTAGATATTATTGATAAATTTACTGATATAATAGAAAAGAGATAAATCTCTTTTTTATTTGCTTATGTTTTTAAAATTTAATTTAGCTATATGATATAAAATATCTTCTTTATTATCATCTTTTATTTTTTGTAGCATTTTATTTGATGCATCTCCACTTCCTTTAGGTAAATCATATCCATATAGCTTTTTAAGTCTTTGAAATTCAAGGAGTAAATAATATCTTGCGACTATACTAGATGCTGCACAAGCGATACTTTTAGTTTCACCTTTCATTTCAAAATGAATATCTTTAAAAGCATCTTCACCTAAATACTCAAAATACTTATCCTTTGAACAAAATTCATCTAGACAAACATATTCAAAATTAACTTCTTTAGATAAAAGTGTCAAGTTTTGATTGTGAAGTTTTGCTTTCATACTATTCATATTATATTCATTATAATGATCATTATAAATCTCATTTCTGACTATGCTTGTTTTAAATTTAAAATTAGAAATTAGAAATTTTCCAAGCTTTAAAATGGTTGAATCACTGATTGTTTTAGAATCTTTTATCCCTTTTTCTTTAAGTTTAAAGACATCTTCGCATCTTACAAGAAGTGCGCAGGTAACTATAGGACCGAACAAATCTCCTGTGCCTACTTCATCCATACCAATAGTGTCAAAATCATCATATTCAATATCGGATTTTTTAACATTAATATAATCACTAAATATATCTAAAGAGGATCCTTGGAACACACATTTTCCACTCTTAAAAATAGAGACAGAAGCACCTTTGAGTTTGAAAAAATGCTCCATATATTCATTAGTTGGAGCAACTTCATATTCTTTGAATTTTTCACAAAATTCTTTAATCTCTTTTTCACTTAGTTTAATACTTGGCATACTTGTATTTTATCATGAGATTGCGAAATATAACATTTAATGTTATAATTCTTTGGGTATTTATATGTTTGAGATAGAATTACTAGAATATAATAAGATTTTAAATATAATCCAAAATTATTCATTTTTAGATGAAACTAAGAAAAGAATTATCGATTTAAGACCTACTAATGATAAAGAGATTATTTTTAAATCATTAGGGGAGGTTTCTGATGCGAAAAATTTTATATTCAGGAATTCATATGTTGAAATCGTTAAATACAGCCTAAAGGATATTATTGATAGGATCAGAATTGGTGCATCTTTAACAATTTCAGAAATAAATGAAATATTATCTTTGTCTATAACATCATCTAAATATATCTCATATTATAAAAAGATTAAAAATTTAGGTGTTGAAATATCTTCTTTGGATGTTTATTTTGATAACATTTTATCATTAAAACCTATTGAAAATGAAATAAGAAAAATTATTGATGATGATTTAAATATCATTGATACTGCATCAAATGAATTATATAAAATAAGAAAGAATATAAGACAAGTTGAAGCGAACATAAATTCAAAACTTAGTGATTTACTCAAATCATTATCTTCAAAATTAAGTGAGGCGATTATCACAATAAGAAACGGTCATAAAGTAATTCCAATTAAGAGTGAATACAAATCTCACGTGAAAGGGATTATTTATGATGAATCTCAATCTGGCCAAACTGTGTATATTGAACCACTTCAAATTAGTGAACTTGAAAATAAAATCACTTCACTAAAAAATGAAGAGAATAAGGAAATAAATAGAATTCTATATGAACTATCAGTATTTATTTCATCATTTTATGATGCAATAAAAAATAATGATTTAAATATTAAAGAGCTTGATTTTATTTTTAGTAAAGCAAGATACGCTAAAGAAATTGATGCAGTAAATGTGGTTGAATCAAATGTCATTGACTTAATCGATGCAAGGCATCCTCTAATTGATAAAGATGAAGTAGTTGCTAATGATATTTCATTAGATAAAAAAAGGACAATGATTATTACTGGCCCTAATACTGGAGGCAAAACAGTAGTGCTTAAAACGTTAGGTCTATTATCTTTAATGGTTCAATCTGGAATTTTGATTCCAGTTAAAGAAGGATCTAAAACTGTAATATTTAGTGGGATATATGCAGATATAGGTGATGAACAATCTATAGAACAATCCTTATCTACTTTTTCATCTCATATGACAAGAATCGTTAGAATCATAAATTCAATAGAAAATGATTCATTAGTACTACTTGATGAACTTGGAAGTGGTACTGATCCTAAAGAAGGTGCATCTATTGCTATTTCAATTTTAAATTATTTAAGAAGAAGAAATATATATTCAGTTTCAACCACTCATTACCCAGAACTTAAAGAATATGCATATCAAAATAGTGATATCTTAAACGCAAGTGTTGAGTTCGATAATGAAAGTTTAAAGCCTACATATAGGCTTCTAATCAACGTTTCAGGCAGTAGTAATGCTCTTTTAATCTCAGAAAAATTAGGGTTAAATAAAGAGATTATAGACGAAGCAAAAAACATAAATTTAGAATTTAGAGATGAAGAATCTAATTTAATTAAAAGGTTAGAAGAAGAAAATCTTAAAGTTAAGCAATTAAAACAAGATTATCTAACGCTTAAGGCCAAACTTGAAAACGATATTAAAAATAATGAAATTTCTTTTAAAGCTGAAAGAAATAAATTGTATAAAAGATTGGATGTTTTAACCGAAGAAAAAAATAAGTTGCTAGAAAAAACTCAAAAAGAAGCAACTATACTTCTTGATGAAATCAAGAAAGTTAAGAAAGAAATTGAAAGTGGTAACAAAGTTAAAGAAGATGTTATCGCATCTTTAAGAGGCAAAACAAACTCTCTTTATAAAGATAAATATATAATAAAATCCAAAAATAAAAATGAGATTAAGGTTGGAGATAGCGTAAGAATAATTGAATATGATAGGATTGGAACTGTATTATCGATAAACAAAAACAAATATACAATACTTTTAGGCTCGCTAAATTCAACATTCTCAAAAAATGAAATTGAGTATGTTGATGTAATTAATCAAGAAGAAAAAGCGATTAAAGACATCAAGAGAGAGTCAACTATAAATAATACAGTTAGTACTAGATTAGATTTAAGAGGCTTTAGGTATGAAGAAGCTAAAGAAGCATTAGAAAAATTCATAGATGATGCATTAATATCTAATCTAAATGTAGTTGAAATTATTCATGGATATGGAACTCTAGCTTTAAGAAATATGGTTATTGATTATTGTAAGAGTCATGATCAAATTAAAAGTTATAGGCCTGGAGATGAAAATGAGGGTGGCCGTGGAGTCACTATCTGTTATTTAAAATGATGTTAAATGGTTTTATTCTCATAAATAAAGAAAAAGGAATATCATCATCCAAAGTAGATTTTAAAATCAAAAAGATTTTAGATTTAAAAAAAGTAGGTCACTTGGGAACACTTGATCCTTTAGCTGAGGGTCTTTTAGTTATTGGAATTAATAAAGCTACTAAGACTTTTAAATATTTCGATGATTTAGATAAAAAATATATTTTAAGGCTTAGAGTTGGAGATACAAGCGATTCACTAGATTATGAAAAAGAAATTAGTTCTCATATTGATACAAATCTTCTTGGAATGGAAGAATATATAGATAATGAATTAAAAAAATGGATATCTAAATATAATCAATATCCGCCAATATATAGCTCAATAAAAGTAAGTGGTAAAAAATTATACGATTATGCACTTAAAGGAATAGGTGTAGATATTAACCCTAGAAAAGTTGAAATATATGATATTAGAAGAATATCCGAAATAGAAGTAATTAATAACTCATCATTTTTTGATATCTATATGCATGTTTCGAAAGGTTTTTATGTTAGAAGTTTTGCAAAAGATTTTTGTGAATCTATAAACACAATAGGTATGGCAGACAACATAAAAAGAATTGGTGTAGGAAAGTTTAAATTAGAAGATAGTTACACTATAGAATTCGTGGAAAATGGTAATTATCAAATAATTAATCCACTCAATTATCTAGATTATAAAATAATAAAGATTGATAAGGAAACATATAAAAAAGTTTTAACAGGTTCACAATTAAATTTTGATTTTATTCAAGAATATATAATTCTTGAATTTGATAATAAGTTTGTCGCAATTTATAAATATGATAAAGATCTAAATATTTATAGAATTGACCTTTTATTAGATGTATGAAAATAACTTATTTAAATGATTTTACTAAATTTAAATCAAAAGATTTAACTCTAGCATTAGGGTATTTTGATGGTGTTCATTTAGGGCACATTGATGTATTAAATCAAGCTATTAAATTAGCTAAAGAATCTAATACATTATCCTCTGTATGTACATTCAATATGTCTGTCTATGACTATATTAATAATAATATTCAGACAGATTTAACATCTCTAGATGAGAAAATATCTATATTTGAATCTATGGGTTTTGATGAAGCTATAATTATAGAACTAAGTAAAGATTTTATTAAATTATCTAAAGATGAGTTTATCGATATCTTTTTAAAAGATATGAGAAATATAGTGGTAGGGTTTGACTATTCTTTTGGATATTTAGGTCAAGGAAATACAGATTATTTAAAAGAAAAACTTAAAGACAAAGTTTATGTCGTAGAATGCATTAAATATTTAAATACTAAGGTTGGCTCACAAAGGATTAAAGAATATTTAAGAAATGGTGACATATTAAACGCAAATGCTCTTTTGAATAGAACTTATAAAATTGATTGTATGATTTCGAAAATCAATTCGAATTATTCTCTAATATCCAACTCAAAATTATTTCCTAAAAATGGAGATTATTTGTTAGAGATTAAGATAGATGATAAAAATTATATGTTTAATGGAAAAATAAAAAAGAATAAAAATGGAAATAATTATATATTAAAAACACAAGATGAAGAATTCAAAAAACACAAGTTTTTAAAACAAAAATATTATTCAATATATTTTAAAGAAAGATTGAGCAATATTTTTTGATTTATCATAACATAAATGTTATAATAAACTTTGTAAAAATTAAAAGGAGATTTAAAATGACAATTAACAAAATAGCTGGTTCAAAAGTTCAATTTGATGTAGTTATACCAGTAGAATTATTCAAAAAATCATTAGATGAGGCTTTTGAAAAGAAAAATAAAGAGGTTGAAATTCCAGGTTTTAGAAAAGGACACGCTCCAAAGGATGCATTTCTTGCAAGATTTGGTAAAGAATCTTTATATGAAGAAGCATTAAATACTGCAATAAGTGAAACATATTATCAAGCAGTTGTTGATAATGCTATTCAAGTATGTGGTTATCCTAAAATTGATATTGATCAATCTAAGGTTAACGATACTGAACCAATCCATTATACTGTTACAGTTTCTGTAACTCCTGAAGTAGAACTTGGTGAATATAAAAATTTAGGTATAGAAAAAGAAAAAGTTACAGTACTTGCAAAAGAAGTTGAAGCTGAAATCAATTCAGCTTTAAATAGAGGAGCAATGCTTGTTAAAAAAGCTGATGATGCTGTAATTGAAAATGGTGATACAGTTGTATTTGATTTTGAAGGATTCAAAGATGGCGTAGCTTTTGAAGGCGGAAGCGCTAAAGATTATTCTTTAGAAATTGGCTCTGGTCAATTTATTCCTGGCTTTGAAGAACAAATGGTTGGTTTAAAAAGTGGAGATAAAAAAGATTTAGAAGTCACATTCCCTGAAGATTATCACGCTGAAAACTTAAAAGGCGCTAAAGCTGTATTCAAGATTGAAGTTAAAGAAATAAAAGTTAAAGAGACACCTGCTCTAGATGATGAATTTGTAAAAGATCAAAAAATTGATGGTGTTGAAACAGTTGATGCATATAAAAAACATGTGAAAGAAACAATTAAGAATAGAAAAGAAAATCAAGCTTTAGAAAAAGCTAAAAACAATCTTTATATGCAAGTTGTTAAAAATGCTAAATTTGAACTTCCAGAAGATTTAGTTGAAGAAGAAGCTAATTATTCTTTAGAACAAGCTAAGAATCAAGCTAAACAATACGGACTTACTCTTGAACAATTACTCCAATATTCAGGAGGAGGGACTGTTGAAGAATTTAAAAATGCAAGAAAAGAACAAGCTAAGAATACTTTATCTTTAAGATTTGTTTTAAAAGCTATTGCTGAAATTGAAAAATTTGAAGCAACTGATGAAGAAATTGAAGCAAAATTCAATGAAATTGCTGAACAATATAAATTAACTATTGATCAAGTTAAAGAACAAGTATCATTAAGCGCAATCAAAGAAGAAATAGTTACTACTAAAGCTTACGATTTCATAGAAAAAGAAAATCCTTTTGTTGCACCTAAAAGTAAAAAAGAAGAATAATTAATCCTAAAAATAGGATTATACCTATAAAGGAGGTAATACAATGCCTGAAAACGAATTATTGCCAGTACTTCCTATCAAAGCCCCTGTGGTACTCCCACACGTTGAGATGAGGATAGAAGTTGGAAGATCATTCTCTAAGAATGCTGTAATAACTTCTGAACTTTCATATGAAAATGAAATACTTTTAGTATTTCAAAAAGATACAAAAAGTGAAGAGAGTGCAGCTCCTAAATTAGATGATTGTTATCAAATAGCTCTACTTGCTAGATTTGATACTAAAATTAAACTTCCAAATTCTAATTTTAAAATTAGATTTAACCCATTCGCAAGAGTACAACTCAACACAATGTTTGTAGAAAATGATTGTGTTTTTGCAAGTTATCAATTGTTAGATGATGTATATGGTAACTATGATACTCAACAATTTTTATTATCTAAAATTAATTCTCAAATTCTTGAAAAGGGTGGTTCTTTCTTAAAGAATAACAAACAAGTAATTGAAGAAATGAATAAGAAAACAGATGCTGCAATATATTCTGATGTTGTCGCATCGAATCTACTCTTTATTGATAAGGGTCTATATAGCTATTTAGAAGAACTAGATGTCAACGAAAGACTAAATAAGATTTTGACAGATATAGATGCAATTTTTTATCACAAAGAATTAGATGATAAAATTGAAAAAGAAGTAAGAGAAAAAATGGAGACTGCTCAAAAAGAATATTATCTTAGAGAAAAGATTAGAACTATTCAAGAGCAGCTTGGTGATGTAGATAATGCTACATCTGATATTGAAACTTTAAGAAAAAACATCAAAGAAGCAAAGATGCCAAAGCAAGTTGAAGAACATTGCTTAAAAGAACTTAGAAGATATCAAAGTGTATCTAGTGCATCTCCTGAATCATCTATAATTAGACAATATCTAGATACTATGATAGATATTCCATGGTACAAAGAAACTGTTGATGAAAAAGACATCAAAGTTGCAAAAGAAAAACTAGATGAAACACACTTTGGCCTAGATAAAGTTAAAGATAGAATCCTTGAATATTTATCAGTAAAATTATATACTGATAAAAATCCTCAAACTATTCTATGTTTTGTGGGCCCTCCAGGTGTAGGAAAAACTACACTCGCTCAATCAATTGCTAAAGCATTAAA
The DNA here is from genome assembly GCA_002310135.1 of Caryophanales bacterium UBA1188. GTDB lineage: Bacteria > Bacillota_I > Bacilli_A > Izemoplasmatales > UBA1188 > UBA1188. The sequence continues at coordinate 37,536 of DBYK01000001.1, read as the reverse complement.
TAGAAAATTTGTTAAACAATCTTTAGGCGGAATGAGAGATGAAGCTGAAATAAGGGGTCACAGAAGAACATACATTGGCGCACTACCAGGAAGAATTATAAATGGTATGAGACAAGCCCAAGTAACCAATCCTGTATTTTTACTAGATGAAATAGATAAACTTGGAGCTGATTATAAAGGTGATCCTAGTGCAGCATTCTTAGAAGTATTAGATCCAGAACAAAACAAATGTTTCAGTGATCACTACGTTGAAGAACAATATGATTTATCTAAAGTAATGTTCATCTGTACTGCGAACTATATGGAAAATATTCCAGCTCCACTTTTTGACAGAATGGAAGTAATTGAACTTTCAAGTTATACAGAAATTGAAAAGTTCCATATAGCTAAAACTCATGTAGTTCAAAAAGAATTAGAAAAGAATGGTCTTGAGACTTCAAAATTTGAAATTACTGATGATGCTTTAATGCAAATAATAAAACATTACACTAGAGAATCAGGTGTAAGACAACTTGAAAGAGCTATTGGTTCTATTGTGAGAAAATCAATCAGAAGAATTTTATCAGATAAGATTGATAAAGTTGTTGTTGATAAAGAATTAGTTAAAGAATTCTTAGGAAAAGAAATATTCTTAAATAATGTCACTGAGAGCGAAGATATGGTTGGTGTAGTTACAGGTCTTGCATATACTCAATTTGGTGGTGATACACTTCAAATAGAGGTTACTACATACAAAGGAAAAGGTGGCCTCCAATTAACTGGCAAACTTGGCGATGTAATGAAAGAATCTGCGATGGCAGCATACTCATGGGTTAAAAGCCACGCAAAAGATCTAGGGATCAATGAAGATTATTTCGAAAAATTAGATGTTCACGTTCACGTTCCAGAGGGCGCAGTTCCAAAAGATGGCCCAAGTGCTGGTGTAACAATGGCTACCGCAATCGCTAGTGCATTCACTCATAAAAAAGTTAGATGTGATGTTGGAATGACAGGGGAAATCACTTTAAGAGGAAGAGTTCTACCAATAGGTGGCTTAAAAGAAAAGAGCATCGCTGCATCTAGAAGTGGACTTAAAACAATCATTATTCCATCTGAAAATTTAAGAGATTTAGATGAAATACCAGAAGAAGTAAAGAAATCACTTAAAATAATTACTGCATCTAAATTAGATGATGTATTAAAAGTTGCGATAATTGATGAATAAGAAGAGTGTTTATAAGCACTCTTTTTTCTTTTATTTATATAAATATTTCTTTATTTTCTTCTAGAATTATACTAAAATAAAATAAAGGAGAATTTACCATGAATCAGAAACGTTTTAAAGAAATCTTAACTAAGTTTGTTGTTTATCTATATCCAAACATCAAAATATTGAATGAAGTTGAATTTGAAGATAAAGAATATGCAGTTCTTTTAGATAATGGAACCATCAATTGTAAAGGTGATATAAACTCAAATAAAGGGTTTACTATAAGCATAGATTCCATATTCTTACCTAATGATGCAAACTTATTGAATAATTTTATTTCTGAAATCTATTTAATTGAATCTTATGAAGACCTAAAGAGTGAATATGTTGAAACTCTTATTACTACCGCACTTAACACTGCGATAGCGAGAACTCTATCCAATAAATCATATAAAATAATCTCTAAGGTAATAAACGGACTTTCAAGATATAGCGAAAGAACATATGAAGGAAGAAATATCCAATATGGAGTAATAATAAGTGATAAGCTTGAAAGTGAAAAGAAAATTTCAAACACAAATTTTGATTCGTTTATTTCGAATCCATCTTCTGCGGTACTCACAAATGGTACTGAATCTTTTATTGAAGTTGATAGTGAAGGATATGTGATTAGATATCTCCAATTAAATAGTGAAAAGAATGAATATGGCCTAGCTCCATATAATTACACAAGAATACTTGAATATTGTGGTGAAGATAATACAGGAATTGTATTGAGCCAAAAAGGTGAAATACTGATATTTCATGACAATGAAATAAAATACACTAAACGTGGTGGTAGATGGAATCCTTATTCTCACAAAGAAACAATTAGATTAATCCATGAAAGAAGCGAAAATGATAATTTATTATTTGCAAAAGCAGTATATCTAACAGCATTAGATATTTCGTTTAGTACAACGGGTGGTATTATTTCATTTTTAAATGAAAATGAAGTTCAAAATGCTTTAAGACATATTAACATCAAGGATATAGTAAACGAAAAATATTTTGAAATTAAGAAGAAACAAATGATAGATGAAAAAGATTATGATTGGCAATCAATCAAAGATGTTTCTTTCCAAGATTATTTAAAACAAACTTATAATGGTAAATCATGTGTACTTGAAAGACTAATCGATAATAGAAAATTCTTTATGCTTTATAGAAAATTAAGACAAGAATTAGTTAGTATCGATGGCGCAACAATAATAGACTATAACGGTGATATAGTTGCGCTTGGTGCGATTGTCAAGATTGAGGCTGGTTCTATGGGTGGTGGTAGACTTGCTGCTGCTAAGACTTTATCTCAATATGGTATTTCTATAGAAATATCAAGTGATGCATCAATTAAAGGATATGCTCTAGATATGAATAATAATCCAGAAGTAATATTCTCAATTTCTGATTACATTTAGGTGATAAATTTGAACAACGAATTAGTTAGACTATTAGAAAAAGATAAGACTAATATAATTGTATGCTCTGCTTCTTCAAAAAAAGCATTATTTAATATGACTAAAGACGTAGATTATCTATATGATATTAAATTTAAATCATTTGATAATCTTGTGTCAGATTTTTTAGGTTGTTATGATAAAAAAGCTGTTGATGAACTTCATAGATTATATTCGCTCTCCTTTAGTGGGGCAGAAGATTACCTAAATCTATTTTTAATTACTGATGATGAGAAAAAAGAATCAGTTAAAGATTATTATTCGTTCAGTGAATCAAATATCGAATTTTATAAAGAAAAGAATCTCATATTATCTTTATCTAGTAAATATAATTCATTAATAAATGCTAGTATTAAAAGATTGGGTGAATATGGAATAAAGCCAAAATATTTAAGTTTTGATAAAGTAGTTAACCCAAATCATACATTAAAAGAATATTCAAATATAATTTTAGAAGTTGAAGGTCTTGCATTTGATATTTCAAAACTTTTATTTGAAGGTGTAGATATTAATAATATAAAAGTAGATATTCAAGATGTAAGTTATGAAAATTATATAGAAGAAATCTTCAAATTTTATAGTATAAACTATCATTTCGTTAGAACTAATAGCCTATATTCATTTGAGGATGTTTTAACTTTATTTAATTATTTCAAAGATAATAACTTATTAATCAATAAAGATATGATTGAATCATATTCTAAAGACAACATGATTGATAATGAGCTAAAAGATGCTATTGTTCTTTTACTTCAAGATAAAGGAAATGTCAGTGAAGAATATTTCAAATATTTACTTCAAGATACATATATTAAAGAAAAAGAATACAAAGGTTCAGTTGAAATCAAACATTTTATCGATGAATATATAGACCCAAATTATCATCTATTTATTCTTGGCGCTAATCAAAAATTCTTTCCAAAACCTATTAAGATTAACGCAATATTTGAAAAAGCAATTGAAGAAAAAGAATTGCTTGATGAAGCTAAACTAAATCAATTTATAGAAGGATATTATCTTACAAAAATAAAATCTATTGAAAATCTCTATATATCATATAAATTAAAAGATCATGAAAGAGAATATTCTAAAGCATCTATATTAGATAGAATCGATGATTTAATTAAAATCCCAACAACATTTGAATACTTCAGATTCTCTAAATATAGAGATTTAATCAAATATTTAAAATCTCTAGATTTATTAGAAAAATATAATTCATATACAGATGATTTCAAAAATTTAGATAATACATTCAAAAATCTTTCAAACATAAGAAAACAATATTCATCAGATTTCAATTTGAGCGATTTTGAATTATTTAGAAAATTATCAAATAATAAAATCACAATTTCATATACAGGAATAGTAGATTATAATAATTGTCCATTCAATTATTTCCTAAATAGAATATGCAAAATAGAACCATTTGAGATGAATTATTATGTATATTTAGGAAACTTCTTTCATCTATTCATAGAAAAATTTATTGATAAAGAATATGATGAAGAAGAAGTTGAAAAAATGTATAGTGAATTTAAGGAAAAAGAATTTGAAACATCAGGATACTTGCTTGATCCATCAAATGAATATTTCTTTAATATATTTAAAAATAGTTTAAAAGATATACATAAAGAAATTAATAATAAATTGCTTAGTTTAGGATATATAGAACTTCTAAAAGAAGAAGGCTTAAATGTTAAAGTTAAATCTAAGAAGGGCTTTGACGTAAAAATAGTTGGAAAAGCTGATTTAATAATAAAAGATAAATCCAACAATATAGCTGTAGTTGATTATAAGACAGGAGATGCTCCTAAAGTTGATAAGAAAAGTCTTAAGGGATTACAATTATTTATTTATTATTATCTTTATAAAAACACTCATAATATAGATGGACTACTTGGACTATTCTACGGAAAAATAGATAAAACTGGCTTAAGTGATAAAAAAATAATAATAAGTGGTAAATATGGGTATGATGATGAATTAAAAACTAATTTTGATCCATCTTCATCATTTATCACAGGTAGAGAAGTAAAAATTGAAAAAGAAGAATTTGATGAATCAATTGCAGAATGTAAAGATAAAATATATAAGACTATAGATAGAATAGAAAATATGGATTTTAAGGCAACCCCAAACAAGGAAACTTGTCAAAGTTGTCCTTTTGGCGATATATGTAATGTATACCAAATTTCCGAGATTTCAAGTGATGAAGATGAAGAAATGGGGGATGAATAATATGTCAAATGATTTAAGTAGGTTCAATGATGAACAAAAAAGAGTAATAAATGAGAATACATCCAACATCATCATCTCCGCAGGTGCTGGAAGCGGCAAGACTAGTGTGCTTACTGAAAGAGTTATTCATCTTTTAAAAGATAAGAATTATAAACTTAAAGAGATGATTATTTTAACCTTCACAGATTTAGCCGCAAAGGAGATGAAAGATAGAATAATTGAAGGACTTAAGGATGAACCAATGCTAGAAGGAGAGCTTCTTCATATCGATGAAGCCGCAATTCAAACATTTGATTCTTTTTGTCATGATTTCGTTGTTAAATATTCTGCATATTCAAAAATAAGCCCAAGTTTTCAAATAGGTGATAGCGCTTTATTTGAAATGATTGTTGAAAGAGAAATAAAAGATATACTAAAAGAAGAATTCATTAGTAAGAATCCTAAATTTATAAATCTTTTAAGTGCTTTAGATGTTAAATCTCCATTAAAAATTGAAAATCATTTTAAATCGTTATATTTTAGAATAATTGAAGATAAGAATTTTGAAGATTTATTTTATGATTATGAAGAAAGATTTTATGGAGAATTAAAAAAGGAAAAAGTTAAAGAAGAAATTAAATCATTTATCAAAGATAGAATTAATTTTATTAATTCTTTGAATCTAATACAACTAACTCCAAAACTAGATGAATATGTATCTAATATAAAGACAACACTTGATTTTATATATAACCTTAACGATGTAGATCAAATGATTGAAAGGCTCAATTCTTTTGAATTATCTAAAAGACCAAATATATCATATAAAGATAATCTAGTAGAAGAAGAAAAAATTAAAGCAGCTTATGATGGCTTAAGAAATACTATTTCTACTTTAAAATCTTTTTCAGAAATCATTCAAGATAAGATTGATGTAGAATTAAATAAATTTAAAGATGAATCATTATATTATATTAAATTAATAAAAGAATTACACGAAAGAGTAGAACTCTATAAGAGTTCACATAATGTTTATTCATTTATAGATATTCAAAAAGAAGCAATCAGAATCTTAAAAAATAATTACGATATAAAAGAAGAATACAGGTTTAAGATTAAAGAAATATTAGTTGATGAATCTCAAGATACAAACGATATAAATGTTGAACTATTGAATCTTCTATCTAATGGTTCAAATTTAGTTATGGTTGGGGATATCAAACAAACTATTTATCAATTTAGAAACGCAAATCCTACCCTTTTTTCAAATAGAATTAAAGATTATCAAGAAAATAATAATGGTAAAGTAATTGAATTAGATTATAATTATAGATCTAGAAAAGAAGAAGTATTAGATATTTCTAATATGATTTTTGAAAATATCTCAAAAGAAGATTATCTCGATATTTCTTATTTAAATCACAAATTAAAATTTGGATTTAAACCATATTTAGAAGAAAATTCTAAAGAAAATGAGTTCAAAATATATACTCTAAATAAAGAAACTATTAATAATCAATATAAATATATTTGTGAAGATATAAAAAGAAGAATATTAAATAAAGAAAGAATATATGATAAAAAAACTCATCAATTTAGAGAAATTAGACTTGGTGATTTTCTAATATTAGCTTTTAAAAATAAATACTTAAAATTAATTCAGGAAGAATTAATTAAATATAATATGCCATCTAAAGCATACGCAGTTAAGAGCTTCACAACTACTGAAGAAGTTAAATTCTTAAAGAATACTCTAAAAGTAATTGATTATATGGATAAAGGTGAAATAGAATCAAGTACTTTTAGTGGCGCTTTATTATCGGTTTTAAGAAGTTTTGTGTTAAATGTTAATGATGATATTATTTGTAATTATTTATTAGAATCAAGAAATACAAATAATGATGAAGCATTTAAAAAAGTATTTCCGTCATTATATGAAACATTCAATAATTTCATATTATTGCTTCATAAGAAGAATGCATATTATGTTTTAAAAGAAATAATAACTGAATTTGACGTTTATAAAAAATTAATGCAATTATCAAATTATGAAGAAAGAGAAGTAAAAATCAATATTCTTTTATCAAAGATAAAAACATTATCTAATATAGGTATGAGATTAAGAGATATTATTGACTTTTTTACTTATCTTAAAAATAATGAAATTGATATTGATATTAAACAAAATGATTTAGATGATTTAGATTATATTTCAATCCTTACTATTCATAAATCTAAAGGACTTGAAAAGCCAGTTGTATATATCACTGATTTATTCCAAGGAAATAGAAAATCTAAACCAATATTTAAAAGTGAATATGGAATCTATTTTAATAGCGAAAAGAGAATTATAGATAGACTAAGTTTTGAAAAAGAAAATAAAGATATTAAAATTGAACATTTAAGAGTCTTATATGTCGCATTAACGAGAGCGAGAGAATCATTAGTTCTAATATTCAATGAGGACGTTAAGAAAAAATATAGTGAACTCAATTATTTATCGAGTTTTCAAGAATTGCTCATGGTTAATAATGATTATGAAAAATATTACAAAAATATAGAAATAACTGATGAGGGACTAAAAAGTGGCTATATTCCTAAAGAAAAAGTAGATATAGTCTATCTCACTTTAAAAGATTTTAAAAAAGAAGAAATAGTTAAAGAAAAAGCTTCACATGATCTATATAAGATAGATGATGAAATCTTAAAATCTGTTGAGACAGGTACAATACTGCATTCATATTTTGAGAAAGTGAATTTCTTAAATAATGATTTTGAATATGAAATTAAAAGATTTAATATTGATGAAGATGTGAAAAAATATCTGTATAATTTCAAAAATCAAGAAATATTCAATACTGTGTCTATTAGAGAATTCCATGAACTTCCATTCTACCAGGATAATATAAGTGGTGTAATAGATTATATTTTAGAAAAAGAAAATGAATTCTTGATAATAGATTTTAAAATGAAAAATATAGAAGATATTGGCTATATAAAACAACTTCACACTTATAAAAATTATTTAAAGAATAGAACTAAAAAAGAAGTTAAAACATATCTATATTCAATAATCAATAATGAACTAAAGTTAATTGAATAAAATGTTTTACATTTCCTAATAATTTGTGCTAAAATACATAAGGCACCTAAGCCAAAGATTTAGGAATCTCCAACCTAAACCATTGACTTACGGCAAGTATAATAAGAAAAGGAGAAAAAAATGGCACTTTCAAAAGAAGAAAACGCTCGTATCGTTAGCGAATTTCGTATCAATGAAAAAGATACAGGTTCACCAGAAGTTCAAATTGCTTTATTAACTAAAGAAATCAACTTACTAAACGAACACTTAAAAGCTAATAAACACGATTATCATTCTCAAAGAGGTCTAATGAAGAAGATTGGTCATAGAAGAAATCTTCTAAAATACCTAGAAAAGAAAGATATTCAAAGATACAGAGACTGCTGTGACAAACTTGGTTTAAGAAGATAATTAAGCCAAAAATAATGATAAAACAAGGATTTTCCTTGTTTTTTCTTTATTCTAATAATAAAATATATATAAGAGGTGCAAAATATGTTCTTTAAACTCATTCCATTTCTCGAATCTAATTTTTGGGGCGGTAAAAAATTAAACACTTTATACAATAAAAAATTAGATGATAAAAACATTTCAGAATCATATGAATTTTCTTTAAGTGAAACTAGACTTTCATCTATTTTGGTTGATTCAAAAGAGTTATTATTAAAAGATTATCTTGAAAATAATGATTTAGGTCTAAATCTAAAAGGTTGTGATCTAAAAGTATTAATCAAATTAATTGATAGTAAAGAAGATTTATCACTTAAAGTACATCCATCTGATCCCCACGCTAAAGAATATTATAATAGAATAGGCAAAACTGAGGATTGGTATATTTTAAATGCTTTAGAAGGAGCTCATATCTATTTAGGATTTAATGATAATTACACTAAAGAAGAAGTAGAAAAAGCAATTGAAGAAGATAGATTAGTTGAGTTATTAAATAAAGTCGAAGTTAAAGCTGGAGAGTTTTATAAAGTTCCATCAGGTTCAATTCATGGAATTGGTAAAGGTGTAACTCTTTATGAAATCCAAGAAGATTCTGACATCTCATTTAGAATATATGATTTTGACAGAAATGATGAAAATAGAGAATTAAAAGTAAAAGAGGCTTTAGACTGCATTAATTATTCTAAATATGAACTTAAAAAAGAACAAATTAATGAACATTTATTAACCGCAAACAATTATTATGAATTATATAGATATTTTGTAAATGGATTCTACAAATTTAAAAATAATGGTAACTCTTTTGCGGTAATCACAATAATTACTGATGATGTAAAAATTAATAATAAACCAGTTATGAAAGGTGATTCATATTATATTGAACCTGATACTGAAATTGAATTCAGTGGGAAAGGATTATTCTTACTATCTAGAGTTCCTGATCTTGCGATTGGCCTCGATGTTGGTGGCACATCTATAAAAGGATTAATTATTGATGATTTATCAAATAAAGTTGCGGAAACTAAAGTTGTAACTGAAAGCCATTTAGGACTTGATAGATTATATGAGAATATGGCAAAAGCTTATTATAATCTAATTAATCAAGCTGATATACCTCATGGATTCTTTAGAAAAATAGGTGTAGGATGTCCTGGAAATATAGATAGTAGAACAGGCCTAGTTCTCCTATCAGGAAATTTAAATTTAAGAAATGCGCCTATTTCTCGCGGTTTATCTAATTTAATAAATATGGATGTAATAATTGAGAATGATGCAAACTGTGCTGCGCTTGGTGAATATTATTATACTGATAAGAGAAAATACCATGATATGACTCTAATTACTCTTGGCACAGGTGTAGGGTCAGGCTTTATCATCGATTCAAAACTCTTTAAAGGTGGTCAAGGTTCAACTACTGAACTGGGTCATATGAAAGTTAAAAATGATTCAGTTATGTGCACATGTGGACAGTATGGCTGTTTTGAGGCATTAATATCACTCGCAAGAATTAAGAGTGAAGTTGATAAGTTAAGATCAAATAAAGAAACTGGACTATCTGAATTAATCAGTGATACAGATAATCCACTTAAAATATTCACATTAGATGATACAAATGAGACAGCTAAAAAATATGCTTGGAGATATCAAAAGAATCTGCTTTTAGGCCTTGTAAATGTTTGTAATTTATTTCAACCTGAACTAATTGTAATTGGTGGAGGAGTATCTTATGTTGTCAATAAATATTTCTCTAAATTAGAATATCTAATGAATAAGAATAAGTTCTCTGGATTTGACGCACCAAAGGTAAAATTAGTACACGCAAAATTAGGTAACGATGCAGGTGCATATGGCGCTTGTGCATTAACTAAAGTTTAGAAGATTATGATTTATTAAAGTCACATTAGTTTCGTGACTTTTTTATTTAAAGAAAATATCTTTTAAAGATTTTTCTTTTTATGTTATAATCTAATACGAACTAAATAAAGGAGATAAACTAATGGAAAAGAAAGTTTATGAGCTTGATTTCAGGGGAAGGAAATTAAGCGTTGAACTAAACCAAGTAGCAAAACAAGCTCAAGGTGCTTGTATTGTAAAATATGAAGATACTTGTGTTTTAAGTGTGTGTTGTGTTGGGAAGGAACCAATAACTCAAGATTTTTTCCCACTAACAGTTTTGTATCAAGAAAAATTGTATTCTAACGGCATGATCCCTGGTGGATGGCTTAGAAGAGAAGGAAGACCTACTGAACACGAAACTCTAATGAGTAGAGTAATAGATAGGCCTTTAAGACCTCTTTTTAAAGATGGTTTTAGAAATGAAGTGCAAGTTATTAATATGGTATTATCTTGTAATCCAAGTAATCCACCACAAATGGCTGCGCTTTTCGGCTCATCACTCGCATTATCTTTAGGTGGTGTACCAATTGAAGCTCCAATTGCGGGTGTAATAGTAGGAAGAGTTGATGGAGAATTCGTAATCAATCCTACAATAGAACAAAAAGAAAAATCAGATATCGATTTAACTGTTTCAGCTACAATGGACGCAATCAATATGGTTGAAGCTGGAGCTAAAGAAGTTAGTGAATCAACTATGTGTGATGCACTAGATTTTGCACATCAAGCAATCAAAGAGTTAATCGAATTTGAAAATCTAATAATTCGTGAGAACGCTAAACCAACTTTAGAAATCGAATATAAAGTTGTAAGCGATGAAATCAAAGAATTCGTTAAGCCTTTATCTAAAGAAAGAATTGAAAAGGCAGTATCTATTCCTGAAAAGCAAGCTAGAGCTAACGCTATTGAAGAAATCGAAAAAGAAGTAGCCCAAATGTTAGTAGATGCTAAAAAAGAAGCTGGAGTTACTGATAAAGATGAATTAAAACAAATTGAAGCGGATGCTATAAGTGTTATGGAAGGATATATGGTCGATGAAGTTAGAAGACTAATTCTAATTGATAAAATCAGACCTGATGGAAGAAAAGTGGATGAAATCCGTCCACTATCATGTGAAATTGATTTACTTGAACGCCCTCATGGAAGCGCAATGTTCACAAGAGGACAAACTCAAGCTTTAGCTATCACAACTCTAGGCTCCCTTGATGAAGCTCAAGTATTAGAAGGCGCTCAAATTGAAGACGCTAAAAGATGGATGCTTCATTACAATTTCCCTGCTTTTTCTGTAGGTGAAATAGGAAAATATGGAAGCCCAGGAAGAAGAGAAATCGGTCATGGTGCTTTAGCTGAAAGAGCCCTTGCTCAAGTTATGCCAAGTGAAGATGAATTTCCATATTGCATTAGAACTGTATCTGAGATACTTGAATCAAATGGTTCATCAAGCCAAGCCACTATTTGTGCATCTAGTATGTCACTAATGGCCGCAGGTGTACCAATTAAAAAACAAGTTGCGGGAATCGCGATGGGCCTAATTTCTGATGGAAGCAATTATACAATCCTTACAGATATTCAAGGACTTGAAGACCACTTTGGCGATATGGATTTCAAGGTTGCAGGAACAAAAGATGGTATAACTGCTCTTCAAATGGATATCAAGGTTAAAGGAATTGACAGAAAAATACTTCAAGAAGCTTTAGCTCAAGCACATAAAGCTAGACTTGAGATATTATCTGTGATGAATGCTACAATCAGTGAACCAAGAAAAGAAGTATCTAAATATGCACCTAAAATCAAGATTACTCATATCGATAAAGATTCTATTAAAGATGTTATTGGTAGTGGAGGAAAGACAATTAACGCTATAATCGATGAATGTAATGGATGCAAGATTGATATATCTGAAGATGGAAGAGTTGTTGTGATGCACGAAGATATAGAAATGGCTAAGAAGGCAGTATCTTTAATCGAAAACATCGTAAGAAAACCAGTTATTGGAGATGTTTATGATGGCAAAGTCACAAGAATTGAATCATATGGTGCATTCATTGAACTCTGGCCAGGTGTAGAAGGATTATGTCATATTTCACGTCTTTCTATTAATAGAGTTGAAAAGACAGAAGATGTAGTCAAGATTGGCGATACTTTAAAAGTTAAAATCATCAAGATTGATGAAAAAGGAAGAGTTGACCTATCTCACGCTGAAACAATGGAAGGATATAGTGCAAAAAAGAAATCAAAAGATAAAGTTAAGAAAAACAATAAAGCTAAAGATGATGACGAAGAAGTAGTTGTCATTGAAACTAGTAATTAATATATTAGATTCGGACAGTCGAGCGGTTTAAACCGTTAGGAAAGTCCATGCTGACACAATCTGAGATGATTGTAAGTGTTTATGCTAGAGGAAAAAATAACTCTAGGTACCAAAAATAAGGTAACGGCGGAGAAATAGATATAAAAGGCTAAAGTATCCATAAAGTGCCACAGAGACGAGTCTATGGAAATACCATAGAAATGAAACGTTGGTAAACCCCTTAAGTCAGAAACCCAAACTTTGGTGGGGGAGCTAATTAGAAGGAAATGAACTGATAATTAGTCACATTTTGTGAAGATAGATGACTGTCTATTACAGAACATGGCTTATAGAATCTAATTCATAAATAACGCTTTTTAGCGTTATTTATTTACTTTTTATGCATATTAAAATATAATTAATTTATGAATGATGAAGAGATTTTACTAAAAGAAAATCTAATATTTAAAGGAAGTGTTTTAGAAGTTTATAACGATGATATATTAACTTCTAATGGCTTTAAAACTAAGAGAGAATATATCAAACATAATGGAGGGGTATGCTGTCTTGCGCTCCATGATAATATGATATATTTTGTTAAGCAATTTAGGTATGCATATAAAAAAGATTTATTAGAACTTCCCGCAGGTAAAATAGAAAGAAATGAAAAAATAGATGATGCTATTAAAAGAGAACTGATGGAAGAAGTTGGTCTTGAACCATTAAAACTAGAATACATTTCATCAATTTATCCATCTCCTGGATATACTAATGAAATCATACACTTGTATTTTTCACCAATTACTAGAATATCTAAAAAAGAAGCTGACTTTGATGAAGTGCTTGATGTAGTTAAATTATCTATTAGTGAAGCATATAAGCTTTTAGATAATGGTTATATTAATGATGCGAAAACACTAGTCTTACTCTTAAAATTAAGAAAGGTGCTAGATAAATAATGGATATTAAAACTAAAATTGAGAGAACTAGAAATTTCTCAATAATTGCCCATATTGATCATGGAAAATCTACTCTTGCAGATAGAATTATGGAAGAATGTAAAGCTCTTCCAGATAGAAAAATGAGAGACCAATTCCTTGATTCTATGGAACTTGAAAGAGAAAGAGGAATTACTATTAAACTCAACACTGTACATCTTAAATATTTAAGCGATGATGGAAAAGAGTATTATTTTAATTTAATTGATACTCCAGGCCATGTCGATTTTTCTTATGAAGTTTCAAGAAGTCTCGCCGCATGTGAGGGGGCACTGCTTGTTGTTGATGCGACACAAGGTGTTGAAGCTCAAACTCTTGCGAACTGTTACTTAGCTTTAGATAATGATTTATCCATTATTCCAGTTATCAATAAAATAGATCTTCCAAGCGCAGATATTGAATTAGTTAAAGATGAAATTGAAAACTTTATTGGGCTTGATACAAAAGATGCTTGTAGTTGTAGCGCTAAAACTGGAGAAGGTGTAAGACACATTCTTGAGACTATAATTCAAAATATCCTTCCTCCACAAGGTGATAAGGATGCTCCACTTAGATGCCTTATATTTGATTCAGTATTTGATCCATATAGAGGCGTCGTTCCTGCCTTTAGAGTAGTTGATGGGACAATCAAAAAAGGTGATACTATCCATTTTTTAGGTTCAAATGTCAGTTATTTAGTGGATTCATTATTTATTAAAAATCCTTTAGAAGAAGAAGTTGATTTTTTAACTGTTGGAGATGTTGGATACTTAACCGCATCCATTAAAGATATAAAGACAGTTAGAGTAGGTGATACAATAACTCTATCATCATCTAAAAACGTTCAAGCTCTTCCAGGTTATAAACAACTAAACCCAATGGTTTTTTGTGGAATTTATCCAGTTGATAATGCTGATTATTCATTCCTTGGTGAAGCATTAGATAAACTAAAACTTAATGATGCATCTTTAGTATATCAAAAAGAGACATCACAAGCTTTAGGATTTGGATATAGATTGGGGTTTTTAGGACTATTACATATGGAAGTTGTGACAGAAAGGATAGAAAGAGAATTTTCAATTCCTCTAATCGCAACCTCTCCATCTGTTATCTATAATGTTACACTTACTGGTGGAAAGACAGTAAAGATTGATAACCCTGCGGATATGCCTAATCCAGGAACTATTCAAAAGATTGAAGAACCATATATGAAGACAACTATAATGACTCCTGATACTTATGTTGGTGCAGTGATGAAATTATGCCAAGATAAAAGGGGTATATTTGTCTCAATGGATTATATTCAATCTAATAGAGTTGCGATACATTATTCTATGCCTTTACTTGAAATAGTATATGATTTCTTTGATAAACTCAAATCATCAACTAAAGGATATGCATCACTCGATTATGAATTTGAAGAATATAAACAATCTCAATTAGTCAAAGTTGATATTTTATTAAATTCAGAACAAATCGATGCGTTATCTATTATTGTCCATAAAGATTTCGCATATCAAAGAGGCAAACAAATCTGCGAAAAATTAGTAGATATCATCCCAAGACAATTATTTGAAATACCTATTCAAGCTGCGGTTAACACAAAAATAATCGCAAGAACTACAGTTAAAGCATTAAGAAAAGATGTCATTGCGAAATGCTATGGCGGGGATGTATCGAGAAAGAAGAAACTTCTAGAAAAACAAAAAGAAGGAAAGAAGAAGATGAAATCAATCGGTAAAGTTGAAGTTCCTCAAGAAGCTTTCCTCGCAGTATTAAAATTAGATAATGAAAAATAGACTTTAAGTCTATTTTTTTATTCGTTCAAATTCTTTTCATATTCAATTATCATTTTAGAACCATTGTTTCTCTTTCTAAAATCAGGAGTAAATAGTCCTGTTTTAGGATTGTTAAGACTTGATAGATAAAATCCTACTAATCCATTAATTGAATCTTTAATATAATCTTCATTTAAATAATTTAAATAATTTAGTGAAATATCATTTCTATATTCCATTGATAATAATAATTTATGGCATTTATTCTTTTTATATCTTTTTAATTCTTTTAAATCTTTAATAAGTTTAATATCACCATAATCTTTGGAGAATTTACTTCTAACCACAAGTATTTTATTTTCTAAATAAGATTTATATGTCTTATATAATTCTTCATTCGTTTTAGTTTTTATATGATTATCAATAATAAAACATATATTGATATCATAATCAGACAAATAATCTATTATTTTAATTGTATTTTTAGTGTCATATGAATCAATTCTAACGATAGATAATATTCCATTTATTTCAAGATTATAATAGAAATATGGTAGTTCAAATCTATTTTCAATATAGATAGAATTAAATCCCATCTTCTTAATCTCTTTGATTATCTTAGATGAATGATTAAATGATGGCATTGTGATTACTCCATCTGGATAATAATAATCATCTAATATACCTTTAATAGATAAAGGCTTATTATTAAGCAATAGACAAGGAATACTCTTTTCATATCCTAAAGTTGTATTTATTAAAGAAAATAAACCTTTCACTTTATCAGTAGACGTGATTATCTCATATGAATAGAAGAATGGATTAGAAGGATTCCATTCAACTATATCATCTAAATATAGAGTAGTATTAGAAGAATTAAAATTATATTCTTTACTAATTCCATTTGGAGATATTATTCTAATTATTCCATTAGGATTATTTGATTCTATATTAAATGTAACTGATTGATCAGATAAATCAGTCTTTATTTTCACATGCTCAATTGGAGATATATCTGTAGTATCTAGATAGATTTGCCCAGTTATTCCAAGATATCTTCCTGTTTTAGTAAAATCTATATCTAATGAGTTATTTCCTACATCTAATGCGTCCCTTATTTCTTTTCTTAAAAATATTTCATCAGAACCACTATAAATCTTCTTACCATTTATAAATATAGTAAAAGAACCATCTATCCTTAAAATATTGATAAAAACTTTCTCTTTCATAAAATTATCTATTATATCGAAATTAAAATGATAATGATAATGAAGCTTTTTCCTAGGGGATTCCTTAACTCCACTTAAAAGAGATGATAGAGGATATGGAACCATCACATTTTCTTTAAAAGATGATGGAATTTTAGATGATTTATTTATTTCAAGCCTATATCTACCATTGAGCAAAATAAAAGGAACCCTTTGACATTTAGGATTAGGATAATCTAAGAATATATTATCGAAATTTAAGAGTTCCCCTTCATAAGTTAATGATGGATTTTGAATTATTTTTTTCATTAAAAATATTATAAATTAATTATTGTAGTTTGTATATATAAAAAAAGGTTTTTATTGTATTATGTTAACTTAAAATATATAATAAATGTGTATGATAAAGCACTTATATATTCATATTCCTTTTTGTAAGAAGATATGCCCATATTGTGATTTTAATAAAAGAGTTTCTAATGATAACTATATGATGAAATATAGAGACAAATTAATAGAAGAAATTAAGTTCTATAAAAATAGTTATAAAGATCTTGAAACTATCTATATAGGTGGTGGAACACCATCATTTTATCCGTATCTTAAAGATATATTAGATGAATTAAATAAATATATAGATTTAAAAATAATCAAAGAATTCACAGTAGAATCAACTATAGATTCCTTATCTAATTTAATAGATATTATTCCAAATTATAATATAAATAGAATATCAATAGGTATAGAATCATTTAACGATAATACACTTGAATATTTAGATAGAAGATTCGATATAAATGATCTAAAAGAAAAACTGAATAAATTAAAAGAAATTGGGATAAACAACATCAATTTTGATCTAATCGCAGGACTTCCTTTTGAAACTATAGATTCCATTAAAAAAGGATTAGATATATTAATTAGTCTAAATCCTACCCATATATCATATTATGATTTAATAAAAGAAGATAAAACTAAATTATCTTATGATTTAAAAATGAATAAAATTAATCTTCCAAATGAAGATGAAGTAGTTGATATGTTGGATTTAATAGATGAAGTTTTAGGAAATAATGGATACACTAAATATGAAATATCTAATTATAAAAAAGAGGGTTTTGAATCAATTCATAATTTAGCTTATTGGAGATTAAATGATTATTTAGGGCTTGGTTTAAGTGCGCATTCATTAGTTGATTTTAAAAGATTATACAACACATATGATTTAAAAGAATATATTGATTGTGGTTTTAATAAGATAGAAGAAGACACTGACTTAAAAAAAGAATATTTTCTTATGGGTTTAAGGATGATTGAAGGTGTATCAATTTCAAAATATAAATCAATTTATAATAAAGAAATGTTTATTGATTTTCCATTTATTAATAAATATATAGATTTAGGTTTATTAAAAATAGATGGTGATAATCTATCGTTCACAGAGAAGGGACTTAGATTATCTAATATAGTATTTATGGAGTTTGTATGAGAAGAACTTTAAAAGAATATATATATTATTTGAAAGTAAATAAAAACTTAAGTAAGAATACTATAGAAGCTTATGAAAGAGATATTAGTAATTATCTCGATTTTATTGAGGCTAATTATAACTGCATAAAACCTAAAGATTTAAGGCCAAATTATCTTCAAAATTATTTGAATAAATTAGTAAGAGAAGAATTAAAGAAATCGAGTGAAAGAAGAAAATTGTCGGCGATAAATTCGTTTAATGATTATATGCTTAAAAAAGGATTAATCACTATAGACCAAAAATCAAAAGTGTCAAATCCTAAACTTGAAAAAAGGCTCCCTGTAGTCTTAACGATTAATGAAGTTAACGCCTTAATTGATGCGAGTAAAGGTGATAAGCCAATAGATTTTAGGAATTATGCGATGATTATGGTTTTATATGGAAGTGGACTTAGGATTTCTGAATTAACTGAACTAAATATTGGAGATATACATCTAAATAATAGAATAGTTAATGTATTTGGAAAAGGAAGTAAAGAAAGAATAGTTCCGCTTAATAATGAAACTATAAATGCCTTAAAGATGTATATATTAGATTATAGGAGATTGTTATATCCAAAAGATAAAGATGCAGTATTTATAAATAAGAGTGGAAAGAGAATCTCAAGAGTAGGAGTATTTAAAATAATAAAGGAATTAAGCGTAAAGGCAGGAATCTTAAAAGATATATCACCACATACATTAAGGCATACATTCGCAACTCATCTTTTAGAAGGTGGGGCAGATATTATGGTTGTCAAAGAATTATTAGGTCATGAAGATGTCCAAACAACTGAACTTTATACTCATATTTCTAAGAAAATGATATTTAATAAATATGATGAAATAATTAACAGGAGGTAGTAATGAAATATAAAAGAGTTTTTGTCCTTGTGATGGATTCAGTAGGTATTGGAGGCGCAAAAGATGCGCATAAATACGGTGATGAAGGATCAAATACTATTTTACATATTGCACAAGAATTTGGCTCTATTCCACTTAAAAATTTAGAAAAATTAGGTCTTGGGAAAATAATTGATATACCTGGAGTCAAAAAAGATATAAGCACAATTGGTTATTATGGAAGAATGAAGGAATTATCAAATGGTAAGGACACAATGACTGGGCATTGGGAAATGATGGGTATTAAGACAACTACACCATTTGTGACTTTCACTGATACAGGCTTTCCTAAAGAACTTATAGATTTATTAGAAGAAAAAACTGGAAGAAAAATAATTGGAAATATTAGTGCATCAGGTACAGAAATAATTGAAAAACTTGGTGAAGCTCAAGAAAAAGATGGCTCTTTAATTGTATATACTAGCGCAGATTCAGTTCTTCAAATTGCGGCTAATGAAAATATAATTCCACTTGAAGAATTATATAATGATTGCCTTATTGCACGTGAAATTACTCTAAAAGATGAGTGGAGGGTAGGACGAGTAATCGCAAGACCATATATAAAACTTGATGATGGCAAATACAAAAGAACCACAAATAGGCACGACTATGCACTAGATCCTACAGAAGAAACTACTCTAAATAGTCTTAAAGATAATGGATATAAAGTAATTAGTGTTGGTAAAATTAAAGATATATTTAATGGCTCTGGAATATCTGAAGGAAATCATATAGATTCTAATCATGATGGCATGATAAAAACTATTCAAATCGTCAAAAACCAAGATTTTGTGGGGTTGTGTTTTATAAATCTTGTTGATTTTGATGCCTTATATGGTCATAGAAGAGATGTTAAAGGATATTATAATTCTTTAGTTGAATTTGATAATGATTTAGAAGACCTTCTAAGTGCTTTAGAGGATGATGATTTATTGATTATCACTGCGGACCATGGGAACGACCCTACATGGCATGGAACTGATCACACAAGAGAAGATGTTCCACTTCTTGTATATTCAAAGAAATTAAAAGAGAGTAATTCGCTTGGTATAAGAGATACTTTTGCGGATATAGGAGAAACTATTTCAGAGAATTTTAAGGTAAAGAGGCAAAAGATTGGAAAGAGTTTCTTAAATGAATTGAAATAAAAAATGCTTCAAACGAAGCATTTTTTATTCTTTAATTTATTCTTTATTAGCTTTTTTATTTTTCTTTTCTTCTTTTTTAGCTTGTTTTAAAGCTTTTGCATCTTTTTTAGCTTGAGCTTTAGCTTTCTTATCATAATATTTTTGTTGTGCTTTAGTTCTTTCTCTTGGTTCAATTTCAAGAAGAAGTACTTTAGGGTTTTTAAGTATCTTTTGAAGCATTCTTAAAGATGTTACAAAATATAAACCATCACAGAATCTTTCATCTGATACAAACTTCATTGGCATTACTCTCTTAAACTTAACATCGTCATCTATAGTTTTATAAGGCTTTAATTCTTCAACACCTGTTGAGAAGAATAAACCTGTTGTTCCAAATTCATATACATGGTGATAAATAGATGGGCCTTTTACACTTCTTAAATCTGTGATGAAATAAGTTGTGTGGAATGGTTCAGCGTCCATTACGGCTTTTGGTAAGATTCCAAGTTTATCGAGTAATTTAAGCATTCCGATAACTAGATAATAAATTCCATATGGAATCTTAGCTAGAGTTGTTGTGAGCTTATCAGTATCATTTGTTGAACCTTTTGCTTCTCTAAATTGAGCTTCGAATGCTTGTTTAACTTCTAAAATATTTTCATATCCTTCAAAACCAATTTTTATTGTAGTTTCATTTGATTGTAAACCTTGTTTAAGGCTCTTTTGAACTGCCATTGAAACTTGAATTTCATGTCTATCATAAATTCTTCTATTTACGACAAATCTATTCAATTCAGGTCTTAAGTAAATTGTTCTAATAATTGCACTATTAATTATATCCAAATATGAATATATTACACCTGTTGATTCCCTTTGTTCTTTGATAAATTCATCGAGTATCTCTAAATCAATATCAAATTCAGTCATATTCATTGAATCATATCTGTGATTCATGATATGAGGCATTGCGAGATATAAACCATTATTCAATTTTGCTTTAGTACCATCTGATCTATGTCCAAACATATTAAGTCCTCCTTATGGTCTAAAATGATTATATTATATATTTAGGATTTTGTCTAAATAAAATCAAGATTTTAAATTCTATTCTAATGAGAGATACATATAAACAAAGAAAAATTGTCATTTTTTCTATATTATTCTATAATATTTATAGAAAGTAGGTAAAATTATGAGAGTAATAGCAGGTATCTATAGACACAGAGTTTTAAATGAAATTTCTAACGAATATACTCGCCCAACTACTGATATGAATAAAGAAATGATATTCAATACCCTAGGTCAATTTTTTGATTCAGGGATAGTACTTGATTTATTTAGTGGTACAGGCTCATTAGGCATTGAAGCTTTATCGAGAGGAATGAAATATGGGTATTTTTGTGAAATCAATGATGAAACTTACGAAGTACTCAAAAAAAATATTAAGTCATTATCTATTGAAAATGCTACAATATTCCATGGAGATTATAGACAGTTTTTAAGAAAATATAAGAATATAAGATTTGATTTAGTTTTACTTGATCCACCATATAGGATTTTTAATGAAGTTAAAGATATAATCAAGTTTATGCTTAAGAATGAAATGTTTAAAAAGGACTGTAAAATAATACTCGAAATGCCAAAAGAAATTACATATATCCCAGAAGGATTTGAATTTCAAAAAGAAAAAATTGGTGCCGCAAGTCGTTTCATATATTTGATATATAGAGGTTAATAAAATGAAGATAGGATTATACCCTGGATCATTTGATCCAATAACTAAAGGACATTTAGGTGTAATAAAGAAAGGCTCTAAATTATTTGATAAGCTTTATGTTTGCGTACTTCAAAACGCAGGTAAAGCTCCTATGTTTAAAAATAATGAAAGAGTTGAAATGATCAAAGAATGTATTAAAGATTATAAAAACGTAATTGTTGTGAATGAAAATTCCCTAACTGTTGATGCATGTAGGAAATATGGAGCTAAATTCATCTTAAGAGGGCTAAGGTCTAGTGCTGACTTTGAATTCGAGTTTGAAGCTAATAACGTCAATAACGCACTTGAACCTGAAATAGAGACAATACTTGTGATGACTAATATTGATGAATCACATATTTCATCATCAACTGTAAGAGAATTAATAAATTATGAATCTAAAGAATACAAAAAGTTAGTTCCTATTGAAGTATACGAATATATTGAGAATAGAAGGAAATAGATATGTACGATATTATAATTATTGGTGCTGGAATTATTGGCACATCTATCGCAAGAGAATTATCTAAATATAATGCGAAAATATTAGTACTAGAAAAAGAAAATGATGTTTCTTGTGGTACAACAAAGGCAAATAGTGGAATTGTTCATGCTGGCTATGATGCTATCCCTGGATCATTAAAAGCTAAATTCAATGTTGAAGGCGCTCTAATGTATGAGGAATTGAGTAAAGATTTAGAATTCCCATATAAGAAGAATGGTGCATTTGTATTATCATTTAGTGAAGATGGATTATCTAAGTTGAATGATTTACTTGAAAGAGGAAAGAAAAATGGTGTTAAAAATCTATCAATCATTACTGGCGATGAAGTAAGAAAGATAGAACCAAATGTTTCAAGTGAAGTAAAATATGCGCTTTACGCAAAAGATTCAGGTATTGTATCGCCATATGAGATGGCTATCGCAATGGCTGAGAATGCATATAGTAATGGTGTTGAATTTAAATTTGAAGAAGAAGTAATAGATGTTAAATATTTTGGAGATAGATTTATAGTTCTATCAAATTTTGGAACTTATTATTCAAAAGTAGTTGTGAATGCTTGTGGTGTTTATTCAGATAAAATAAATAATTTTATCTCAAATATTAAATATAAAATCACCCCAAGAAAAGGTGAATATATGTTGCTTGATAAAGAATTCTCATATATCACACACACAACTTTATTCCAACTTCCATCAAATATGGGTAAAGGAGTACTAGTTGCCCCAACTACTCATAATAATATTCTAGTTGGCCCAACTGCTTTAGATGTTTTAGAAAAAGATGATGTTGATACAACATATGATGGATTAAATAAGGCATGGAATAGTGCCCTTTTAACTATACCTAAGCTTCCAAAAGGTGGAATTATTACTCAATTTTCTGGTTTAAGAGCGCACCTCGATACTGATGATTATGTGATAGGTTTTAGTAAAGATAGTAAAGGATTATATAATTTAATTGGTATAGAATCTCCAGGTCTTGCATCAAGTCCTGCGATAAGTAAATATGCCGCAAATGAAATCAAAGAATATTTAAATCTTGAAAAGAAATATAATTTCATCTCTAAAAGACCTAAGATTAAACATGTAAGAGAGATGAATGATGATGAACTAAAAGAAGCTATCAAAGAAAATCCACTCTATGGTCATATAGTATGTAGATGTGAAGTTGTAAGTGAAGCTGAAATAGTTGAATCTATTAGAAGATTTCCTGGTGCTAAAGATTTAGATGGTGTTAAAAGAAGAGTAAGAGCCGGTATGGGAAGATGCCAAATGGGTTTTTGCACACCTAAGATTCTAGAGATATTATCTAAAGAATTGAATATTAGTTTAGATGAAGTTACTAAAAAAGGAAAAGGATCTGAACTACTAGTAGGGAGGATTAAAGAATAATGGAAAACTATAATTTAGTGATAATTGGTGGAGGCCCTGCAGGGCTTGCTGCCGCAATCAGCGCTTATGATAAAGGTGAAAAGAATATATTAATTCTTGAAAGAGAAAACAAATTAGGTGGTATCTTAAATCAATGTATTCATAACGGATTTGGTCTTCATACATTTAATGAGGAACTTACAGGTCCAGAATATGCATATAGATTTATAGAAGAAGTAGAAAAAAGGCATATCAAATATATGCTTAATACTACAGTTATAAATCTATCAAAAGATAAAGAAATTAGAGCCTTATCTGAAGATGGCTTATTAATTATTAAAGCTAAAGCTATAATTCTTGCTTGCGGATGTAGAGAACGCCCAAGAGGTGGAATCAATATCGCTGGTAGTAGATGTGCTGGTATTTATTCTGCTGGTACAGCTCAAAAATTAGTAAATATTGATGGATTTATGCCAGGAAAAGAAGTCGTCATTTTAGGTTCAGGTGATATAGGTTTAATCATGGCGAGACGTATGGTGTTTGAAGGTGCTAAAGTTAAAGCTGTAGTAGAACTTCTTCCATATTCAAGTGGCTTAAATAGAAATATTGTTCAATGTTTAAATGACTTCAATATTCCACTACTCTTCAGTCATACAGTAGTTGAAATTAAAGGTAAAGATAGAGTTGAATCAGTAATAATCGCTGAAGTAGATGAAAGACTCAATCCTAAAATGGATACTTGCGAAGAAATTAAATGCGATACTCTATTATTATCTGTAGGATTACTTCCTGAAAATGAACTCGCAAGAGGTGCAGATGTAAATATTTCAAGAATCACAAGAGGCGCAGTTGTTGATGATTCGTTGATGACGAGTATTGATGGTGTATTTGAATGCGGAAATGTTTTGCACGTTCATGACCTAGTAGATTATGTAAGTGAAGAAGCTAAAGAAGCAGGCATTAAAGCTTATGAATATATTAATTCTAAAGCTAAAAAAGTATATCCTAAAACTGAAATTGAAACTGATAGCCTAGTTAGATATACTGTTCCAGAATTGATTATAAATAATGAGGATTATAATCCTCTAACAATAAAACTAAGAGTGTCAAATGTGTTTAAGAAAGTAAGACTTGAAGTTAAGGCAGATGATGAAGTAATATTTTCTAAAGCAAGACCAGTAGTTGCACCAGGTGAAATGGAAAAAATTGACCTGAAAGAAGATCAAGTTAAGAAGCTTAGATCATCTAAACATATACTAGTATATTTAAAGAAGGTAGAATAATATGAAAGAATTTATTTGTATTAATTGTCCACTAGGATGTCACTTAGTTGTTGATGATAGTGATAAAAACAATATAATAGTTACTGGAAATACCTGTCCAAGAGGAAAAACATATGGGATAAATGAAATCTTAAATCCTAAAAGAATGGTTACAAGTTCTGTATGTGTTTTAAATGGAGAAAATAATGTAGTATCTGTCAAAACTAAAGAAGCAATTCCTAAAGGATTAATATTTGATTCCTTAGAAATCTTAAAAAATATTAAAGTAAATGCTCCAGTACATATTGGAGATGTAATTGTCAAAAATGTACTCAATACTAATGTAGATATAATTGCAACAAGAAATGTTGAAAGGATTTAAAAAATGAAGCAAAAATATGTTTTATCAGTTGATCAAGGAACAACTTCATCAAGAGCTATTCTATTTAATCATAAGGGTGAAATAGTTTCACTTCATCAAATTGAATTCACACAAATTTACCCTAAACCAGGCTGGGTTGAACATGATCCACTTGAAATTTTAAGTACAGAAATCGCATCAATTAAAACTGCAGTTGCGAAAGCAAATCTTACATTTAGTGATATCGATTCAATAGGTATTACTAATCAAAGAGAGACTACAATTTTATGGGATAAATTTACTGGTGAACCTATCTATAATGCCATAGTATGGCAATGTAGAAGAACCGAAAAATGTGTCAAAGAAATGAAGAAGAAGTATCCTCTGATAGATGAACTTATTCATGATAAAACAGGTCTCAGGTTAGACCCATATTTTAGCGCAACAAAAATCAAATGGATATTAGACCATGTTAAGGGTGCAAGAGAAAGAGCTAAAAACGGTGAGATATTATTTGGCACAATTGATTCATATATCTTATGGCATTTAACTGGCAAATTGGTTCATTCAACTGATTATACTAATGCATCTAGAACCTTACTTTTTAATATTCATACCCTTGATTGGGACAATGAACTTCTTGAATTATTTGATATACCAAAAGAAATACTTCCAACTGTGCATCCATCAAGTTATAATTTCGGTTATACTAGTGAGGCTATCACAGATGTTAAAATACCAATTAATGGTATTGCGGGAGATCAACAAGCTGCCCTATTTGGTCAATTATGCCTAAATGATGGAGAAGTTAAAAACACATTTGGCACTGGTTGCTTCCTTCTTATGAATACAGGCAAAAAAGCCATTAAATCTAAACATGGACTTTTAACTACACTTGCAGCATCACTAGATGATAAACCTTCATATGTTTTAGAAGGATCAGTATTTATGGGGGGCGCTTTAGTTAAGTGGCTAAGAGATGAACTAAAAATAATTGAAAATGTTGAAGAAACAGAAAAACTCGCAATTAAAGCTAAGAATTCAGGTGGTGTTTATATAGTTCCTGCCTTCACAGGACTTGGTGCACCATATTGGGATGGAGATGCAAGAGGTCTCATTTGTGGTCTTACAAGAGGAACTACTAAAGCTCAATTTGTAAGGGCTGCTCTTGAGGGAATCTGCTATCAAGTTTATGATGTTCTTAAATCAATGGAAAGCGATCTTGGAAAGGAAATAGTATCTCTAGCTGTTGATGGTGGAGCATCTAAAAACAATTTCATCTTACAATTTGAAGCAAACATCTTAAATACTACAGTTAAAAGACCTACAGTTGTTGAAGTAACTGCTCTTGGTGCTGCATATCTATCAGGTTTAAAGAGTGGATATTGGAAGAGTATCTCAGATATTTCCCAAAATAAAGAAATTGAAAGTTATTTCGAGCCAATGTTAACTGAAAAAGAAAGAAATAAACTCATAGATGGTTATCATAAAGCAGTCGAAAAAGCAATGCTTTAATAAATTGAAAAACAAATTGACAACGACTTTTATTGTGTTATAATTTTATATGGCTTGACCTGGTAGCTCAGCTGGACAGAGCAACGGCCTTCTAAGCCGTGGGTCGAGGGTTCGAATCCCCCCCAGGTCGCCATTATAGATAAAAAAATCACCATTAGGTGATTTTTATTTTATTATTTTCTCGTATACTAATCTATGTTTATTTGGCTTTAAAATAATAGTTCCACAGTTTATAAATCCACATTTATCTAATATATGAGTCATTATAAAGTTATTTTGGTGAGTATCAATTCTTAAGGAATGAATACCTTTTTCTTTAGCAACTTCTTCAAATATCTGAAAGAGATAATAACCTAAGCCATTTCTTTGATATTCTTTTTTAATTGCACATCTATGCATTACAAGAAAAGGAAGATCACTTAACCATTTTCCAGTTTCTAAAAATGGATATTCAATGTCCCCTTCAATAAGAGCGAGTACTCCTACGATTAAATCTTTATGTGTTACCACATACAGGTTTTCATTTTTTATATCAAGTAATAAATCATCTTTACTAGGATATCCATTTTGCCACTGACCACCATTTTGGTGTTTTAAGACTTCTCTCCCATCTTCAATTACAAGCATTACTTCATCTATATCACTAAAATTTGCTTTTCTATATGAGTATTGGTTATTTAGTACATTCATAAAAAGTTATAATATATTTTCTAAATTTAAATTAATTATCGCTATTTCTTGAATATTTGTTTTATTTATTATCATTATAGATAAAGAATTAGTAGTACCAGATAAAGAATTATAAATAGTTGATATATTCTGATTAACATTATTAAGTTGTGTATAACTAGATTGATTCACTGAAGCTTGGATGTAATAATTGCTCATAGATATTGCATTCTTAGTTCCATCAGTATATAAAAGGAAAGCATGAACTGGTGAATCTGATGAAGGATTAAAGGCATCTAATAGATTGAAATCAGCTGAAACATTTATTGTTTCATAACTATCTAATCTTAATCCTATTAATTCTTTATTCGTAGTATTTATAGTTGTAGAATCGTTAGTATTTTTAGCATTGCTACAAGACGCAGTAAAAAGAAGAATTAAAGAAATAAAAATAATAAATATCTTTTTCATATGCTCTCCATTATTCACTTAAATTTAGACTAATTGTTTTAGTTTGATTGTCATAAATCAAATAATTATTTAGATTATCTTGAGTATTGATTGAATACGATTTTGAATCGATATGAATTGCGACCAAAGTATTAATTGTGATATTTTCACCTTTAATAATTGCCTCATTATTTATTGGATCCCAAGACTTATCTTCAACGTTAATAATTTCTCCAAGTTCATTAGTAGTATAAGTTGTATTATTTCCACTGAATTGATAATAAAGCTTTAAATTGTGTCTATCAGTAATTAGTCTTCCTACAATATTAAGTGTGCCTGTAATCTCAAAATATGGCATAGTAGTTCTCTCTTTAATATGGACACCAAGTAAGAAGAATGGGATATATAGTGGATTATATTTATCTCTTGGAATATTGATATCGTTGATTACAACTTTTTCTAATTCTTTTAGTTCATCAAATAATATAATTCCTGTATTTGAATCACTATAGGTATTTATAGATGTGATTCTAATATCATTACAAATATATTCTAAGGTATCTGAAATTTCAAGATAAGTAGAAGTATTTCTAAGATTAAGAATTTGAATATTTGCAGTATTAGCAGAAAGGCTAAAATAATTATTTAAAACATCTATAGTATATATATCTAGATAATTTGTGTATAAATCTACTTGATAAGATGTTTTATCATATATAGTTTCATTTGACGATCCTATTACACTTTCCGATTCTAAGATATTTTGATAAGAACTAAAAGTTATATTGTAACCATTCATATTTAAATCTTTAGTTTTAATATATACATTTTCCAAAATTAAATTTGAATTGAGTGTTACATCATTATTGAATATTATTTTAGATTGAGTATATTTATCTGTATCATTATGTAAAGCATCTGAGATTATAGATAATGATTTTACTCTAGGGAACTCTTCAATATTTGATTCAAATGTTACAGTAGGGCCAGATATTCTTGTGCTATGTAGGCCTTTTTCAAAATATTCAAATAAATCTATTGTATAATTAGAATTTTCATTAGTCATCTCATTAAATGCATCATCTAATGATAAATATTTACCTATAAATACATCATCTTCATATAGATAATTTATAGCTATTCTTGATGAAGGTGTTTGAGGTAAATTATATAAATAATTTAAACCAGAAGATTCTATAGTATTAATCGAATGAGTCAATAAAAGTTTATCTAAGGAGAGCCCAAAATAAGTATAAGTTGCGCCAACACTATCTAAATCATCCCAAGTAACATCTACAAAATAATATTTATTATCAACTCTTATCATAGACCATTCATGGCCTTCTCCTCTAGATGTGCCAGTAACATTTATACATTCAAGTTGAAAATAATTTGAGAATAATTTAAAGACTTCACTATAGCCTTCACATACTAGATTCTTTCCAAGCATAAAACCTGTGATATTATGAGCGGATGAATCGCTTGATGGATTTCCATCTTCATCGTAAGCATAGTTAGTATTATCGCAGATATATTTATGGATAATCATATATTTATCTAAATCATCTTCTGCGTATATTAGTAGATCTTTTAGTTCATTTAATTTGGTATTTAATCTATTTTTAATATCGTCTCTTTCAGCTTTTGTTTTATATCCATCTACCAAGATATTAGCTGAAAAAGCATTGTAAGTTATGGAATTGGATAAATAATAATAATCAGGATTATCTAACAAATATATAGAATAAACATTCATAAAATCTTCTAAACTTATGCCATAAGTTGAAAACCTTATATTAGCTAAAACATTATCATTCCCTACATTTTTTAAATTAGAATCAAATGATTTAACTTCATTGTCTATAGCGTTATATAATCTGATCAGTTTATCATCATCAAGTGTATCAAGACCATACCTATTTTTTTCTAATCTAATCTCAATATCTTGAGCAACACCGCTTGTAGTTGTATGATTTAAAGATGAGGATGTCGTGATTGTGCTAATTGATGAAGATGTATCACTATCATTAGGAGTTATAGTATTGGGCTCTATATCTTCTGTAGTTGTAGTTTCATTTGCTTTTTTGTTTGTTGTAAAATAAAAATCAAGGTTTAAAAGTTCACAACCTGATAGAGATAAAATTATAAAAAATGATATAATTAAAACAAAAAGTTTCTTCATTAATTTAACCTATCCTTCTAATGAATTATAACATATTTATGTATGTTCATAAAATAAATATATTTCATTAGAAATATTATGATAAAATAAATATGGAGTTCATATGTTTAAATCGCTATTTAGTAAGTTGAAAGAATCTATATTATCAATAGTGCCAATTTCACTGTTAGTCTTAATTTTAGGATTAACACCAATTGGCTCTTTTAATTCTACTGAAATAATAGTGTTTGTTATAAGCGCAATTGTGTTAATAATTGGAATGAGCCTATTCAATTTAGGCGCTGATATAGCGATGACTCCAATGGGAGAATATAGTGGGATTGGTCTAACAAAGACTAAGAAGTTGTTAATCTTACTAATAATATCTTTTGTGTTAGGCTTTTTAATCACTATTGCAGAACCGGATTTACAAGTTTTATCTAACCAAGTTGAAAGTATCATAAATAATACACTTCTAATTGTTACTGTAGGGGTTGGAGTTGGAATATTCTTACTTATTTCAATTATTAGGATCATATATCAAAAAGATTTATCTATGTTACTATTTTTCTTTTATATGATTCTATTTATGTTAGCAGCTCTACTTATCAATTCTGGTAAAGGAAACTTAATACCTCTATCATTCGACTCAGGTGGTGTTACAACTGGTCCTATTACAGTGCCATTCATAATGGCATTTGGTGTAGGGATTGCATCAACACTTGGGGGAAAGAAGAGTAATGAAAATAGTTTTGGTTTGATATCTCTTTGTTCAATTGGGCCAATTCTCGCAGTATTATTCTTGTGTTTATTCTCAGATAATAATATAAATTATACTTTAAATGATTATTCTATAGATTCTAATATATTTAAAATTATTCTTGATACTATCTTAGAAGTTATTCCAGCTTTAGTGTTAATATTTGCCTTCTTTATAATCTTAGATATTACAATTTTGAAATTACCTAAAGTTAAAATGAAACAAATATTAATTGGCTTAATTTATACATTCTTTGGGCTTGTGTTATTCTTATCAAGCGCAAAGATTGGTTTCCTTCCAATCGGATATAAACTTGGAGTAATGTTATCAAATAATAATATATTATTAATCATTTTTAGTTTCATTATTGGATCTCTAACAGTAATCGCAGAACCTGCAGTACACGTTTTAAATAGACAAGTTGAAAAAATAACTGATGGGAATGTATCAAAAAGATCGATGATGATAGCATTATCAATTGGTGTTGGGTTATCGATTGCACTTTCAATCTTGAGAATTATTTTAAATATATCTATTCTATATTTTCTAGTCATTGGATATTTGATATCTCTTGGATTATCTTTTTTTGTCCCAAGAATATATACATCTATTGCATTTGATTCAGGTGGTGTTGCATCAGGGCCACTTACTTCAACATTCGTCTTACCATTCGCAATTGGAATCTGTTATAGTTTAAGCGCATCAACTAGTGAGATACTTGAATTCGCTTTTGGAATTGTTGCAATGGTTGCGCTAGCGCCACTTATCACAATTCAACTATTAGGTTTTAGAGCTATCGCATCTAAGAACATTAGAAGATCTATTATTATGAGAAGAGTGCTCGATGCAAGCGATGAAGAAATCATCAATTTCGAGGTATAGCTTATGAGAGAAAAAACAATTAAGAATTCTAAAAAAACAAATAACAATTTTTCCATAGATAAACTTGAATTACTTGTGACTATTGTTCCAAGGAAGAAAGATGATTTCTATATAGATTTTATTCAATCATTTGAATGTAATATGCAGTTTTCTTGTTTAGGAGAAGGTACTGCATCTAATGAACTTTTAAATATGTTAGGCTTACTAAGCAAAGAAAAAACTGTGATATTTAGTTTAGTTCAATCTGAAAAAATCAAAGTTATTTTAAGTAGTATTGAAAATAAGTTCAATACTATAAAAGATGGTAAAGGAATAGCTTATACTATTCCACTTTCAAGCATTATAGGATTACAAATATTTAAGTTTTTATACAATAAAAGAAGTGAATTATTGAAGGGGGATTCCTATGCAATATAAACATGAACTAATAATGGTTATCGTTAATTCTGGATTCTCAAGTGAAGTTATGGAAGTTGCGAAGAAAGCAGGCGCTACTGGTGGCACTATACTTCACGCAAGAGGTACCGCAAATAAAGAAGCTGAAGAATTTTTCAAAATAACTGTAGAACCTGATAAAGAAATCATTCTTTTAGTTGTGAAAACTCAAATAAAAGAAGCTGTTTTAAAGAAGATATATGAAGATGTAGGCCTTAATTCACCTGGACAAGGAATTGCCTTTAGTCTACCAATCTCTAATACTGTTGGATTGATTAGTGAGATTGAACTTGAGAAAAAAGAAGAATAGTTGATTTAATTCATCAAGCTCTTGAAACTTGATATTTTTAAGTTAATATTATAAAATTATAGAGAATCGAGGACATAAATGTGGAAGAAAATCTAGAATTAAAAAATGAAACTATAATGGAAAATTCATCTATTATAGAAGATGAAAAGACATTTAATAGGAATAAGTGGTTCTTTACTATTCCTGGACTTGGAAGAGATATGCTTTATACACTTGTATCTACATATTTCTTACAATATGTTCAATTTGGTCTAACTTTAACAGCAGTCCAATTTGCAACACTATCCCTATTAATTGGTATATTAGGTAGAATTTGGGATGGAATAAACGATCCAATGATGGGCGCAATTATTGAAGGTAGCCATATCAAATGGGGTAAATTCAAACCATGGATATTCATTGGTGCTCTCGCTGATTCAATTCTTACAATTGTATTATTCAATTTAAGACCTAGTGGTTGGTTATATGTCGCAGTGATTTGTGCTGTATATCTACTTTGGGAAGCTGCATTCACCATGAATGATATTGGATACTGGAGTATGATTCCATCACTATCTAGAACTAAAGAAAGAAGAGATAAGATTACAACATTGACTATCTTCTTCGCAGGCCTTGGAACTATTGCGATGACTGCGATGGTAACTTATCTTGCACCTGGTAATGTACTTAATGCTTATACAATTTTCTCAATTATCGCTGCTATATTTGTTGCGGGAGGTCAAACTATAACCGCAATATTTGTAAAAGAAGCCAAAAGAGAAGATGCAGAAAAAACTGAAACTGATATCTCACTTAAGAAAATGGTTAAAACCATTTTCAATAATAAACAACTTCTATGGATGAGCCTTGCGATGCTATGTTCAAGTGTCACAACTGCTCTACTTTTAGGTTTAATTTATAACTTATATTATCTAGAAGTTGGATACAATGGAAATATTATCATAGTAATTATTATATATGCTGTATGTAATACATTTATACAACTAATTTATCCTAGTTTAGCTAAGAAATTTAAAAGAAAACAAATACAGTTTGTATCATTCTTCTTTGTAATTGCGGGCTTCTTAGGATTATCGCTTATGGGTTGGTCAGATCTATTCCCATTCCATATGGTACTCCTTTGTATCTGTTCAGTATTAATATTTGCGGCTAATACTCTATTTTATACAGCGAGTGTAATCAACTTAAATAACTGTGTTGAATATAATGAATATATTACCGGTGAAAGAAGTGAAGCTGTAGTCACAACTATGCGTCCTTTAATTGTTAAATTTGGTGATGCAATCAAATATCTAATTGTCACATTAACTCTAATCTTCTCAGGTCTTTATGCGATTACTCAAAATGTATCAGCTATAGAAACTCAAACTAATATGTTTGATAAATATGCTCAAGAAGCCAATAATGCTAAAGCATACTTTAATAAATATTTAGAATTAAAAGCTTTAGGTAATGATAAGACTGAAGAAGAATATAATCTAGTAATAGATGGCACTATTCTTGATGATTGCCAATTTAATGGAGCCTACACTGATGCAGTTGGAAAGATGTATCTAGTTAAACTAGATAATAATGAAGTTTTAGAAGTAGTTCAACTTAAAGATGCTACAATAGATTTTATTGAAGATGGATATAAATATTCACTCAAGATTTCAGTAGATGTTAAAAATGTTGATGGCTCAGTAACTAATTATAATGCCGCAGATGAAATATATGCTCAAAATAAAGATAATTATGGGACAAGAATATCCCTTAGAATTGCATGTTGTATTCTCCCTGCACTCTTTATGACTGCGTGTATGTTAATCCAAAGATATAAATTCATAGTTGATGAAGATTATTTTGATATAATTGAAGCTGAAATAGAAGAAAAGAAAGAAAAGAATTTGAAGGACACTGAAGTCCAAGAATAATATAAACATAAAGTCCTGTTTAACAGGACTTTATTTAAAGAGGTAATATGATTAAGATTATTAATAATTATTTTATACTTGAAACTAAAAACACTTCATATATTTTTAAAAAACACGAATCTAAACATTTAATTCACTTATATTATGGAAAGAAGATTGATGTAGATGATGAGACACTTAAATCATTAGAAAATAATATTAAGTTTCCAATAGGTAGTGGAATTAATTATAGTAAAGATTTTAATGATTTGTATTTAGAAGTAACTCCACTTGAAGTATCTACTTTAGGAAAAGGTGATATTAGAACTCCTATGATAGAGTTAATTAATCCTGATTCATCTAATACTTCAGACTTTTTATATGAATCTCATGTTATTGATTCTATTATTAAATATGAAACTTTGCCTTATTCAAAAGGAGAAAGTGAATCTTTAATAATTACATTAAAAGATTTTGAAAATAATATTGAACTAAAAATCGCTTATAACGTATTTTTAAGTGAGGATGTGATCACAAGACAGGCAACAATCAAAAACTTAAATAAAGAAGAAATAAAGCTTAAAAAAGCATATTCTTTAAACCTTGACCTTAAAAACGATGATTATATTGTGAGGTCATTTCATGGCCACTGGGCTAATGAGATGAATTTATATGATAGAAAGCTTGTGATTGGTGAATATGTGAATGAGACAAGAGCGGGTGTTTCATCTAATAGAGTTAATCCATTCTTTATGTTGTATAAAGATGGGGCAAAAGAAGATATAGGTGATGTATATGGTTTTAATCTCATTTATTCAGGTAATCATAAAGAAATATTAGAGGTAGATTCATTAGGTAATTTAAGGGTTTTATTTGGAATAAACCCAGAAACGTTTGAATATTTATTAAAAGAAAATGAAATATTTGAAATTCCAGAAGCTATAATGAGTTATTCTAAGAATGGTTTTAATGGGCTAAGTCAAAATCTTCATTCATATATTAGAAATCATATAATAGATAAAGAATTTGTATCATTTCCCAGAAAAGTGTTGAATAACTCTTGGGAAGCGTGTTATTTCAACTTTAATGAGAAAAAGCTTCTCTCTATGGCAAGGTTAGCCAAAAAACTTGGTGTAGAATTATTTGTATTAGATGATGGGTGGTTTAAAGGAAGAAATGATGATACTTCAAGCCTTGGAGATTGGATTGAAGATAAAAAGAAACTGAAAAGTGGCCTAAAAGGATTTGGTGAAAAGATCAGAAAATTAGGACTTGAGTTTGGCATTTGGGTTGAGCCTGAAATGATAAGCGAAAAGAGCGATCTATATCAAGCACATGAAAATTGGGCGCTTAAAATAGAAAGCAAGCCTCATTCACTCGGAAGAAACCAAATGATATTAGATTTATCTAATAAAGATGTCATAGATTATCTTTTCAAGTCACTATGTTATGTGATTGATGAATCAAAATGTACTTATTTAAAATGGGATATGA
This sequence comes from Caryophanales bacterium UBA1188, assembly GCA_002310135.1. Classification (GTDB taxonomy): domain Bacteria; phylum Bacillota_I; class Bacilli_A; order Izemoplasmatales; family UBA1188; genus UBA1188. The sequence goes on along the minus strand of DBYK01000001.1, from coordinate 1,592 downwards.
ATAGAATATTTAGCGATTATTATTCTATGAATCTTAAGAAAGATGAGATGATGGAATTAAATCATAGATATTATATTGGCCTTTATTCATTATTTAAAAGATTAAAGATGAAATATCCTAAACTCTTAATAGAGGGTTGTGCAAGCGGTGGAAATAGATTTGACCTTGGAATATTATCATATTGTCCTCAAATTTGGGCAAGTGATAATACAGATGCATATGTGAGGATGAATATGCAATATAATTATTCATATGGATATCCTATTTCAACTCTAGGTGCACACATCGCATCAAGCCCATGTCTAAATACTCTAAGAAGACAATCACTCGATACAAGATTTTCCGTCTCAGTTTATGGTGCATTTGGTTATGAAATAGACCTAAGAGATGAAAACAAAGGAAATAGAAAAGAAATAATCAAACAAATAGAACTATATAAATCTATAAGAGATAGACTCATTGATAGTGATTATTATAGAATAAGAAGAGATGATTCAAGAATTCAGTTTGAATCTATTTCAAAAGATAAAGAATTATCACTTGTAACAGATTATCAAATAAAAAATAATCCAATTGATTCTTATACAAATATAAAAATCAAAGGATTACATGATGAATTTAACTATAGAGTCACATCACCTTCTATGAAAATAGATATAAAAACTCTAGGTGGAGCTATCAATTATATTTCTCCAATTCATATTAAAGATGGTGGACTAGTTCAAAACATAATATCAAAATTTTATAAGATGTATGATAAAGGTTTAGACTTAAAAACAAATGGTTCAATCTTAAATAATGAAGGCTTAAATGTGAATGAATCATTTGCTGGAGCTGGAATTAATGATGATATGAGGATAGTAAGAGATTTTGAAAGCAGGTTATATATAATTAAAAAAGAATAAAAGAGGCAAAGCCTCTTTTTATTATGCATATATAACATTTTCTTTATTAAGTTCTATCTTAGGGAAAGAAAGAGGAAGTATTATAGGAACAATTCCAGGTTGAGTAGTAGATAATTGAACCTGGTTCCTCATATATGGATGAATCACATTGATCATAGCTTGAGCAAGTTCATTATTCATCTCAGTTTCCTCATTAATTAGAAATATACCTTCAAGTTTCAAACTCAAAGATAGATAAGTTTCTTCACTAGTGACATTACAATCATATGTCACTTTTATTGATTTCTTATCATTCGCTCTAGCAAAATTAAAATTATTATTTATTTGTAAATTAATTTTACCATTATAACCTCTAACTTGGTGAAACTTAATATCAGTAAAATATATATGTTGAAGTGCAAAAGTATTATCCATAAATATAATCTCCTTAATAATACTATAACACTTTTAATATTTAATTAAATATTTTAATGGAAAATTGTAATATACATATAAATTATATTCTAGGATATGTGATTATAAACTTTTATATTAATTTCAAAATCACTATTAATATAATTCTATAATAATATGTAAAATAGTATATTAATCTTTAACAAAATTCTATAAATAATTCATATAATAACTATATATAGTTATATTTTTAAGTATCTTTAATAAATTTATAAAAATATATATTTTATTTAT